>CAMDNZ010000006.1 GCA_945903445.1 Bordetella parapertussis
TGGGCATGGCTCACGACATGCACAGTATGCAAAAAGACGGCCCGAACGGGCCGGCGATGGGAGAAATGGGGCATGGCCACAGCGGCCATGAAAGCGGCATGGTCAGGATCGAGCACCCCTATGGGGCCGAGCGCAGTCCAGCCAATTCGATGGTCCCCGATGTCGTCTCGACCCGGCTGGACGATCCGGGCCCTGGTTTGCGCGACAACGGCCGCAGGGTTCTGACATATGCCGATCTTCACTCTGTTGTCGAGCCCGCCGACAATCACCTTCCGACCCGCGAGATCGAGCTTCACCTGACGGGCAATATGGACCGCTATATGTGGTCGTTCAACGGCGTGAAGTTCGGTGAGACAAGGCCCATTGTGCTCAAGTTTGGCGAGCGGGTTCGGTTCGTGTTGATCAATGACACGATGATGGCTCATCCCATCCATCTGCACGGACTATGGAGCGACCTGGAATCTGCTGACGGAAAGTTTCAGGTGCGCAAGCACACGATCAGCTTGAATCCAGCGCAACGCCTCACCTATCGAGTCAGTGCCGATGCAAGGGGGAACTGGGCGTATCACTGCCATCTTCTCTATCACATGGAAGCTGGAATGTTTCGTGCCGTGGTCGTGGAGTGAGAACGAAAATGGCAACTTATCGATATCTGCAAAATAGGCTCGCATCGATTGCGGGTGGTTTGATTTTGGCGACGACTCAGGGAACTGCTCTGGGTCATGTGCATCCGGGCACGAAGCCCGATATGCACCACGGTTCGATGGACGGCATGGATCACGGTGCGATGCAGGATATGTCGCGCGGTGTGCAATCCGATGCCGTGCCAGTGGGAAGCTTGCCGACCAGCGATGGAACGACAAATCGGAACTATGCCGGATACGGCATTCGCCCGCATTTGATGGAGGACACTGTGAGCAGCAGTTTCGTTTTGGATAAGCTCGGGCTGGCCTATGACAGAGCGGGCAAAACAGGTCTTCAGTGGGATGGCGAGTTCTGGATTGGGCGTGATCTGAATAAGCTTTGGATAAAGAGCGAAGGCAGTCGGGTCGAAAACAAAACAGACGGAAAAGTAGAGGCATTCTGGAGTCATGTCGTTGCGCCATTCTGGGATGTGCAATTAGGCGCGCGTCGCGATTTCGGTAAGGGTGCGAGCCGCAACTGGGCTGCGATTGGCGTGCAAGGCACCGTTCCCTACAATATCGATACGCAGATCACGGGTTATGTGGGAGGCTCTGGACGAACCGCACTCGCGTTGAAGGCTGAATACGATCTCTTATTCACTCAGCGCCTGATTCTGACTCCGACGATCGAAGCGAGTTGGTACGGGAAGAACGACAAGGCGCGGGGGATCGGCTCAGGTCTGTCGAATGCCTCCCTTGCCGTGCGCCTGCGCTACGAGATGACCCGTGAGATAGCCCCCTACATCGGCGTTTCGTTCGGGCGCAAATTAGGCAATACGGCTCGCTATGCCAGCGAACATGGCGAGAGCCGGTCTGAACGCGCAATCTTGGCGGGCGTTCGCATACAGTTTTAGCCGGGCGTTTCTGGTGTCGCCCGATCGACCCCGTGGGCGGTGGCAGGAGCACCTTGCTCCAATGTGTGATTCCGAACGAGCGATAACCTCCGCTTGAACACATGTCCGGAATAATGATCCTTAACCGACTTACGGTCTGGGATTGCAGACATATGAAGCGAGACGAAACCCCTCTTTTGACCAATGAGCGCGTGCAAGAGGCGTACGCGTTGGGCGGCGCGCGTGACCCGGCTTCGTCAAGGCATGAACTTGCGCCAATCCGACGTGGCCGCCCGCGCCGGATTGGCCCGTTCGACTGCTGCGCTTGTCAAAAAAGGCGACCCTGGACGGATCTTGGCGCGGGTCTCGACCTCGCATCGTTACGCTGCAACCCGACACTGCCAGGCCGGATCAATCGATCAGCTTGACCAACTGCTTGCCGAAATTCTTGCCTTTCAACAGCCCGAGAAACGCTTCCGGCGTCGAGTCGATGCCGTGCGACACGGATTCGCGAGGCTTTAATTTTCCCTGCACTACCAGCTCTGCAAGCTCTTTCAAGGCTCGTGGCCAGTCGCCTTGATGCTCGCTGACGATGAAGCCCTGTACGGTCAGGCGCTGAGTCAGAATGAGCGACGGCGCGTGCCAAGGCTGGGGCGCGCCATCGTAACTGGAGATCAGGCCGCACAGCGCAACGCGACCGAAGGGCTTCATCTGTGCCAGCACACTGTCGAACACGTAGCCGCCGACGTTTTCGAAGTAGCCTTGTACGCCATTGGGTGCCGCTGCGGCCAGCGCGCTGGACAAACTCTTGACGTCTTTGTGGGTCTTGTAGTCGATGCACACATCGAATCCCAACTCGTCAGTCGCGTAGCGGCATTTTTCCGGACCGCCGGCGATGCCCACCACGCGCAGCCCACGAGACTTCGCCAATGCGCCGAAAGCACTGCCTACCGCACCGCTTGCCGCCGACACGACTACGGTGTCACCGGGTGCGGGTTGGAGTATTCGAGTGAGGCCGTACCATGCGGTCACACCTGGCATGCCTACTGCGCCCAAGTAATACGACAAGGGCACCTGACTGTCGTCCACCTTACGCAAGCCCGCGCCAGAGGTGCCGTCGACCACACTGTATTCCTGCCAGCCGCCTGCTCCGAGAACTTTGTCGCCCACTTTGAAATCGGCGTGGCGGCTTTCGACCACCTCGCCAACCGATGCGCCCTGCATGACCTCGTCCAGAGGCTGAGGGGCGGTGTAGCTGCGGGTGTCGTTCATACGACTACGCATGTATGGATCGAGCGTGATGTAGTGATGGCGTAGCAAAACCTGCCCATCGACCAGAGGCGGTGTCTGGGTTTGGACGAGCTTGAAATTCTCTACTGTGGCTTCGCCTTTGGGGCGGCTGACCAGATGAATCTGTTTGTTCGACGGCATGACGAACTCCTGATGTGCAATGGATCGATTGCCGCAATGCGCGTGCCGAGCGTACCCAGCGGAGCAAGGATCAGTAGCCGACGACTACGCGTTCGATGACGGCGTCGAGCACCCAGCGCGAGGAGGGCGCGTCGGCGGGGGGATGGGGATCGACGGCTTCGATCACGCGTAATCGGTAGATCGAGCCCGGTTGGAAGTCGAAGCCCACAATGTCGCCGTAATGCAGCTGCCAGGGCTGTGACGGCGTGTCGCGGACTTGCAGGCATTGCATGGGTGCGACCCCCATGCATGGTACGCGCTGGGCGTTCACGTAGATCAACTTGGCAGGACCGGGTTGGCCTGCGATAGGATCCAGGCGGCGCGCGAAATCGACGATCTCGCCATTGGCGAACGTCATGGTCAGTCGCTGCGGGTTGCTGTAGTTGTCTACGCCCGAGGTTGCAATGTGCGCCAAGCCGCTCAGGTAATCGCGTTCGAGCGCTGCAGCGTCAGGGGTGGCGCAGTTGCGTGCGCCAGCGACGGGTGCAGACGTCAACATGATCAAGCCGTTGGCGACGGTGTAATCCGCCGAGTAGCTATTGCAGCCCGAACGTCCGCTCAAACGGCGTTGACCGTCGGTTTGCGTAAACACCAAGGTGAGCGCTTGCTGACCGTTGGCTGCGTGTGGGACAGGCCGCAGGCCGCCGCCCACCCGAGTCCAGCGCGCCAATTCCCACGCAGTCTGCGTGTATGGGTTGGATGCCTCGGCGGGTTGATAAACGGTTTGCGGAACGACGACACCCCGGTCGTTTTGCGGCGGACTGGTGCAGGCCGTCAATGCTGCCACGGTGGCCGTTGCCACAGCGGCGACCCAGGCCAGCGAGCGACGGTGCGGCGCGGCGTTCAACCCGGCATCAGCCGCGTCGAGCGGGCGGTGTGTGGGCACTTGGACGGCAAGCATAGAGCGATTGGCAGGCATGTTCGAGTCCCGGTGGGTAGGCAAGGCTGGCACGCTCTCAAGAGCCCGTGGGCGGATCGTCGCCACGGGTAAATTCTAGGACGTCCCCACCGTCCAGCGTCAACGTCATCTGGCGCGGTGCGCTGCCGCTATCCAAACTGAAGATCTTGATGCTCGCTAATGCCTTCAGGTAGTCGCGCTCGAGCGCTGCCGCGGCCGGTGACGGACATGCCATTCGAGTGGATGCAGGCGCAGTGATCGACAATTTGCCCTTGGCCAAGTCGTAGCGGCCCCGGTAGGTGTTGCAACCCGAGAATCCGGCGACTCGATAGTCTTTGCCCTGGGCGAGAAAGTCCAAGGTGACAGCACGGGTTTCTGTATCTGGCCGAGATGGTTTGCCGGGTGCGCGCGGGTTGGCTTGACCAGGCGTCCGTATATCGGAGGTCGCCGCTTGAACGGGGCGAGGCTGACCGCTTGCCGACGTCCAGCGAGTGAGTGTCCAACTGGTCTGGGCGATGGTGTCGGGCGTGGTGGCGGCATGGGTGGCCGCCGCGCCTTGCGCTGCGGCCTGGCCGGTATGCGTGCCGCAGCCCGCTGCCAGTCCTGCCGCAAGCAAAGGCGCCAGCATCCAGGCAAGAGAGCGTGGGGTATGTACGAATAGCATGGCGGGTCTCCGAGAGTCAGAACGAAGCAACAGGGGCATTATCCTGCCTTCAGCACGTAGCCTGCCTGCGAGGCTTGTGCCCTTGCGTCCAGTCCCTTAGCTACGGCGGCCTCGGCGAGTCAGTCGCCACACATGGGCGGGTGGCACGTTGGCCAGCACGACGTCTATCTTCGCTGCACGTACGCCGAGCGAATCCAACACCCGCCGGGGAATCGGGCAGTGCAGTCCGTAGGTAAAAAAATACAGCGCGCCGCCCTGGCGGAGATGCGCGAAAGTGCCTCGCACCAACCCGATACGGGCTCTCAAGGGCAAGTTCAACAGCGGCACGCCACAGATCGCCGCGCCGGCGAGTTCGCCGTCCAGCAGCGTGTGGCGCGCCAGTCGGCTGGCATCCAGCACATGCACTTCGGCCTCGGGAAAGCGTCGAGTCAGGCGATGAGCGAAGTCGGGATCCATCTCGACCAAGGTCAGGTCGGCTTCGTGCAAGCCCCGATCGAGCAAGGCACGCGTGAAAACGCCCGTGCCTGCGCCCAGTTCGATCACCGGGCCCGTGGTGGGCGAGATATGACGTGTCATGGCGCGCGCCAGGCGAGCGCTTGATGGCACGATGGCACCCACGCCTTGCGGATTGGCACGCCACGCTCGAAAGAACGAGACTCGCTCGGCGACCCATGCGTTGCGGCCAATGGCCTCGCTGCTCCAGCGCGCACTCCGTCCCGCTGCGTGGGTGGCGTGACGCCATAGGCCGCCGACGACACTTAAGGGTGCGTGGGCCCAGTGGCTGCTGGCGGCGGCACTGCCGTCGCCCGACAGCTGCGGTCGTGGCCCGGCAGCGCGGCGCCGGTTACCATAGCCGTCTTGTCGCCGACTGAATATCTCGCCCAGCATGTCCCGCATCGTCAACATCGCCTCCTACAAATTCGTTTCGCTCGATGATCTGCCCGCATTGCGCGAGCGGTGTATCGCGCTTACCGACGCACACCGGATCAAAGGCACCATCCTTCTGACTCCAGAAGGCATCAATATGTTCCTGGCTGGCGCCGACGCCGATATCGCGGCGATCGTCAACGCCATACAAGCCGAACCTGCGATCGGACCATTAGAGGTGAAACGCAGTTATTCCGACACCGTACCATTCGGTAAGATGCGTGTCCGTATCAAAAAGGAAATAATCCGGATGGATCACCCGACGATTCGTCCCGCAGTGGGCCGTGCGCCGGCGGTCACCGCCGAGCGGCTGGCGGCGTGGCTGGATCGAGGGCATGACGATGCTGGGCGCGAAGTGGTGCTGCTGGATACGCGTAATGGCTTCGAGGTCGCTGCGGGTACCTTCGAGGGGGCGATCGACTGGGGGCTGCGCAAGTTCACGGAGTTTCCCGAAGCGCTACGTAGTCACAAACAAGACTTCGAAGGCAAAACGGTCGTCAGCTTTTGCACGGGTGGAATTCGCTGTGAGAAGGCCGCCATTCTGATGGCCGAAGAGGGCGTTAAGACGGTTTATCAGCTGGAGGGAGGCATCCTGAAGTACTTCGAGACGGTGGGTCAGAGGCACTATCGGGGCAGTTGCTTCGTATTCGACGAGCGTCAGGCCGTCGACGCCGGGCTTGCCCCCGCGCCTATCGGCGAGCAGGTGGCAGCGCTGGACCGCAAGCCGCAGTACGATTGAGCCGCTTGCGGGTCCAGGCGTTCTCGCTTAGCTGACGCGCATACCCGGTTGTGCGCCGGAGCCCGGCTCCAACACGTAGATACCCGGTTGCGCCTTGTCGTCGGCATGGCTGGCGGCGAGTACCATGCCTTCGGACACGCCAAACTTCATCTTGCGCGGCGCCAGGTTGGCCACCATGACCGTCAGCTTGCCGACCAGATCGGCAGGCGGGTAGGCCGATTTGATGCCCGAGAACACCGTGCGATGACGGCCCTCGCCGACGTCCAGAGTCAGCTTGAGCAACTTCTTGGAGTCCGGTACTTCTTCGCACTGAACGATTCGTGCGACACGCAAATCGATTTTCACGAAATCATCGATGCCGATGACCGGCGCGATTGCCTCGCCACCCGGCGCGGGTGCGTCGGCGTCGGTCGGTGCGTGAACTGGCAAGCCACTGGCCGCCGATCCTGCCGCAGCAACGGTCGGCGATCCGGCGGCGGATTCGGTCGCACTGGTCGATGCCTTGCCCGCGCCACCTGCTGCCTTGACCGCTCCCCCATTGGCCGGCGCTTTTGTACCGGCGCCCGCGTCGGCATCGTCCGGCGTGTCGAACAGATTTTCCAGCACGTTCGAATCGACCCGCTGCATCAAGTGCTTGAACGGCGCGACGTGGGTGGGAACGATGCTGGCATCGGTCCAGGTGTATTCGCGTTGGCCGCCGAACAGCTCCAGTGCCACCCGGCGAGTTACTGCGGGCAGTACGGGGGTCAGCATGATCGATAGCGCTTTGAAGCCCGCCAGGGCGCGCGAGCATACGTCCTGCAAGGTTGCACGCTGCTGGGCAGTGGCCGTTTCGAGCGTCTTGGCGATCACCCAGGGCTGGGCGGCGTCGAATGCCTGATTGATCGAGTCGGCATAGGCCATGGTGTCGCGAATGGCGCGACCGAATTCACGTGCCTCGTAGCTCTCACGGACATTGGCGGCCAAAGCTTGCTGCGTTTGCACCATGGCCGTGGTGTCGCCTATGTAGGCCAGTTGGCCATCGAAGTGACGGGTGAGGAAGTTGGCGGCGCGGCTGGCGATATTGACGTACTTGCCGATCAAGTCGCTGTTGACCCGCGCAATAAAATCGGCGGCGGTGAAGTCCAGGTCTTCGACGCGGGCGTTGAGTTTGGCGGCGATGTAGTACCGCAGCCATTCGGCATCCAGGCCGAGATCCAGATAGCGCAGCGGCGAGATGCCCGTGCCCCGGCTCTTGGACATTTTTTCGCCGTTGACCGTCATGAAACCATGCACGTTGAGCTGATCCGGCGTCTTGCGACCGGAGAAGTGCAGCATGGCGGGCCAGAACAGCGCGTGAAAATAAATGATGTCCTTGCCAATGAAGTGAACCTGTTCGGTCGAGCCGGAAGGATCCAGCAAGGCATCGAAATCCAGGCCCTTGACGGCGCAATACGACTTGAGCGAGGCCAGGTAGCCGATAGGCGCATCCAGCCACACGTAGAAGTACTTGCCCGGCGCATCCGGAATCTCGATACCGAAGTAAGGTGCGTCACGCGAGATGTCCCAGTCGCCCAGCTTGGCTTCGCCACCTTCGGCACCCAGCCACTCCCGAGTCTTGGCCAACACCTCGGACTGCAAGCGCTTGGCGCCTCGCACGTTTTCGCCCGTCGTCCACTTTTGCAGAAACTCGACGCAACGCGGATCGGACAGATTGAAGAAAAAGTGCTCGGACGACTTCAGGACGGGTGTGGCGCCCGTGAGTGCCGAGTATGGCTCGATCAGGTCGGTGGGTGCGTACACCGCGCCGCACACCTCGCACGAATCACCGAACTGGGCCTTGGCGTGGCATTTGGGGCACTCGCCCTGGATGTAGCGATCGGCCAAGAACATGCCTTCGACCGGGTCGTAGAACTGTTCGACTTCGCGGGACGCGATCAGGCCAGCGGCCACCAGCGACTTGTAGATCTCGCCGGACAGGGCGGCGTTCTCAGGGGAGTGGGTGCTGTGCCAGTGGTCGAAACGGATGCCGAAACCGTTCAGATAAGTTGGGCGCTCGGCTGCGTAGCGGCCCACCAGCGCTTCTGGGGTGATGCCTTCGGCTTTGGCCTTGAGCATGATGGGCGCGCCATGAGCGTCGTCGGCGCCGACGAAATGCACCGTATGGCCAGCCATTCGCATCGCACGCACCCAGATGTCGGCCTGGATGTATTCCATGATGTGGCCGGTATGGAACGAGCCGTTGGCATACGGCAGTGCGGTCGTGACGAAAAGGGTGCGAGTCATGGGGAAGTAGCCGCTGGTTAAGAAACTGAACCGGCTATTCTAAAGCCAAAGCCCGCACGGGCTGAAGCCCCGAGTCGTTGAAATTCGACTTCGCCCGACCCGCGAGATAGAGCAGAACTCAGCGTGACATGTCCGTGTCAGTGGACGCGGCGAGCTTCCACATCGACCACGTCGGGGCGGCGCGCCTGCTCGCGGGTGAAGGGGTCGGCTTTCTGGAACGGGTTCTGGCCGGCGCGGCGCTGGCTCCAATAGGCACGGGCCCCGAAGGGCTTGCCGCGCAGCTTGGCCACGACGTAAAGCACGCCCACGGCGATGGCAGTAGACACCATAAACAGCAGCGCCATGCCCATGCCCACGAGGGCCAGCATGGCGAGGATGATGGTGCGCACGAAACGGGTAAGTGTGTCGGTCATAGACAGTCTGACGAATGAAGCAGAAAAAGGTTCCTGCCTTATCCGCTATCCTTTAGGGTGTGTAAGACGTCGGCTATCGCCGATCCGCCTGGGAATCAATAGTGACATGAGTTCGAGCATAGAACAAATCCGCAAGACATTGGCGCAAGTCGTAGATCCGGTGACGGGCCGCGACCTGGCCGCGGGGTTGCGCGAACGCGACGTTGCGGCTGACGGCCCCCATACTGCCGTCAGTGTGTGGCTCGAGTATCCGGCCGCCGACTGTGTGCCCGCGCTACAAGCTGCCGCGCACGCCGCGTTGGCTGGCGCGGGCTTATCGGCCGTTCGCGTGACGGTGGGCTGGCGGATCGCCGCGCACGCCGTCCAACAAGGTTTGAAACCTTTACCTACGGTGCGCAACATCATCGCAGTGGCTTCGGGCAAGGGGGGCGTCGGCAAGAGCACGACCGCGGCCAATCTGGCGCTGGCGCTGTCGGTGCAAGGCGCGCGAGTCGGTATTCTGGACGCCGATATCTACGGGCCCAGCGTGCCTACCGTGCTGGGCATCGAGGGCCGTCCCGAGAGCAAAGACAATAAGACGATGGAGCCGTTGACCGGTCATGGCATCGAGGCCAATTCCATTGGCTTTTTGATCGACCCCGAGTCGCCAGCGATCTGGCGTGGGCCCATGGTGACTCAGGCGCTCGAACAGATGCTGCGCCAAACCAACTGGGGCGATCTCGATTATCTGATCGTCGATATGCCGCCGGGCACGGGCGACATCGCCCTGACCCTATCCCAGAAAGCGCCCGTGGTCGGCGCGATCATCGTCACCACACCGCAGGATCTGGCCTTGGCCGATGCTCGCAAAGGTTTGCGCATGTTCCAGAAAGTGAATGTGCCGGTGCTGGGCGTGATCGAGAACATGGCGGTACACGTATGCAGTCAGTGCGGTCACGCTGAACATATCTTTGGCGAGGGGGGCGGTACCCGCATGGCGACGCAATACGAGGTGGACAGCCTGGGCGAACTGCCGCTGTCGATAGACATCCGGGTGCATGCCGATGCCGGACGGCCGACTGTCGTAGCCGATCCCGACGGTGCGGCGGCGCGGGCCTACCAGGCGATCGCTCGCCGGGTCGCCCTCAAGATTGCGGCCCTGCCGCGCGATACCGCTGGCTTGTTTCCCCCAATCGTGGTGAAGCCCTGACCCATGCCGATGCTGAAACGCATCTTTGCATTCGGGGCGGTCTGCGTCAGCGCAGCCGCCTGGGCGGCCAAGCCTGAAATCATCATCGATCCGGGCGGCATTAATCCACAGGCTTTGCAGGTCATCACTCAATCGGTCGACGTGATCGCCACGCAGGCCGAAGATCAGGACGGCGGCGAAGCCGACCGCTTGCGCCGCCGCGCGCGCGATGCCACCTTGGCCGCGTTGGCCACGCAAGGCTATTTTTCGGCGCAGGTGAGCTTGGAAGTTGGCACCGATGTGGCGGGTGAGACCTGGGATATCGTGATTGAACCGGAACAGCGGGCCACGATCGGGTCGGTCGATCTCCAGTTCGAAGGCCGTATCGCCCGCCCCGAATACGCCGACCGCGTGGCGCGACTGCGCCGTGCGTGGTTGCTGCCGGAGGGGCGTCCGTTTATCAACGCCGACTGGAACAAGGCCAAAGCGGCCTTGCTGGACGACATCGGCACGCGTGATTTTTATCTGGCCCGGATGACGGCTTCGGCTGCCGACGTGGATGCCGATGCTGCCCGAGTGGCCTTGCGTGTGGTGATCAACAGTGGGCCGCAAGTGCATCTGGGCGAGCTGCGCACCAAGGGTCTCGAACGCGTGCCCGACAGTTTGATTGCGCGCTACATCCGTTACCGCGAAGGCGACCCCTTCGATCAGAACCAGTTGGACGAATGGCAGCAAGATCTTCAGGGCACTTCGTTTTTTCGGGGTGCTTTCGTGACGGTCGAGCGTCCCGGCGAGGAAGGCTTTTCGGCCACACCGGGGGTCGAGGACGATGACGAGTCGGTGCGAACCAGCCGTGCGCTGCGCAAGGCCAGTTTGCCCCAAGACGATGGCCTGACGGTGGGACGCACCGATCCGACTCAGCCCGAAGGCGACGCGCGGGTGGCGGGCGGCGTTGCGCCCCCAGCGCCGCCAGTCGATGCCGACAGCGAAATCACCCTGCCGGTCAATGTCCGCGTGGTCGAGGCACCGCCCAAGCGCTTCGCGACGTCTTTGGGTTTTGATTCCGATGTCGGCGTGCGGGGCGAGGCGCAATATCGGCAGAATGTGGTGCTCGGCTTGCCGCTGACGATGGAAACCGGGGTGCGCCTCGATAGAAAGCGGCAACGCGCCTATGCCGACTTCCTGCTGCCGCCGACCGAAAAAGGTTATCGGGACAGCATCGGCTTGTTGGCCGACCGCAGCGATATTCAGGGCCTGCGTCAAACGCGTTATGCCGTCGGTGCAAACCGCAGAATCGAGACGCGCGGACCCGGCCGGGTTGATTACGAAACGCGTTTCGGCTTGCTGGGTGCCTACGACAAGATCGATATCAGCGGTGCCGAGAGCTATAACTTGCCGACCCTGACCGCCACGGGGCAGTGGTTGCGCCGCGACGTCGACAGTCGCTATAACCCTCGCGAAGGCAACTTGATCGCGCTGGGGAGCGGTCTGGGGATGACGCTGGATAAGCAAGAGCCGTTTACCCGGGTCGATCTGCGCGTTCAACAGTGGTGGCCGATGTTCGAGCGCGATGTGCTGACCGTGCGTGGCGAGGTGGGCAAGGTATGGGCCAACGATCGAGTGCGGGTGCCAGACGATTTCGGTTATCGCACGGGCGGTGCCCGAACGGTTCGAGGCTACAAGTATCTCGGTTTGGGCGAGCGGCGGGGCGACGCCGTCGTCGGTGCCGCCGCCATGGCGGTGGCCAGCATCGAGTACGACCATTATTTCGACGATACCTTCGGCATGGGCGTATTCGTGGACGCAGGCGATGCCTCGTCTTCCTTCGGTAGCATGCAGTGGGCAGTCGGCTATGGTGTGGGCGCGCGCGTTCGCACGCCTGCCGGTCCGCTGTTTTTGGATGTGGCGCACGGCAACCGTAGCGGCGGAGTGAAGCTGCAATTTTCCCTGGGTATCGCGTTTTGATCCGATTCTTGGCTCGCGTGCTTCGTGCGTTTTTTGTCTGGTGGCTACCCGCGCTGGTGCTGGTGATCGCCCTGGCGGCGAGCTTGGTGTTCTGGCTGGCCGCCAGCGAGCGCGGCACGCGTGTGTTGCTGACGACGGTGGCCAGCCAGTTCGATGGCGTGGCCGAGGACGTCAATGGCAGCTTGTTAGAAGGCGTGCGGCTGCGGCGTTTGGATATCGCGTTTCCGGGTGTATCGGTGTATGCCATGGACATCGAACTGGCCGTCGGTTGGCGCGAGTTGAGTCGCGGCTTGCTGCATGTGAGCCGGTTGGCGGTGGGCGACTTGACGGTGGCGTTGACCAGCGTCGAGCCGGTCGAGCCCGAAGCGCCCTCTGACGGCACGCCGATTTCTTTGCCGGTGGATATCGCTGTCGATTATCTGGCGGTGGGCGCGTTCACCTTGACACAGAACGGCACGTCGCTGCCGGTGTCGCTAGGCCGACTGCAGGGCATGGTTGCAGCCGGTCAGAATGGGGCGCAGCTACGAATCAACACTTTGCGCATCGGTCATGCTGTGGCCGAGATGGATGTCGAAGGCGAGCTGAGTTTGAACGGGTGGGCCGATCCTTGGCCGCTGGCCGCCGACCTCTACGTGGCGGCTCACGGGCAGACGGCGGATTCGCCGCTGTGCGTGCGCCGTATGTGGGACGCGCCGGCGGCGGCTGCGACGCCGACAGCAAGCACGGCTGCGGCCCCGGCGAGCGCCGATTGCGCCATTGTCCTGCGAGCTCAGGCCAAAGGTTCGCTGGAAAGCATGCAGGTCGCTTTGCACGGCGAGGGCGGTGCCGCCACGTTGGAAGCCACCGCCGACTTGAGCTTGCGAGACCTGTTTCCTTTGCGTAGTGCTCAAGCGCGCTTGTCGCTGCCGGATGGCTCGGGTCTGAATGCCGAGGTCGATTGGCAAAGCACTGCCCGCGATGGGCAAGTGGACGATGCGCTCGAGGGGACATTGACCGTATCGCGGCTGGATGTCGGCAGACTGGTCGGCGATGCCATTCCACCTGCGCTTATCAGCCTGACGGCGGGTTTCGACGTGGCGATCGTCAATCGGCAAAGCCTGTCGCGTGCCGGTCTGGATATCGTCGTGGGCGAGGGCAGCCGCTGGAACAATCAAGCCCTGAGCGGCCATGTGCGCGGCCTGGTGCTGGCCGACGGCACGCCTGCCCCGAATGCCGATCCTTTGGCCTCCTTGCGTATCGATGCGTTGGATGTCGATCTGACGGTAGCGGGCGATCGGTTGCGCATGACGGGCAGCCTAGGGCAATCCGCCAGTGCCATCGATCTGGATCTGAGCGTGCCGCGATTGGCGGCGCTGTGGCCGGATCTGCCCGGCGGGGCCAGCCTGAAAGGCAAGATCGGCGGCACGATCGGCGCGCATCGTGGCGATTTGCAGGCCAGCTATACCCCCGATTCGCCCCGTGCCGGTCAATTGGGGCTGGCGCCTGCCGAGGCTCGCGTGCAGTTTTCGGGTGGCTGGGGCGGCGACCCCGCCGCAAAGCCCCAACCCGCGGCGCCAGGCAACCCGGCAGCACCCGCTTCCGCTACGCCACCGGCGACCTCGGGTGTCGAAGCGCCCCTGGTATCGACCCCAATAGATCGCAGCATCGGCTGGCGCGGAACGATCGATAGCGTGCGGGCGGCGCATGCCGGATTCCGGGTCGATCTGGCGCAACCGCTCAAACTGTCTTTTCTGCCTCACGCTGTCGCGCCCGATTGGCAATGGCAGGTAGCCGCCACGACGCTCAATCTCGGCCTGCCCAACAATCAGCGCATGGTGCTGGCGCATCGGGGCTCTCGGGGCGGCCCGGGCCGTTGGCAGACCGCCGGCCGAGTCGATAACGCTGTGGTCAACGAGCCCCTGATTCGCGGCATATTGGGCGCGCTCGATCCTGCCTCGCTCGAAGCGCCCGACAATCGCCCCGTCCGAATCAATGGCCAGGCCCCGGCGTCGGCCCGCGAGATTGCCCTCGACCTGGATTGGGATCTGCAATTCGCCGGTGCATTGAGTGGCCGCGCCCGTATCGTTCGTCGCTCGGGAGACCTGCTGATTCCTGGCGACCCGCCCGTGCCTTTGGGCCTGAACGCGCTGTCGCTGGATCTGGCGATCAAGCCCACCAGTGCCCGAGCGAGCCGGGTCGATGGCAGCTTGCATGCCCGCACGGCGCGGATGGGGCAGGTCGATGGCTCAATGCAGGCGGTCGTGGTGGCCACCGATGCGGGCGGCTTGGGCCTGGACCCCCGCCAGCGCATTCGTGCCACGCTGAACGCCAAGATCTCTGACCTCAGCTGGGTCAGCTTGTTTACCGGCGATTCTATTGAGGTAGGGGGCGCGGTCGATGCGACGATCGACGCCTCGGGCACGCTCAATGGTCAGTGGGATTCGACGGGCAGTGTGCACGCAAGCGGCTTGAAGCTGGTGCAGATTGACAATGGCGTACGGCTGTTCGACGGCACCTTATCGGCCACATTGGCAAACAACGTCGTGACGCTGAACGCCTTGCGCTTTCCTGCCATGTTGCGCGTGCTGCCCACCGAGTGGCGCACCCGCACCTGGATCACTCAAGAGGCCGATGCCAAGAACGGCTATCTGGAGGCCAAGGGTCAATGGCGATTGGACGAGTCGACCGGTCAGCTGCGGGTGGATATTCATCGTTTCCCGATTCTGCAACGCTCGGATCGCTTCGCCATGATCACCGGCGGCATAGACATCGATGCGGCCTTGCCGCGCGTGTCGATCACCGGCGACATCAAGAGCGATGCGGGTTGGGTCAGTCTGGAAATCTTGCAGAGCGTGCCCTCGCTGGACGACGACGTGCGAGTCCGCCGGCCGGGCGATAGCGACAAAGTGAACGTGTCGTTGGATGCCACCATGAATCTCAAATACGACATGGGTCCACGGTTCTACATCACCGGTATGGGCTTGAATGCGGGCATCGTGGGCAACATGCAGATTTTGCTCAACCAGGGTCGCCTATCGGGGGCCGGGCAACTGCGCACGCGGGGCGGGCGCATCGAAGCGTACGGTCAAGGACTGCAATTGCGGCGTGGGACCGTGACCTTCCAAGGCGCGATCGACAATCCCATTCTGGACATCGAAGCCTTGCGAACCAATCAGGCGGTCGAGGCCGGCGTGCGGGTCGGGGGCACAGCCCAACGCCCGCGCATCGACCTGGTGTCTTATCCTGCGGTCAGCGATGTCGAGAAACTATCCTGGCTGATTCTGGGGCGCGGGCCCGACGACAGCGGCGGCGAGACGGCCTTGCTGCTGTCGGCAGGAGCTGCTTTGATCTCCGGTGGCGAGCCGTTCTATCGGAAATTCGGTCTGGACGACGTGACCGTGCGCTCGGGCGCCATCGGCTCGTCGGGCAGCATCCTGCCCGACCGCACGGTGGCCAGCAGTATCAACCGGCCTTCGGAGGACCTGGCCCAACAATTCGTCGTGGCCAGCAAGCGCTTCGCCAACGGGATCACTCTCAGTATCGAGCAGTCCATGGGCGGAACCGGTACAGTGGGTCGGGCCAGCTATCTGCTGCGTCCGGGCTTATCGGCGGATATCAAGGCCGGTACGGTCAGTGGTCTGTCTCTGGTGTATCGGACGTTTTTCCGCTGAAGGCTGAACTAAAATAGTCACCAAACCGAAATACTTTCAGGACACAGGCTGACTTCCATGAGCATCAAAAGCGACCGTTGGATCAAACGCGCGGCAGAACAAGGCATGATCGAGCCTTTCGAGCCCGGTCAGGTGCGCCACGGCGCCGACGGCGGGCGCATCGTCAGCTACGGCACCAGTAGCTACGGCTACGACGTGCGTTGCGCCGACGAATTCAAGATCTTCACAAACATCAACTCGACCATCGTCGATCCGAAGAATTTCGACGAGAAATCCTTCGTCAACTTCAAGGGCGATGTGTGCATCATCCCGCCGAACTCGTTCGCGCTGGCACACACGGTCGAGTATTTCCGCATTCCCCGTTCGGTACTGACCGTCTGCCTGGGCAAAAGCACCTATGCGCGCTGCGGCATCATCGTCAACGTCACCCCGCTCGAACCCGAGTGGGAGGGCCATGTGACGCTGGAGTTCTCCAACACCACGCCGCTGCCGGCCAAAATCTACGCCGGGGAGGGCTGCGCCCAGATGCTGTTTTTGGGAAGCGACGAGATCTGCGAGACGTCCTACAAAGACCGTGGCGGTAAATATCAGGGCCAGCGCGGCGTGACTTTGCCGCGTACCTGACCCCCTTGATCCCCGGCCCATCCGGCGGCCAGCCCTGCTGCGCCGCCGTTTTTGTTACTGTGACATTCGAAAAACGAGCAGGGCACGCACACTGCCGCCGCTTCGTCACGCGCAAGATGTACACTCGCGTCCGTTTGCTTGCCAACCCTGGAGCGCCCGCATGAAATTTCGCTTCCCCATCATCATCATCGACGAAGACTACCGGTCTGAAAACGCCTCCGGGCTGGGCATTCGCGCACTGGCTACCGCCATCGAGGCCGAGGGCGTCGAGGTGCTGGGCGTCACCAGTTATGGCGACATGAGTTCGTTCGCGCAGCAGCAAAGCCGCGCTAGCGCCTTCATCCTGTCGATCGACGATGAGGAGTTCGATGCCGATTCGCCCGAAGACGTGGCCAGCGCCATCAAGGCGCTGCGCACCTTCATCAACGAATTGCGGTTCCGCAACGAAGAAATTCCGATCTACCTCTACGGCGAGACGCGCACCTCGGAACACATTCCGAACGATATCCTGCGCGAACTGCACGGGTTCATCCACATGTTCGAAGACACGCCCGAGTTCGTGGCGCGTCACATCATTCGCGAAGCCAAGAGCTACGTTGATAGCCTGGCGCCGCCGTTTTTCCGCGAGCTGGTCAAGTACGCCCAGGACGGTTCGTACTCGTGGCACTGCCCGGGTCACTCGGGCGGCGTGGCGTTCTTGAAGAGCCCGGTGGGCCAGATGTTCCACCAGTTCTTCGGCGAGAACATGCTGCGCGCCGACGTCTGCAACGCGGTCGACGAACTGGGTCAGTTGCTGGACCACACCGGCCCGGTGGCCGAGTCGGAGCTGAATGCCGCACGCATTTTCAACGCCGATCACTGCTTCTTCGTAACCAACGGCACGTCCACCTCGAACAAAGTCGTCTGGCATGCCAACGTGGCCGCCGACGACATCGTGCTGGTGGATCGCAACTGCCACAAGTCGATTTTGCACGCCATCACGATGACTGGCGCGATCCCCGTGTTCTTGCGCCCGACCCGCAACCATCTGGGCATCATCGGTCCGATCCCGCTGGAAGAGTTCGAACCCGAGAACATCAAGCGCAAGATCGAAGCCAATCCGTTCGCCCGCAAAGCGTTGAACAAGACACCTCGCATTCTGACGCTGACCCAGAGCACCTACGACGGCGTGATCTATAACGTCGAGATGATCAAGGAAAAACTGGGCAGCTACGTCGATACGCTGCATTTCGACGAAGCCTGGTTGCCGCACGCGGCGTTCCACACGTTCTATCGCGACATGCACGCGATCGGCGTGGATCGTCCGCGCAGCCCCGAAGCTATGGTCTTCGCCACGCACTCGACCCACAAGCTCCTGGCCGGCATCTCGCAAGCCTCGCAGATCATTGTGCAGGAGTCGGAGACGCGCAAGCTGGATCGCAACATCTTCAACGAGGCGTACTTGATGCACACCTCGACCTCGCCGCAATACGCCATCATCGCGTCCTGCGACGTGGCCGCGGCCATGATGGAGCCGCCGGGCGGTACCGCGCTGGTCGAAGAGAGCATCCGTGAAGCCATGGATTTCCGCCGCGCCATGCGCAAGGTCGAAAGCGAATACGGTCGCAACGACTGGTGGTTCAAGGTGTGGGGTCCCAATCGCCTGCCTGCCGAGGGCATCGGCCAGCGCGACGAATGGCTGCTGGAAGCCGACGACCACTGGCATGGTTTCGGCAGCTTGGCCGATGGCTTCAATATGCTGGATCCGATCAAGGCCACGGTCATCACCCCGGGTCTGGATATCTCGGGGTCGTTCGGCGAAACCGGTATCCCGGCGGCGCTGGTGTCGAAGTATCTGGCCGAGCACGGCGTGGTGATCGAGAAGACGGGTCTGTATTCGTTCTTCATTCTGTTCACCATCGGCATCACCAAGGGCCGTTGGAACACGCTGTTGACGGCCTTGCAGCAGTTCAAGGACGACTACGACCGCAACCAGCCGATGTGGCGCATTCTGCCGGACTTCTGCAAGAGCTTCCGGCGCTACGAGCGCATGGGGCTGCGCGATCTGTGTCAGCAGATTCATGAAGCCTATCGCGCCCGCGATGTCGCTCGCCTGACCACCGAGATGTACCTCAGCGACATGGTGCCTGCGCTCAAACCATCGGATGCGTTCGCCCGCATGGCGCATCGTGAGGTCGAGCGCGTCAGCATCGACGAGTTGGAAGGCCGTGTGACCGGCGTGCTGTTGACGCCGTACCCGCCGGGCATTCCTCTCCTGGTGCCGGGCGAACGATTCAACAGCACCATCGTCCAGTACCTGCAATTCGCGCGCGAATTCAACGAGCGCTTCCCAGGCTTCGAGACGTACGTCCACGGTCTGGCGGGCGAGGCCATGCCCGATGGCACGATGCGTTATTACGTCGATTGCCTGATCGAAGACTAATGTTCGATGTCGCCGTGATCGGCGCTGGCGCGGCCGGCATGTTGTGTGCCGCCGCGGCCGGCCAGCGTGGCTTGCGGGTCGTGTTGATCGATCACGCCGAACGTCTGGCCGAGAAGATTCGCATCTCGGGTGGCGGGCGCTGCAATTTCACCAACGTGAACACGCAGCCCGCCAACTTCATTTCCGAGAACCCGCATTTCGCGCGCTCGGCGTTGGCGGGCTATACGCCACAAGACTTTCTGGGCTTGATGCGCGAGCATCGCATTGCATGGCACGAGAAACATAAAGGCCAGCTTTTTTGCGACGACAGCGCCGAAGACATCATCGAGATGCTGCGCACCGAGTGCGCGCGCGGTCAGGTGCAATGGCGTATGCCGTGCAAGGTCGATGGCGTGGCGCGCAGCGAGGCCGACGATCGGGTGCGCTACGACCTGGCGACCGATCAGGGGGCGATTGCTGCGCTTCATTTGGTGGTAGCAACAGGCGGTATGGCGATCCCGCAGTTGGGGGCCACCGATTTCGGTCTGAAGCTGGCCCGCCAGTTCGGGTTGAAGGTGGTCGAGCCGCGTCCGGCGCTGGTGCCCCTCACGTTTGCAGGACCGGTCTGGGCACCTTATGTGCCTTTATCCGGACTGGCCATCGAGGCCGAGATCATCACCGGCGAGGGCAAGCGCGCTACCCGTTTCCTGGAAGACGTGTTGTTCACGCACCGGGGCCTGTCGGGACCCGGCATCCTGCAAATTTCCAGCTACTGGCAACCGAACACGGCGATCACCCTGAACCTGGCGCCGGGACGCGATCTGGCGGCCGAACTGATGGCCGCGCGCAGCGGCAACAAGCAGCAGCTCTCTACGGTGCTGGCGGGTTTGTGGCCCAAGCGATTGGCCGACGCCTGGCTCGAAGACGCCGCAGGCGGCCTGGGACAGCTGCGGTTAGCCGATGCGCCGGATCGGGCCTTGCGGGGTCTGGGGGCCGCCGTACACGCCTGGACACTGTCGCCCGACGGCACCGCAGGCTACAAGAAAGCCGAGGTGATGCGGGGCGGTGTCGATACCAAGGGCCTGGATCAACGCAGCATGCAGGCACGCGAGGTGCGCGGCCTTCACTTCGTCGGCGAGGTGGTCGATGTAACGGGTTGGCTGGGAGGCTACAACTTCCAGTGGGCCTGGGCGTCGGCGATGGCGTGTGCGCGGGGTTTGTCGTAGACGGCATTAATCCCTGCGATGCGCTTGGCCTTCATCGCATCGACGATGCAAAAGCGATAAGCTGTTGCATTGACGCGGCTGGACCTTGGCAATGCCTGCCCCCTCGGCCGCGATTCATGTTTACCGATTTTTCAACTGGAGATTGCAGATGGCTTACACGCTTCCGAAACTGCCCTATGCTTACGACGCGCTCGAACCCCATATCGACGCTGTGACCATGGAAATCCATTACACCAAGCATCACCAGACCTACATCAACAACGTCAATGCCGCGCTGGAAAAAGCCGGTGTCGCCGCGCCCGCCAACGTGGACGATCTGGTCGCTGGCCTGGACAAGCTGTCCGAAGAGCTGAAAGGCCCTGTGCGCAACAACGGTGGCGGCCACGCCAACCACAGCCTGTTCTGGACGGTCATGTCGCCCAACGGTGGCGGCAATCCCACTGGCAAAGTGGCTGCGGCCATCGACGCCGACCTGGGTGGCTTCGACAAGTTCAAGGAGGCCTTCACGCAAGCCGCACTGACCCGCTTCGGTAGCGGCTGGGCCTGGCTGACCGTGGACGCCGGGGCTAAGCTGAAAGTCGAAAGCTCGCCCAACCAGGACAGCCCCCTGATGACGGGCACCACGCCCATCCTGGGTCTGGACGTGTGGGAACACGCCTACTACCTGAAATACCAGAACCGTCGTCCCGAGTACATCGGTGCTTTCTTCAATGTCGTCAATTGGGACGAAGTGAACAAGCGCTACGACGCTGCGCTGGCGAAGAAGTAAGGTTTCAGAGTATTCTTCGCACGCTGGTCACGCAGGTTGCGGGAGAGAGCACGCGCATCGCGACGCGTGCCACCGAAGGCGCAATTCGCCCGGAATCGCTCAGGTAACCCATACCGCGACTGCTTCGCCGCCCTGGGGCTGTTCGAACGTCTAGCGTTTGACGGCTCACGAGGCGCGAGCCGGCACTCTGGAGAGATCCGACGGCGCTAAGTCATTGCGCGCTCGGACGCCGAAGGTGCACACCCGCAACGCTGCGGGGCAACTCTCAGGCAAAAGGACAGAGGGGCGGAAAGCACTGGGTGCCTACATGGCATCTGGCATCCGTTACCTGGAGCGTCCTATGTCTGTACCTCTCAAGCACACCCCCCTGGCTGAATCCCATGTCTCCGCTGGCGCACGCATGGTCGATTTCGGCGGCTGGAACATGCCCCTGGCTTACGGCTCGCAAATCGAAGAGCATCATGCCGTCCGCCAGGATGCAGGCATGTTCGACGTGTCGCATATGCAGAACGTCGATCTGGCCGGCCCCGACGCCCGGGCGTTCCTGCGCCGTTTGCTGGCCAACGACGTCGACAAGCTGACGACGGTTGGACGCGCGCTCTACAGCTGCATGCTTAATCCGACGGGCGGCGTCATCGACGACCTGATCGTCTATTTTTTTGCCGACGATCAATGGCGCATCGTGGTCAATGCGGCCACCGCGCCCAAGGACGTGGCGTGGATGAACCGTGTCGCGCAAGCGGGCGGTTTCGACGTCACCCTGACCCCGCGTACCGATCTGGCGATGATCGCCGTGCAAGGTCCGAATGCGCGCGCCAAGGTGTGGGCCGCTCGTCCCGACTGGCAAGCCGCGAGCGAATCGCTGGCGCCGTTCAATGCCGCGCGCTTCGATGCCGATGTCCTGGTGGCTCGTACGGGTTACACCGGTGAGGACGGCTTCGAAGTGGTCGTGCCCGCAAGCGAGGCCGCCGCGTTGTGGCAGGACTTGGTCGCCGCCGGTGTTCGCCCCTGCGGATTGGGCGCGCGTGACACGCTGCGCCTGGAAGCCGGCATGAATCTGTATGGCCAGGACATGGACGATCTGGTGTTGCCCGGCGAAGCGGGCTTGACCTGGACCGTCAGCCTGAAAGACGCCGACCGCGATTTCATTGGCCGCGCGGCCCTGGCCTCGACCCGCCCGGTGAACTGGGTCGGTCTGAAACTGGCCGAGCGCGGCGTGATGCGTGCCCACATGGCGGTGCATACCGCTACGGGTGTGGGTGAGATCACCAGCGGCACCATGTCGCCCACCCTGGGCGTGTCGGTCGCGTTTGCCCGAGTGCCTGCCGACGTGCAGCCGGGCGATCGGGTCGAGGTCGATATTCGAGGCAAGCGTGTGCCTGCCACAGTCTGCAAGTTACCCTTTGTGCGTCACGGCAAAGCCGTGGACGCCACCTGATTTTCATCCTCTTCATTTGTTTCGGAGACTCGCATGACTCTGCCTACCGATCGTCAATACACCTCGACCCACGAATGGGTCAAAGCCGAAGGCGACGTGCTCGTCGTTGGCATCAGCGATCCTGCTCAAGCACAACTGGGCGATCTGGTTTTCGTGGGCGACGTCGACGTCGGCGTCACCCTGTCGCAAGGCCAGACGGCTGGCGTGGTCGAATCGGTCAAGGCCGCTTCCGACATCTACGCGCCGGTCGACGGCGAGATCGTGGCGTTCAACGACGCGCTGGGCGATAACCCCAACCTGATCAACGAATCGCCCTACGACACCTGGATCTTCAAGATCAAACCGGCTCAAGCCGGTACGCCATCGGGTCTGCTGGACGCCGCGGGCTACAGCCGAGTTGTCGACGCGGGCTAATCGCCCGATTCCTCTTTTTTTTGCGATTTCCGCCATGCCTATCGTCCTGGACACCCACTCCGATTTCATCGGCCGTCATATCGGCCCAGCAGGTTCCGACCTGGATCACATGCTGACCACCGTCGGCGCTGCGTCACTGGCAGCCCTGATCGACGAGGTGGTGCCCCCGCGCATTCGCCAGGAGGGGCCCCTGGCCCTGCCTGCGGCGCGCAGCGAGCCCGATGTGCTGGCGGAACTCAAACAGATCGCGGGCCGCAACAAGGTGTTCCGCAATTACATCGGCCAGGGCTATTACGGCACCCACACGCCGAACGTGATCTTGCGCAACGTCTTGGAGAACCCGGCCTGGTATACGGCCTACACGCCGTACCAGCCCGAGATCTCGCAAGGCCGCCTGGAAGCGCTGTTGAACTTCCAGACCATGGTCACCGACTTGACCGGCCTGGATATTGCCAACGCCTCGCTGTTGGACGAAGGCACCGCGGCGGCTGAAGCCATGGGTCTGGCGCGTCGCGGTTCGCGGGCGGCCAGCCCGGTGTTCTTCATCTCCGAGCACGTGCATCCACAGACCATCGAGGTGGTGCGTACGCGTGCCGAGGGTATGGGCATCGAAGTCGTGGTGGGCAACGAGGCCGATGGCCTGCCCGCCTGCTTCGGCGTGCTGCT
The DNA here is from genome assembly GCA_945903445.1 of Bordetella parapertussis. Taxonomy (GTDB): domain Bacteria; phylum Pseudomonadota; class Gammaproteobacteria; order Burkholderiales; family Burkholderiaceae_B; genus Schauerella. The sequence goes on from CAMDNZ010000006.1 coordinate 23,214, forward strand.
GCAATATCCGCACAGCTTAGGCGGTGTGGCCGACTATCGTGCCTTGACCGAAGCCGCCCACGCGCAAGGCGCGGTCGTGGCCGTGGCGACCGATCTGCTGGCCTTGGCTTTGCTGGCCGCCCCTGGCGAATGGGGCGCAGACATCGCCATTGGTTCGGCGCAACGCTTCGGCGTGCCCTTCGGCTACGGTGGACCGCATGCCGGTTTCATGGCCTGCAAGGATGCATTCAAGCGCAACATGCCCGGCCGTTTGGTGGGCGTGTCCAAAGATGCGCAAGGCAACCCCGCGATGCGTCTGGCACTGCAAACGCGCGAGCAGCACATCCGCCGCGAGAAAGCCACTTCCAATATCTGCACCGCGCAAGTGCTGCTGGCCGTGATGGCCGGCATGTATGCGGTGTGGCACGGCCCCGCCGGTATCCAACGAATCGCGCAACGCGTCAATCACTACACGGCGGTGCTGCGCGAAGGCTTGCAGCGCCTGGGCGTGAAAGTCGTCAACGACACCTTCTTCGATACGCTGCTGGTGGAAACCGGCAGCCAGACGCCCCAGCTTATCGTGGCGGCCGAGTGCGAGCGCATCAACCCGCGTCGCGTCGACGGCGCACGCGTGGCGGTGTCCCTGGACGAGACCGTGACGGTGAAGGACGTACAGGCGCTGTTGAACGTGTTCTCGTCGGGCCTGAAGAAAGACGACATCGTGCTTGACGCCGCATTGTTGGCCGCAGGCGAGACGGGCGGCATTGCGCATGCCGTGGCGCGTCGATCGGCCATCCTGTCGCATCCGGTGTTCTCGAGCGTTCGTTCGGAAACCGACATGCTGCGCTATTTGCGCAAGCTGTCGGACAAGGATCTGGCACTGGATCGCACGATGATCCCGCTGGGTTCGTGCACCATGAAGCTGAACGCGACTGCCGAGATGATCCCGATCACCTGGCCCGAGTTCGCTTCGATTCACCCGTTCGCGCCGGCCGATCAGACCGACGGCTATCGCGAGTTGATCGAACGCTTGTCGGCCAACCTGTGCGAGATCACGGGGTACGACGCCATCAGCCTGCAACCCAATTCGGGTGCGCAAGGCGAGTTCGCTGGTCTGTTGGCGATCCGTGGATATCAGGCGTCCATCGGTCAGTCGCAGCGCAACGTGTGCTTGATTCCGTCCTCGGCTCACGGCACCAACCCGGCTTCGGCTCAATTGGCGGGCATGGAAGTGGTGGTGGTGGCATCGGACGCCAACGGCAACGTCGATGTCGAAGACCTGCGTGCGAAGATCGCTCAAGTGGGCGACCGCTTGTCGGCGCTGATGATTACCTACCCGTCCACGCATGGCGTGTTCGAAGAGGCCGTCACCGAGATCTGCGCCATGGTGCATGACGCCGGTGGTCAGGTGTATATGGACGGCGCCAACATGAACGCCATGGTGGGTGTGGCCAAGCCGGGCAAGTTCGGTTCGGACGTGTCGCACTTGAACCTGCACAAGACCTTCTGCATTCCGCACGGTGGCGGTGGACCGGGTGTGGGTCCGGTGGCGGTGCGCGGTCATCTGGCGAAGTTTCTGCCGGGTGTGGTCAACGCGCAAGGCCGTTTGCCGGGCGAGTTCCCGATCGGCCCGGTGTCGGCGGCGCCCTATGGATCGGCCGGTATTTTGCCGATCCCGTTCGTGTATATCGCGCTGATGGGGGCCGAAGGGCTGTTGCGTGCCACCGAGATGGCGATTCTGAATGCCAACTACGTGGCGACGCGCCTGCGGGGTCATTACGACGTGCTGTATAGCGGCCGCAATAATCGCGTCGCGCACGAGTGCATCCTGGATATGCGGCCCTTGAAAGACAGCAGCGGCATCAGCGCCGAAGACATCGCCAAGCGCTTGATCGACTATGGGTTCCACGCGCCCACCATGAGCTTTCCGGTGGCCGGTACGCTGATGGTCGAGCCGACCGAGTCGGAAGGTCTGGCGGAGCTGGATCGTTTCGTCGATGCGATGATCGCGATTCGTGGCGAGATCGCTGCGGTGGAATCGGGTGAGCGCGATCGCGACGACAACGTGTTGAAAAACGCGCCCCATACCGCGCAAACGCTGTTGGCCGACGAGTGGTTGCATGACTATTCGCGCGCCGAGGCTGCGTATCCGCTGCCGCACTTGCGCGATGGCAAGTACTGGCCGCCGGTTGCGCGAGTGGACAACGCTTACGGCGATCGCAATCTGGTGTGCGCCTGCTTGCCGGTCGAAGCCTACGCGTGAGCGAGTGTCGTGATCTTGGCGTGAAGCCAGGTGATCGATGCGCCCCAAGTTGCCGACGAGAGTCGGTGCTTGGGGCGTTTTTGATGGGCGATGGGGTTTATGTGTCGTTCCTGCCAGCGCGTACGAAACGATGTCCGAACAGATCGGGGATGCCGAGCGTAGTGCGTTCGCCAACGCCCGTTAGGGGTAGCGCGTCTTATCGCCTCGCCGGGTCGATTCTTAGTCATGGTTGATCGGACGGGTCGCTCGCCGAACACCCTATACATCGCGTGGTCTCAGCGAGTACGCCAATTCAGGCGGGTCCCTTTGTAAATCTTTGGCGTGGCGAATCATGCACGCCACCGCTCGGATTAGGCTTTCCAAAAAAGCAGCAAGGCCGTCAATCATGCGATGGATGGACGATGCGCTACTTCCTAAGCAGCTGTTGGTCGTTCTAACGGTTTGTGAAGAAGGGGAAAGACATGCAGGTTGAACCTCGATGTTTAACGGTACTCGCAACGTACAAATGCACTGCCGAGTGCAAGGAATGCTGTTTCGAGTCCAGTCCGCGTTTGAAGCAAAGGTTGACGCTGGAAGAGATCAAGTCGGCGATACGGCAGGCGCACCGAAGCTTTCCAAGTATCGAGGTCGTGGTTTTCAGTGGGGGCGAAACGTTTTTGTTGAAAGACGACCTGATTTCAGCCATCGCTTATGCGACCGAGCTTGGGCTGTTGACGCGCTGCGTCACTAACGGATTCTGGGGAAAGGCCGAGCATGTGGCGCATCGTACCGTTCAGAGCCTCGTCGCCGCAGGGTTGACTGAAATAAACATCAGCACTGGGGCCGATCATCAAGAGTTCGTTCCATTTGCATCGGTTGAGACCGCAAGCAGGTGTTTGGTCGAGGGCAAAATCAGAACGCTTGTGACCATTGAAGCTGACAAGCCGGATGGGGTGTGTATGGAGACAGCACTCAACAGCCCGATATTCGGAACGCTGTTGAGAGAACAGCCCGGATTGTTTAGTTTGCAGTCGAATTCGTGGATGCCTTTCAAGACAAACTACGAAGATCGCAGGGTTTCACTCGCTCGCGGCTCATTGGAGACGGGCTGCAAGCAGTTGCTCACCAACATTGTAGTTACGCCGTACAAGAAGATGTCGGCTTGCTGTGGCTTGACTTTCGAGCATATTCCCGAGTTGACGCTAGGTGATCTGAACGATGAAAACATGACGTCGTTGTACGAGATGGCCAGAAAGGATTTTCTAAAGATATGGATCCATACGGACGGGCCGAGCGTGATTATGCGCAAGCTGTTTGGCGAGGACATCGACGACGATCTGGCTCAATTCAAGCATATCTGTCAGGCCTGCGTGGTTCTGCATAAGCACCCCACCGTCAGGGCTGAGATCAGGCGGCGTTACGCGGAATCCATGCCCGACGTGCTGGCACGCTAGAGCTTACGAAACTGTATCGATCAGTCGGTCGACACCAGGAGCGCAAGTTCCGCAAACGAGTTGTCTTATCGCAGGAGGCAACAATGAAAAGGCGGAAAGTTGTCGGTTTGTTGGGGGCCCTTCGTTCTCGCCGGCCTCAGGGCTAGCGGAAACCTGTATGGCCTTCCGGTCAGCGTGACGGGGCCAAGGGTGGACAGCGACCTGTTGTTGCTGCCTCTGGATGATTCCGTGCTGGGTCAATCGGCGCTCGGGATGCTGCAACGTTATGGCACGGCCTGGAGGGCGGTGCTAAGCGGCGATCCACGCATGGCTGACTCATTGAGAAAGGATCCGCTGGGTTTTCTCCAAAACCTTGGCGGCGAATCGGGTGTGCATGCGGACAGCGTGGAGACTCGGACCTTGATGGCGTTCACCGATCCGGAGGTCGTCAAGGCTTCTTTATCGGGAGACTACGCAGCTTTCCTGCGCAAGTTGAAGTCGCTCCATATTCTGAGCGATGGCGCCGAATCGTTGATGAGGCAACGTGTCAAAGCGGCGATTGCGGCACTTCCCTCCATGCCGCAGGATATGACGTCAATCGCGGATGAAACTCCCGAAATCGTCGTGAGGGATCAGGTCATCGTCGACGAGTTCAACGCAATCATGCGCAATATGATCCATAAGGAATACGAAGAGCGCGAATCTTGGGGGGATCGGGACGACTCACTTGTAGTGGTCGTCGCTGCGTTTGTCTATATCGCCGTTGGAGTGCATACCTACACCGCCGTTACCTCGCAGTTGGCGGTTGCCATTAATGTCGCAGCGTGGGTGGCGGTCACGACCGATATTGTCGTAACGGCCAACGGAAATGAGAAAGCGTATGGGGTACTCCCGCTAGACCGTTCTACCGCTGGCCAAACAGAATTTAACGAGTCTTTTGGCACAGATTCGCATCACATTCAACGGAAGAAACGTTATGCACTTGCGTATCAAGCATTTCTGCGCAAGCGCATGTTGGTATTTGGAGAGGAGCGGCACGCTGAACTTGCGCATGCCTCGCGTTTGGCAAGTCTGCTGGGAAACGAGAAATTCACGAATGAGACCAATCGTCAGTTGGTCCGTGACGAAGTAAGACTGTTCTTAGAGGCAGCCCACCAGATTGGTACGTTGAACATGCCGAGAGATAAATTATTGGAAATCATCAGTCGCTGTCAGAAAATCGCGTTGAGAGCGGCAATGCTGGATTAAAAGGGGCTGAAATGGAACCAGTGAGCCTGGATCATCGGTTTTACGTGGCCATGATCGTATTTGTCTTCGTGTTCATCATGCCCGCTGTTGGCTTTATAGGGGTGCTAACTAAGTTAAGCGAAAGCCGCGTTGCTGTTGTTATTTCCTATGCCGTGTTATGCGTCAACTTAGGTCTGATTTTGCTGTTTTCGATTTACTCGCTTCGTCGGTCGATAGACATCCACGACGATATGATGGTCGTCAAGAGCACTTTCTACAGTAAGCAGCTGTCGCTTGCGGAGATAAAAAGTGTCGAAATCTTGCCTGCCGCCTCATCGCTGAAATCCCTTCGGCGCACTAATGGCGTGCGGATGCCGGGACTTAAATCAGGCTGGTTTCATGCCGCTGGAGTTCGGTTTTTTATCGACGCCACCACGGCGCCAAATATCGTATTGAAGACAAAGGATGGTGACGGCGTTGGATTGGAAGTGAAGGATCCGGCAGCGTTTAAGGCCATGTTGGATACCCGTCGGAGCGATCTGTGACGAGGCCAGGGTGATTTTCCGCCGTGATGTGGTCGACATGCCCCCTAACCGCCTGTCTTGCAGATCCCGCTTCACTCGGAGCCAAGAGCAGCAGGTTGTCCTGCGCGGCCTCAACCTATCACCACCGCCCCATACCGCGCAAACGCTGTGGCCGACGAGTGGTTGCACGACTATTCGCGCGCCGAGGCTGCGTATCCGCTGCCGCAATTGCGTGATGGCAAGCACTGGCCGCCGGAGAAGGCTTTCCCGTTGCCATTCTGAATAGAAATGCCCCGGCTTTCTATTGCGTTCCTGCCAAGGCCTACGAGGCAATGCTTGAGCTGCTCGAAAACGCCGAACTCAATTGGCTCGCTGACGCTTGCCAAGGGCAGAGCATCTTCGGTGTTTCGCTCGATGAGCTATGAAATCGCGTTTGTCGAGGAAGCATTGACGGAATGGGGACGCCTTGATCAACGCGCGTGACAATTCAAATCCAAGCTTGCAGAGCGCTTGATTTGTCCTCGCGTGCCCGGCAACAAGCTGAGCGGCGCTAAGGATCGCCATAAGATCAAACTGCGTGGTGCCGGCTATAGGTTAGCGTCTGCCGTGAGACCAAAAACCGCGGGCCTGAACTCAGTGTGCTACCGAATTCAGGCCCGCGTGTTTAGCGTGTCGCAGATCGACGTTTACTCGCTCCCGCTACTCGCGCTTAATCAAATTACCCTTTCACCACCGCCCCATCACGCAAGCGCCACAAACCTTGCGGATTGCCTTCTTTCAAGGCATCCGGCAGCAGGCTGTCGGGGATGTCCTGATAGCACACCGGGCGCAGGAAGCGGTCAATGGCGCTCGCGCCTACCGACGTGAATGCGGCGTTGGACGTGGCGGGGAAGGGGCCGCCATGCACCATGGCGTGCGAAACTTCGACGCCGGTCGGATAGCCATTGGCCAGGATGCGGCCTGCTTTGCGTTCCAGTACGGGCAACAGCGCACGGGCCTGCGCTTCGTCACCGGCATCCAGTTGCAGCGTGGCGGTCAACTGGCCCTCGACGTGTTCGGCCACAGCCAACACCTGCTCGAAGGTTTCGCATTCGATCACCAACGAAGCCGGTCCGAAGATCTCGTCTTCCAATGCCTTCGATGACAGGAAGGTTTTTGCATCGGTCTTGAAGAGCGCGGCTTGCGATGCGCAGGCGTCTGCGTTGCCCGCCTGGCCTTGACCCAACGCTGTCACGCCCGATTGAGCCGACAGCTTCTCGACCCCGGTCTCATAGGCTTGAAAGATGCCCGGCGTCAGCATGGTGGACGCCGCCTTCCTGGCCAAGGCTTCCGTCGCGGATGTCACGAACGCGTCCAACGTCGCACCTTTGAGGGCGATGACCAGACCCGGATTGGTGCAGAACTGTCCTGACCCCATGGTCAGCGAATCGACGAAATCCGATCCCAGTCTGGCCGCACGGTTGGCCAATGCGCGGGGCAGCAGGAACACCGGGTTGATGCTGCTCATCTCGGCATAGACGGGAATGGGTTCGGGACGGGCGTTGGCCGTCTTGACCAGTGCCAGACCCCCCTGGCGCGATCCTGTGAAACCCACGGCCTTGATGACTGGATGGGCCACCAGGGCCTCACCGATCTCGCGACCCGCGCCGATCAGCAAGGAGAACACGCCTTCGGGCAATCCTGCATCTTTCACGGCTTTCTGGATCGCACGGCCAACGAGTTCCGACGTCCCCAAATGCGCGCTGTGTGCCTTGACGATGACCGGGCAACCGGCGGCCAGCGCCGAGGCGGTGTCGCCCCCTGCGACCGAGAACGCCAGCGGGAAATTGCTCGCGCCGAACACGGCCACCGGACCCAGGGCAATCTTGCGCAGGCGCAGATCGGCGCGGGGCAAGGGAGTGCGTTCGGGTTGTGCCGGGTCGATCACCGGGGTCTGATACAGGCCATCGCGAACCGCTCGGGCGAACAGGCGCAGCTGACCCACCGTGCGGCCGCGTTCGCCGGTCAGGCGGGCCGCTGGCAGGCCGCTTTCAGCCTGAGCACGCTCGATCAGCGCATCGCCCAGGTCGAGAATGTTCTGCGCCACGGCCTCCAGAAAGCGTGCGCGATCTTCGGGCGAGGTGGCGCGAAACGGGTCGAACGCGGCCTGCGCGAGTGCGGCTGCACGATCGACATCGGCACGCAATCCCAGGCCGAACGGCGGGTCGATTTCCTGGCGAGTGGCGGGGTTGATCGCACGCGTGGTGCCTGCCGTGCCCAGTACGGCTTGGGCACCGATCAGCATCTCTCCATTGATACGCATTCATATTCTCCTGGCGGTAGCGCGCGTTTATTGAGGGCCCAATTTCTTGATCAGAGCATCGAGCTTGGCCAACTCTTCTTCGGTCAGATCGGTCAGAGGCGCGCGCACCGGGCCTGCATCATGGCCGACCAGCTTGGCGCCGGCCTTCACGATACTGACGGCGTATCCGGCTTTGCGGTTGCGGATATCCAGATAGGGCAGGAAGAATTCGTCGATCAGGCGGTCGGTGGTGGCGTAGTCGTTGGCGGCCACGGCGCGGTAGAACGTCATCGCCGTCTTGGGGATGAAGTTGAATACGGCCGACGAATACACCGGCACGCCCAGCGCCTTGTAGGCGGCGGCATAGACTTCAGCCGTAGGCAGGCCGCCCAGGTACGAGAAGCGGTCGCCCAGCTTGCGACGGATACGAACCATGGGCTCGATCTCGCCGACGCCATCTTTAAAGCCGATCAGGTTGGGGCATTTGTCGGCCAGCCGCAGCAGCGTGTCGGCGTCCAGTTTCGAGTTGGCGCGGTTATAGACGATGACGCCGCTCTTGACCGATTTGCAGACCTGCTCGACGTGCGCGGCGATGCCGTCCGCGCTGGCTTCGGTCAGGTAGTGGGGCATCAGCAGAATGCCGTGCGCGCCCTGGCGCTCGGCTTCTTGTGCTAACGCGATGGCGGTGCGAGTGGGGCCACCGGCACCGGCCAGGATGGGCACTTTACCTTTGCAGGTTTGCACGGCCGTGCGAATGACGTCGCTGTATTCCTTGGGTTCGAGCGAGAAGAATTCGCCCGTGCCACCGGCGGCAAACAGCGCGGTCGCACCATAGGGAGCCAGCCACTCCAAGCGCTCGGCATAGGTGTGAGCGTTGAAATTGCCTTCGGCATCGAAGTCGGTAACGGGGAAGGACAACAAGCCTTCGGAGACGATGGCTTTGAGTTCTTGAGGCGTGGTCATCGAGAAAATCCTTGGAGCGTCGTATGAGGGAAGCGAGCCGCCTGGGCGATCCTGGTTTGCCTGGGCGGATGTAGGTTATCGTACAACATAGGATTTGCCCGTGCAATTGGCAGTGGCAAAAAGGGTGCGACGGGTCGTCCCGCGACGGTGAGGTGCCGCGGGCCGTGCTGCGTCCTGGCCTCAGGTCGCGCTCTGACGCGACTTGTCGGCGGCCTCGTGTGCCCGGCGCAAGCGTTCGCGGCTGTTGGTCAGGTGGGTGCGCATGGCGGCACGGGCCGCTTCGATGTCCTGGCGAGCGATGGCGGAAAAGATTTCTTCATGCTCGCGATTGACCCGCTCCAGATACTGCAACTGGTTGGCATCGGCCAGCGCAGCCGAATTGACGCGGGTGCGGGGCAGGATGGTGTTGCCCAACTGGCCAAGGATGTCATAGAAATAACGATTGCCAGTCGCAGCAGCAATGGCCAGATGGAACGCGACATCTGCCGTCACCGCATTGCCGGTGCGCGCGCCGATGTGGTGGGAAAATTCGTCCAGATGCTGGCGCATCTGGCGCAATTGAGCGTCGCTTCGGCGCGCGGCGGCCAAGCCTGCCGCTTCGCTTTCCAAATTGATACGAAGTTCCAGCATGGCCATGACATCCAGCAGGGTGAGAATGCTGGCGGTGTCGATGGAAAAAGTGCTGTCCGATGGGGCTTCCAGCACGAACGTGCCGATACCGTGGCGAGTCTCGACAAGGCGTGCCGCTTGCAACCGTGAAATCGCTTCTCTGACCACCGTTCGGCTCACGCCCTGATCCATCATGATCTCGGATTCGGTGGGCAGCTTCTGGCCTGGCACGTACTTGCCGCCGCGGATCCGATCGGACAGGGCGGTCACGACCTCTTCGGTCAGACTGCGGGCACGTTTACGCGGTGAGGCAGAGAGAGTCATGAACAAATCCTATGCGAACGGCGATTATAGGCGTGGGAGACTTGGCGCATTCGGGCGCCCGCCGTACACTATGGCTAAACATACGATGACAGATAACGTCGTGAATGACCAGCAGGAGACATTCGATATGAACACGCCCGCCACACTGGCACCGCTGTACATCAGGATTCATGAAAATGACAACGTTGCCATCGTCGCCAACGATGGCGGCTTGCCAGCGGGCACAGTTTTTCCCGATGGCTTGACCCTGACCGAATACGTGCCGCAGGGCCATAAGGTCGCCCTGACCGATCTGGCCGAAGGCGAAGCAGTGCGGCGCTATAACGTGGTCATCGGCTATGCCGCGCGTGCGTTGCCGCGGGGCTGTTGGGTGAACGAGCACGTCACCACGATGCCTGCCGCGCGTGGCTTGGACGATTTGCCCATCGCGACGATCGAGCCTGCGCCCGCCGAGCCGTTGACGGGCTACACCTTCGAAGGGTTTCGGAACGCCGATGGATCGGTAGGCACCCGCAATATCTTGGCGATTACCACCACCGTGCAGTGCGTGTCCGGCGTGGTCGAGCATGCGGTGCGTCGGATCAAGGCAGAGCTGCTGCCCCGATATCCGAACGTCGACGACGTGGTATCGCTCGAACACACCTACGGCTGTGGCGTGGCGATCGATGCACCCGCGGCCATCGTGCCGATTCGCACGCTGCGCAATATCAGCCTGAACCCCAATTTCGGCGGCGCTGCCATGATGGTCAGCTTGGGCTGCGAGAAATTGCAGCCCGATCGTCTGCTGCCTGCGGGCAGCATTCCGATTGCCAACGGTCACGGCACCAATGCCAGCCTCGTCACCTTGCAGGACGACGAGCATGTGGGTTTTGGCTCGATGATCGAGGCCATCATGCGAACGGCCGAAGGGCACTTGGAGACGCTGAATGCGCGTCGGCGCGAGACCTGTCCGGTGTCGGATCTGGTGGTCGGCGTGCAGTGCGGCGGCAGCGATGCATTCTCGGGCGTGACCGCGAATCCGTCGGTTGGATTCGCCACTGATCTGCTGGTGCGTGCGGGCGCCACCGTGATGTTTTCGGAGACGACTGAGGTGCGCGATGGGATCGACCAACTGACGGCACGAGCGGCCACGCCAGAGGTTGCGCAGGCCTTGATTCGCGAGATGGCGTATTACGACGACTACCTGAGTATGGGGCGGGTGGATCGCAGCGCGAACACTTCGCCAGGCAACAAAAAGGGTGGCCTGTCGAACATCGTCGAGAAAGCCATGGGTTCGATCGTGAAATCGGGTAGCGCCGCGATCTCTGGCGTGTTGTCGCCAGGAGAAAAACTGACTCGCAAGGGTTTGATCTATGCCGCGACGCCCGCGAGCGATTTTATCTGCGGCACCTTGCAGTTGGCAGCAGGCATGACCTTGCATGTGTTTACGACAGGACGCGGCACGCCTTACGGATTGGCACAGGTGCCTGTGATTAAGGTGGCGACGCGCAACGATCTGGCACGTCGTTGGCACGATTTGATGGACGTGAACGCAGGGCGCATCGCTACCGGCGAAGCGACGATCGAACAAATCGGTTGGGAATTGTTCGAGCTGATGCTGGATGTCGCCAGCGGGCGCAAGCAAACGTGCGCGGAAGCGCTGAAACTGCATAACTCGCTGGCGCTGTTCAATCCTGCGCCGGTCACGTGATGAAGATAGAGTCCGTGCTTTTCACAAGCAGGGAGCAAGGCATGATCAAGGTCATGATCACTGGCGCTGTCGTCGGCGTGCTGTTTTTCTGCGCGTGGTCGCTGTGGAAAATAGTGTTCCAGGGCGCTGCGGTCAACCTTGTGTATCACTGCCCATCGTTCTGTGCTTTGTGTTGGGCGCGGCCGTTCTCGTCAAGATTCGATGACTGTGGTCGATCGATTCGAACGGGTCGAAACTTGTTCGGCATGCGCCACCTGCGATGTGCGCCCATGCCAGTCTGGTGCTCGTCAAGCGCGCACGCACGACCTTTTTATGCTGTGCGCGCCTCGACCTAAAAATTATTCGACTGATTTGATCGACACGCAGCTTTTGCAATGACCGCATAGACCGCATTTGATGGCGCAGCATTTTCCTGCACTGGCGGCTTCCAACAGGCGCGACATGATCGTTGGGTCGATATGAACCGATTTGATAGGCATGATGAACTCCTTCGAAAGGTGCTGCGACATGTGACGCAGTGAATGAAGTCTACGGCGGCAGGCAGACGGCAAACATCTGGTGCATGTGCTTTTACTGTGGGGCGTGAGCCTTGTGGCTCTACGCCAGGGAAGTCGCTTGTTTTCGGGTTCAGGTGCTCACATATCAACTGTTACTAGCGTTTTGCGCCCTCGCGCGGTGATACGTGTTTCAGCACATAGGCGTCGTGGTGGCTGCGGGCAGTGGCTGCACGATAGCGACCAGATAGTCATTCAGCCCTTCAAGGCTGGACAGCTTCGCAGCCTGCATGAGCCGAGTCGTTCCAGGCCAATGGTGAACGGTTTGTTCTGTGAAGGGCCCAAAAATATGAACGTAGTTTGCGTAAAGCAAAAGTTCCCATTGAATGCTCGCTTCCGGACTTTCGGATGTCTGCTCACCTGGGTAGTCGTTCGACGAGTGATGCAGGAATTTTCCTGACGGCAACGCGGCACATAGCCTCGCATATGCTTGAGTCTCCATGATCAAGTGGTGCCAGATGTCGTCCAGGTCGCCCGTCACGAGCAATGGCAGTCCGGCGCGTGGAGCTAGCGAGACTAAGTACAGATACTTCAGAACTTCGTCGGTTTGGCTTTGCAAAACAGCGGGTGGACGATCGGGAAACTTGCGTTGCAAGTAGATCCAATACTTCTCGTCCAAAACAATGCGTTCCATTGCGAATCTCCTGGATGTCTTTCTCGGCCTGCGCCAATGCATAGGCCGAACCATTCTAGGAATCGCGAACGCACGCTAAAGCGAGATGAAAGCATTTGAGCGGCATCTGGTCCATCGATCGCTCGACGAGGCGTGAGTACATGCGGTGACAACGCAGATGTAGCCCAAACCAACGGTAAGTTCGCCATCAAAAAAGCGCACCCCCCTGAAAGGCGGTGCGCTTTGATGTCAACGACGCTCGATAGCACGCCGAGCGCCTCGAACAAGCGTCGAGCCGTCGATCAGTTCGCCACGGGCATCGTGAATTCGGCACCTTTGGCGATGCTGTCCGGCCAACGCTGCATCACGCTCTTGTAGCGGGTGTAGAAGCGCACGCCTTCTTCGCCGTAGGCGTGATGGTCGCCAAACAACGAGCGCTTCCATCCGCCGAACGAATGCCAGGCCATCGGCACGGGGATAGGCACGTTGATGCCCACCATGCCCACTTGAATCTGACGAGCGAAGGCGCGAGCCACGCCGCCGTCGGAAGTGAAGCAGGCCACGCCATTACCGAACTTGTGTTTGTTGATGAGTTCGACGGCCGTCGCAAAATCGGGCACGCGAACGATGCACAACACCGGCCCGAAAATCTCTTCGCGGTAGATGTTCATCTCGGGCTCGACGTAATCGAACAGCGTGCCGCCCAGGAAAAAGCCGTCGCGGCTTCCGGCGATCTCGCCAGTGCGGCCGTCCACCACCAGCGTGGCACCCGACTCGACGCCGTCTTCGATATAGCCGACGACCTTGGCGCGATGCTGTGCGGTGACCAGCGGCCCCATCTCGGCTTCGCTCGACATGCCGTCCATCACTTTCAGCGCCTTGACGCGCGGCGTCAGGCGTTCGACCAACTGATCGGCCACATCGCCCACGGCCACGGCCACGGAGATGGCCATACAGCGCTCGCCCGCGGAACCGTAGGCTGCGCCCATCAACGCATCGGTCACTTGATCCAGATCTGCATCGGGCATCACCACCATGTGGTTTTTGGCGCCGCCTAAAGCTTGAGCGCGCTTGCCACGTGCCGTGCTTTGCGCATAGATGTATTCGGCGATTGGCGTCGAACCGACGAACGACAGGGCCTGGACGTCCGGGTGCTCGATCAAGGCGTCCACGGCCTGCTTGTCGCCATGCACCACGTTGAACACGCCGTCGGGCAAACCGGCCTCTTTCAACAGCTCCGCCAGGCGGATGGCCGTTGAGGGATCGCGTTCGGAGGGTTTGAGCACGAAGGTGTTGCCGCAGGCGATCGCCACGGGGAACATCCAGCACGGCACCATCATTGGAAAGTTGAACGGGGTGATCCCGGCCACGACGCCCAGCGCCTGACGCACGCTCCAGTTGTCGATGCCACCGCCGATCTGCTCGGTGTACTGGCCCTTGAGCAACTGCGGAATGCCGCAGGCGAACTCGACGATTTCCAGGCCACGGGTGACTTCGCCCTTGGCGTCCGAGAAAACCTTGCCGTGTTCGCGCGTGATGATGGCGGCCAGTTCGTCGGCGTGTTCGTCCAGCAATGCCTTGAACTTGAACAGGATGCGAGCGCGCTTGAGCGGCGCGGTTTCCGACCATGCGGGAAACGCTGCGCGAGCGGCGGCTACCGCGGTGTCTACGTCTTCTTTACCGGCCAAGGGGATGGTGGTGACGATCTTGCCCGACGACGGGTTGTAGCCGTCGGTGGAACGCTTGCTGACACCCGCTACATGGCGGCCGTCGATGAAATGCGGGATTACGGTGGGTTCGGACATGACTACTCTCTAAACAATCTGTGTAAAGGCTTAAGCGACCGAGGTCAGCACTTTGCGAATGCGGTCGAACAGCTCGCCGATTTCTTCGGCATTGATGATCAGCGGCGGCGATACGGCGATCGTGTCGCCGGTGTAGCGCACCATCAAACCGTGGTCGAAGCATTTCTGGAAAACTTCTGCGGCACGCGCGCCGACGGCACCTTCGCGTGAGCGCAATTCGATGCCTGCGACCAGGCCCAGGTTGCGGATGTCGGCCACGTGCGGCGCGTCTTTCAAGGCATGTGCGGCGTCTTCGAAGGTCTTGGCCAATGCGTCGGCGTTGGCGAATACCTGGTCGCGCTGGTAGATGTTCAAGGTGGCGACGATGGCAGCGGTTGCCAGCGGATGGGCCGAATAGGTGTAGCCATGGAAGAACTCGATGCCGCCCGCCACGCCGTTAACGATGGCGTCATGCACTTCGCGCTTGACCGCGACGGCACCGGCCGGCACGGCGGCGTTGCTGATGCCCTTGGCCATGGTGATCAGATCGGGCGTCACGCCGAAATACTCGGACGCGGTGTTGCGGCCCAGACGACCGAATGCGGTGATTACTTCGTCGAAAATCAACAGAATGCCATGCTTGGCGGTGATCTCGCGCAGGCGTTGCAAATAGCCCTTGGGCGGAATCAGCACGCCGGTGGAACCAGCCATGGGTTCGACGATGACGGCGGCGATGGTCGAAGCGTCATGCAGGGTCACCAGGCGTTCCAGCTCGTCGGCCAGATGCTCGCCCCATGCAGGTTGACCGCGCGAGAACGCGTTGTGTTCCAGGTTGTGGGTGTGCGGCAGGTGATCGACGGCGGGCAACAAGGCACCCGAGAACGTCTTGCGGTTGGCGACGATGCCGCCTACCGAAATGCCACCGAAACCCACGCCGTGATAGCCGCGCTCGCGGCCGATCAGGCGAGTGCGCTGACCGTCGCCACGCGCACGGTGATAGGCCAGGGCGATCTTGAGGGCGGTGTCCACCGACTCGGATCCCGAGTTGGTGAAGAAGATGCGGTCCAAGCCTTCGGGCATGAACGCGGCCACTGCCGTGGCGGCTTCGAATGCGCCGGGATGAGCCAGTTGGAAGCCAGGCGCGTAATCCAGGCTCTGTGCTTGAGCGGCAATGGCTTCGGCGATTTCGGGGCGGCCGTGACCGGCGTTCACGCACCACAGGCCGGCTGTGCCGTCCAGCACCTGGCGACCGTCGCCCGAGGTGTAGTACATCCCCTTGGCGGCCGTCAACATACGCGGCTGCGCTTTGAATTGTTTGTTGGCCGTAAACGGCATCCATAGATGAGACAGATCGAGGTCGGTACGGGCGTTCATGGGTACGCTCCAAAAAGGGTAGGCGACAATAAACGTATTCTGGGTCGTGCCGGTGACGACTTAAATATACGGTTGCGCGAAACCCGGCAGGCTGTATAGTTAAATTCAGCACAACTGTACAGAATCGCCATGATCGATTTTCAACCTATCCGCGATCGCACCCGGGCACCGACGCTGGTACAACAGATCGTCGATGCGTTCACGGCAGCCGTCGGTGCGCAATCCTTACGTCCTGGGATGGCCGTGCCCTCGGTGCGGGAATTTGCACGCGACCACGAGGTGAGCACCTATACGGTTGCCTCGGCATATCAACAGCTGGTGGCTGCCGGTTGGTTGGTCGCGCGTCCCGGGGCGGGTTATCGGGTCGCTCACCGTACAGGTTCGCGGGATAACCCTGACGCGTCCACGGCCAATTGGGAGTTGCCCAGTTTGAACGCGGCGTGGTTGTTATCCGACATCTTTGCCGACCACTCCATCCCGATCAAGGCGGGATCGGGATGGGTGCCAGACGACTGGCTGCACGATGCGGGGCTGCAAGCCGCGCTCAAGCAACTGGCCCGAGTGCCCGTGTCGCAACTCACGGGCTATGGTCATCCCTATGGGTATGCGCCTTTGCGCGAAGCCATTGCCGCTCGGCTGGAGTCGCATGGCATGAGTGTCGATGTGTCTCAGGTTCTGCTGACTCAGGGGGTCACGCGGGGTTTGGATTTGGTGGTTCGTACGCTGCTGGTGCCGGGCGATACCGTCGTGGTCGAACAGCCGTGCTATGCGAACTTGCTGCAAATGCTGCGCATGGCGGGCCTGCGCATTCTGACGGTGCCGCGCACGATGGATGGCATTGATAGCGAAGCGGTGGCGCGGGTGGCGGCGGCTCACCGACCGCGTGCGGTCTTCGTCAATACCGTGCTGCAAAACCCCACCGGAACCAGTATGAGCATGGCCAATGCGTTTCGCTTGCTGCAAGTGGCCGAGCGCCATGGCATGTGGGTGATCGAAGACGATATTTCGCGCGAGTTGCTACCTGGGGTCGCGCCGGTTCTGGGGGCCTTGTCGGGTGGGCATCGAGTAGTCTCGCTGGGCGGCTATTCCAAGACGGTCAGCCCCGCCATGCGGGTGGGCTATCTGGTGGGCCAGCGCGATCTAATTCGCGATCTGGCGCGCACCAAGATGGCTTTGGGGCTGACTTCACCCGAGATCATGGAGCGTTTGGTCTATCAGGTCGAACGCGACGGGCACTATCGCAGCCACCTCGCAGGCTTGCGCGAGAACCTTGCGCTGGCGCATGGGCGCGTCGCGCAGCTGCTGCGCGAGCATGGATTGGACATCTGGGCCGAACCCAAGGCGGGTCTGTTTTTGTGGGCGAGACTGGCCGGCAAGTGGCGTGGTCGAGGGGCCAACGGCTTGGCCGAGCAGGCGGCTGCGCGCGGCATCTGGCTGGCGCCGGGCTCGTATTTCGAGGCGAGCGAAGAGGACACCGCGTGGATGCGTTTCAACGTGGCCTATAGCGACGCACCTGAGTTGTGGGCGTTCTTGCGCGAGTCGGGAGCGACGCAATAGCGAGCTCTGCGCCGCTATTGTCCGGCGTAGCATTTCATTGACGGCGGCCGATGTCGGTCCGGTGGCCACACTGCGCCTGGGCGGTGTGCGTGTGGTGGTGTCCTTGGGCAAGTCGCAGATGCTGGACCGTAATCTGTTCAGAACGGGTGGGGTTCAGCCCGAACGGACTTGCGTTCGAACCCTGGGGTTCGCAGGGTGGAAAGGCTGGCGCTCGGTCAAGTGTGTAAGCCGGGCGTGCGGGCCGAGCGTGGCTTACTTCGCGTCGCGTTCGTAGGAGACGAAGTCGTAGCGCCAGCCGTTCTCTTCGGGTTGAGGACGGCGAGCGGTTTCGCGCCATTGTCCGGCAGGCAGTTCGATGAAATGCGCGTTGCCTTCCACATGGGCATCGATTTCGGTCGCTTCGATGTGCGTGGCAAGCGGCAGGGCCAGTGCGTAGATCTGCGCGCCGCCGATGATGCACACCGCGTCGTCGGTGCCGCAGGCGGTCAACGCCGCGTCCAGACTCGCGAATACTTCCGCACCATCGGCCTGGTATGCGGTATCGCGGCTGATCACCAGATTGCGGCGACCCGGCAACGGCCGGCCGAGCGACTCCCACGTCTTGCGTCCCATCACGATGGGGCGGCCCAGCGTGGTGGCCTTGAAGTGCTTCAAATCCCCCGGCAGGCGCCAGGGCAGGGAGTTGTCCACGCCGATGCAGCGGTTGGCGGCATAGGCGACGACGAGCGTGATGGAAGCGGGCATCAGACGGCCACCGCGCCTTTGATGTGCGGATGGCACTGGTAGTTTTCGATTTCGAAATCGTCCAGGCGGTAATCGAAGATCGACTCGGGTTTGCGCTTGATGCGCAGGCGTGGGTACGGATAGGGCTCGCGCGACAATTGCAACTGCACTTGCTCGAAGTGGTTGCTGTAGATGTGGCAATCGCCTCCCGTCCAGATAAAGTCGCCCACTTCCAGAGCGCACTGCTGCGCCACCATGTGGGTCAGCAAGGCATAGCTGGCGATGTTGAACGGCACACCCAAAAAGATGTCGGCGCTGCGTTGGTACAACTGGCAGGACAGTTTGCCTTCGGCTACGTAGAACTGGAAGAACGCGTGGCACGGCGGCAGCGCCATGTTGGGAATGTCGGCCACGTTCCAAGCCGACACGATGTGCCGACGCGAATCGGGTTGGCGCCGGATCTGATCGACGACCTGGGCAATCTGGTCGATATGGCCGCCATCGGGCTTGGGCCACGACCGCCACTGCACGCCATAGACCGGTCCCAGATTGCCTTCGGCATCGGCCCACTCGTCCCAAATGCTGACGCCATGCTCCTTCAGATAATGCGTATTGGCGTCGCCTCGCAAGAACCACAGCAGCTCGACGAAAATGCTCTTGGTATGCAGTTTCTTGGTGGTGACCAGCGGAAAGCCCTGCGACAGATCGAAACGCAGTTGATGGCCAAATACCGAGCGGGTGCCCGTGCCGGTGCGATCCGTCTTGGCGGCGCCATACTTGAACACATGGCGCATGAAGTCTTCGTATTGACGCATGATCAGTCGCTTTGAACGGCGGGGTCGACGATCTCGGTCGAGAATTCGAGCCGGGCGGTATGCGCCAGCATGGCCGAGGCCGAGCAGTATTTTTCGTGCGACAGTTGCACGGCGCGTTCGACGGCGGCACGCGGCAGGTTATGGCCGGTGACGGTGAACGCGAAATGAATGCGAGTGAACACTTTGGGATCGGTCTCGGCCCGATCGGCAGTCAGCTTGACCGAGCAATCGGTGACCGCGTGACGGCCTCGTTTCAGAATTAGCACCACGTCATAAGCCGTGCAGGCGCCGGTGCCGGCCAGCAGCATTTCCATCGGGCGAGGGGCCAGATCGTGGCCGCCGCCTTCGACCGCGCCATCCATAACGGCCACATGGCCGGTTCCCGTTTTGGCGACGAACATCATGCCATTCGGGCCGCCCCAGTCGATCGTGCATTCCATAGTGTCTAGACTCGTTTTAAGCGCGGACAAAGCCGCGCGATTCAGGCTTGAGTGATAGGAACGATTCTACCGCGTGGGTAAAATGAACCGAAGTTGGATATCGGGGGCGGTTGCCACGCCCCTGCGCAGACGCGAACGATGCAGGAGCAACGATGACGCAATCCCACAGCAGCAGTGCCCCGGCGTTTTTGCGCCGTCGCGGCCGATTCGACAGCATGTTGGCCGAGATCGACCGGGCCTTGACCGTGTTGTCCGGCGCCGCCACGGCGTCGCGGCCCAATCCCGCGGCGCGGATCGAGCCGGCCCGGCCGTTGCCGGCCCACGAGGTGCGCCGGTCGGCGGGCATGATGCGGGTCAACCATGTTGGCGAGGTGTGCGCCCAGGCTCTTTATCGCGGCCAGGCCGCCGTGTGCGGGCACGAGCCGACTCGCCAGTTGCTGTTGCGGGCCGCCTCGGAAGAGGTCGATCATCTGGTGTGGTGCGACGAACGCTTGAAAGCACTGAATAGCCACCCTAGCGTGCTGAATCCGCTTTGGTATGCCGGTTCGTTCTCGCTGGGCCTGGTGGCGGGATGGGCGGGCGTGCCTCGCAATCTGGGTTTTATGGCCGAGACCGAACGTCAGGTCGAAGCGCATCTGGACGATCATCTGGGCAGACTGTCACCCGACGATACGACGTCGCGCCGTATCGTCGAAACCATGAAGGCCGACGAGATCGAGCATCGTTTGACGGCCGAGCGGGCAGGGGCTCAAGCGCTTTCGTTTCCGATTAAGACACTGATGCGTGCCATGTCCAAGGTGATGACCACGACCGCCTACTATGCCTGATGCCCTGGGGAATAAGAACGCTTCTCATGGTGCAGCGCGAAGTCACCGACAGTAATAGCGTACGCGCTCCGCAAGTTATGTAACTGCACGTTGGCGCGGCGCTTTTTACTAATGGAAAACCCGATCAGGGTTTTGATGTAGAGGAGGCGTGCTTTCCCTCTAAGGCACGGGTGCCGGAGAAGCACGCTGCCCCGAAGCAACATTTGGTTCGGTAGCATCTGATCCGTGTGAAAAAGTTCTTGCATTGCAACATATCGCTGGGTATTATTCGGTTGTGGATGTCGAAAACGCAGGTGGCGCGGTGCTCAACCCCGCATGCGTTTCAACCCTGGCAAGCGAGTGTCCTTGCCGGCCGACATGCCAAGCTTGTCTCCTCCACCCTCCTCCTTTGGTGGATTTAGCCCGAGATCGTAAGATCTCGGGCTTTTTTTTGTCTGTTTGCATGCGGCGCACCGATTCGGCGTCACAGATCGCCTAAGCTATCGAGAGGCGCAGGCACTCTTTTTGCTGCTTACATTTGGTTTGGTGAAATTTCATTTGCTGATGGCGGTCTATACAGCAGAGTTACATCGTGCGTCCATAATGGTTGGCCCCGAGGGGAAACCCTTGGCCTTCGAGGAAAAATTGTCGTGACCTGGCTGTATATCTGTATTGTCGCCTTCATGGTGGGCGGGCTGATCGTGGCATCCGAGCGATGGCATGGCGCGTTCACGGGCGACAGCGACATGAGTAAGCCACAAGCCAGCCATTCGCGCGCGACGCCACGAGTGGGTGGCTTGGCCGTATTGGCCGGTACGCTCGCGGGTTTGTTGGTGCTGGGCCCCAGCAATATGACGCTGACCTGGCTCTGGCCCGCCCTTTTTTTAGCGGCCTTGCCGGTATTCGTGGCGGGTTTGCTGGAAGACATCACTAAAGACATCGGTGCCAGCAAGCGACTTTTGGCAGCGTTCGGGTCGGCCGCTATCGCGTGGTGGTTGTTGGGCGGCGTGACGCGCGTGGGTATTCAGCCGGTGGATTGGGTGTTGTCGTATTGGCCCGTCTCGTTGTTGTTCACCATGATCGCGGTGGGGGGATGCACCCATGCGCTGAATATCGTTGATGGCATGAACGGTTTGGCCGGCATGATCGCCACGCTCATGGCCGTGTCCATTGCGCTGGTCGCCCTGCAAGTGGGCGATCAGCCGATTTTCATGATTTCTGCGGCACTGGCCTCGGCCACCCTGGGTTTCCTGGTGTGGAATTTTCCGTTCGGCCGGGTGTTTCTGGGCGATGGCGGAGCTTATTTCCTGGGCTTCATCCTGGCTGAGCTGGCCGTTCTTCTGGTGGTGCGCAACCCCTCGGTGTCGCCCTTCTACGCCTTGGCCGTATTGTTCTACCCCGTGTTCGAGACCGCGTTTTCGATCTGGCGTCGTCGTTTCAAGCGTGGCGTCCCGGTCGATCAGCCCGACGCCCTGCACTTGCACCAACTGGTGTTTCGCCGCCTGGTGCGAGTCACGTTCAGCAAAAATCGCCGGCACGCCATCCCGGCCTTATGCAACGCCTTGGCCTCGCCCTACCTCTGGGTGCTGGCCTTGATCGGTCTGGTGCCTGCCACCATCTGGTGGGACAACCCTTGGGTGTTGTGTGCGAGCCTGTGCGTGTTCGCAGGCGTATATATCTGGCTGTATTCGCGATTAGTGTCTTGGCGTCGTCCGGGGTGGTTGTTGCTGCCGTCCGTTCGAGCCGATTGACCGTCGATCACAAGGTCTGTTGGCCGCGCGGCTCGCCTGCGGCAGCGTCAATCTCACCTTTTCCCTTATTGAGTCGCTTATGAGCAGGAGTCCTATGTTGCGTATCGAAGATGTCAAACTCGCCGTTGTAGGCCTGGGGTATGTGGGCTTGCCGCTGGCCGTCGAGTTCGGCAAGCAGCGTTCGATTATCGGTTTCGATATCAGCACCCGCCGTATCGATGCGCTGAAAGCCGGGCGCGATCACACCCTCGAAGTCGACGCCGCCGAACTGCACGAAGCGCGCCATCTGCGCTATAGCTACGAGCATGCCGATCTGGCCGACGCCAACGTCTACATTGTGACGGTACCCACGCCGATCGACGACTACAAACGTCCCGATCTGACCCCGCTGATCAAAGCCAGCGAAACGATCGGCGCAGTGCTCAAGCGCGGCGACATCGTCATTTACGAATCCACCGTCTATCCTGGCGCGACCGAAGAAGATTGCGTGCCGGTGCTCGAACGGGTGTCCGGCCTGAAATTCAACGAAGATTTCTATGCGGGCTATAGCCCCGAGCGCATCAATCCGGGCGACAAGGTGCATCGCGTCAGCACCATCAAGAAGGTGACGTCCGGTTCGACGCCCGAGGTGGCCGATCTGGTTGATGCCATCTACGGTCAGATCATCACGGCTGGTACGCATAAGGCTGCCAGCATCCGCGTCGCCGAAGCTGCCAAGGTGATCGAAAACACCCAGCGCGACGTCAACATCGCCTTGATCAACGAACTGGCGCTGATATTCAACAAGATGGGCATCGATACCGAAGCGGTATTGCAGGCCGCCGGCACCAAGTGGAATTTTCTGCATTTCCGGCCCGGCTTGGTCGGCGGGCATTGCATCGGCGTCGATCCCTACTATCTGACACATAAGGCGCAGGCCATCGGCTATCACCCGGAAATCATTCTGGCCGGACGCCGCCTGAACGACTCGATGGGCGGCTACGTGGTCTCGCAGCTGGTGAAATGCATGACCAAGAAACGCATTCACGTGCAAGGCGCACGCGTGTTGCTGATGGGTCTGGCGTTCAAGGAAAACTGCCCCGATCTGCGCAACACGCGGATCGTCGATATCGTACGCGAACTGGGCGAATACAACGTCGATGTCGATGTCTACGATCCGTGGGTCGATTCGGACGAAGCCATGCACGAGTACGGTTTCGGCACGGTGTCGCAGCCGAAGCCGGGCGCTTACGACGCCGTGATTCTGGCAGTGGCGCATCATCAATTCGTCGACATGGGTGCCCAGCGCATCCGCGCCTATGGCAAACCCAATAGCGTGGTCTACGATCTAAAGTATGTCTTGAAGTCGGAAGAATCCGATTTGCGTCTTTAATCTTTGGGAGTCACCATGAGCCAACGCTACGAACAGATCACGCAAGACCTGCAACGCGAGCCTCGGACCTGGCTGGTAACCGGATGCGCCGGGTTCATCGGTTCGAATTTACTGGAAGCGCTGTTGAAGCTGGATCAGAAGGTCGTGGGTCTGGATAATTTCGCGACCGGCTACGCCCGCAACCTGGATGAAGTTCAGGAGTTGGTGAGCGCGGAACAGTGGGCCCGTTTTCGTTTCGTCGAGGGCGATATTCGGGACGCGCCGACCTGCGCGTCGGTGTGCGAAGGTGTCGATTTTGTGTTGCATCAAGCTGCATTGGGCTCGGTGCCGCGCTCGCTCAAAGACCCGGCCACCACCAACGCCGTCAACATCGATGGATTCTTGAACGTGCTGGTCGCGGCGCGCGATGCGCAAGTGAAGTCTTTCGTCTATGCAGCGTCCAGTTCGACGTATGGCGATCATCCCGACCTGCCTAAGCAGGAGGACAAGATCGGCAAACCCTTGTCGCCTTATGCCGTCACGAAATTCGTCAATGAACTGTACGGCGATGTGTTCGCGCGTGCTTATGGCTTTGGCAGTGTGGGCCTGCGTTATTTCAATGTGTTCGGTCCGCGCCAAGATCCCGACGGTGCGTACGCCGCCGTGATCCCGAAGTGGATTGCCGCAATGATCAAGAACGAAGATGTTCAGGTCAATGGCGACGGTGAAACCAGCCGCGACTTTTGCTTCGTGCAAAACGCCGTGCAGGCCAATATCCTGGCCGCCTTGTCGCAGCCCGAGGGCCAAAGCCAGGTCTACAACGTGGCTGTAAACGCACGCACCAGCTTGAACGAACTGTTCGACCACTTGGCCAGCCAGTTGGGCAAGCATGGCGTGCATTACGAAAAACGTCCGGTGTATCGCGATTTCCGCCCAGGCGATGTGCGTCATTCGCAGGCCGATATCAGCAAGGCCAGCGCCAACCTGGGCTATCAGCCGGGTCACGATATCTTGCAGGGCCTGGAAGTCGCCATGCCATGGTACACGCAATTCCTGCGCTGATTTGAAAACGCTGCGCGCCCGCCTCGCCCGTCTCGACCCGGACCATAAGCGCATTTTCAACGGCGCGGTCCGGGTGGCCTTGTTTCTGGTGCTGGGCAAGGTGGCGGGCGCCGTCAAGGAGATGGCGGTCGCCTATCGCTATGGCATCAGCGACGAGGTCGATGCCTATCAATTCACCTTGACCATGGCGACGTGGTTGCCGGTCACCATTGTCGGTGTTCTGTCGGTGGTGTTGATTCCGGTGCTGGTGCGTCTGCGTCGCGGCGAATCCGAGGGTCGTACCCGCTTCCTGCGCGAATTGCACGGCATGATCGGCGTGATCGCCGTGCTGTTGGCGGCCCTAACCTGGGCGACGTTGCCCTGGGTGGTCGATGGCCTGGGGCGGGGCTTGTCGATACACGTGCGTGAGATGACCGGTCTGCTGGTCTACGCCTTTGCCCCGATCTCCGCCTTGATGTTGATTGCCGGTCTAGCGGCTGCGCGCCTGCGCGCCCGTGAGCGCCACGTCAACACCTTGCTCGATAGCGTTCCGGCGATATCGACCTTGGGGTGGGTGTTGCTGGCCAGTGCCGACCCGGGGGTCGGACCCTTGGCATGGGGCAGCCTGTTGGGTTATCTGGTGCAGACGCTGTGGCTGCTGTGGCTGGCTCGCCGCGCCGATTTCAACCTATGGGGTGCGCCGCTGCTGTCGGCGCGCTCGCCTCACTGGCCGGAATTGGTGCGCGCAGCGGGCGTCATGCTGGTGGGCCAGGTTGCCATGAGTTTCGTTGGTCCATTGGATCAATATGCGGCGGCCAACCTGGGCAGTAACGCCAACGCCACGTTGGGTTATGCGGCGCGCCTGCTGTCGCTGGTGCTGGGTATCGGCGCGGTATCGGTGGGTCGTGCCGCACTGCCGGTGCTGGCCGACGTGCAGGCGCGTGGCGACGGCGCACAAGCACGCGTCATGGCATTGAAGTGGTCGATGGGCATGCTGGTGTCGGGTGCGGGTACGGTTGCCGCAGGCTGGCTGCTGGCCCCCTGGGGGGTGGCCTTGTTGTTCGAGCGCGGCGCGTTCACGGCCGAAGACACGCAGGCCGTGGCCGACGTGTTCCGTTTCGGACTGCTGCAACTGCCGTTTTATTTCGGGGTGTTGATTCTCGTGCAACTGTTGGCCAGCCAGAACCGCTATCGCGTCATGGCCGCTATCGCCGTCGCGAACTTTGCGTTGAAGGCCGTGCTGAACCAGTATTTCGCGCCCGAAATGGGCGTGGCGGGCATCATGTTGGCCACCAGTTGTATGTATGCCCTGTCGTATTTTTGTTATTTCCTGGTCGCCTTGCGCCCCGCGCCCTTGCAAGCGCGTTCGGCCAGTGGGGAGCGCGCATGAGTCGCCCGTCCTTGCGCATCGCCGTGTTCATTCATTCCTTGCATGCCGGTGGGGCCGAGCGCGTGGCCGCAGAGCTGTCCTCGCACTGGGCACGTGCAGGCCATGAGGTGTGCCTGATTACGCAGTCCGAGGGACGCGACGTATATCCGTTGCACGGTGGCGTCATGCGTCGCAGTTTGGGAACCGCCGGAGCATCGGGCGGCGGATGGCGGGGCGTGGTCGCCAATCTGCGGCGCTTGTATGCCCTGCGCCATGCCTTGCGCAAGTTCGAACCCGATGTGGTGTTGGGCATGATGACTACCTCTTCCGTGTTGGCCGTTCTGGCCGCGCGGGGCTTACCGTGCCAGGTCATCGCCACCGAGCATACGCATCCGCCGTCGCAATCCTTATCGCGCCTGTGGCTGGCATTGAGGCGGTTTGCCTATCCTAAGGCGGCACGGGTCGTTGCGTTGACGCAGGGCACCGCCGATTGGCTGGCCGATCACGTACCCGGCAGTCGCCTGGATGTGATTCCCAATCCGGTGCAATGGCCACTGGCTACGAGCGAACCAGTGCGTATGCCGCTCAACGAGGCGGGTAAGCACTACGTGTTGGCCGTTGGCCGGCTCCATCCGGACAAGGGCTTCGATGTGTTGATCGCGGCGTACGCGCAGATCGCACGGGATTATCCCGATTGGGATCTGATCGTCTTGGGCGAGGGACCGTTGCGCGAAGCCTTGACGCGCCAGATCGAGGACGCCGCTTTGTCTGGCCGGGTGCATTTGCCGGGACGCGCAGGCAACGTGGCGCAGTGGTACGCTGGCGCGCACATTTACGTTCTCAGTTCCCGGGTGGAAGGTTTGTCGAATACTTTGCTGGAAGCCATGGCGAGCGGCCTGCCCCCGGTCGCCTTCGATTGCGATACCGGACCACGCGAAATCGTGCGCGATGGTCACGATGGGCGTTTGGTGCGTCCTGCGGGCGATGCGGGCGCGTTGGCGGCGGCGTTGCGCGAAGCGATCGACCAGCCCGCGTTGCGCAAGCGGTGGGGTCAGGTTGCGGTGTCCGTGCGCGAGCGCTTCTCGCCCGCCGCCGTGTTAGCGCGTTGGGACCAGGTGTTTGCCCAGACGCAAGACGAGAACCACCAGGGAGAGCCTTGACGTGTGTGGCATCGCTGGAATCTGGGGACCGCTTGCCGATAAGCGCGGCGCGCTGACCGAAAGCTGTAAACGTATCGCTCATCGCGGGCCCGACAGTCAGGGTATGTGGGACGACGCACAGGCCGGGTTGATGCTGGCCCATGTGCGGCTGGCCATCATTGACTTGAGCGCGGCGGGGCATCAGCCGATGGTCTCGGCCTGCGGACGCTATGTGTTGGTGCTGAACGGCGAAATCTACAATCATGTCTTGCTGCGCACCCGCTTGGAGCAAGCGGGTCGAGCGCCCGATTGGCGCGGACACTCCGACACCGAAAGCGTGCTGGCCAGCTTCGCCGAGTGGGGTGTCGAGGCAACCCTGCGAGCCTGCGTGGGCATGTTCGCGCTGGCTTTATGGGATCGCGAGGCTCGCACGGTCACGCTGGCTCGCGACCGTATGGGCGAAAAGCCCTTGTACTACGGCTATAGCGGCGCCGACTTCGTGTTCGCGTCGGAGTTGAAAGCGCTTACGTCCATTCCCGGCTTCGGTGCCACGCTCAGTCGCGAGGCGCTGACGCTGTTCATGCGGCACAACTACATTCCCGCACCGTGGAGCATTT
This sequence comes from Bordetella parapertussis, assembly GCA_945903445.1. Classification (GTDB taxonomy): domain Bacteria; phylum Pseudomonadota; class Gammaproteobacteria; order Burkholderiales; family Burkholderiaceae_B; genus Schauerella. The sequence goes on from CAMDNZ010000006.1 coordinate 50,420, forward strand.
ACGAGGGGGTTTGCAAGCTGCCGCCCGGCACGTATCTGAGGCTTGACGAGGCGGCACAGCGTCAGCGGAACATGCCCGAGCCGCAGGCGTATTGGTCGGCCATCGACACCGCCGACCGTGCGGCTGCGCATGCGCTCCAATTCGGATCCGATGTCGAGGCCACCGATGCACTGGAAGCGGTATTGAGCGAAGCCGTCGCTGGACAGATGCTGTCGGATGTGAGCCTGGGCGCGTTTCTGTCGGGCGGCATCGATTCGTCGACCATCGTGGCCTTGATGCAGAAGCAAAGTACCCGGCCCGTGCGCACCTTCGCCATTGGCTTTCACGAGAAGCGCTACAACGAGGCCGAGCATGCGAAGGCCGTTGCGTGTCACCTGGGCACCGATCACACCGAGTTGTACGTGACGCCTCAGGATGCCTTGGACATGGTGCCCCGCCTGGCCGATATGTACGACGAGCCCTTTGCTGACTCATCACAGATTCCTACCGCGTTGGTCACTCGCATGGCGCGTCAACACGTGACGGTCGCCTTGTCGGGCGACGGCGGCGACGAGCTGTTCGGCGGCTATTCGCGCTACTTGCGAGTACGCCGTTGGTGGGCACAGTTCGGTCGAATTCCCCGGGCGGTGCGCACCCCGCTGGGGATCGCGTTGTCGGTCTCCTCACATCTGCCCGGACGCGGTGCGTGGCGGGGCAAGGTCGGCAAGATGGGGGGGATGCTGCGCGCCCGCACCCACGGCGACTTCTACCGGCATTTCGTGTCCTATTGGCACGATCCGGCGTCGGTCGTGGTGGGAGGCACGCAGCCACCCACGCCGTTCTCGCAAACGATGCAGGGCTCGACGCTGGACGCCATGATGAAGCTGGATGCCATCACCTATTTGCCGGACGACATTCTGGTGAAGGTCGATCGCGCCGCCATGGCAGTCAGTCTGGAGACCCGCGTGCCCTTGTTGGATCACCGCGTCTACGAATTCGCCTGGGGCCTGCCCGAGCACTACAAGCTGCGCGGCAACACCGGCAAATGGCTGCTGCGCCAGGTTTTGCACCGCCATGTGCCGCGCGAACTGGTCGAACGCCCCAAGCGCGGCTTTGCGGTGCCGCTGGCCGAGTGGCTGCGCGGGCCCTTGCGCGAATGGGCCGACGCTCTGTTGGACGAGTCGCGTCTGCGGCAGCAGGGCTTGTTCCAGCCCGAACCCATCGTGCGCAAGTGGCGCGAGCATGTCAGCGGCCATCGCAACTGGGCGAGTCACTTGTGGGGCGTGCTGATGACTCAGGCGTGGCTGGATCGCTACCACGACGGTGGAGGACAGCGATGAAGATATTGATGCTGGTGAGTTCCATGCACGCGGGCGGGGCCGAACGCGTGGCTGCGACCCTGGTCAACGCATGGTCGGCCCGTGGCGACCGGGTCACCTTGGTGCCGACGTATTCGGCGAAGGGCGAGTGCTTCTATCCGATCGCCGACGAGGTCGAGATGGTGTGGTTGGCCGATTACGCAGGTACCCGTGCCAAGAGTCTGCTGGGCATGGGCCGCCGTCTTGCCGCTTTGCGCCGCTTGATCGACGAAGTCCAACCCGATGTGGTGGTGTCGTTTCTGACACACGTCAACGTGGCGGCCATACTGGCTACCTGGGGTACGCGCATTTCGGTGATCGTGTGCGAACGCACCAACCCGGCAGCGTCGCGCACCGCGAGCAAGCCCTGGCAAGTGCTGCGGCGTTGGCTGTATCCGCACGCCGACATGGTGACCGTGCAAGCCGACGCGACCGTCGCGCCGTTCGCTCGCATGGTGCCTGGCATCAAGCGGCTGGCGGTCATTCCCAACCCGCTGCCGGCCGCCCTGGTCGAGGATCCGCCCGACGGTACGGGTGCCCTGGCACGCGACTTGGGGCGCAAGCGTCTGGTGGCGATGGGAAGATTGGTGCCCGAGAAGCAGTTCGATGTGCTGATCGACGCATTTGCGAAGCAGGCCGAGCATTATCCAGCGTGGGATCTGTGGATTTGGGGCGAAGGGCCCGAACGCGAGGCCCTGACCGATCGCATCGCCTTGAGTGGTTTCCAAGACCGCATACAATTGCCGGGCAAGACGTCTTCCCCCTGGGACGAGCTGGCATGCGGGCAAGCGTTCGTGCTCAGTAGCGCCGTCGAGGGTTTTCCGAACGTGCTGCTGGAAGCCATGGCACTGGGCTTGCCGTGTGCGGCGTTCGACTGCCCCAGCGGGCCGCGCGAGATGACGAGCGACGGTCGCGACGGTTTGTTGGTGCCCGATGGCGATGGCGAGGCTTTGGCCGATGCCCTGGCGCGCATGATGAGCGATGCCGCCTTGCGCGCCGATCTGGGCCAGCGCGCCGCCGATGCCGTGCGTCGTCGTTATGCTTTACCCGCCGTGTTGGCACAGTGGGACAACCTGTTCGAACAAGTCGGCTTGAAAAGCCAAGGAACGTCATGAGCGGCACGCCGATGCACATACTTCACATCATCACGGGGCTGGGCCAGGGCGGTGCCGAGTCAGTGCTGTATCGCTTGACGACTGCGCCCGCACAAGCCTGCCGGCACACGGTGATTTCGCTGACCGACAGCGGTATCTATGGCGAGCGCTTGCGGGTCGCGGGGGTCGAAGTACACACGTTGGGCATGGCTCGCGGTCGTTTCAGCCTGCGTGGGTTCATGAAGTTGACTCGGTTGATCCGGTCGGCCGAGGCCGACGTGGTGCAAACCTGGATGTACCACGCCGATTTGATCGGCGGTCTTGCGGCACGGTATGTGGGTCAGCGTGCGGTGTGCTGGGGCATCCGAAACTCGGGGGCCTATCTTGAGAAAAGCAGTGCGTCGGCGCGCTTGATGCTGCGCTTGAGCGCCCGTTTGTCCAGTCGGGTGCCGGCCGCCATCGTGTGCTGCGCACAGGACGCCGCAGCGCGTCATCAAGCCGCGGGCTATGACGCTGCCAAAATGCAGGTCATCCCCAACGGCTACGATCTGGCGCGTTTTGCCCCTGATGGTCTGGCGCGTGCGCGGGTCAGGCGCGAATGGAATATCGACGACTCGCAGTTGTTGATCGGCTGCGTGGCGCGCTGGGATCCGCTCAAGGATCACGACAACTTAATTCACGCCTTGGCGGCGCTCGACGCCGAAGACACGCAGGACAACATTCGCTGCGTCCTGGTCGGTCGCGGCATGACGGCGGACAACGCGCAGCTCATGGCCATCGTCGACAGGCTGGGTTTGCAGGGCAAGGTCATTCCGGTAGGCCCGCGAGACGATATTCCGGCGGTCATGAACGCGCTGGATATACACGTGCTGTCCAGCCGCGCCGAAGGGTTTCCCAACGTCGTGGCCGAAGCCATGGCTTGCGGCACGCCCTGCGTCGTCACGCAAGTGGGTGATGCCGGTGTGATCGTCGGCGATGCGGGCTGGATCGCACCGCCCGAGCGCGCCACCGCGCTGCAAGGTGCGATGGCCTCGGCGGTCGATGCGGTGCGCCGCTATGGCCGCGATACGGTGGGCGAGCATGGTCGTCAACGCGTACATCAGACTTTCGGTCTGACGCAGATGGTGCAGGCTTACACCACACTGTGGCGGCAGGTGGCGGGCCTGGAAGACGGCGCAAGGACGCGTGCATGACGACAGGGCGCCGCCTGCTGTTCGTCGTCAACAATCCCGACTTTTTCCTGTCGCACCGGGTGGCGTTGGCGCGCGCTGCGCAGCAAGCGGGTTTCGACGTTCACGTTGCCACCATGGCCGGCGACAGCGTGGCTGCCATTGAGGCCATGGGCATGCGCCACCATGTCATTCCCATGACGCGCAGTGGTGTCCATCCCCTGCAAGAACTAGGCACCTTGATCGCCTTGTATCGGCTGTTTGGTGAGGTCGCACCCGATGTCGTTCAGTTGGTGACCATCAAGCCGGTGCTGTACGGTGGCATCGCCGCTCGACTGGCCCGCGTGCGCGGAATGGTGGCGGCCATATCTGGATTGGGGTTCGTGTTCGTGCGGCCCGGTTTGCGTGGGGCCATCGTGCGCCGCATCGTCAGCACGCTCTACAGGTTGTCGCTGGGGCATGCCAACAGCCGCGTCATTTTCCAGAACGGTGCCGACCGCGACACGTTGGCGCAGGCGGGTGCCATTCGCTCGAATCAGGTCGTGATGATTCGCGGCGCGGGTGTCGATCTGGATCAGTTTCCTGAAGCGCCCGAACCCGCCGAGCCTCCCATCGTAGTGACGATGGCCGCCCGCCTGTTGATCGACAAAGGGGTGCGTGAGTTTGTCGAGGCCGCCCGAGTGCTGCGCAAGCGTGGGCGAGCGATACGCATGCAATTGGCCGGTGCGCCCGATCTGGGTAATCCGGCGTCGGTGCAGCCCGACGAAGTGGCCGCATGGACGGCGGAGGCTGCGGTCACGTGCTTGGGCGAACGACACGACATTCCGGCCTTGTATGCGCAGTCGCATATCGTGGCCTTACCCTCGTACCGTGAGGGGCTGCCCAAAGCCTTGCTGGAAGCCGCGGCAGCGGGCCGGGCCGTGGTGACCACTGATGTGCCAGGGTGTCGCGATGCGATCGACCCGGAGCAGACGGGGGTGTTGGTGCCGGTACGCGATGCTCTGGCATTGGCCGACGCCATCGAAGTGCTGGCGTTGGACACCTCGCGCCGCCAAGCCTATGGCCGGGCAGGCCGCGCCTTGGCGTCGAGGGCCTTCGACGTGCGCGAGGTTGCGCGCACGCACGTGGCGATTTACGAAGCCTTGGCGGGCGTCAACAAAGCATCTACCCAATAAGCCGTAGATGCATCGCGTGTCTGTCCCGATGTGGGGGCTTGTCCGTCCAATTCGCCAATGATGCGTTTGGCCAGCTGCTTGCCGTATTCGACGCCCCATTGATCGAAGGCGTTGATGCCCCAGATGACGCCCTGGCAGAACACCTTATGCTCGTACAACGCCAGTAGCGCGCCTAAATGAAACGCGTCCAGGCGAGGCATGACGATTAGGGTGCTGGGCCGCCCGCCTGCATGCACGCGATGCGGGGCTAGTCCGGCTTGCGCCGGATCGGTGCCTGTCTCGGCTTGAGCGACGGCCAGCGGTTTGCCCGACAGCAAGGCTGCGCGCTGTGCCAGGCAGTTGGCCAGCAAAATGGCGTGACTGCGCGGATGGGCGTGATCGGGTTGACGCGCGACGATGAAATCGACCGGCGCGCCTTGGGGATGTTGGTGCAGCCACTGGAAAAACGTGTGCTGGCCGTCGGTGCCCGCCATGCCGAATACCGCTGGACTGATCGGTACATCGACAGCGCTACCGTCGCGGCCAACGCTTTTACCCAGCGATTCCATTTCCAGTTGCTGCGCCCAGGACGTCAGGCTGCCCAGCCGGGCATCGTAGGGCACCAGCGCCAGCGCGCCGTAGCCCAGCACGCTGCAATTGGCGGCACCAGCCAAAGCCATGCGCAATGGCGCGTTGGCGTCTGGCGGCGCGTGGGCGAAGTGATCGTCCATGGCGGCAGCGCCCGCCAGCAAGCTATCGAAGCGGTCGGGGCCCAAAGCCAATGCGATGGGCAAGCCGATGGCCGACCACAGCGAATAGCGCCCGCCCACCCAGTCCCAGAACTCGAAGATGTGAGCCTCGCTCACGCCGTAGTCGCGCGCGGCTTGGGCATTGGCTGTTACGGCGATCACCCGCGATAACGGGTCCTCGATGCCCGCGGCGCGCAGCCAGTCGAGCGCGATGGCCGCGTTGGTGAGCGGCTCGGTGGTGGTGAACGTCTTGGAGGCGACGATGATCAGGGTGTCCTGAGGATCCAACTGCTGCAAGGCGGCGTCGATCGAGTGAGCATCGACGTTCGAGACGAATGCGATGTGACGATTCGCGCCTTCGCTGGCCAGCGCCTGGACGACCATGCGTGGTCCCCAGTCGCTGCCGCCGATGCCCAGATGCAGAACATGCCGGTAGCGCCCGGCGGCATCGGCCTCTCGAACGAACGCGCTGACGCGCTGGCGTTGCGTGCCAATTTGTGCGGCCACTTGAGCAGGCGGTGCATTGGCGCGCAGCGCCGTGTGCAGCACGGCGCGCCGTTCGGTGAAGTTGATCGGATCGCCTGCAAAGAGCGCGGCGCGCGCCGCCTCGAAGCCCTGATCGTCCAGCAGAGCGCGCTCGGCCTCGCGCAGCACGCTTGAACGGCGTTGGCAGGTGAAATCCACCGTAAAGCCCGCAGCCTCGACGAGATCCAAGCCCTCACCCGTTAACGGGGTGGCGCGTACCGCCGTTGCGAATTGGCGCCAGGCGGTCGTGGAAGATAAAGACATGAATGACGTAGATCCGGTCAGGTCGGGGTGAGTCAGAACGGCAGACGGGCTTCGGGGGCGAAGCGCAGCAACTGGGCTCGGAAGGTTTCCTGGATGCGGTTCAGCGCGTTCTGGTTGTCGGCTTCGAAGCGCAGCACGATGACCGGCGTCGTGTTCGATGCACGGGCCAGGCCGAAACCATCCGGATACTCGGCACGCACGCCGTCGATGGTCACGACGCGCGTCACGCCCGGGAACTCGCCATTCTCTTGTAATGCGCGCACCACGTTGAACGGCTCACCTTCTTGCATTTCGACTTTGAGTTCGGGCGTGGACAGCGCTTGGGGCAAGGCATCCAATGCCGCCGACGGGTCGGCCTCGCGCGATACGATTTCAAGCAATCGGGCGCCGGTGTACAGCCCGTCGTCAAAGCCATACCAGCGCTCTTTGAAGAAAATGTGGCCGCTCATTTCGCCTGCCAGCGGTGCGCCGGTTTCGGCCAGTTTGGCTTTGACCAGCGAATGCCCGGTTTGCCACATGAGTGCCTGACCACCCGCCGCCTCGACTTCGAGGCCGACGTGACGGCTGCACTTCACGTCGTAAATGATGGGCTGGCCCGGGCAGCGGGCGAGTACGTCGCGTGCGAACATGATCAGTTGGCGATCGGGCCAGATGATGTTGCCGCCTTTGGTGACCACGCCCAGGCGGTCGCCGTCGCCGTCGAATGCCAGGCCCAATTCGTTGTCGGTGCTCGCCAGACAGTGGATCAGGTCGTGCAGGTTCTCGGGTTCTGCCGGATCGGGATGGTGGTTGGGGAACAGGCCATCGACCTCGGTGAACAGTTCGGTGACTTCGCAACCCAGCTTGCGAAACAGCGCCGGCGCCACGGCACCGGCGACGCCATTGCCAGCGTCGATCGCGATTTTCATGGGGCGCGACAGTTTGACGTCGCCGACGATGCGGTCGATGTATTCATCGATGATGTTTAACTCGCGACGGGTGCCGCGCGGATGCACGGCAGGCTGCTCGTGCAGGGCGATCATGCTGTCGCGCAGGGCTTGCACGTCCTTGCCGTACAAGGCAGCACCGGCCATGACCATCTTGAAGCCATTGTACTTTGGCGGGTTGTGGCTGCCGGTGATGGCAATGCCGGAACCGGTCTTGTAGACATGAGTGGCGTAGTAGACCAGCGGCGTCGGCACCTGGCCGATATCCAGCGTGTCGACGCCACCGTCGTGAATGCCTTCTTGCAGCGCCACCGACAGCTCGGGGCTGCTGAGTCGTCCATCGCGCCCGACCACCAGCGTGTCGATACCCTTGGCCGTGGCGCTGGCGGCCAATGCACGGCCAAGCGCGCGTGCGAAGGCCGGATTCAGGGCGTCGGGTACGATGCCACGGATGTCGTAGGCCTTGAAAACGCTGGTGGGGAAAGGCGTAGCAGAACTCACGGAAATTCCTTGTAGGGATGGCGGAACAATGGGCGCTGCGCGCGCCGCCGAATCGCAACTAGTGTGCCTGATATCAGTGGCCTGCGGTAGAGGCTGACACGCTCGGTCATACAATGATTGCATCGCCTCACATTTCGAGGTGCCTGTCGTCAAACGAGGTACATCATGCCCGATCCGCTCGCTGTTGCCGGCCCCTTGGCCGATAGCCGGTTTCTGACCGCGCTGCGGGAGATCGTCGGCGCATCGAACGTACGAACGGGCGATGACGCGGCCCCATTTCTGACCGACTGGCGCGGCCGGTATAGCGGCCGTGCGGTAGCCGTGGTCTTGCCCGGCACCACGGCCGAGGTGGCGGCCGTAGTGCGCGTATGCCGATCGCACGGCCGGCCCATCGTCCCGCAAGGCGGCAATACCGGACTGTGCGGTGGAGCGACGCCCGACGCCTCGGGCCGCTCCCTGGTCTTATGTTTGCGTCGCATGGACGCCGTGCTGGCGGTGGACACCGAAGACGACACGATGACTGTGCAGGCCGGTTGCACCCTGGCTGCCGCGCAGACGGCCGCCTACAAAGCCGGCCGCCTCTTTCCGTTGTCGCTGGGCTCGCAGGGCACCTGCACCATCGGCGGTAATCTGGCGACCAATGCCGGTGGCACGCAGGTGCTGCGCTATGGCACCATGCGCGAACTGAGCTTAGGCTTAGAGGTGGTGACCGCTGCAGGCGAGATCTGGCATGGCTTAGGCGGCGTGCGCAAGGACAACACCGGTTATGCGTTGCGCGATTTGTTCATCGGTAGCGAGGGTACGCTGGGCATCGTCACCGCCGCCACGCTCAAACTGTTTCCTCGACCGGTGGCGCAATGTACGGCGTGGTTGCCGGTCGCTAGCATCGAGACCGCCGTCGCATTGCTGGCCCATGCGCGGCGCGGCTTCGGATCGGCGTTGACGGCTTTCGAACTCATAGGCGACATGTGCGTGGGCGGGGTGGCCCGGGCTTTTCCCGATTTGCCCTTGCCTTTTCCGCCAGGTACTTCGTCGTGGTACGCCTTGCTGGAACTGTCCGACAGCGAAAGCGAGCAGCATGCGCGCGAACGTTTCGAGGCGGTTTTGGGCGAAGCGCTCGAACAGGGCTTGGCCAGCGATGCCGTCATCGCCGCCAATCTGGCGCAGAGTGCCGCGCTCTGGCATGTGCGCGAGTCGATCCCGCTGGCCGAAGCCACCCTGGGCAAGGCCGTCAAACACGATATTTCGGTGCCGGTTTCGCGCATGGCGGGCTTTGTCGCCAGTACCGATGCGGCTATCGGAGCGCGATTCAAGGGCGTGCGCCATGTGATCTTCGGCCATTTGGGCGACGGCAATTTGCACTACAACGTCGCGCCAGCCGTCGAGGGCGTCGAAGCCGAGGCGGCCTTGTTGGCCCAGCACGACGCCATTCAGGCCCTGGTGCATGCTGCGGTGGTGGCGCATGGTGGTTCGATCAGCGCCGAGCATGGTATCGGGCAGTTGAAACGTGCGGCCTTGGCGCAGCTCAAGGACCCGGTGGGCCTGACATTGATGCACACGATCAAGCAGGCGCTCGATCCCGACGGCCGGATGAATCCCGGGAAAGTGCTGGAGACCATCGATGCATCGTAGCGTGCTGATCGTCGAAGACGACATCACTTTGGCAGGCAATCTTTACGCGTATCTGGAAGCGCAGGGGTTCATGCCGGACGTGGCCTACGACGGTCATGGCGCACTCGCCTTGTTCGAGAGCCGATCCTTCGATGCGGTGATACTGGATCTGGGGCTGCCCAATATCGATGGGGCACAAGTGTTGAACGCCTTGCGTGTGCAGTTGTCCAGCGGTGTACCGGTGCTGGTGCTGACCGCGCGCGATGCATTGGAAGACAAACTGGCAGGCTTTGCACTGGGCGCCGACGATTATCTGACCAAGCCGTTTGCGTTGGCCGAAGTGCAGGCTCGGCTGATTGCACTGATTCAACGGGCCGAAGGCGCAGTGGGCGTGTCGCGCCGCGCGTGCGGCGCGCTGTGCCTGGATGTTCGCACGCAGGCGGTGACCGTTGCTGGAAAACCAGTCCGGTTGACGCGTAAATCGGTGCAGATTCTGGCGGTTCTCTTGCGGGAACCCGGGCGTGTGATGACGCGGCAGGCGCTGGAAGACGCGTTGTGGGGCGGCACTCAGCCGCCGTCCGATGCCTTGCGCAGTCAAATGCACCTGTTACGCCGGGCGCTGACCGAGGCAGGCTTCGACGGCATCGAGACTGTTCACGGTGTCGGCTGGCGCTTGCGTGCATGCGTCCAATGAATCGCACCCGTAGCCTGACCCAGCGGGTTCGTCTCGCGCTGACGGGCGCGGTTGCCGTGTTCGTCGGCGTGCTGGTGGTGCTGGCTTTTCTGACTTTTGGCCGAATGGAAGACGCATTGGTCAACGATGTCTTGCGTCACGAAACCGAACGTCTGCTGAACGAGTGGCAGTCGGGCGAGGCCAAAATGCAAGACGGCGAATTTTTAGAACTAGGCGACGCGTTGAGAGCCTGGATCGCCATCGATGACGCTCCCGATACCTTGCCTCGGCCGCTGCGCGGCCTGCCTGTGGGCATGGTCGAGCTCACCCCAGGCAATGGGCATGTCTGGCATGTGAGCAGTACGGCACTCATTCAAGGCGGACGATTGGTCGTGGTGTACGACGCGACGGAGAACGAGCAGCGTGTCTACGACTTTGGCCTGATCGTCCTGCTGCTGGGCGCGGTTTGCATGGTGCTGGCCTACGGCATGGCACGTCGACTGGCTCGTCATGTCGTCGCGCCTTTGCATGCCGTGACGCGCCGCCTGGCGCACTGGGCGCCCGATGCCTTGGATGCCGACCCCGATGCCGACGAAAACGAGGCCGCCCGGCTAATCGATGCGTTCGAGCGCGTGCGCCTGCAGGTCGATCGCCGCATGGCCGCCGAGCGCGAGTTCGGCGCCAATTTAAGCCACGAGATTCGCACTCCGCTGGCGGCGATGCGTTCCGACAGCGAATTGATGTTGTTGCGTACCGACCTGCCGGAGGAGATGCAGCAGCGCTTGTCGCGAGTCGTCAATAATGTAGATGCCGTCGTCGCCATTTTGGAAACCGTTCGCCAGGCCACGTTGGACACGCCGCGTATGCCGCGGCCGGTCGATCTCTGCGATGCGCTCGAGGCCGCGTGGTTGACCGTATCGACGCGCGCGCAGGCCGCCGGCTTGGATTGGTGCAACACCGTGGCACCCGGCACGGTGCTCGTGCTGGATCGCGATGCTCTGATGACCGTATTTTTGAACTTGATGCGCAATGCGATTCAGCATGCGGCGCCGGCTCGGTTGAGCATCGGATTCGACGCCGCCGGGGTGCATTTTTCCGATACCGGGCCGGGTATCGATCCGGCCGACATGCCGTTCGTCTTCGAGCGCTACTACCGCGGCGCGCGCCGCGATAGTCTGGCCATGCCGATGTCGGTTCCGGGCGAGCGTCGGGGTTTGGGCCTGGCCATCGCCAAGCGCGTCTGCGATTTGCAAGGCTGGGCGTTGTCCGTGCAAGCGTCGCAAGAGCCTGGGGGTGGCGCTGTTTTTACAGTTGGCCTGCCAGAAGAGTGAGACCGCATGCGCTCGACTCCAGCGCTACTCTCACAAAATTTGACACTCATTTGACACTTATTTGACGAAGGCCGGGCTACGTTTGCGCCTTGCCGCGTGTGCGGAAACCCCCATTCGGAGCCGCTATGCGTGGTTTGACCCTTCGCTTCGTTTTTGCCGTCTTGGCCGTGCTCACGCTGAGTCGTTTGGCGCTCAGTATCTGGTTGTGGGAGCGCGTGGCGCCCGCCGGTGGACTGGTGCCTGTGATGTTGGGCGGCTTGCGCATCGACGTGGTGATGATTTCGATGGCGGCTATTTTGCCCGCCGTCCTGTCACCCTGGCTGGGACATTTACGCTGGCCCACGCGGTTGACGGCGTGGTGGTTCCGGGTGGCGTTTTTAGTATTCGTTTTCCTGGAAGTGGCCTCGCCTCAGTTCCTAATCGAGTACGACTCGCGCCCCAATCGCATGTTCTTCGAGTATTTATCGACCCCGCGCGAAGTGGCGGGAATGTTATGGGGGGGCTATAAGGGCGTGCTGTTAGTGGGCGCGTTGGTGATGGTGTTGGCGGCCTGGGGTTCGGTGCGCCTGTTCCCGATCGATCGTCCCGACCGGGCACCGCCCTGGTGGCAGCGTGCCGTGGCGTCGGTGTTGATATTGGCGGTGGGCATTCTGGCGATTCGGGGCACCTTGGCGCATCGTCCTATCAACCCATCGACGGTCGCGTTCGCGGGCGATGCAATGGTCAATACCTTGCCGCTCAACGGCTTGTACAGCGTGACCGATGCCGCGTATCGCATGAAAGACGAGCGGTCTTCGGCCAATCTGTATCCCTCCATGCCCGACGTGCGTATGCATGCGCTCGTGCGCCAGGCGGCCGGTTTGACCGGTCCGATGCTCGATCCCGAACGTCCCAGCCTGCACCTGCAAACGGCTTCGAAGCGTCACGACAAGCCCTTGAATCTGGTCATCATCATTCAAGAGAGTCTGGGTGCGCAGTATGTCAAAAGTCTGGGCGGCCAGGATCTGACGCCGCGTCTGGACGAATTGGGCCAGCAAGGCTGGATGTTCGAGCGGGCCTATGCCACTGGCACCCGGTCGGCGCGTGGTCTGGAAGCCATTACAGCAGGCTTTTTGCCGACGGCCGCGGAGGCGGTGCTTAAGCTGCCGCGCTCGCAAAGCGGCTTCTTTACGCTGGCCGATTTGCTGGGCCGTAAAGGTTACGACACCCGTTTCATCTATGGCGGCGAGGGTCACTTTGACAACATGCGCAGCTTCTTTCTAGGCAACGGTTTCGACCAGATGCTGGATCGCAAGACCTTCGAGCAAAAGAATTTCGTGGGGTCGTGGGGCGCTTCCGACGAGGATATGTACGCCAAACTGGATAGCACCCTGCGGGAACAGCCGGCAGACAAACCGGCGCTGACGGTGGCGTTCACAGTAACCAACCACACGCCCTGGGAATATCCCGCGGGGCGGATCGACCCCGTCGGCCCGCCCGCAACGGTCGAAAACACCGTGCGTTACGTCGATTGGGCGCTGGGCGAGTTCTTCGACAAAGCCCGTCAGGCGCCTTACTGGAAAGACACCGTGTTCCTGGTCATCGCCGACCACGACTCGCGGGTATTCGGTGCGAGCCTAGTACCGGTCGGCCGGTTTCATATTCCCGCGCTGATTCTGGGGGCGGGTATCGAGCCGCGCCGCGACCCGCGTATCGTCAGCCAGATCGACATGGCCCCCACCTTACTGTCGCTGATCGGTATCGATGCCGAACACCCGATGGTGGGGGCCGATCTGACTCGCCGCGATCCGAATCGAGCCATCATGCAGTATGGCGACAACTTCGGGTATTTGAAGGGTAATTCGCTGCTGGTGTATGAGCCGAATCGTCCTGCGAACCAGTTGGGTTATGGCGTTTTACCGGACGGCAGCGACCGGTTCACCCCAGAGCCCACCTCGCCCGTACTGGCCGACGAGGCTTTGGCGCACGCCTTATGGCCCAGTTGGATGTATATCAACGAGGCGTACCGGCTGACGCCTCAGGCGCGCTGACAGACCGGGCAGTAGTAGGTGGCACGTTGACCCTGTACGATGCGACGGATCGGCGTGGCGCATGCCCGGCAAGGCAAACCGCCCCGCTCGTAGACGGCGGCGTGAATCGTGAAATACGCCCCAGGCTCGCCGGTGGCATTCACATAGTCGCGCAGGGTGCTGCCGCCGGACTCCAGGGCGTCGGCCAGCGTGGCTCGAATAGCGTCCGCCAGACGGTCGCAACGCTTTCTGGACAATCGCCGTGCCGGGGTTTTCGGGTTGACGCGTGCGCGAAACAGGCTCTCGGAGGCATAAATATTGCCGACGCCTACGACAGCATGGCCGGCTAGCAAGACTTGCTTGATAGCCGTGCTGCGGCCTTGGCAATGAGTATGCAACCATTGCCCGTCGAAGCGATCGTCAAAGGGCTCGATGCCCAATTTGGCGAGTAAAGGATGGCCATCGAGCGATCCGGCCTCGGCCGGATGCCACAGCACCGCACCGAAACGGCGGGGATCGTGCAGGCGGTAGATGGCGTGATCGAATACCCAATCGACATGGTCGTGCAGGCGCGGCGGCTCGTTCAATGCCACCCGGCGCAAAGATCCCGACATGCCCAGGTGCACGATTTGCGTACCGTGGCCGAACTGGAGCAGCAGATACTTTCCCCGGCGCGAGCACGCCAATACCGGTCGACCGGCCAGCAGGGCAGGCAGCTCGGGCGGGATCGGCCAGCGCAGGCGAGCTTGACGAACCACCAGCTTGCGTACCGTCTGGCCCGTGATTACTGTAGCGATGCCACGTCGCGTCGTTTCGACTTCGGGAAGTTCCGGCATGAGCCAGTGTAAGATCAACCTAATATGAGTACTGATTGTGCCATCAACCGGACGGACCGCGTGAAGTTGTCGTTTAAACCTTTGAATCTGGGGTTCGCCGCGGCAGCGCTCGCGCTTGCGGCCTGCCATGTCCCCGCCGTCGCTGCGGCAGACGCTACCGGACCCCGCATGGGGCCGCGTAACCCGGCCCCGGAAACCGCCGTCATTCGGTTGCGTCCCGGGCAAACGCCCCTGGTCACGCTGACCTCCGACATCCTGTACCGCGTGCTCGCCTCCGAAATCGCCGCCCAGCGTGGTGCATTCGGTAGCGCCGGCACCACCCTGGTCAACTTGGCACGAGACACGGGCGACGCCCGGTTGGCGCGGCGTTCGCTCGAATTCTTCATGGCGGGCAACAACTTGCAGGGCGCTCTGCAAGCCGCCCGCATGTGGGCGCGTCTGTCGCCCAACGACATCGAAGCCAGTTCGACCGAGCTTGCGCTGGCTGCGGCCAACGGCCAGACCTCGGGTCTGGCCGACGCACTGAAGGCGCGTATTGACGCCTCGACCGACAAGCCTGCCGCGTTGGCGCAAGCCGTCGTCGTGCTCAGTCGCTTGTCCGATCGCCGGGCTGCGCTGTCCATCCTCGATCGAGCCCTAAGCCCTGGCGTCAAAGCCTTGCCCGCAGCCCGCATGGCTTTGGCCGATGCGGCGCAATCTGCCGGTGACGGTCGGCGCGCGTTGACGGAAGCGCAGATGGCGCTGGTGGCCGCACCCTCCTCGGAGGAAGCCGCACAGCGGGTATTGGAATACGGCATGGCCGTTGATCCCGAACAGGCGGTCGCTCAGGCGCGGGCATTTCTTGCGCGTCATCCTCAAGCTCGTCGTTTGCATCTGACCTTGGCCTCGCAACTGTCCGACGCCGGTGACGACGAGGGCGCTTTGGTCGAACTGCGCGCCATGGCGCGTCAGGCGCCTGAAGATTTCGATCTGCTACTGCTGCAAGGCCAACTGCTCTACAAGAACGGCCAAAGTCCAGAGGCTCGTCGCGTGCTCGAACAATATGTCGATGTTCAGCAGCAGCGTGGCAGCGCCGCACCGCCTGGGGCGACCGACGCCGGTGCGGCCGCCGCCGAAGCGCATATCCTGCTGTCGCAGATCGCCGAGGACGAGGGCCGCTACGACGATGCCGTCGCGCAACTTGCGCGAATCGAAGATCCCTCACTACGGCATTCGGCGCAGTTGCGCCAGGCCAGCTTGCGGGCAGAACAAGGCCGGGTGGACGAGGCTTTGAGCATCATCGAACAGGCCCAGCCCCAAGACGAGGAAGAGCGTTTGACGGGCGTGCTGGCCCGTTCTCAAATCTTGCGTAACGCCGATCGGATCGACGCCGCCGTGAAAACGCTGGAAGCCGCCGACCGCGAGGTGCCCGATGTCGTCGAGATCAAGTACGACCTCGCGATGCTGTACGAGCGCCAGGGCAAGTACAAGGAAATGGAGCGGCAGTTTCGTGAAGTGATCGCTTTGGCACCCGACCATGCACATGCCTACAACGCCCTGGGTTATACCCTGGCCGACAACAACACCCGATTGTCCGAAGCGCATGAGCTGATCGCGCGTGCGCTGACGTTGTCGCCTAAGGATGCATTCATTCTGGACAGCATGGGGTGGGTCAAATTCCGTTTGGGTGACTTGACCGCCGCCGTGCAGTATTTGCGTCAAGCCTATGCCATACGGCCCGAGGCCGACATCGCCGCCCACCTGGGTGAGGCCTTGTGGTTGCAGGGGCAACGCGACGAGGCGCAGCAGCTGTTTCGTTCGGCGGCGCAAGCCGCGCCCGATAATGCAGCGCTACAGGGCACGATCAAGCGTTTAGGAGTGCGGCTGTGATGCGGGCGTGGCGGTGTTTGGCGCTCTTGGGCGCATGCGTTGCGGTGGCGGCCTGCGTGACGCCCACTCGTATGGCCAGCACGCCTGGCGCGGAAGCGTCGTTTTCACGTGCGGGTCGTTTTGCCTTGACCGTCACGCAAGCGGGTGGCCGCCAGGATGCCGTGCAAGGCGGCTTTTCCTGGCTGGACGAACGCGATCGTTATGTCTTGGATCTGACCAATCCGCTGGGTTCTACCCAGGCGCGGGTCGAAGGTCGGCCCGGGGCCGCCGTGCTGACCCGGGCCAATGGCGAACGGCTGAGCGCTGCCGATCCCGACGCACTGGCCGAGGAGGCATTGGGCAGTCGCATCCCCGTGGCGGGTTTGCGCGACTGGTTCCAAGGACGCCTGGCGTCGGCGCCCGCAGCCTCGGACGTCACGCACGATTCACAGGGTCGCGTGCAGGCGTTCGAGCAAGGCGGCTGGCAGGCCAAGCTGTCGCGTTACGACGAGGCCGGTCCGCAATTGCTGGTGCTGGAGCGCCGCGAGACGGATCGCCGTATCGTTTTGCGGCTGGTCGTCGATCCCGCTTGAACCCGTAGCGCCATGTTGTACGACGTTCCGGCCCCTGCCAAAGTCAATCTCTTCTTGCACGTTGTGGGCCGCCGTGCCGATGGCTACCATTTGCTGCAAACTGCGTTTCAGTTCATCGACATGCAAGATACTTTGCATTTCGAGCGCCGTACCGACGGGCGGATCGATCGCGAATTCGATTTGCATGGCATTACGCCTTCCGACGATTTGACGTTACGCGCCGCCCGAGCCTTGCAGCAGGCGACAGGCGTACACGACGGCGTGCAGATTGCATTGCATAAGACCATCCCGGCAGGCGGTGGCTTAGGTGGCGGGTCCAGCGATGCGGCGTCTACCCTGATCGCGCTGAACCGACTGTGGGGCTGCGGTCTGTCGCGCGAAGCGCTCATGCAGATCGGCTTGAGCTTAGGGGCTGACGTGCCCGTGTTCGTGTTCGGTCAAAGCGCTTTTGCCGAAGGCGTGGGCGAACGGCTGACGGCCTTGGACCTACCCGTGACCGGCTTTATGGTCGCGCAGCCGCAGGTTTCGGTACCGACCCCAGAAATTTTTCGTGCGTCTGATTTGACACGCGATACTTTTCCAGTCAAAATAACGGACTTTCTTGCTCACTTAGGTCTGAGTGCTAAAAATGCTGGGCCCAAGCAATTGGGGGCAACATTTGGGCGTAACGATCTAGAGATAGTGGCCTGTCGGTTGTATCCCGAAGTAGGCCAGGCATTGGAAACCATGCGGGATGCGGTAAATCGGGCGCAAGCGCGAGATGCCAGCGAGCACGGTTTCGATGCTGTCGTGCGGATGTCGGGTTCTGGTGCATGTGTGTATGCACAATGCAGCAATCTCGAACAAGCCGCTCGCGTCGAGCAGGAAATTATGGCTACAATGCATGGCGCTGCCGAAAGCAGCACTGCGCAGAAATTTCGGCTGGTGCGGGCATGTCCCTCGCTGATCGAACATCCTCTGCGACATTGGATTGCAGATTAGTTGGGGAGTCGCCAAGTTGGTTAAGGCACTGGATTTTGATTCCAGCATGCGAAGGTTCGAATCCTTCCTCCCCAGCCCCAAAATAAAAAAAGCTGTTGAACCCGCCTGTCTGATCCACCGGCTCACGGTTCAACAGCTTTTTGTTTTTCGTTTCACGGTAGTGCCGTATCCGTCGGCCCCACGCACTCATCCCCGCCTCGTTCGTTTCAGACCCATTCATCATGCCCAACGATAGCTTCATGATTTTCACAGGTACCGCCAACACCCGTCTGGCGGTCGATGTGGTCAATCATCTCGACATGTCCCTGGGCAAAATGACCGTCGGTCGTTTTTCCGACGGTGAAGTGATGGTCGAGATCAACGAAAACGTGCGTGGCAAAGATGTGTTCGTATTGCAGCCCACCTGTGCGCCCACGAACGACAACCTGATGGAAATCATGGTAATGGTCGATGCCTTGCGCCGCGCTTCGGCAGGCCGCATCACCGCCGCCATTCCGTATTTCGGTTATGCCCGCCAGGATCGCCGTCCGCGCTCGGCGCGCGTGTCGATCTCGGCTAAGGTCGTGGCCAACATGTTGCAAGTCGCCGGTGTCGATCGCGTGTTGACCATGGATTTGCACGCCGATCAGATTCAAGGCTTTTTCGACATTCCGGTCGACAACATTTATGCCGGTTCGATTTTGCTGGGCGACATCGGTCGTCGCGGATTGGAAGACCTGGTTGTCGTCTCGCCCGACATCGGCGGCGTGGTGCGTGCCCGGGCGCTGGCCAAGCCGCTGGAAGCCGAACTGGCCATCATCGACAAGCGCCGTCCGCGTGCCAACGTGTCCGAAGTGATGAACATCATCGGCGAAGTCGACGGTCGCACCTGCGTCATCATGGATGACATGGTCGATACCGCCGGCACGTTGTGCAAAGCCGCCGCCGCCCTGAAAGATCGTGGCGCGAAGTCGGTGTACGCCTATTGCACGCACCCGGTGTTGTCGGGCAGTGCAGTCGAGCGTATTGCCGATTCCGAGCTGGACGAACTGGTCGTGACCGACACCATCCCGCTGAAGGCCGATGCCGCAGCGTGCGCCAAGATCCGTCAATTGTCGTGCGCAGGCTTGTTGGGTGAAACTATTTTGCGTATTTCGAATGCCGAGTCGGTCAGCTCTTTGTTCACCGACTAAAACCGTATTCTCGCGCGTCGCTGGTCGCGGCGGCGTGCGGAACATGTGCCAGGCGTGTTGCCTGGCGCATTCACAATCGGGCGATGCAAGTCGCCCTTGCTTTGGAGTTTTCCATGAAATTCAACGCCACTTCGCGTAGCGTCCAGGGATCGAGTGCGAGCCGCCGCCTGCGCCACGCTGGCCGCGTTCCCGCCATCGTTTACGGCGGCGAGGCCAAGCCGCTGAACATCGACCTCGACCACAACGAAATCTTCCACGCGCTGCGCAAAGAAGAGTTCCATGCGTCGATTCTTGACATGCAATTGGACGGTGGTAAGGGCGAGCAAGTCCTGCTGCGTTCGGTGCAATGGCACGCGTACAAACAGCAAGTTCTGCACGTCGACTTCCAGCGCGTCTCGGCTAACCAGGCCCTGACCACGAAGGTGCCGCTGCACTTCATCAACGAAGAGTCGTCGCCTGCCGTCAAGCTGAACGCTGCAATCGTCAACCACACGGTTACCGAACTGGAAATCGCTTGCTTGCCGAAAAACTTGCCGCAGTTCATCGAAGTCGATCTGGGCAACCTGATCGTCGGCAACCCGGTACACCTGTCGGACGTCAAGCTGCCCATCGGCGTGACCTACGTCTCGCACGGTGGCGAAGCCAACCCGGTGCTGGCCACGGCCAACGCCCCGACGGCCGACACCGAGCCGACCGAAGGCGAAGACGCCGCTCCGGCTGCTTAATTGCCCTTGGCCGCTGTCCGCATGAATCCTGCGGACAAGCTAGTATCTGACCCTGCGCTGGTTTCTCGCCCGTGCAGGGTTTTTGTTTTTATCGTGCCGATGTCGTGCTCGTCGTGCGCCGTCAGGCCAAGGTTCTAGGAGTGGGAGAGGTGGCGACACCCATACGCTTGATCGTCGGCCTGGGTAATCCTGGGGCGCAATACGAAACGACTCGCCATAATGCCGGGTTCTGGCTGGCCGATCATTTGGCTGACGACTTCAAAGCCACTTTCCAGCAGGAAAAAGCGTTTAGCGCCTGGGTGGCCAAAGCGCGAGTCGATGGCGAGAACGTCGTTCTGCAAAAACCCACGACATACATGAATCGATCGGGCTTGGCGGTGGGCGCCGTGGCGCGCTTCTACAAGTTTGCACCCGAGCAGGTGCTGGTCTTGCATGACGAGTTGGATCTGCTGCCGGGTCAGGTCAAGCTCAAGCAGGGCGGCGGCCATGCCGGGCACAACGGCTTGAAGGATATCCAGGCGGTGCTGGGCAGCCCTGACTTCTGGCGGCTGCGCATCGGCATTGGGCATCCGCGCAGCTTGGGATTGGCACAGCAGGTGGCAGACTTCGTGTTGCATCCGCCCGGGCGAGAGGATCAGGACGCCATCGATGGCGTCATCACGCGCGGGCGAGTGGCCGTGATGTCCATGCTGGCGGGCGATTTTACGCGCGCCGCGCGTCAGTTGCAGGACGCTTGAATGACGCCCCGAATGCGGTTCCGCGACGAGTTGAAGGATTTCTGGCGATTCGTGAAGCGTCCGTCGGTGACGCCTCGTTTGGCTGGACCGTTGCATGGCAATGCGTGGGCCACCGATTGGCAGGCGGGTGTGTCGTTCAAGCGGCTGCTGCAATGGGCGGCGCTATTGTGGGTGGTGAACCTGTTCGTGTTTGGTCCGGTGGCGGTGACTGCGGCGGGCTTGGGCGGCAGCGAGCATCGGCTCGACATCCACAACATTCCTTGGTTGGCCGGTATGATCTGGGCGCCTGTGGTCGAAGAGCTGGCGTTTCGTTATGGGCTGCGCCGGCCTGTGCATATTCTGTGGTTCACGCCGCTGGCATTCGTGGCGGTGCTGTTCGGATGGCACGCCTGGACCGCAGGCTTGGTGGTGTCGATTTTGGGGTTGGCGTGGTGGGCTTCGCTGAAGTGGCCGACGCCGGTGGCGGCAAGGACGCCGTTGCATCGCACATATAACCGCCATTTCGGCTTGGTGTTTTATGTGTCGGCGTTGGGGTTCGCGGCCATGCATCTGAACAACTTCCGATTGGGCGACACGCCGTTCTGGTTGATGCCGGCTTTGGTGCTGCCGCAGTTCTTCACAGGTTTGGTGCTGGGGTGGCTGCGAGTGAGGCAGGGCATCGGTGCGGCGATCGTGCTGCATGCGATGTTCAACACCGGACCGTTGTTGATGGTGGCACTATTGTTGAGCCTGTTGCCTGAAGGCATGACACCGAAGTAGGCTGGTCGCGCGGCGAGCGGGAATGTGCCGGGTTCGAGTGGCGCCGGGGCGCTACAATCCGGATTTACTGTGCGCGGCGCGTGCTGCGCTCTGCGGGCGCTGGCAAGGCGCGGCACCTGCCCCGAATTCTGAATATTCAAGGAACACCATGGCTTTGCAATGCGGCATCGTCGGCTTGCCCAACGTCGGCAAATCGACTCTCTTCAACGCCCTGACGCGCGCCGGTATTGCGGCCGAAAACTATCCGTTCTGCACCATCGAGCCCAACGTCGGCGTGGTCGAAGTGCCGGACCCGCGCTTGGGTAAATTGGCCGAGATCGTCAGCCCCGAGCGCATCCTGCCGGCGACGGTCGAGTTCGTGGACATCGCCGGTCTGGTGGCCGGTGCCAGCAAGGGTGAGGGTCTGGGCAACCAGTTTCTGGCGCATATCCGCGAAACCGATGCTATCGTGAATGTGGTGCGTTGTTTCGAAGACGACAACGTGATTCACGTGGCGGGCAAGGTCGATCCGATTTCGGATATCGAAGTCATCGAAACCGAACTGGCGCTGGCCGACTTGCAGACCGCCGAGAAGGCGCTGCATCGCCATAACAAGACGGCGCGCTCGGGCGACAAGGATGCACAGCGTCTGGTGGCCGTGCTCGAGAAGAGCATCGCTCATTTGAACGAAGCGAAGCCGCTGCGCACCCTGGGTTTGTCGAAAGAAGAGTTGGCCGATATCGCTCAGCTGTGCTTCATCACGGCCAAGCCTGCCATGTATGTGGGCAACGTCAGCGACGATGGTTTCACGAACAATCCGCTGCTGGATCGTTTGACCGAGTTCGCCAACAAGCGTGGCGCACCGGTGGTGGCCATTTGCGCGGCCATCGAATCGGAAGTGGTGGATCTGTCGGACGAAGATCGCGACGCTTTCCTGGCCGATATGGGCATGGAAGAGCCGGGCCTGAACCGCTTGATTCGTGCAGCCTTCACGCTGTTGGGCTTGCAGACGTATTTCACCGCAGGCGTGAAGGAAGTGCGTGCGTGGACAGTGGCCATCGGTGCCAGCGCGCCGCAAGCCGCCGGGGTGATTCATACGGACTTCGAGCGCGGGTTCATTCGCGCTCAGACGATTGCGTACGACGATTTCATCCAGTTCAAGGGTGAGCAGGGCGCGAAGGAAGCCGGCAAGATGCGGGCGGAAGGCAAGGAATACATCGTGCAGGATGGCGATGTGATGAATTTCTTGTTCAACGTCTGATTGGATGTGCTTGGCGGTGGTGAAAGCGGGGCCTTGCCGTCGTCGCATGTTTCTATTGGCGAACGACCGCTGGAAAATGAGGTAGTCAGACGGGCCTAATGGGGTAATGATCGAGACCTTGCCCCATTAGGTTTGGTGTCCAAAGGAATGACATTGCCATGACCCATACGCCGGCTTCCCTCATTCACACCCCGCTAGGCTATGCCGACTGGCTGGCCGAACTGAAGGGCCGCATCCACGTTGCGCAGCAGCGGGCAACGCTGGCGGTCAATCGGGAGCTGGTAGGACTGTACTGGCAGATTGGCCGCGATATTCTGCTGCGGCAAGCCGAGCAGGGTTGGGGAGCGAAGGTCATCGAGCGCTTAGCGCATGATTTGCGCACTGCCTTCCCGACCATGAAGGGCTTTTCGCCGCGCAACCTCAAGTACATGCGGGCGTTTGCCGAGGCTTGGCCAGACGAATCATTTGTGCAAGCAGTGCTTGCACAATTGCCTTGGTACCACCATTTGGCGTTGCTGGATAAATTGCCCGGCCCCGAAACTCGCAAGTGGTACGTCGCTAAAGCCATCGAGCACAACTGGTCGCGCAACGTGCTGGCCATGCAGATCGAATCGCGCTTGCTAGAGCGCAGCGGCAAGGCTGTCACAAACTTTCCTGCGACGCTGCCAGTGCAGCAATCGGATTTGGCGCGCGAGTCGGTTAAAGATCCGTATCGTTTCGACTTTCTTGGTCTGACCGACGAAGCGCAGGAGAGGGAAATCGAGGACGCTTTGGTCAAGCATGTCACCGAGTTTTTATTGGAACTCGGTGCGGGTTTCGCCTTTGTCGGTCGGCAAGTGCTGCTGGACGTGGGCGGTGATGAGTTTTTCATCGATCTGTTGTTCTACCACCTCAAACTGCGCTGCTACGTGGTGATCGAGCTCAAGGGCGGTAAGTTCAAGCCCGAGCATCTGGGGCAGTTGGGTTTCTACCTGACGGCGGTGGACACACAGGTCAAGCATTCGGACGATGGTCCGACCATCGGCCTGTTGTTATGCAAAGGCAAGAACAAAGTAGTGGCAGAGTACGCGCTGCGTAACAATGCTCAGCCCCTGGGCGTTGCCGAATACCAGCTGGTCGAATCTTTGCCTGCGGAACTGCAAACCAGTTTGCCTAGTATTGAACAGATCGAGCGGGAGCTGGGTCACGCGATGAATGACGGCACGTGTGAGCAGGGTTAAGTGAAAAGCCTCGGCAACGCTCCCGCCCAAAGAACTACAATCCCCCATCATGGTTTTCAGAGGCACGTGAAGTGACCCATCCCGAGTACGTCTCCTCTGTAAACGCCATCGCTCAAATCGACGCGGTGCCCGTCATCCTGAGCATGGTCAAGAACCTCACCGGCATGCGTTTCGCAGCCGTTGCCCGGGTGACCGAAACATATTGGGTGGCTTGCGCCGTGGACGACTCCATCGAGTTCGGCCTCAAACCCGGTGGCGAGCTGGTGCTCGACTCCACCATCTGTCACGAAATCCGAGAACATCGGCAACCCGTCGTATTCGGACAGGCCAGCATTCATCCCGACTACGCGAGTCACCATACGCCCAAGATTTATGGTTTGGAGAGCTACATTTCCGTTCCCATCATCCGGGCGAACGATGAGTTTTTCGGCACACTGTGCGCCATCGACTCAGCCCCGGCCGATCTCGACGACCCGACTATCGCGCAAACGCTCACGCTGTTTGCGCAGCTGATTGCACTGAGCCTCGATACGCAAGGCCAGTTGGATATTTCCAGAGCTGCACTGGCCGATGCCAACGCCGATAGCAAACTGCGCGAGCAGTTCATGGCCGTGCTGGGCCACGATCTGCGTACGCCGCTCAGTGCCATTCGAATGAGCGCCGATCTGCTCGAATCCAGAATCGAGGAAGCGCGACATCTCAAGTTGATCGCTGCAATCCGCAATAGCTCGATAAAAATGGGCGTGCTGATTGAAAACGTGCTCGATTTCGCGCGGGGACGCCTGGGGGGTGGCATACCGGTGCAACGGACGCAAGTCGATGACCTGAACCGTACCTTGCAGATGACCGTGGATGAGATTTGCATGGCGCAACCCGATGCCACGATCGTTCAATCTCTGGCGGTTCCTGCCGGTATCTACTGCGACCCGCTGCGCCTGAGTCAATTGCTTTCGAATCTCGTGGGCAATGCGATCACCCATGGCTTGTCTACCGCGCCCGTGGCGGTTCTGGCTTTCGCGGAAGGATCCGAGATCGTGATATCGGTCACCAACCAGGGGGTGCCGATTCCCGCGTCGTCGATGCCTTTGCTGTTTCAGCCGTTCACGCGATCCGAAGGCGGCGCGCGCGGCGAGGGGTTGGGCTTGGGTCTATACATCGCCTCTCAAATTGCAGCCGCGCATGACGGGTGCCTGAGCGTCACGTCTACTGCCGTATCGGGCACCTGTTTCGTGGCGCGATTCCCGGCGCAAGCCAGTCGGGCGTAAACACGGGGGCTGCGTCTTGCGGCGAATGGCAAGCTTATTCGCCGCATATTGTGCGGAAATTAACTTGCCGCCGTGTCGCTTCTCCCGCATAATCTCCGCATGAATAGCGGCGATTACTTGTACATCTGGCAGTCTCCGGACTGGCCATCCTGGCATTACGACTTGACCGTATTGGCCGAGCCGCTGGCCAAGGTCAGCCGTGCGCAGGGCCTGTTGATGGGACGGTTGACAGACGTCGGCCTGGGTTTGCAAGACAAGGCCAGTCTGGCAGCCCTGACCGACGATGTATTGAAGACCAGCGAGATCGAAGGCGAGTATTTGAATGTCGCGTCGGTTCGTTCTTCCATCGCTCGCCGTCTCGGCGTAGATATCGGTGCGTTAGCTCCGGTGGATCGCCATGTGGAGGGCGTGGTCGACATGGTGCTGGATGCCAGTGCCAATAGTGCCCTGCCACTGAGTACGGAGCGCTTGATGGGCTGGCATGCAGCGCTGTTTCCAAGCGGATACTCTGGCTTGAGCAAGATCACCACGGGCGACTTGCGTGACGACGCGCATGGGCCGATGCAAGTGATT
This sequence comes from Bordetella parapertussis, assembly GCA_945903445.1. Classification (GTDB taxonomy): domain Bacteria; phylum Pseudomonadota; class Gammaproteobacteria; order Burkholderiales; family Burkholderiaceae_B; genus Schauerella. Next base: position 75,712 of record CAMDNZ010000006.1, read on the forward strand.
TCCGGTCCCATGGGACGTCAAAAAATACACTACGAAGCCCCGCCAGCAGAATGCTTGCCTGCCGAATTGACGCGGTTTTTGACTTGGGTGAACACTGCCGACACCTCAGAGCCCGCACTGATCCGTGCCGGATTGGGCCATCTATGGTTCGTGACCCTGCACCCCTTCGACGATGGGAATGGCCGCATGGCTCGTGCCATTGGCGATCTATTGTTAACCCGGGCGGATGGCAGCTCACAGCGTTTCTATAGTCTTTCGGCGCAGATTCAGCGTGAGCGTAAGGCTTATTACGATATTCTCGAACGCACCCAGAAGGGCACGCTGGACGTGACCGAATGGCTGCTGTGGTTTCTTCGCATGCTGGATGAGGCAGTGCGCCATGCGCATCACACCTTGGACACTGTGCTCGAGAAATCGCGATTCTGGCTGCGTGTGCAAGGGATTTCCTTGAACGAACGACAGGTGAAGGTGCTCAATCGAGTGCTGGACGGATTCGAAGGCAAGTTGACCAGCAGCAAGTGGGCTGCGCTTGCCAAGTGCTCGCCAGATACCGCGCTACGCGACATTACGGATTTGCTTGAATTGAATGTGCTGCAACGTTCTGGTGCAAGCGGTCGCAGCACGAGCTACATCCTGATTAAAAGCTGAACTCGGCGCATTGGTCGAACATTGCGCTCTGCGCAATGTGTCATGGCCTTTGGCCTTATGCGGGATGTGCTTCGCCGGAGGTACGGTGAGACCTCGTAAAATAAGTTTCGATTCACCCCTATAAGACCGCCGGCCTGCTCGCCAGGAAGTGGCGCCACGGAGACAACATGAGTATCCACACCGCCGCCCGTCGCCGCATGACGGTGCCCCAGTTCGCTGCCCGTAAAGGCGGCCAGAAGCTCACGATGCTGACGGCCTACACTACGCCCATGGCGCGCAATATGGACGGTCATGTCGATAGCCTGCTGGTAGGCGACTCGCTGGGTATGGTGGTGTACGGCATGGACGACACCCTGGGCGTGACGCTCGACATGATGATCAACCACGGTCGTGCAGTGATGCGCGGCGCACAACAATCGCTGGTGATCGTGGATATGCCCTTCGGTTCGTATCACGAGTCGTCCGCGCAGGCGATGCGTAGTGCGGCACGGGTGTTGGCCGAGACTGGCGCGCAGGCCGTCAAGCTGGAGGGCGGTACGGAAATGGCCGAGACGATCGCTTTCCTGGAAGCGCGTGGCGTACCCGTGCTGGCTCACATCGGGTTGATGCCACAGCACAAGAACCGCATGGGCGGCTTTACCGCTCAAGGTAAATCCGACGCCGCGGCTCAGCGCATTCACAACGACGCTTTGGCGGTCGAGCAGGCCGGCGCGTTCGGTGTGGTGATCGAAGGCACGTCCGAAGCACTGGCGCGTCGGATTACGGCCACGCTGGCCATTCCCACCATCGGGATCGGTGCGTCGCCCGCTTGCGACGGGCAAGTCCTGGTGGGCGAAGACATACTGGGCATGTTCGACGACTACCAACCCCGCTTCGCGAAGCGCTATACGGATTTGAATCCGCAAATCGTCGCGGCGGTCAAACAGTATGCGCAGGAGGTGCGCGACGGCAGGTTTCCCAGCATGGCGCACTGCTTCGATGTGCCCAAAGATGGTGCATAAGACAGCCGTTGCGCCGCGATTTGATACGATACCGCTTAACGTGCGAAGAGTTACCTGCGCTCGCGCCGCGTGTGCAAGTTCAAGACTGGGCCGCCCGGCCTCGGTAGTCGCACCGGAAACTCAATGAAGAATTGGATTAAACGCATTCTTATCGGCCTGGTCGTGGTCGTGGTGGTCGCCGTGGTCGGTTTGGCCATTTTCCTGCTGACCTTCGATCCCAACGCCTATAAGTACAAGTTGGCCGAACTGGTTCAGGATCGGTACCAGCGCACATTGACGATCGACGGCGATATCGAATTGTCGCTGTTTCCGCGCCTCGGCCTGTCGCTTCAGGACGTGTCGCTGTCGGAGGCCGACAGCACCGAAACATTCGCATCGATCGAAAGCGCACGCCTGGCGGTGGCGATCGTGCCCTTGCTGTCGAACCACCTGGTGGTCGATCACGTTGCCATATCTGGCTTCAAAGCGCGTCTGACGCGCGAGAAGGACGGCAACTTCAACTTCGACAATCTGGTGGGCGGCCACCGCATCGGTGCAGAAATGCCCGTCACCGACAGGCCCGAAGAATTGGTCGCCGCCGGTGTCGAAGCAGGTACGCGTCTGGCTGCTCAGCAACGCAGCCCCACCAGTTTCCAGATCGACATCGCCGGGCTCGAACTGCAAAACGGCGAGATCCTGTTGCAGGATCAGACGACGGGACGAGCGGTGGCCGTCAACGACTTGAACGCCAATACGGGCCGGGTGACGTTCAACCAGCCTTTCAACGTCAATTTGAATGCTCACATCGAGGGCGGACACCCCCGCGTCGATGCGCAACTCAACGGGTCGGGCATGTTGACGCTGAACCCAGCCGAAGGGCGCTATGCCGCTCAGAGGCTTGATTTGCGGGTGTCTGGCCAGTTGCCCGATGCGCAGGCCAAGAGTCTCGTGGCGCGGGGCAACGTGGCGTTCAACGGCGTCGAGCGCTCTTTGGATGTGTCCTCGCTCGAAGTGCTGTTCAGCGGTGACATTGCGGCGTCGTCCACCCCCTTAAAAGGTGTCGAGGCCAGCATCATCGTGCCGAAGCTGGCCGTGTACCCCAACAAGCGCCAGTTGCAGGTCGAGAGGCTGACGGTTCGCGCCACCGGAGCCACCCCAACGGGTAAGTTCGAGCTGGCGGCCGATACGCCATCCTTGAACATCTCGCCGGTCGAGGCTGTCGGACAGGTGGTGAGCGGGCGCTTGCGTCTGACAGGCACCGATTCGCTGGATGCGACCCTGGCGCTTTCCGGGATCAGCGGCAATGCGGCCGAAATCGACATCAACGAGGCCAAGCTGGAAGCGACGTCCAAAAAGGGCGAACGGCTGATCAAGACCTCGTTCATTTCGCCCTTGACGACCAATCTTCTGGCGCGCACCTTCACCATGTCGGCCTTGCGTGGCGATGTGGCCATTACCGATCCGACCCTGCCTAAAGGCAGTCTTCAGATTCCGGTCATCGGCAGCGCCAGCGCCGATCTGCTGCGCGATCAGGCGCAGGCCAATATCAATGCCGTGCTCGAAGGCGGCAAGTTCGATCTGTCTACTGAGGTCAGCGGCCTGAGCGGCGTCCCGCAGATCGGCTTCACCCTGAATGTGGACACCCTCGACCTCGATAAACTGGCCCCGCCGCCCACGCCCTTGCCATCGGCGCAAAAGGACGGCCAGGCCAAGGAAGGCCCGCCATCCGCAGCGCCTGCGACCGCCGACCGGGGCGATGGCATCATCGATCTGTCGGCGCTGATCGGGCCCTCGGCCAAGGGCAGCATCAAAGTGGGTCGCTTGGTGCTGCGCGGGCTGGTCGCCGAAGGGGTGGGCGCAGCGGTCAAGCTCGATCAGGGCAAACTCGATTTGAGCGATCTGGTCGCGACGTTATACGAAGGCAAACTGGCCGGTACGATGAGCATCGATGCAGCCCAGAACAATCGTGTTGCCACCAAACTGTCGCTGTCAGACATTGCGATCCAGCCTTTGTTGACCGACGTGACGGGTCGTTCGACCTTGTTGGGCAAAGGCAGCATGGTGCTCGATCTGCACACGGCCGGCGCCAATACGTATGCCTTGCGTGCGGGCCTGAATGGGACGGCGCAGGCCAAGTTGCGCGATGGGGCCATCAAAGGCATCAATATCGCTCAGACGCTCCGTCAGTTAAAGCAGGTGCTGGTGGGCCAGGGCACTGCCCCCGGGGGCACGACCGAAAGCGAAGTGCAGACCGATTTCACGTCCTTCGATTTGAATCTGAAGTTCGAAAACGGCGTCGGGCAAGTCAGCGATTTAAAGATCGCTTCGCCCTTGCTGCGCATCACTCACGGTAAGCCGGCTCTTATCAATCTGGTCGATCACACGCTGGACGTGGTGACCTTGGTACGCGTGGTGGCCACGACGACCGGTCAGGACGGTGCCGATCTGGCCGATCTGCGCCAACTGCTGATTCCGATCCATTTTGCCGGACCCATCGCCAAGCCGCTGTTTAGCGTCCAATGGAAAGGTCTGGCCGAGCACGCGGCGAAGTCGGGTTTGCAGGACAAATTGCGCGAAGCCTTGCGCGGCAAAGGCGGCGACTCGGACGCTATCGCCCGCGAGGCGGGTAAGGCATTGGAAGGGCTGATCAAGAAATGACCGCTGCGCACTATTTCCCGTTAGTGGGCGCACAGCCTACCGGACAGGCTCAGGCCGCCGATTATCACGGTCGCTGGTTGATCGCCGACGACGAGCGCTGGATCGATCCGCGCGAGTGTCCTGCGTTGCGCAGCATCGTCGTCGAACTCAAGCTCGGCTATCTGGTGCTACGTGCACCGGGCATGCTACGCATGGATATTCCTTTGGACGTAATCGAGGACGACGACAGCGTGCGTTTCTCGGTAGCTGTGGACGGCCACAGTGTCGATGTGGTGGACGAAGGCGAGCTGGCCTCGGCGTGGATATCTAACGTCGTGGGGCGCGGCTGCTCCATCGTGAAAGTGCATCCCGAATCGCCCGAGGTTCGCTGGCCCGAGGGCGCTTTTTCGGTCTGAACGATTTTGATGCACGCGGTCCGAGCGTTTGGTGCGAGTATGCTTGGCCGACACGGCGCGCCACCTTGTGCTGACGCAATTACGCGTGGACGCATTGAGCTGTCGCCGTGCAGAGCCACGGTGCGTTGATAATGCGATAACGAATCGATCGATGCACCCAACGCTTGGCCGCCAATTACCGATCAGTGCAAAGCGGGCTTTTTACGATTTAGATTTTCTAGGCTGGGTGAGTACCGCATCGGCGATCATCCCAGCGACCAATCCCCAGAATGCCGAGCCGATACCCCCCAACGTGAAACCGGACGCAGTGGCCAGCACGGTGATCAGCGCCGCTTCGCGTTTGTTCGAGTTCGCCATGGCGGTGCTCAGGCCGCCCATGATGGGCCCCAGCAGCGCCAATCCGGCCAAGGCCGCGACGTAGGCGGGCGGCAGAGCCTGAAACAGCATGGCGACCGCGCCTGCGCAAGCTGCCAATGCGATATACAAGATGCCGTATGTGGCAGCGGCCCAATACCGGCGAGTGGGGTCGGGATGCGCTTGCTTGCCGGACATGAGGGCCGCGACGATGGCCCCCAAGGTAATGCTGTGCGCGCCAAACGGGGCGGTCAGCAGCCCGGCCAGACCGCTGGCGGCGACCGTTTGCGAGGCTTTGGGTCGATAGCCAGCCGTTTGCAATATCGCCAAGCCCGGCAGGTTTTGCGAAGCCATGGACACGATAAACAAGGGGATCGCGATGCTGATTGCTGCTTGCACACTAAAACTGGGCGTGGTCCAAACGAAGTGGGTGATGCCCCAGTCCAGGCTTGCTAAAACGGGCCCCTTGCCGGGCAGCGCCCAAGCCAGTCCCGCTAATAACACGCCGAAGATGGCATAGCGCGCGAACCAGCGGCGGCCGATCAGGTAGGTCGCCATCATGGCCAGTACCAGCCACATGTCCGATTCCAGCGCCTTGAACACGCCCATGCCGAAGTTGAACAGGACGCCGGCCAGCATGGCCGCGGCCAGCTCGGGCGGGATCCGACGCAGGATGACATCGACCCATCCCATCAGACCGCAGACCAGCGTCAATGCGGCGGCCAGCATGAACGCGCCTACCGCTTGATCGAAGGGGAAACCCGCCAGGACGGGAATCAGCAGCGCTGCGCCCGGTGTCGACCAGGCATAGATGACGGGCACTCGCAGCTTGATCGACAAGTATGCGCCAGTGAGGCCTAGCCCTAAGCAGATGGCGCCGATCCACGAGCCGATGGCCGCCGCGCTCAATCCTGCGCTTTCTCCGGCCTTCACCATCAATACGGCCGTGCTGCCGAAGCTGACCAGCACGGCCACGACGCCCGCGACGATGGCTGGTATCGACAGATCGGCCCATCGCGAACGCCGGTGCGAACGGTGATTTATATCCACACCCTCGGATTCTGGCGATACGGCAGGTGGCGTCACGACTGACCCGTCAGGCGTCGATACTTCAGCATGAGTACGTCGGCGCTCTCGGGACAGGCAGGGTCGAGTTCGATGCACTCGACGGGGCAGACTACCTGGCACTGCGGTTCGTCGAAGTGGCCGACGCATTCAGTGCATTTGGCGGGGTCGATGACATAGAAGTCGAGGCCCATGGAGATGGCCTCGTTCGGGCACGGCGGCTCGCATACGTCGCAGTTGATGCATTCGTCGGTGATTCTTAGCGCCATGCCCTTGCCTATGTCTTGTCGACCCGTCGTATCAGCCCGGCCAGGATTGCTCGCGGCGTTCCTTGGCTTTTTCGTGCAGCCAGCGTTCGACGGACGGGAAGACGAATTTACTCACGTCGCCGCCCAGTTGAGCGATCTCGCGAACTATCGTACCGGAAATGAATTGGTACTGATCGGACGGCGTCATGAACAAGGTTTCGACATCTGGTAGAAGATGGCGATTCATGCCGGCCATCTGAAATTCGTACTCGAAATCGGACACGGCGCGCAGGCCGCGAACGATGACTCGGCCTTCTTGTTCTCGTACGAAATCCTTCAGCAGACCGCCGAAGCTTTTGACTTCGACGTTGGGGTAGTGGCCTAGTACTTCGCGGGCGATGGTGACCCGTTCGTCTATGCCAAAAAACGGCTTCTTGTTGCGGCTGACGGCAATGCCGACTACCACCTTGTCGAACAACGTAGATGCTCGGCGAACGAGATCCTCATGCCCGCGCGTGAGGGGATCGAACGTGCCGGGATAAATTGCTGTAATCATGGGTGCTCCGAACCAACCCGGATGGTCATTCCGCCATCCTCCAACCGTCGATTATTGCTTATTTGCGCAATGCAGCAAACTGAAGCAAGTGGTAGTGAACCTGACCAGCCTTGTCGGATCGAAGGATTTCGAAGCCGTCCGGTGCAGTTAGCGGATTTTCGGATTCAGCATACACCAGGGCGCCCGGCGCCAAGATAGGCGGCAGTACCGGCCAGAGGCGGTCCAGCCAACCCTGATGAAAAGGGGGATCGAGCATCACCAGATGAAAACCCGGAGCATTGGTGCGATCGAGCGTGGTCAGAGCGTCGCCGTGATGAATGCGGACGGTCCGGGCGTCCAGTTTGTTGCGCAGTTGGCGAAGCGCGGCGGCTGCTGCGGCATCGCGCTCAACCATCTGTACGAACTCGGCGCCGCGCGAGGCGGCCTCGAATCCTAGCGCGCCGGAGCCTGCGAACAAATCGAGCACCTGTTTATCGGTGAATTCGCCGGCCCATAAATGTGTCAGCCAATTGAACAGGGTTTCGCGGACGCGGTCGGGCGTGGGGCGCAAACCGGCGGCGTCGACGACGGTGATGGGGGTACGGCGGTAGGCGCCACCAACGATGCGGATAACAGAGTGAGCCATGCTGAGCGGCGAAGCGCTGAAAGAGTGATGCCGGGAAGTATACTTTCCGACCATGTTCAAGTTCTTCAGAAAAAAGACGCCTGCGCCCGCGCCCACCGAGGCCCCGCGAGCTACGTCGCGGCCCGATGCGGCGCAACCGGATGCCCCCAGTGCTGCGGTGCCGCCAGTGGTGCCCGCTGCGCCTAAGCCCGCACCTGTCGCCAGCCCCACTGATACTACGCCTGCCGTAACGCTGTCGCGCTCCGCTGCACCCGCAACGGCTGCTGCATCGACGTCGACTATCAAGCCTGCACCGACAGCCCCGCTGACACCCGCAGCATCGTCGACACCGTCATCGTTACCGGCGTCAACGCCAGCATCGATGGCAGCGCCGTTGTCCTCGGGTGCTGCCCATGCTGACCGAACCGTTGACGCGAGCGCCGCCGATGCGGCCGCATACGCATCTTCGGCTTCGCCCGCCCCGTTCGTCGCGCCTGCGACTCCCGCGCCGACCCTCGCACCCGCCCCGGCGCTGGCATCGACGCCGACAATAGCGCCAGCACCCACCCCTTCCCTTGCCGCCGATCCCACGCCGCCCAAGAAAACTTCCTGGCTGTCACGCCTGAAGCAAGGCTTGTCGCGCACGGGTCAGAGCATCGGCAACATCTTTGTCGATGTCGTCGTAGACGAGAATCTGTTCGAAGAGCTGGAGTCGGCGTTGATCATGGCCGACGCAGGCATGGAGGCGACCGACAAGCTGCTGACAGCCCTGCGGGAGCGCGTGCGCAAAGAGCGCATCGATCAACCCGCCAAGGTCAAGGCCGCTTTGCGTGAGTTGCTGGCCGACCATCTGCGGCCTTTAGAGAAGCAATTCGATCCGCAACGGTCTCAACCCTTGATCGTTATGATCGCGGGTGTTAACGGCGCAGGCAAAACGACCTCCATCGGCAAGCTGGCGCACACGTTCCAGGAACAGGGCGCGAGCGTCTTGTTGGCTGCGGGCGATACTTTCCGTGCCGCTGCACGCGAGCAATTGGTCGAATGGGGCCGTCGCAATAACGTCACTGTTATCGCCCAAGAGGGGGGCGATCCGGCGGCCGTCGCGTTCGATTCGGTCAATGCGGGTCGGGCGCGCAAGACGGGCGTGGTGATGATCGACACCGCCGGTCGCTTGCCCACGCAACTGCACTTGATGGAAGAGTTGAAGAAGATCCGCCGGGTCATTGGCAAGGCCGATCCCGCCGCACCACACGAAGTCCTGTTGGTGGTCGATGGCAATACCGGACAAAACGCGATCGCGCAGATTCGTGCGTTCGATGCGGCCATTCAGTTGACGGGTCTTGTCGTCACCAAGCTGGACGGCACGGCCAAGGGCGGCACCTTGGCTGCTGTGGCCGCAGGCAGCCAAGGTGTACGCCCCGTGCCGGTGTATTGGATCGGGGTGGGCGAGGGTATGCAAGACTTGCAACCTTTCGTCGCTGACGAATTCGCTCAGGCCTTGTTGGGCGATTGAAATCTAAGGCGGATCGAGACCGATAGTCGCGACCGACTCAATTTCACACCCATGATTTCTGGAGATTACTTCCAGAATCCAGGTGCTTTGGCGAGATCCTGGAACGCGTCCTGCGCTTGCGCCACCAGCACGTTCTGGCGGGCATGCAGCCAACCCACGGCAAACCACGCTTCGCCATGATCGGCGGTGCGGGCTTTATAGGTTTCGTGCGCCACAGCCAGATCATTGAATTCACCCAACAGATCTTGCACGACCGACAAATGCTTGCGGTAGGCGCGCAAACGCGCCGCCGGCAGCAAAGATTCGGAAAACGCCAAACCGTAGCGCAACTGCTTTACTTTCTTGCGCAAGGCGTGCTTTTTCTCGATGTCCAGCGAGGTGAAAATCCGGCCACGTTTAGTGATCTGTTTGTGCCACAGGCGTAGGCGGGTAAGCAGAATCGAGTCGAGGCTGGGGATATCGGCCACCGGCGTCAACGGGATGATCGTGGGCACCACATGTGTCGATGCGCCTTGCGCAGTGCCCACCGTACCGAAGCTTCCAGCGGCTTGAGCGGCCGGCACATCGCCGGTCGAGGAGACATCTTGCGCCGATGCAGGCGGCGTTGCGCTCGACCCGGCAGCCACAGCGGCGGCTTCGGCGGCCGCGTTGGCGGCGTCTGTGGCCAGCGGCAAGGCTTGGGCGGCAGGCAGTTCGACCTTCAGGGCCGGCTGTGGTGTGACCGTCCATTCCAGTAAGGCCAACAGCAGCGCCTGGAACGATTTGGAGCGGGCCAGTGTGGCCGAATCGTCTTCGCCAACGGCAGGGGCGGGCGGTAACTCCGGCATCCCCGCGTCGCGCAGCAAAGGCAGGACGGTTGCATCCTGCACGTCCCGGTCGCGGTTGGCACCGAAGCTGCCAAAGTGTTGCTTGACGTCGTCTTGCAACGCCGTGGGCGGCAAAACTGCCAGCCCGGTGAACAGCTTCCACGCCGAGCGCAGGCGGCGAACACCGACGCGCAATTGATGTACGTAAGTGGGATTGGTTTCGTCCAATAGTGCGCCTGCGGTGTCCACATCGGCCAGCATCGCGGCGTTGCGGGTCACTTGGTCCAGGCATTCGGCCGAGATGGCGGCCAGCGCCTGTCCGGTCGTCATGGCGCTTTCCAATTTCACGCCTTCCATGCCGCGTACGCCCCAGAATTCGGCGATGCGAGCGCTGCGTTTGGCGTGCAACTTGGCGTCGGCATCGGCCGGCACGCCGGGAGTGTGGTCCAGGTCGGCAGCCAGAGCGGCTAGCGCGTCGCCACGCTCGGACTTCGAACGCGCATCCATCACCAGCCCGTGGCGTTGCAACCAGGTGCGAGCCGTCTCGAAGATCGCGCCGACTCGGCCCGACACCAGCTCGAATTCGAGTTCGCTGATTGGCAGAACGAAGCCTCCCGCACGAATCTCGCCGATGTCGTAGGCCAGCTCCACCGATCCTTGACGACCGCGCACCTTGCGTACGACGCGCTGCACATCGGTTTCGTAGCGCAGGCCCAGTTCGCCTTGCACGTTGGTCAACGCGGCTTCGACAGCCGTGCCGGCGTATACCGACAGGTCCAGAATCGGACCGGGGCGATCATGGTTCATTTCGACGCGGGTGATGGCATCGGCCCCCGGCGTCTTCAACGTCTGAACCCACACGTCGCCTTCCAGACGCAGCCTCAAGGCGATGCGTGCCTTGGCCAATTCACGTGTGGGGGTGTCGAAATACATCGCGTGCAAGTGGATGCCGCGTGCATCGCCACGTTGCATGTCGCGTGCGACCCCTGCTCGGGCCGCTGGCGGGACGTTTAATTTCACTTCTTGTTCTGACATGTCCAGCCGGCCTTGAAACAAAAGTGCGGGATCATACCGGGCAGTGCCGGGATTTGATGTGACACGTCATGAATCTGACAAGTCCGATCCGCGTAGTGTAGGACGATGTCATGACGATTTAAAGCGTTTGATCGTTTAATGCTGCGTAAGCCACGCGTCCAAACGAGCGGCCGTATCGGCGTGAGCCGATAGTCCCAGCCGGGTACGACGCCACAGAATGTCTTCTGCCGAGTGCGCCCATTCTTGTTCTACCAACCACTGGACTTCACGTTCGAACAAACCGCTACCGAAGTCTTCGCCTAGATCGGCCATCTGCGCGGCGCCTTGCAGCATGCGTTCGGTCAGGGTGCCATAGGCATTCACATAACGCAGGGCCAGCGATTCGGGCAACCACGGGTGGCGGCTTGCAAACTGACGGGCGTAGGCATTGGGATCTGCCGCGGGCATGTCGCCACCGGGCAAGGGCGCGTGTGCTGTCCAGGCTACCGATTTCTGCGTGAACGGCTCGAGCTTTTCGAGCGCGTGTTCGGCGAGGCGGCGGTAGGTCGTGATCTTGCCGCCGAATATCGACAGCAGGGGCGGCTCACCGTCTTTGCCACCGCTGACATCGAATACGTAGTCGCGTGTCACGGCCGAGGCATTGCCGGCCTGATCGTCATACAGCGGTCGCACACCGGCGTAGGACCACGTAATGTCGGCTGGCGTGGTCTGCTTGGTGAAGTAGCCGTTGATGGTCTTGCACAGATAGTCGATTTCTTCCTGACTAATGGCGACCTTTGCGGGGTCGTCGCCATAGATGACGTCGGTCGTGCCGATCAGCGACAAGTGATCTTGATAGGGAATGACGAAGACGATGCGACCGTCGGGATTTTGCAGGATGTAGGCCCAATCGCCTTCGTACAAGCGCGGAATGGTGAAATGGCTGCCTTTGACCAGTCGCAGTTTGCTGGTGGTCGCCGGTTTGCTGGGCGCGGCCAGGTGTTGCAGTTTTTCGACCCAGGGGCCGGCAGCGTTCACCAGGATGCGGGCGCGTGCGGTGATCTCGGCGCCGTCCTGGGCGCGCAGGCGTGCCAACCACTGGCCCTCATCTTTCTCCAGGCCGACGCAGGCGGTACGCGTCAGGATGGTGGCACCTCGCTCGCGCGCGTCCATGGCGTTCAGCACCACCAGACGCGAGTCGTCTACACGGGCGTCCGAGTATTCGAAGCCGGTGGCGATATCGGCTTTCAGGGGTAGGCCCTGCGCCATGCTGCGCAAGGATAGTTTGCGCGACCCGGGCAGACGGGCCGAGCGCTTGGCCAGGTTGTCGTACAAAAACATGCCGATGCGAATCATCCAGGCGGGGCGCAAGCTGCGGTTGTGCGGCAGTACAAAGCGCAAAGGGTGGACGATGTGAGGCGCATTGTTCAGCAGAACATCGCGTTCGGACAGGGCTTCGCGCACCAGGCGGAACTCGTAGTTCTCCAGGTAGCGCAGGCCGCCGTGAATGAGTTTGCTGCTGGCCGATGACGTGGCGCTGGCCAAATCCTTCTGTTCGCACAACAGCACCTTCAGGCCCCGGCCTGCCGCGTCGCGCGCGATGCCAACGCCGTTGATGCCGCCACCCACGACCAGCAGGTCGACGTCGTAATGGGATGAGGATGCAGACAAAGTATCGGTCATAGACACGGTATCGCTCATGGAAATGGCGCCAAGCCAAGTGCAGCAAAGAATCGGCCATTCTACCGCCGCCCGTCCGGGCGGGTGTAATGCGAGGTTTCTGGGGCGAGGCGCCCGATTGGCATGCCTGGGCGGAAGCGGCGTAAAATACGGCTTTCAGCCGTCTAGCTTGCTGCTCTTTCGATGACTCAGCCTATTGCTCTGCGTGAAGCACCCGTCGCGACCGAATCGTTCGATATCGCCCCCATATCAGACATTTTGGCCGAATTGCGCGCCGGTCGCATGGTCATTTTGGTCGATGAAGAAGACCGTGAAAACGAAGGCGATCTGGTCATGGCGGCCGAATTCGTCACACCTGAAGCCATCAATTTCATGGTCACCCATGCCCGCGGCTTGGTGTGCCTGACCTTGACCGAAGCGCGCTGCCGTCAATTGGACTTGCCGCTGATGGCATCACGCAACGGTACGCGCTATGGCACTAACTTCACCCAGTCGATCGAGGCCGCCGAAGGCGTCGAAACCGGTATTTCGGCTGCCGATCGGGCCCGCACCATCCAGGTAGCCGTGGCGCGCGACGCTCGTCCCGAGCATTTGGTTCAGCCAGGTCATATCTTTCCGGTTCGAGCTGTGCCGGGCGGTGTCTTGGTGCGCGCCGGTCACACCGAGGCCGGATGCGATTTGACTGCAATGGCCGGATTGACGCCAGCTGCCGTGATTTGCGAGATTCTGAAGCCCGACGGCACGATGGCTCGCCTGCCCGATCTGGTCGTGTTCGGACAGCAGCACGGCTTGAAGATCGGCACCATTGCCGACCTTATTCAATACCGTCACGAGCACGAGTCCATCATCGAAGAGATCGGTCGCCGTCGGCTGCCAACGCCTTGGGGCGAGTTCGACACCATCGCCTATCGCGATACGGCTACCGGCAGTGCCCATTTGGCCTTGGTACACGGCACGATCGACCCGGATACCGAAACGCTGGTGCGCGTCCACGAGCCGGCTTCGGTGCTGGACGTGTTGGACACCGGTGCCAGTTTGCATAGTTGGGGGGTGGGCGATGCTCTGCAAGCCATTTTGGCAGCGCCCGCAGGTGTCATGGTGTTGATGAACTGCAACGCAGCGCACGATCATTTGTTCGCCCAGATCGCCGCCTGGAACCAGCCGCCGGTGCCGCCCAGCAGCCGCGACGGCGACCGTTACGGCCTGCGCACTTATGGCGTAGGGGCTCAAATTCTGCGCGAACTGAAGGTGGGCAAGATGCGATTGATGTCGCGTCCCCGCAAGATGCCCAGCATGACGGGGTTTTCCCTGACGGTTACGGGTTACGATTGCGATCCGGCGTGAACACCTTTTTGCTCCCCAACCCCTGCATCGGGCGATGTCCCGCTGCGTCATATCCATGAGGCTGAGCCATGAACCCCTATTTCCTGGAACCCGATTTCGACGGCGAAGGGCTGCATATCGGTATCGTCCGCGCCCGCTTCAACGAAGACATTGGTCAAGCTGAATTACAAGCCTGCCTGGCCGAATTGGCCGAGATGGGCGTCGAAGAGCAAGACGTGATGGTCGTATCGGTGCCTGGCGCACTGGAGATCGGCATCACCGTGGCCCGCATGGCAGAATCGGGCGAGTTCGATGCCCTGATCGCCCTGGGTGCCGTGGTGCGCGGCGAAACTTATCATTTCGAGATCGTGAGCAACGAGATGGCTTCGGCCGTCGCGCGGGTCGCGCTCGAAACCGGTATCCCGGTTGCCAATGGCGTGTTGACCACCGAGAACGACGAACAAGCCCAAAGCCGCGCGACTGAGAAGGGCCGCGATTGCGCCCGCGCCGCGGTCGAAATGGCCAACCTGATTGCCTACCTCGAACCCGAGGAAGACGACGAAGACGAAGACGAGGACGAAGATTTTGACGACCAACAAGACCAACCCCGACGCTGATAGCGGCGTGGCACCGAAGCCGCGCAGTGCTCGCCGTGCCGCGCGCGAGTTCGCGTTGCAAGGCATTTATGCGTGGCTGGTGCGTGGGGGCACGGGCGTCGAGCACACCGGTGCGATCGATGCCCATTTGCGCGACGCCGACGATTTTTCCGAGGCCGATGCGCAGTGGTTCAACACGCTGCTGCACGGGGTGGTGCGCGAGGCCGACGATTTGCGTGAGCGCTTCACGCCCTTTATCGACCGACCGCTGACCGAACTGTCGCCGATCGAGCACGGCATTTTGTTGATCGGCAGCTTCGAGCTGGTAAATCACATCGAAGTGCCGTACAAAGTCGCCATCAACGAGGCGGTCGAATTGGCCAAATCGTTCGGTGGCACCGACGGCTTCAAATTCGTCAACGGCGTGCTGGACAAGGTTGCGGCTCAAGCCCGTCCGATGGAAACGAAGCCAGCGGCTCGCCGCTAAGCGTCGAGCGGCTCAACGCCATGGCTGGCGAATTCGATCTCATTGCTCGCCACTTCAAACGGCCGGCGCCTGCCGGTATGCTGGGCGTGGGCGACGATTGCGCGTTGTTCTCGGTGCCGGTGGGCCATCAACTGGCCACCAGCACCGATCTGCTGCTCGAAGGGCGGCATTTTTTTTCCAATGTCGATCCTGCCGCCTTGGGGCACAAGGCGCTGGCCGTCAATCTGAGCGATTTGGCCGCCATGGGTGCGACGCCTCTGGCGTGTGTTCTGGGGCTAGGATTGCCATCCGTCGATGAGAATTGGCTGAGCGGGTTCGCTCAGGGTTTTCATGAATTTGCCGACCGGTCGGGCTGTCCTTTGATCGGCGGCGACACAACGCGCAGCCAAAGAGATATCGTTATTAGTGTGACCGTATATGGCGCAGTGCTGCCGCAGCATGCGCTGCGCCGCGATGCAGCCGTCGTGGGCGACGACATCTGGGTGTCCGGAACCTTGGGGCGAGCCGATGTGGCGTATCGTCTGCTCGCCAGGGAATGGCCAGCCGTGCCAGGTTTGCTGGACGCGACGCGGCAGGCGCTGGAGCGACCGCAGCCCCGTTTGGGCTTAGGCGCGGCTTTGGGCGGCATTGCTCGTGCAGCGCTGGATATTTCGGATGGGATCGTGCAAGACCTCGGGCACATTCTGACGGCCAGCGGCGTCGGGGCGGTGTTGGATTATGCCGCGCTGCCGGTCGATCCCGCATTGCTAGCATTGCCTGCCGAACGCATCGCCTCGGCTGTATTGGGCGGTGGCGATGTCTACGAGTTGTGTTTTACCGCAGGCCCGAACCAGCGCGACGCCGTGCTGCAAGCGGCTCGCGCAGCGGGCACCCCGGTGACACGGGTGGGACGTGTGATCGCCGGGGGCGGCTTGCAGGTGTTGGACGTCAACGGTCAACCTATGCAGTTGCTGCGTGGCGGTTTCGATCATTTTTCAGAAGGCTAGGCGTGACTCAAATTCCGACTCCTCCCGGCACCGAGCCTCAATCGATTGCCTCGCGTCAACGCGAACCTTATCCATCGGCTGCATGGGTGTTTCGTACGCCTACCCGGCTGGTGGTGTTCGGTTTTGGGTCGGGATTGATTCGACCTGCATCCGGCACTTGGGGCACGCTGGCGGCGTGGTTACTGTGGATTGCAGCCCAACCGTTCATGGCCTCTGATGTTGCAGTAGGTCTGTTTCTTGCGGTGGCGTTTGCGTACGGCTGTTGGGCCTGCTTGCAAGTCTGCCGCGAACTCGACACTCACGATCATCTGGGCATGGTGTGGGACGAGATGGTGGCGTTCTGGCTGGTTCTGTGGCTGTCGCCGTCGGGCTGGTGGCCCGAGCTTGCCGCGTTCCTGCTGTTCCGGTTCTTCGACATTGCCAAGCCACCACCCATTAAATGGTGTGACGCCAGGATAAAGGGCGGCTTAGGTGTGATGTTCGACGACATTCTTGCCGCGCTGTACGCGATCCTCGTCATGCTGGTTGCTACGAGGCTAGGGGTGTTTGGATGATGAGCAGCACATTGGATATATATGCACTGGCCGAGCAACTGGGTCAGGATTTGCAACGCTCTGGCAGGAAGCTGGCGACTGCCGAGTCTTGCACGGGTGGGTTGTTGGCAGGGGCCGTGACGGCAGTGCCTGGAGCCAGTGCGTGGTTCGAGCGCGGCTATGTGACGTATAGCAATTGGGCTAAGCGCGAAGACCTTGGGGTGTCGGAAGTGGCGCTGGTCGAGTACGGTGCCGTAAGCGAACCGGTGGCGCTCGAGATGGCCAGCGGGATGTTGCTGGCTTGCGCCGAAGCTGATGTAGCGGTGTCCGTGACCGGTATTGCCGGGCCGGATGGCGGGACTGCCGGCAAGCCTGTGGGGCTGGTATGTTTCGGCTTTGCCACTCGGGCAGGTGAAGGCATTACGAGCCAGGCCGCGACGCATATTTTCGAGGGCGATCGGGCGCAGATTCGTATGCAAGCCGTGGCGTTCGCGCTGCAAGGCGTGCTGCAGGCGGTTGGAACGCATTCCACCGATGTGCGGACTGCCGCTTAAAGTCTATGGTTCGTGAATGCGCCTGGGCCCACCCATACGCGCGCCAGGTCATGCGACATATAGACGGGCCGAGTCACAAGCACGCTACTTGACGATTGGCATAAGGGCGTCGCGCGGCTCTTGGCCGTCGCGACGCGCCGCGTTCGTTAATCGTTTATCCGGGCTGTGCCTTGACCGCGTTCGCAGTTGATGGCGTCGCGCAGTTCGCGTGCAGCCTTCGCCGCCGCTTCGCGCCAATCGTCTTTGCCGCTGGCATACAAAATAGACCGCGACGAATTGATCAACATGCCGGTGTTGTCGGTGGTGCGTCCACTGGCTACGGTAGCCGCGATGTCGCCGCCTTGTGCGCCAATACCCGGCACCAGCAAGGGCATGGCATCGCCGACTCGTTCACGTACGGCCGCGAGCTCTTTGGGGAAGGTCGCACCCACGACCAACCCGCATTGACCATGTGCATTCCACTTGTCCGCGACCAAGCCCGCGACGTGCAGGTAGAGCGGCGTGCCGTCTTCGGTTTTCAGGAATTGCAGGTCGGAACCGCCAGAGTTGGAGGTGCGGCACAGAATGAACACGCCACGGTCACTCCACGCCAAATAGGGCTCGACCGAGTCTAAGCCCAGATAGGGGCTAATGGTGACGGCGTGCGCCTGGTAGCGCTCGAAAGCTTCGCGTGCATACTGTTCGGCGGTCGAGCCGATGTCGCCACGCTTGGCGTCCAGAACGATGGTGAGATCGGGATGACGCTCGCGGATGTGAGCGCACAAGGCTTCCAGTTGCTCTTCGGCGCGATGGGCGTGGAAGTAGGCGATCTGCGGCTTGAAGGCGCAGGCGTAGGGCGCCGTGGCGTCCACGATGTCGCGACAGAATCGGAAGATGGCGTCTGGCTGGTCTTGCAACTCGGCCGGGAAACGCAGGACGTCAGGATCCAGTCCCACCGTGAGCAGCGAGTTGGTGGTCTGCCAGGCGTGGTTCAGGCGTTCGGAGTAATTCATCAATGATGTCGCTGTCTTGAGTTCGTAGGCTTAGTGCATCTTGACGCGTGGGCGGCTGCGGCGGGTGAGCAAGCGGCCCAGTGCAAGAGTGGCCGTGCGCCAGAAGCCCAGAATGGCCCGGTGATGCATCAGGTGCAGGCTCATGTACATGAGCCGTGCAAGTGTACCGCTGACGAACAGCCCGCGCCCGCTGAGCTTGCCCATCAGGCTGCCGACCCCCGCGCTCTGGCCCAGCGAGATCAAGGAACCATGATCTTCGTAATGGTAGGGGGTGTCGTCGGTGGGCTGGCCGCGTAGGGTTTTGCTCAAGCGGGCGTAAAGGTAGTCGGCTTGCTGGTGAGCGGCTTGTGCGCGTGCGGGCACGGTGCGACCGTCTTTCCATGGGGCCGCGGCGCAGTCGCCCAGGGCATAGATGAAGGGGTCGGGCGATTGCAGAACGCCGTTGACTTCGAGCTGGCCGTTGCGGTTCAAGGGCAGGTCGAGCGTCTTCAACAGTGCGGGGCCTTGGATGCCCGCTGCCCATAAGGAAATGAGGGCAGGGAAGCGTCGACCATCGGCGGTTTCGACGGCTTCCGGGCTGATGGACGCGACGCGCGCATCCGTTTCGACGTTGATGCCCAGACTGGTCAGGCGCTCGCGAGCGGCTGTCGAAATGCGCTCCGGCAAAGCGGCCAACAGTCGGGGCGCGCCTTCAATCAGGGTGATCGACAGATCGCGTCCGCTTTTGAAGCGGGGCATGCCATAGGCGCTGATGCTGGCGCTGGCTTCGACCAGCTCGACCGCCAGTTCGACGCCGGTGGCGCCGCCACCGACGATGACGATGTTCAGACGGGCATCGGGTTGGTCTTTCTTGGCTTGGTCTACTTTGACCAGGGCTTTGAGCAGGGTGAGGCGAAATTGTTCGGCGTTCTCCAGGGTGTCCAGGGTGACGGCGTGTTGCTGTGCGCCTGGCGTGTTGAAGAAGTTGGAGACGCTGCCCACCGACAGAACCAGGGTGTCGTAACGCAGCGAGCGCTCGGGCAGAATCTGCTCGCCGCCGTGATCAAAAAGACCCGCCAGGTGAACGCGCTTTTCGTGGCGATCGACACCCAGGAGTTCGCCCATGACGAAGGTGAACCCGCATTGACGCGCCAGCATGAAGTAGGACAGCCCTTCCTGGTGGATGTCCAGTGTGCCCGCAGCCGCTTCGTGCAGCGATGGCTTCCAGATGTGAAATGGGCGGGAGTCGATCAGGGTCACGACTTCGGGTCCGAAGCGGCGGCCCAACTTGGCGGCCAGTTCGAGACCGCCGGCGCCACCGCCAACTATGACGAGCCGCTGGGATGCTGATGTTTCGAATGCAGTGTTCATGGTCGCATTATAAGAAGCTCTCCCTTACGGGAGGATGGCAAGGCCCGTGAACCGCAGCCAGGCGACGGTCGCCCAGGTGCCGCCCGCCAGCAGTAGCGCTAGCAGCACGGCGGCACTGCCGATGTCTTTGGCGCGTCCGATGAGCGGATGCGTGTCGGTGGTGATGGCGTCGGCCACGGCTTCCATTGCAGAGTTGAGCAGTTCGACGATAAGCACCAACACGACCACGGCGATCAGCAGAAGGATTTCGAAGGCGTTGCGGCCCAGAAAAAATGCGACGGGAATCATGACGAGGGCGAGTGCGGCCTCTTGGCGAAACGCGGCCTCGAAGCGAAGCGCGGCGCGCAAGCCCTGCATCGAATAACGCAGTGCTTTAAAGACGCGACCGATGCCGCCGACGCTTTTGTATACCGGAGCGTCCGGTTGAGGAGTGAGTGCCATGAACACTTTTTACCAGATTGGCTCTGGCGAAGTGCGGCACCGTGGCACGGGTCTGTTCGCTTTTACGGACGGTAGTCGCCAGCTGTCACGCCTTCGGGGCGTGCATGCCCGACATGGGTGCCGAAGCGCTCAGCGAACTGCCGGGTGACGACCGCGCCGAAAAAGAAGATTTGCGACGAGTAGTAGATCCACAGCAAGAGCGCGACGACCGAGCCTGCGGCACCGTAGGAGTCGGCGATGCCGCCTTGGCCGAGGTAGAGACCGATGGCCCATTTACCTACCAGGAACAGCATGGCCGTCAGGATGGCGCCGGGGATGACGTCGCGCCACGACAGCTTGGTGCTGGGCAAGAGTTTGTAGACGACCGCAAACAGCGCGGTGACCACCGAGAACGAGAACAACCAGGCGACCACGCCGGCGACAGTGGCAAAGGCCGAGTTTTCCCACAATACGCCGTAATAGGTTTTAGCCGCTGCCAGGGCTGCGTTGACAACCAGGGAGAACAACAGGAAGAGGGCCAGCACAAGAACCAGACCGAAGGACAGAAAACGCGATCTGACGAAGCCGACGATGCCGTCTGGTTGCTGGCGTTCGGGCACTTCCCACATGTCGTCCAAACTGGATTGCAGCTCGGCGAAGGCCGTGGTGGCGCTGAAGATCAGCAGGCCCACAGAAACCAGGGCGGCGATCAGGCCGCTTTTGGATTCCTGGGCGCTGGCCAATACCGTTTGAATGACTTCGGCCCCTTGCTCGCCCATCAGGTCGCGCAGCTGCATGACCAGTTCGGCGCGCACTGCTTCTTCACCGAAAAAAAAGCCCGCCACGGCGATCACCAGGATCAGCATGGGAGCGAGCGAGAACACCATGTAGAGCGCGAGTGCCGCACCTCGGCTGGCTGCACGATGCTTGGACCATTGCGCCGCCGACGCCTTAAACATCTGGCCCACCGAGCGCGCGCGTAAATTGCGGATTTCGTGGGGTACTTTCATGGGCGTTCTCCAGGGGCGTGCACGGGTGTTTTTGGAGAGTAGCGAATAGTGTGCCGGGCAGGGGAGCCGGCTGCTGACGACCTTGTACGCGTCAGGCATTTTTCAGAGCTTGCACGGCCAGGCGCAGGCCCATGGCTTTCAAAATGGCGGTCAGGCTGCTGAGTGCGGGATTGCCATCGGCCGAAAGCGTCCGATAAAGCTGGGTCGGGTTTAATTGTGCATGTTTGGCGACGGCCTGTACGCCGCCAAATGCGTGGGTAAGTTGTCGCAAGACGATGAGCAGGTCGCCTTGGTCGCCGTCTTCCAAGATGTCATTGAGCATCCCTAAGGCCAATGCGGGATCCTTGCGATATATCTCTGCCATGACTTCGTCATCGTGTCTGCTTCTCATCATTGCCTCTCGTTTGCCAGTTTTTCCAGTACTTCACTGCTTTGTCGATGTCTTTGGCTTGAGTGCGTTTGTCGCGCAGCTTCGTCAACCAGGTTGCATAGCCGTTCTGCTTTCGGAATGCCGTCAGGTAGTGCTCGATCCGATAATCATCCATTTTCGTTTATAGACGAAATAAGTCAAGAGAAATTGGATGCACCGCGTTCAGGTGCTGCCCCCCTGTGGGGAACTATCGAGGTTCGAGCGGGGATATACCGGTGAGGAGAGACATCTGCATCACAGCGGGCAAGGCGCAGTTCAGACGTAAAAAACCCCGGAAAGCTTTCGCCTCCCGGGGTTTTGACGGGCTTGTTCGACTGCGGACGATTAGAAGTCCATGCCGCCCATGCCACCCATACCGCCCGGCATGGCCGGTGCAGCGGGCTTGTCTTCGGCCAGCTCGACAACAGCGGCTTCGGTCGTCAGCAACAGACTGGCAACGGAGGCTGCGTTTTGCAGAGCGGTGCGGGTCACTTTAGTGGGATCCAACACGCCTTGCTCGACCAGATCGCCGAACTCGCCGGTGCGCGCGTTGTAGCCGAAGTTGCCGGTGCCTTGTGCAACCTTGTCGACGATCACGCTGGCTTCTTGGCCGGCGTTTTCAACGATGGTGCGCAGGGGGGCTTCGATGGCGCGCAGGATCAGCTTGATGCCGGCTTCCTGGTCCACGTTGTCGCCCTTGATCAGACGGACTGCGTCGCGAACACGGATCAACGCCACACCACCGCCAGGAACAATGCCTTCTTCCACTGCTGCGCGGGTAGCGTGCAGGGCGTCTTCGACACGTGCCTTCTTCTCTTTCATTTCGACTTCGGTGGCTGCACCGACGCGAATCACGGCAACGCCGCCGGCCAGCTTGGCCACGCGCTCTTGCAGCTTTTCACTGTCGTAGTCCGACGTCGCTTCTACGATCTGAGCACGGATCTGCTTGACACGTGCTTCGATGTCGGCGCTGACGCCAGCACCGTCGATGATCGTCGTGTTTTCTTTGCCCACTTCGATGCGCTTGGCTTGGCCCAGGTCGTCCAGGGTCGCTTTTTCGAGCGACAGGCCGACTTCTTCCGAAATCACCGTACCACCGGTCAGGATGGCGATGTCTTCCAACATGGCTTTGCGACGGTCGCCGAAGCCCGGTGCCTTGACGGCGGTGGTCTTCAGGATGCCACGGATGTTGTTGACCACCAGGGTCGCCAGGGCTTCGCCTTCGACGTCTTCGGCGATGATCAAGAGCGGACGGCTCGACTTGGCGACTTGCTCCAGCACGGGCAGCAGGTCGCGGATGTTGCTGATCTTCTTGTCGAAGATCAGGACGAATGGATCGTCCAGCGCAGCAATTTGTTTGTCGGGGTTGTTGATGAAGTAGGGCGACAGGTAGCCGCGGTCAAATTGCATACCTTCGACCACGTCCAGCTCGTCGTCCAGCGATTTGCCGTCTTCGACGGTGATGACGCCTTCCTTGCCGACCTTGTCCATTGCGTCGGCAATGATCTGGCCGATTTTTTCGTCGCTATTGGCCGAGATCGAACCGACTTGAGCGATAGCTTTGCTGGTGGTGCAAGGCTTCGACAGAACTTTCAGTTCGGCGACAGCAGCCGCAACTGCCTTGTCGATACCGCGCTTCAGTTCGATCGGGTTCAGACCGGCGGCAACGTACTTCAGGCCTTCTTGCACGATGGCTTGGGCCAGCACGGTTGCGGTGGTGGTGCCGTCACCGGCGTTGTCCGAAGTCTTGGAAGCGACTTCCTTGACCAGTTGGGCGCCCAGGTTTTCGAACTTGTCTTTCAGCTCGATTTCTTTGGCAACGGACACACCGTCTTTGGTCACGGTGGGGGCGCCGAACGAGCGCTCCAGCACGACATTGCGGCCACGGGGGCCCAGAGTGGTTTTGACAGCGTTGGCGAGGATGTTCACGCCGCGGACGATGCGCGAGCGTGCGTCGTCACCGAAATAGACTTGCTTGGCAGCCATGTTATGGAGTTCCTTGTAGGTCTGGGAGTCGGATTACGAGATCACGGCGAGGATTTCGTCCTCGCGGATGACGAGCAATTCTTCGCCATCGACCTTCACAGCCTGGCCGGCGTATTTGCCGAACAGTACTTTGTCGCCGGTCTTCAGATCGACGGCTTGCAGTTTGCCATCAACGACTTTGCCGGGGCCGATGGCCACGACTTCGCCCTGATCGGGCTTTTCAGCCGCGCTTTCAGGGATGACGATGCCCGAGGCAGTTTTGCGCTCGTTGTCCAGGCGTTTGATGATCACACGATCATGCAAAGGACGCAGGGCCATGAAGAACTCCTTTAATTGGTTTGACGGTCGGTCAGTTGTTCAATCCAGGTGCCGATTGGCACTCTCTGGGGTGGAGTGCTAATTATAGGGACGAAGGTCGGAGGTTCAAGGGGTTGTTACATATTCGGGTTTGAGCGTCGAAATTTTTTGAACCATTTGCCCGATCACGTCACTCATAACACATTGCCGCAACTCGAAAAAATGTTTGCTCTGATCACACTCAGAGGGGATGTAGCGAGGCACTCTTCCTCGTCAAGCGATTATTATTGGGGTTAGCATCATGACTTTTTCCGAATTGATGGTTCAACTCGGCATGGAAACGAAGCTGGATTTAGCCGCTGCCACGCAGGCAGGAGGATGCACCATCCAGTTCGCCGAGAAGCTCGAGATCGTCTTCGAATCTGACGACGATACCGGCATACTCCAGATGTACATCGCCATCGCGCAGGCCCCGGCGTCCAACCGCGAGAATTTTTTCTCGGCGCTGCTGCAACTCCACCTGTTTGGCCTGGCCACCGATGGCGCTTTTTTCGGATTTGATCCTGCGCTCGACCGAGTGCTTTTCTTTAAAACGCTGCCGTTATCCTTGCTCGATCCCACCGGCGCGCTTGAACAGGTTGAATCTTTTGTTAATCAGGCCGAGCGTTGGCGGGATCGCCTAGTGGACGTCGTCGCCACGATGACTCCTGCCGCCGCATCGTCGGCCAACCTGCCCATCGCACGCGCCTGAAGCGCAGCGCTCCGGACAGCCCACCATGGTTACCGTCGGTCAATCCATCAATATCGGGGTGTCCGCGCTGGCCTTCGCGGCGCTGAACAAGTCCGACAACCTCAATCGCTTCGTTAATTGGATTAGTGGCGGCTCAGTCAACCGCGAGGCTCTGGCGCAGGGTATTTTGCGCAAGGCAGTCGAGCTGGGTACCGACTTCGCTGTACAGAATAAATCGATAGGCGAGCGCAGTGCAGTGTTGGTGCCCCTTGCGCGGGGAGCCCTTATCGACAACGACATGGCGCACATGAAAGCATCGGTGGCAGAACTTGCCAGCGAAATGCTGGGCGGCTATATGGATCGCGATGGCGAAGGCTTGAGCGGTGTGGGCAGGCAACTCATCGATGGTGCTGTTCGCGGCGCGACGTCCAAGATCGCCGAAACCGTCGTCGGCGACCACGCCACCGAAAAGATCGTGGCCACCATGGTGCACGAGCACGGCTGGGCGCCCCTGGACGCCTACCTTGAAAAAATGCTTGGCAGCTCGTCGCTGAATAAATTCGTGGCGGGTCAGCTCAAGGGTATCGTCCAGCATGCCATGGTCGCCAATCCCGAATTTAACATGAGCGACAATGCTGAGTATCGCCTGGCCGCCGGTGTAGCCGCCGCTTATCTGTCGGGAGAAAAAAATTACGACACGGCGCTGCGCGAGTACGCGCCCACCATTACCGGCCTGATCGACACGGGCAAGAAAGTGGTGGAGGTTGTCAAACAAGGGCTCGATACCTTGCAGGACACGCTGGGCATCGAACCCCAAGCACAGTTGGCCGACGCGGCGTTCGCCCATCAGTTGAGCAAGCCTTTGCCTTCACCTGTCATCGACGAGCACACTTCGCCCAGGGATATCGCCAAAACCTTGGTTTTGGAACGTCTAGCTGGCCAACAAGCACCGGAGAACATGCCGAAGAAAACGGTAGAAGATGAACTTGCGTCGAAGGCCGGTCAACTCGATCCCACGCAGCAGGAGCACCTCGAGCACGTGGCGGAACTCCTGTCGGCCGAGCAGATTGCGCCGCTGGGCGAGCGTGGAGGCATCGACGTGGCAGTCACGTGGGGCAATACGCTGGATCGGGTGGAAGCCGCCAGCTACAAGGTGGCCACCATGCCGGAGTCGGCCCTCGAAGAAACCACCTCGAGGCTGCAAGGTGCCAGCAGCCGTGTCGTGGACGTAGGGGGGTATCGGGTGGGCGAGGCGTTTTCAGGGCAGATAAAATGTATTAGTCAAAACTTAATCTGACATTTTCGTTAACCTAGGGCAAGAGCCCTGAAAGGAAAAGTCAGAGATGAACATGGCCCAGAATCATAAGGTAATCCGAAACAAGATAGGGCTGCTGAAGCTAGCCGAGCAGCTGGACAATGTG
>CAMDNZ010000007.1 GCA_945903445.1 Bordetella parapertussis
AGTCGGCCAGGTACATCGGCGCGCTGCGGGCATAGCCTTCGTCCGCGCCACCCAAGGGATGAGCGAAGCGCTGGCCGGCCAGCGCTTCGCCCTTGCAGGTGGCCACGATCTCGCCGGTGCGATGCCAGTGCTTCAGGCAGGCTTCCACCCGTTCGGCGGCGATCAGCAGGAGCGGACCGGTCGCCGGCTCGGGCGTCACGCGCACCAAAGCGTAGTCCAGCTCGGGGTTGGCGTTCAGCGCCTGGTTCGACGGAATGGTCCAGGGCGTCGTGGTCCAGATCACGACCGCGCCGGCTTCGACTTCCGGCACGCCGAAGGCCGCGGCCAGGGCCGCGCGATCGGTGAAAGGGAAAGCCACGTCGATGGCCGGATCCTTGCGGTCGGCGTATTCGACCTCGGCTTCGGCCAGGGCCGATCCGCAATCGAAACACCAGTTCACCGGCTTCAAGCCCCGGAACACATAGCCTTTTTCCAAGATACGACCCAAGGCACGCAACTCGTCGGCTTCGTTGCCGTGCGCCATCGTCAGGTAGGGACGATCCCAGTCGCCCAGCACGCCCAATCGTTGAAAATCGGCCTTCTGGCGGGCGATCTGCTCGGTCGCATAGGCGCGAGCGCGCGACTGCACCTCAGCCACGGGTAGGTGCTTGCCGAATTTTTTCTCGATCTGGATTTCGATGGGCATGCCATGGCAATCCCAGCCCGGCACGTAGTGCGCGTCGTAGCCCGCCATATTGCGGCTTTTGACGATGATGTCTTTCAGAATCTTGTTGACGGCGTGGCCCGTGTGAATGTCGCCGTTGGCGTAGGGCGGGCCGTCGTGCAGCACGAACCGGGGGCGGCCCACGCTGGCCGCGCGAATGGCCTCGTAGACGCGATTCTCTTGCCATTGCGCGACCCACACGGGTTCACGGCGTGCCAGATCGCCCCGCATGGGGAAAGCGGTGTCTGGCAAATTGAGGGTCGTTTTATAGTCCATGTACGGCAAAATAAGCTCGCGCCTGTTGCGCGTCGTGCGCAATGGCGGCAGTCAAGGTCGCTAGGTCGGGGAATTTTTCTTCGTCCCGCACATAATGCAGGAGTTGGACGCGGACGAGTTTACCGTACGCGTCAATGGGGGCCGCTAAATCGAGCAGATGCGGTTCGAGCAGGACACGGCCGTTGTCTTCGACGCTGGGGCGCACCCCCAGGCTGGCCACGGCAGGTAGCGGTCGGTCGATCGCGCCATGCACGACGGCGACGTAGATACCGGAGCGCGCCGCACAACGCGGGGCCACGCGTATATTCAGCGTGGGATAACCCAGCGTGCGGCCCAGCTTCTGGCCGTGGATGACATGGCCACCCATAGCGTAGGGGCGGCCCAATAAATGGGCGGCGTGGGGCAGATCGCCCACGGCCAGCGCGGTACGTACTTCCGAGCTGGACACCCGATGGCCGTGCTGATCGGTGACGTCGGGCAGCGTTTCCACCGAAAACCCCAGGCGGCGGCCCGCATCGCGCAGGGTTTGAACATCGCCAGCGCGTTTGTGACCGAACCGGAAATCTTCGCCGACCAGCAAATACTTGGTCTGCAAACCCGCCAGGAACTGTTCGATAAAGGCGTTCGGCCTCAGGTCGGCCAGTGTCGCGTCGAACTTCTGTAGCAGCACTTGCCGCACGCCGTGACGGGCCAATGCGTCCAGCTTGTCGCGCAGGCCGGAAATGCGGGTCGGGGCCAATTCAGGGCGATGGGCCAGTTCGGCGAAATACTCACGCGGATGAGGTTCGAACGTCATCACCGTGGGCGTCAGCCCGTTTGCGCGAGCGGCCTCGTCCACGTGGGCCAGCATGGCTTGGTGGCCACGGTGGACGCCGTCGAAATTGCCTATGGTCAGCGCAGCGGGTGCGCGCAAAGCGAGGGGCGGCAAGCCGCGAAAGATTCGGAGCATCGGTTTCACGCCAAGAGTTTACAATTTCATGTTGGCTCTATCCCGGATTTTTACTTTGTCGGACTCTTTTTCTTTGCTCGACCCGCAGGCCCCGCCCCCCGATCGCCCTCGTCGGCTGGTCATTCTGATCTCTGGACGGGGCAGCAACATGCAGGCTTTGGTGAACGCTTGCGCAAGCCAGGGCTGGCCCGCCAAGGTGGTCGCCGTCATCGCGAGCAAGCCCGATGCGCCGGGATTGGCCTGGGCCGCCGAGCAGGGCATCGCCACGAAAGGTCTGAATTTCCGGGATTATCCGCTGCGGGAAGCGTTCGATTCGGCGCTGGCGAGCGAAATCGACAGCCATCGCCCTGATTATGTGTTGCTGGCCGGCTTCATGCGGGTGCTGACCCCAGGCTTCGTCGCCCATTTCACGGGTCGGCTGGTGAACATCCATCCGTCCTTGTTGCCTGCGTTTCCGGGGCTGCATACCCATGCGCAGGCGTTGGCGACTGGTGTGCAGGCACACGGTTGCACCGTACACTTCGTCACGCCGGTACTCGATCACGGTCCCATCATCGCGCAGGGCTGTGTGCCCGTGCTGGCCGACGACACGCCCGACGACCTGAGCCGACGGGTGCTGGCTGTCGAACACACCGTCTATCCGGCCGCCGTCAAATGGCTGGTCGAAGGCCGCGTCACCCTTACCGCCGATCAGCGCGTCCTGGTCGAAGGCCAATCGCAACGGCTATTTTGGCCTACCCAGCAGGCGTGAGCCGCAGGATACCTTTTATGACTCAATCTCCTCCCAAGCGTCCCGCTGTCAAGCGTGCCTTTTCGACCTTTGCTGACAGTCGCCGTGAGGCGGCTGCCGCAACCGGTAGTCGTCCCGCCAAGCCATCGCGGCCGGCAGGCTCGAAATCCGCTGGCAAGACCAGCAGCAATAAGGCTGCTGCGGGTAAGTCCACGCGTGGCGCGGCTTCGGCGCCCTCGCAGCACAGCCGTTTCGGCGTCGTCAATAGCGCCGACTCGCGCTTCATCGGCGCACTGCGTGCCGCCAATGCGCCACCGCCCACGCCAGTGCCGCCCGCTGCTATCCGTATCGACCAGGTGCAAAGCGCGTTGGGCGAGATATTGCAGTGGTCCAGCGCAGCCGATACGGCCTTGTCGAGCTGGTTGCGCGCGCATCGCGAGTTGGGTATGCGCGACCGCAGCGAGCTGGCCGAAGCCGTCTACGACGCGCTGCGCCATTTGCGTCGTTATCAGCATCTGGCCGAAGGCGGCCCGGGTCCGGCGTCCCGCCGGTTGGCCATTCTGGCGCTGGATGCCACACTGCCACGCGATACCTTATTGCCGGTGCTGAAGGAAGACGAAAGCGAGTGGTTGCATCGCTCGCGCAGCGTGCGCGACGACACTCTGGCCCCCGCGGTGCGCGCCAGTCTGCCCGATTGGCTATACGAAAAGCTGGTCGAATTGGACGACACCGCCGATCTGGTGGCCGCCTTGAATCGGCCTGCCGCTTTGGACATTCGAGTCAATCCCATGTCGGCCGTTCGCGAGAAGGTCTTGGCCGGACTTCAACATGGTCCGGCGGCGAAGTTCTCGCCCCAGGCCACGCCTTATTCTCCGTGGGGCATCCGCATGCAGGGGCGCCCCGCCATTAATCGCTGGCCGCAATTCGAGCGCGGCGAAATCGAAGTGCAGGACGAGGGCAGCCAATTGCTGGCCCTATTGGTCGGCCCGAAACGCGGCGAGATGGTCATCGACTTCTGCGCGGGCGCGGGTGGCAAGACATTGCTGTTGGGGGCGTTGATGCGCTCGACCGGTCGTCTGTATGCCTTCGATGTGTCGGCCAAGCGTCTGGCCAAGGCAAAGCCGCGCTTTGCCCGTAGCGGCTTGTCCAACGTGGTGCCGGTCATCATCGACAGCGAAAACGATGTGCGCGTCAAGCGTTTGGCCGGTAAGGCGCAGCGGGTGCTGGTGGATGCGCCGTGCAGCGGTGTGGGCACCTTGCGACGCAACCCCGATTTGAAATGGCGCCAACATCCAGGCGGCGTGGCCGAGCTGTGCGCTTTGCAGCGCCGTATTCTCGCCAGCGCCTCGCGCTGCGTGGCCCCGGGTGGGCGTCTGGTCTATGCCACATGCAGTTTGCTGCCCGAAGAAAACCAGGATCAGGCCGAGTGGTTTCTGCGCCAGTACCCGGACTTCGAGCAGGTCGACGTGCGCAACATTCTGGACAAGCGGACGGGTGAACTGGACTGCGATGGCCCCTTATTGCAACTGCGCCCGGATCGTCATGGTACCGACGGTTTCTTCGCGGCCGTGTTTCAGCGCAAGGGCGCAGCGCCCGCTGCGACGAAGGAAGTAGCGAGCGATGAGACCGACGCTTCGGAGGCTTGACTAAGGTTTTTTCCTGATCTCGCGCGAGCAGGATCAGGGCAGGATGACGATGTCGATCTTGCGCGAGTGGTTGCGGTCCAACTGCTGAAAGTTGGCGCTATAGGCCAGTTGGGTGAATTTACCCGCCGCATCGAGCGGGGCGTGATAAATCACCTGGCTGACGGGCAGCACCTGCGGGCGGCACGACCGGATGCTGTGCAATTCGGTCGTTTGGCCGATGTGGGCGCGGCCTATCGACGGCTCGGACACCATGTAAACATTGGGGCTGGCGAGCGTCTGGCATGTTCGCCTGTCGATTTCGAAAAACGTTGCCAGCACCTTGGTTTCGCCTGCGCGGATCGTCATCGCTTGTGCCTGGGCGTGGTGTGCGGGCCAGGCACAAGCGACGACTCCCACCAGAGCTAGGACGCTTGGCCCTATTGAAATAATGGTCATTTCGCGGCTTAATTCGACTTTGTTGGGTTTTAAAGACGCTTTAAATAATTTTATTGGCATGATAGCTATAGGGCTTTGACAGTCTGGCGGTAAGATCGGCTGCTACGCACGCGTATAGGCCTATCGGGTAAGCGTAGTGCATTTCGTTTCGAGCGCGGGCGGAAAATCCTGGTGTTTTATCCAGCAACTCGCGCTTTAGTCCTTGATTTGATTCGAGAACTAAATTGAAACCCTCATGTCGTAGTTGTCAGCGGTACGTTAAAATTCACTTTCTTTCACGTGTGGGGCGCTAAACGCTTTATGGATTCGATCCTCTCCTTCATTTCCGGCGGTTTCACTCAGGCCACCTGGTGGCAATTGGTGATTTACACGCTGGTCTTGACGCACATCACTATCGCCAGCGTCACGATTTTTCTTCATCGTAGCCAAGCGCACCGGGGGCTCGATCTGCACCCCGCAATCATGCATTTCTTCCGGTTCTGGCTGTGGCTCACCACGGGCATGGTAACTAAGGAGTGGGTCGCTATCCACCGCAAGCACCACGCTAAATGCGAGCGCGAGGGCGATCCTCACTCGCCCATGATGTTCGGCATCTGGAAGGTGCTGTTTCGCGGCGCCGAACTCTATCGTTTCGAATCCAAGAACAAGGAAACCCTGGCCAAGTTCGGTCACGGCACGCCCAACGATTGGCTCGAAACCAACGTCTATACGCGTTTTTCCGCCAAGGGCATTCTGATCATGCTGGCGATCAACGTTATGCTGTTCGGTGCCATGGGCGTTACCATCTGGGCCATTCAGATGGCATGGATTCCTTTCTGGGCCGCCGGCGTCGTCAACGGTATCGGTCACTTCTGGGGCTATCGCAATTTTGCCAGTCCCGATACCAGCACGAACCTCGTACCCTGGGGTATCGTGATCGGCGGCGAAGAGCTGCATAACAACCACCACGCTTATGGCACGTCGGCCAAGTTTTCAAGCAAGTGGTACGAGTTCGATATCGGCTGGATGTATATCTCGGTGCTGAAAGCCGCGGGCTTGGCCAAGGTCAAGAAGGTCGCTCCCAAGCTGCGTCTCGAGTCGGGCAAGTCCACGATGGATCTGCAAACCTTGCAAGGCGTGATCACCCATCGCTACGAAATCATGGCGCGCTACGGTGAATTGCTCAAAGTGGCTGCGCGCGAAGAACTGTCCCGCTTGAAAACCGCCCGCAGCAGCGACGCCGATACCCAATGGGCCTCCTTACACCGCGTGCGCCGCTG
The DNA here is from genome assembly GCA_945903445.1 of Bordetella parapertussis. Lineage (GTDB taxonomy): Bacteria > Pseudomonadota > Gammaproteobacteria > Burkholderiales > Burkholderiaceae_B > Schauerella. The sequence goes on from CAMDNZ010000007.1 coordinate 5,999, forward strand.
GGTGCATCGCAGCGACGACGCTTTGCAACCGGCGCAACGCGCTGAAATCGATCAGGCCTTGGCCTTGTCGCCCGACACGTCGCTGTCGCGTCTGGTTGCCATGCGTCGCGAGCTGGGTCGGGTGTGGGAAAGCTCCAGCGCGAGCAGCGAGCAGCTTTTGGCTGATTTGCAGGCTTGGTGCCACCGTGCCCAGCAAAGCGGTATCGCCGGGCTCGAGCAGTTCGCGCTGCGTCTGCGCCGCTACGCGGCATGATGCTGGATAGCCTCAACCCCGAACAACGCGCTGCAGTCACACTCGAACCGCAACACGCCCTGGTACTTGCCGGGGCGGGTAGTGGCAAGACTCGGGTGCTGATCACCCGGATGGCCTGGCTGATTCAAACCAGCCAGGCCAGTCCGTTTTCACTACTGGCCGTGACGTTTACCAACAAGGCATCGCGCGAGATGTTGACGCGCATGTCCTCGATGTTGCCCTTGGACCCACGCGGGCTGTGGATCGGTACGTTTCACGGCTTGTGCAATCGTTTGTTGCGCACGCATCACCGCGATGCGGGTTTGCCGCAGACTTTCCAGATTCTGGACACGGCCGATCAGTTGGCCGCACTCAAGCGGATGTTCAAGGCCAATAGCCTGGACGACGAGAAATTTCCGCCGCGCGACGTTCAACGCTTCATCAATGGTGCCAAGGAAGAAGGCAAGCGGTCCAGCCACGTCGATACCGACGACAGCTATCACCGTCGCCTGGCCGAAATTTATCGCTTGTACGAAGAGCAGTGTCAGCGTGAAGGCGTCTGCGATTTCGCCGAATTGCTGCTGCGCTGTTTTGAGCTGCTGCGCGATAACGCGCCCTTGCGCGAACACTATCAGCGACGTTTCCGCCACATCCTGGTCGACGAGTTCCAGGATACGAACACCTTGCAGTACAAGTGGCTGCAACTGTTGGCCGGTGGCGGTGCGAAAATCTTTGCCGTGGGCGACGACGATCAATCGATCTATGCGTTTCGCGGCGCGAATGTCGGCAACATGTCCGATTTCGAACGCGACTATGCACGCGGCAATGTGATCCGCCTGGAGCAGAACTATCGCTCTTACGGCCACATTCTGGATGCTGCCAACGCATTGATCGACAACAACAGCAATCGCTTGGGTAAGAACCTCTGGACTGACCAGGGCGAAGGCGAACCTATTCGAGTCATTGAGATGGCCAGCGATGCGCTGGAGTCTCAGTGGGTGACCGACGAGATTCGTAGTCTCGTCAACGACGGTCACGCACGCAACGAAATCGCTATTTTGTATCGCAGCAATGCCCAATCCCGGGTGATGGAGCACGGGCTGTTCTCTGCCGGTATTCCCTATCGCGTGTATGGGGGCTTGCGCTTTTTCGAGCGGCAAGAGATCAAGCATGCCTTGGCGTACTTGCGGCTGCTGGCCAATGCCGAGGACGACACCTCCTGGATGCGGGTGGTCAATTTTCCCGCTCGCGGCATCGGAGCGCGCACGCTAGAGAATTTGAGCGACGCCGCCCGAGCGCACGATACCAGTCTGTCGGGAGCCGTTGCTCGGGTGAGCGGCAAGGGCGGCTCCAATCTGATGCAGTTCGCCGAGCTGATTGCTCGCATGACGCGCGAGACGGCCGACTTGGGATTGCCTGAGATGGTCGAGCACATGTTGCACGAAAGCGGCCTGTTGACGCATTATCTGGGCGAGAAAGAAGGCGCCGAACGCGTCGAAAACCTGCGCGAATTGGTCACGGCTGCGGCCGTTTTTGCTGCCGAGGAAAACCTCGAAGGTTTGCCCGCTGGGCGCGTGCCAAAGCACGACCCGGCTGCGACGTTGAACGCGGGCGTGGCCGATGCCGAGCTGCCCGAGGGCGTGGTCGTCCAGGCATTGACGCCGCTGGCGGCGTTTCTGTCGCACGCTGCGCTAGAGGCTGGCGACAATCAAGCCGACGCCACACAAGAAGCCGTTCAATTGATGACGGTGCATGCGGCCAAGGGTTTGGAGTTCGATGTCGTTTTCATCACGGGTCTGGAAGAAGGCTTGTTTCCTCACGAAAACAGCGCACTCGAAGCGTCCGGCCTGGAAGAAGAGCGCCGCTTGATGTATGTGGCCATCACTCGTGCCCGCGAGCGGCTGTATCTCAGCCTGGCCCAGAGTCGCATGTTGCACGGCCAGACGCGCTACGCGATGCGTTCGCGCTTTTTGGAAGAGATTCCAAACGAGCATTTGAAATGGCTGACACCCCGGCTGGGCGTGCCGTCCGCCAACGGTTTCCGCGGCGGCGATACAAATGGTTGGCAGCGTGGGGCCAGCGGTCGCCTGGATGCGTTTGCACGGCAGCCGACAGGTCAGATCGCGCCGCGTCAGCCGCGTGGCGTGGCTTCTGGTGTAACCATCGGCGATCAGCACTTCCGAATCGGTCAGGGTGTACATCACACGCGTTTCGGCGAAGGCACTATCATAGGTCTAAGCGGTTCGGGCACCGATGCCCAAGCCCAGATTCACTTCCGCGAGGTGGGGCCCAAGACACTCGCCTTGGGCATTGCCAAGCTGGACATTACGCAGGGTTGAGAACATGGCCGACGATGATTTGCACGACCCCCTGACTACGGCGGCGTTGCGCGCCGAAATCGAGGAAATCGATCAGCAATTGATGTTGCTTTTGGGCTTGCGATTTCGCTGTTCCGATCAATTGTCGGAAGAGTTGATCAAAGAGAATGGCGATTCGGTGCCCGGCGATGGCGAAGACCGCATCCCCGCGATGGAGGAGCTGGCCCGTGATACGGGTGTTTCGCCTGCGCTGGCGATTGCCCTGCTGCGTGCGGTGGCCCGAGAAGTGATCGAGAACCACGAGCGCATCAAGGCGAGTCGATCGCACTGAGGCTTCAACCTCGGCGGTTCGACGGGCGTCGTCAGGCGGTCGAGCCGGCACGAGCGCTAGCGCGGCTGAAGATCATTTGTACTGCCGCGATCCTTCACGCCATTCGTATCGCTCACACCAGAAAACCGCATTGGCGATCCGCCTACACCCGTCTACTTTAGGGCTTCCAGTTGCTCTTGCAACGCCAGCCAGTCGTTCTCGGCCTCATCCACTGCGCCGGTTAGTGCGCCGTGTTCGGTCAGCGCTTGAATACGTTCGTCGCGGCGCGATTCTTCATAGATATCGGCTTGCGCGAGCAGTGCATCCAACTCTGCCAATCGCTTGCGAGACTTCTCCATCGTGCCTTCCAGCGCAGCAATCTGCTTCTCCAGCGGACGACGCACCGCGCCTAGGCGCTGACGTTGTTCGGCTTCTTCCTGCCGTTGTCTCTTGCGGTCTGCCGGTGTCATGGCCGAGGCGTTGCCCTGGCCAACGCGTGCTGCGTTTGCATTAGCCGAAGGGTAGGCCGGATGCTGGCTGGCATTGCCGTTGCCGTTGCCGCTTCGGCTCGCACGACTGCCGCTTGCATTGTCGGTAGATTCATCTGGCTCGATTGAAGCCGCCTCGCCTCTGTCCTGACGCCCGTTCGAGGGCAACGCGGCATGCGTGAGGCCGGAGCCTGCCGATGTCGACGACGCTCCACTGGTCGATACCGACGATTTACCCGACGTGCGCGTCGCCAGCCAATCGCGATAGTCTTCCAGATCGCCGTCGAACTCGTGCACAGCGCCATCGGCGACGATCCAGAAACTATCGACCGTGGTGCGCAACAGATGGCGGTCGTGGGAGACCATCAACATGCTGCCACCGAATTCTGCCAAGGCTTCGGCCAGCGCTTCGCGGGTATCGACGTCCAGGTGGTTGCTCGGCTCATCCAGCAGCAACAGATTGGGTTTTTGCCAGACGATGAGCGCCAGGGCCAGACGGGCCTTTTCGCCACCCGACATGGGTTCGACCCGGTCCAGCACGGTGTTGCCCGTGAAGCCGAAGCCGCCCAGATAATTACGCAGAATCTGTTCGCGCGTCGTCGGTGCGATGCGGCTCAAGTGCAGCAGCGGCGAGGCATTGAGATCCAGCATGTCCAACTGATGCTGGGCGAAGTAGCCGATCGCCAAACCTCGGGCAGGCAGACGCTCGCCGGATTGCAAGGGCAACTCGCCGCATAGTGTCTTGATCAAGGTGCTTTTACCGGCACCGTTGGCACCCAGAATGCCGATACGGCTGCCGCCGCGCACCATCAGGCGAACCTTATCCAGAATCGGCGTGTCGCCATAGCCGATGCGCGCGTGCTCTAGCGTGAGCAAGGGATCGGGCATGTTCTCGGGTGTCGGAATGGCGATGTGAATGCCGGCTTCCGTTTTCAGCGGCGCCAGCACCTGCATGCGAGCCAGCGCCTTCACGCGGCTTTGCGCCTGCTTGGCCTTGGATGCCTTGGCCTTGAAGCGGTCGATAAAGGCTTGCAGATGCGCGGTTTCGCGAGTCTGCTTGGCGATGGCGATGTTCGTTTGTCGCAGGCGCTCGGCGCGCTGGATCAGGAAGTCGTCATAGCCGCCCTTGTAGCGCACCAGCTTGCCATGATCGAAATGCAAGATGACGCGTGCGACCGCGTTCAGGAACTCGGTGTCGTGCGAGATCAAGAGCACCGTGCCGCCATAGGCGGCAAGCCAGCGCTCCAGCCATAGCATGGCGTCCAAATCCAGGTGGTTGGTGGGTTCGTCCAGCAGCAAGAGCTCCGACGGCGCCATCAGCGCACGCGCCAAAGCCAGGCGCATCCGCCAGCCACCCGAAAAACTCTCGACCGAGTTTATCCACTGGTCGGGTCGAAATCCCAGGCCCGCCAACAACTGCTCGGCGCGAGCGTGTGCATCCCAGGCACCGGCTTCGCCCAGCGCGATCTCGAGGTTGGCGATCTGGGTGCCGTCACCCTCGTCGCCCAAGGCCGCACGCTCGGCCTGCAAGGCACGCAAGGCGACGTCGCCGTCGATCACGAATTCGCGTGCCGGGCGGTCGTCGGCATGCAGCTCTTGCGCCACACTGGCGATGCGCCAGCCCGCCGGAATATCCAAGGAGCCGGCTTCGGCGTCCAGCTGGCCTTGCAATAGTCCGAACAGCGTGGTCTTGCCTGCGCCATTCTTGCCGACGAAACCGACCCGCTCTCCGGGATGAATGACGAATTCGGTGTCGTCCAACAGGACCTTTAAGCCCCGGCGCACCGTCAAATGGGTACCGCGTATCACGTTGTCAATTGCTCCCGCGACAGCACGAGAATGTGGTCGCTGGTGGTTTCAGTTTCCAGCCACATGGGGGCCAGATGAGGAAATGCTGCTTCGAAGTGCGGGCGCTCGTGGCCAATCTCCAGCACGATGATGCCGTCTTGCGACAAGTACTTGGGCGCTCGGTCGAGAATGCGTCGCACCAGATCCATGCCGTCCTGACCGCCTGCCAGGGCCATGACCGGCTCGTGCTTGAACTCGCGGGGCAGGGCCTGCATAGAGATCTGATTGACGTAGGGCGGGTTGCACACGATGACGTCGTAAGCCACGGGCGGCAGCGCATCGAACAGATTGCTTTGATGCAAGCTCACGCGCGCTTGCAGATCGTAGTCGGCGACGTTGCGCGCGGCCACTTCCAGCGCATCGGGCGAGAGATCCACGGCGTCCACGTGTGCCTCGGGGAAGGCTTGCGCTGCCAGAATCGCGAGGCAACCCGAACCCGTACACATGTCGAGTGCGCGCGCTACTGCCCAAGGGTCGGCGACCCAGGGGGCGAGCCCGTCGTCGAGTAGTTCGCTGATGGGCGAGCGGGGAACGATCACTCGCTTATCGACGTAGAAACGGCGGCCGCGCAGCCAAGCTTCCTTGGTGAGATAAGCAGCAGGTTGGCGCGACTGCACGCGCTCGTTGACGACATCGAGCACCTGAGCGGCTTCGCGACGTAACACGCGCGCGTCCAGGAAGGGTTCTAGCGTGTCGGGCGGAAGGTGCAGGGTGTGTAGCACCAGATAGACCGCCTCGTCATAAGCGTTGTCGCTGCCGTGACCGAAGGTCAACTGGTTGGCGCAGAAACGGGTCACTGCATAACGGATCAGGTCGCGGACGGTGATTAGTTCGGTACGGGCGGAGGTGTCCATGGCGCTTGTCGGTAGAAAAGGAAAAGCGGCGAGGCCGACAGGCCCCGCCGCGCAATACGTCGCACGTGCGAACGATACTGGCCGTGTCGGTCAGGTGCGCAGCAGCAAGTGTTCGAGTGTACGGCGATAAATGTTCGACAGCGGCGCGAGCGACGCGATCTCGACCCGCTCGTTCAGTTGATGGATCGTGGCGTTGATCGGGCCGAACTCGATCACCTGGGCACAGATTTTGGCGATGAAGCGACCATCGGAGGTGCCGCCCGTGGTGGAGAGCTCGGGCGTGCGGCCCATCTCGGCCTCGATGGCACGGGTCAGCGCGGCCGACAGCTCGCCGCGCGGGGTGAGAAACGGTTCGCCGCCCAAGGTCCAGTCGATGTGATAGTCCAGACCATGCTTATCCAGCACTTCGTGCACTCGTTTTTTCAGTTGATCCGGTGTGGAGGCGGTCGAGAAGCGGAAGTTGAAATCCAGAATCGCTTCGGCGGGAATGACGTTGGTCGCACCCGTGCCACTGCGGAAGTTGGAGACTTGAAACGTGGTGGGCGGGAAATAGGCGTTGCCCTCGTCCCAAGAGATCGCCACGATGTCGTTCAGCGCGGGAGCCACCTGGTGGACCGGGTTGCGGGCCAGGTGAGGGTAGGCCACGTGGCCTTGCACACCCTTGACCACCAAGCGACCGCTCAACGAGCCGCGTCGGCCGTTCTTGCACACATCGCCCAGCACGTCCACCGAGGTCGGTTCGCCGACGATGCAGTAGTCGAGCTTCTCGCCGCGTTCGGCCAGCAGCTCGCATACCTTGACCGTGCCGTCGGTGGCCGGACCTTCCTCGTCGGAGGTGATCAGCATGCCCAGCGAGCCAGGATGATCGGGGTGGTCGGCGACGAAACGCTCGAGCGCGACCATGAAAGCCGCAATCGACGTTTTCATATCGGCTGCGCCGCGACCGTAGAGATGGCCGTCGCGCTCGGTCGGTTCGAACGGTGGGCTGGTCCACAGATCGGTCGGACCAGGCGGCACGACGTCGGTATGACCGGCAAAAAAAGCGACCGGTTGCTCGGTACCGCGACGCGCCCAAAGATTGACGACCCCGCCGCGCTCGATGGTCTCGCAAGTGAAGCCGATGGCTTTTAGGCGCTCGATCAGCAGCGCTTGGCAGCCTTTGTCGTCCGGCGTGACCGACGGGCGGGAAATCAGTTCACGGGTGAGGGCGAGAACGGGATCGGTCATCTATCAGGCCCTCAACAGATCGTTGATGCTGGTCTTGGCACGCGTTTGAGCGTCGACGCGCTTGACGATCACTGCGCATGCGAGGCTGTGCGAACCGTCTGCCGAAGGCAGCGAACCGGGCACCACGACCGAACCCGAGGGCACGCGACCATAGGTGATCTTGCCGGTGGCGCGGTCGTAGATCTTGGTGCTTTGCGACAGGTACACGCCCATGGCCAGCACCGAGTTCTCTTCGACCACGACGCCTTCGACCACTTCCGAGCGGGCACCGATGAAGCAGTTGTCTTCGATGATGGTGGGGTTGGCTTGCAGCGGTTCGAGCACGCCGCCGATGCCGACGCCGCCGGAGAGGTGGACGTTCTTGCCGATCTGGGCGCACGAACCAACGGTTGCCCAGGTGTCGACCATCGTGCCTTCGTCGACATAGGCGCCGATGTTGACGTAGGAGGGCATCAGCACCACGTTCTTGGCGATGAAGCAACCGCGGCGAGCGACGGCAGGCGGCACCACGCGGTAGCCGCCCTGCTTGAAGGCGGCTTCGCCGAAACCGTCGAATTTCAGAGCGACCTTGTCGTAGTAATGAACCGGCGCATCGCCCATCACGGCATTGTCTTTCAGGCGAAACGACAGCAACACGGCTTTCTTGATCCACTGGTGTACGAGCCAATCGCCTTTCTGCTTTTCGGCCACGCGCAGACGACCATGGTCGAGCGCGTCGATGGTGTGCTCGACGGCGTCCAGAATGGCGGGGTCGGCTTCGCGCGGCGACAGGGTGGCGCGCTCTTCCCAGGCGCGTTCGATGGTGGTTTGCAGATCGAGAGTCATGTGCTGATCGGTTCCGTTGTCAGGTTTGTAGAGAGTGTTTTTCTTAGGGCAGCTGATGATGCCGTCATGCGTGGTCGCGATGAAAGCGGGCGATCCGATGGGCGGCTTCGACGCACTGGCTGAGCGGCGCGACCAGTGCGATGCGGATACGACCTTCGCCCGGATTGCGACCGTGAGCGTCGCGTGCCAGGAAACTGCCCGGCAAGACGGTCACGCCGGTTTTGGCATACAAATCGTGCGTGTATTGCGTGTCGCTGCCATGCACGCCCGCCCACAGATAGAACGAGGCGGCGGGACGTTTTACATCCAGTACGGGTTCGAGGATGGGCAACACCGCATCGAATTTCTCGCGATACAGGCGGCGATTTTCACGTACGTGAGTTTCGTCGGTCCAGGCGGCGATGCTGGCCGATTGGGTCAACGGGCTGAGCGCGCAGCCGTGGTAGGTGCGATACAGCAGGAACTTGGCCAATACCGACGCGTCGCCTGCAACGAAGCCCGAGCGTAAGCCGGGGACGTTCGAGCGCTTGGACAGGCTGCTGAACACCACCAGATTGCGAAAGTCGCTGCGGCCCAGGCGCAGCGCGGCTTGCAAGGCGCCCATCGGCGGATTGTGTTCGTCCAGATAGATTTCGGAGTAGCACTCGTCGGAGGCGATGACGAAACCGTAGCGGTCCGATAGGTCGAACAGACGGCGCCATTCTTCCTCGCCGATGACGTTGCCCGCAGGATTGCCGGGCGAGCAGACGAACACCAACTGAGTTTGTCGCCACACGGCTTCGGGCACGCTGTCCCAGTCGCAGCCGAACTCGTGTGCCGGATCGGCGTTTACGTAGTAGGGTTCGACACCTGCCAAAATAGCCGCGCCTTCGTAAATTTGATAGAAGGGGTTGGGCGAGATGACATAGCCACCTTTGCTGTCGTCGACCCAGGCTTGAGCGAAAGCGAAGAGCGCTTCGCGCGAACCGGCGACGGGCAGCACTTGGGTGTCGGCGTCCGGGGCAGGGATGCTGTAGCGGTGCCCCAGCCATTCGGCGATGGCGCGGCGCAAGGCCGGCTCGCCGCGGGTAGCGGGGTAAACCGACAGGCCCGACAGGCTTTCGGTGATGGCGCGCTCGACGCGCGATGGCGCGGCGTGCTTGGGTTCGCCTATGGACAGATTGATCGGTTGGATGCCGCTCGGCAGGGCTGTCACAGGGGCCAGCAATTGCCGGAGTTTTTCGAAGGGATAGGGATGCAGCGCATCGAGACGAGGATTCATGCGCACGATTCTAACAAGCAAGCTACAATAATGGGCTTGGATCATGCAGCGAAGGTGGCGAAATTGGTAGACGCACCAGGTTTAGGTCCTGACGCCGTAAAAGGTGTAGGGGTTCGAGTCCCCTCCTTCGCACCAATGCATCCGTTCGACTAAGTTGGCGCTACGCCGACAATCCTTATGCCATCAATCGCCTGTTTCGTGGGTGATTCTGTGCTTTCCCTCTGAGGTACTGCCGAAACTCACAGTCTGGAAGTCGGCCACCCATAAGAGCATACATTCGAAACGAAGCTATAAGCTCAAAACGACCCACTTGCCCGGCGTTATTCCAGGCTTGACCAAAGACGGCACTTCTCGTGTGAAAAAAAAAATCCGTGCGCGTCGCGCAACTTCTCCTACGATAGCCTTGGCTCTTAGCCCATTCACACGGGATACAAGCCGGCACGAGAACACTCGGCTACACTTTTCTACCTAATCCGACAGTCCTTCTCAAGATGCTACCGTCTGTCTCCCGCGAGCGTTTCATTCACATTGCAAGCTTGCTCGCCCTCGGATTGACGGCCATCGCTGCCGGCATCGCTACGATCATCCCCTGGCTCTTGCCGGTTCGCCAGCCCATGGACCTGATCATCCCACCGCTGTCGTGCGCCCGCTGTCGTGCGCCGCGTTCCTGGGTCTGTTCATGACATTGGTGTACCGTCCGTTCTGGGTGGCCGGCATCATGCACACGGCATTGTCGATCGCGTTGCTGGCCCTGGCCGCCCCGGCATGGTTCTACACCTGGCAGGCAGCCACCACCCCTGATTTGCGCTTGATCGATATCTACCCGCCAGTTTCGGCGCTGTTCCTGGCGCTGATGGTGATGGCGATGATTTATCTGCCGCCCAAGCGAGCCGTTATCGCGGTGGTGCTGTGTTGGCTGTTCGTGGCGCTGCCCTTGCTGGTCTATTTGTTCGCTCATCCGCAGGAGCTACAAACCCCGCGTGGCACTGACATGCTAATGGCCTATGGTCCCGTATTCATCCTGCTTGCGGTGTTGCTGCCGGTCCAGCGCGGCCTGACCGGCAAGATCCAACGCCTGGTTTCGCAGCAGGCGCAGATGGAAATCATGGTCAACCGCGACCCGCTTACTCGCCTGTACAACCGCCGCTTCGGTGAGCAAGTCTTGCGAGACATGGCAGCCCAGCGAGTGTCCGCGGGCATCATCATGTTCGACCTGGACCGCTTCAAAGCCATCAATGACACGTTTGGCCATCCAGTGGGTGACGTGGTGCTGCAACAGGTCGCCCAGCGTTGCCAGGCACTGGTTCGCGAGGATGTCTGTCTGGCCCGCTGGGGCGGCGAAGAGTTCCTGGCGGCCGTCCCCGACGTCGATGCCGTTGGCCTGCAAAACCTGGCCGAACGTTTGCGCGCGGGCGTTGCCGAACTGGCCATCGAGCAGGTACCGCAAGTCAACGCGTCGTTTGGCCTCGCATTGTTTGCGGCCGACGACACGCTTCCCAGCCTTTTATCGCGGGTCGACCAAGCCCTCTACCGTGCTAAGCAGCAGGGCGGCAATCTGGTGGTTTGGTGAGCGGCCGCTGTCGCTGCGCCTTTTACTTATCTTTTCTTCCCCCGCGATACCCCAGCGCAATGGCCAACGCGATGCCCACCCCCGAGCCGATAAACAGGTTTTCGGTCGCCAAGCCTAGGGCAACACCGACGGCAATGCCGATCACAAGCGCAACAGTCTGATTCATGGCGGCAAGTATAGCCAAGGCCACCGTCGCGATGGCTTGGCTGCGGCGCATGTCGATCCGGGTTTAGCCTGCGTTGCTGACGCAGTTCTGCAACATTTCTCCGTCGCTCGCAAATTTTCATCCCAATCTCTGTGGATGTGTAAAATAATGATAACAATTATTATTACTAACAACTAACACGTGGCATGCCGACTCCCGTCTTTGCATCCCGCTATGCTGAAGACCGATGAGCGGCTCAACGCTCTGTTTATTTGACCTATGAAACTGAAGACTCTGGCTTATGTGTTGGCGACCCTGCCCTACGGTATGGCGGCGCAGGCACAAGTGACCACCTCCACGGCAACCGACGCGGCAACCACTTTAGACGCCGTGACAGTCGAGTCCAGCGCCGACGCTTCTGCGGCCGGTCTGTCGCCCGCCTATGCCGGTGGGCAAGTGGCGCGCGGCGCACGGGTAGGGGTGTTGGGGACGCGCGATGCCATGAATACGCCCTTCAGCCTGACCAGCTACACCAACGAAATGATCCAGGATCGGCAGGCGCGCGGCGTCGGCGATGTGTTGCAAAACGATCCGGGCATTCGCATGGCGCGTGGCTTCGGCAACTTCCAGGAGTCGTTCTTCATTCGCGGCTTCATCGTCAGTTCGGAAGACATCGCCTACAACGGTTTGTACGGCTTGATGCCTCGCCAGTACATCGCCACCGAATTGTTCGAGCGAGTCGAAGTGTTGCGTGGCGCCTCTTCGTTTCTGACGGGGGCATCGCCCTCGGGTGGCGGCATTGGCGGTGCAATCAATTTGGTGCCCAAGCGCGCCCTGAACGACCCCCTGACCCGTGCAACGGTGGGTTTGGCTGGCATGCAGGGACAGACGGCCATCGACGTGAGTCGGCGTTTCGGCCAGGACGGCGAGTTCGGCCTGCGCTTTAACGCCGCGCATCGCGGTGGCGAGTCGGCGATCGATGGCGATTACGCACGCACCAGCGTCGCGTCGCTAGGGCTGGACTGGCGCGGCAACAATGTGCGTCTGTCGGGCGACGTGGGCTGGCAGGACAACCATCTGCGTGCTCCGCGTCCCAACGTCACCTTGGCCAGCGGAGTCGGCGTGCCTGTGGCGCCGGATGCGCGCCGCAATTACGCGCAGAACTGGAGCTATTCGGACGAGCGCGACGTGTTCGGCACTTTGCGCGGCGAAGTCGACCTGAATGAGAAGGTCACGGTGTGGGGCGCAGCAGGCGCACGTCGCAGCGAAGAAGACAACTCGCTTGCCAACATGACGGTCAACGATGCCGCGACTGGGGCAGGCAGTGTCTATCGTTTCGACAATACGCGTGAAGATACCGTTCACACCGGTGAAGTCGGCATCCGTGCTAAGACGCGCACGGGCCCGATCGGCCACGAATTCGTGGTGGCGGCATCGCATTTCTCGTTGAAGAAGAACAACGCCTACGCCATGGACTTCGGCAATCAGTTGGCAACCGGCATCTATAACCCCACCGACTACGCAAAGCCCGGTTTCAGTTCGACGACTTTTGTCGGAGGCGAGCTGGCAGATCCTCGTCTGACTGGCAAGACTCGGATGACCAGCTACGCGCTGGGCGATACGCTGTCGATGTTCGACGAGAGGCTGCTCGTGACGCTAGGTGTTCGTCATCAAAGGTTGTCGACGCGCGATTATGCCTACGGCACTTCCTTGAAGACCGGGGGGTACGAGGCCAGCCGCAATTCGCCAGCCGCTGGCGCAGTCTTCAAGCTCACCCCGGCCGTCTCGCTGTATGCCAACTATATCGAATCGCTGAGCGCCGGTCAGACCGCGCCCCAGAATGCGAACGGCCTTCCGGTGGTAAACGGTGGGGAAAGCATGCAGCCGTATGTTTCACGCCAAAAGGAAGTCGGCGTCAAATACGATGGCGGGAATCTAGGTGTAGGCTTGGCCTTGTTCACCACCGATAAGCCACGCGGCTTCGTGGACAGCAATCAGGTCTTCTCCACCGGTGGTAAGGACCGCCATCAGGGTGCCGAGCTGACCGTCTACGGCCAGCCTTCATCGGGTGTTCGCGTGTTGGGCGGCTTGACCTTTTTAGCTGCCAGGCAGCGTGAGACGGGTTCGGCCACGACCGATGGCAAACGTGTCATCGGCGTGCCGCGCTTCCAAAGCACGCTGGGCGTGGAATGGGACGTGCCGGGCGTGCAGGGTTTGGCGCTGGATGGCCGCATGGTTCATACCGGCTCGTCGTATGCCGCTGCCACCAACACGCTCCGAGTGCCGAGCTGGACGCGATTCGATGCCGGTGCGCGCTATGTGATGGATGTGCGGGGCCATATGGTGACTTTACGCGCGCGCGTGGACAACCTGTTCGATCGCAACTACTGGGCCTCGGTCGGCGGCTATCCAGACAATGGCTATCTGGTGCTGGGCGCGCCGCGAACGTTCTCGCTGAGCGCATCGATCGAGTTCTGATCCAAGACAAAGCTCGTTTCGAAGCAGGGCCTGATCAATGCACGGTAACCGTCAAAGGGTCCGTGCCAGGATCAGGCCCTTGCGTCATCTGCGACATATGTACGCGCATCCGCGGTGGGCGTTCGCGATGCCGTATGCTCCTGTCTCCGTACCCGACCTAGGGCATGGGTATGCCTTGACGCGCGAACTACTGCAAACGCTCGTTGGCTGGTAGCGGTTTACCGAAGAGATAGCCCTGGAAATGCGAGCAACCCTCGGTCTGTAGCTGATCGAGCTGATCGCTGGTCTCGACGCCTTCGGCAGTCGTCGGAATTTCCAAGCTACGACCAATGCCGTTAATGGCGCGGATAATGGCCAGCGCCTCGCGGCTGGTGTCCAGGTCACGCGTGAACGATTTGTCGATCTTGATCTTGTCAAACGGAAACGAGCGCAAATAGCTCAAGGACGAATAACCCGTACCAAAATCGTCCAGCGCGATCTTTACGCCCAAGGCTTTGATTTTACGCAGTGTTTCAATATTGGCTTCCGAGTTTTCCAGTAGAACCGATTCGGTGATCTCAAGCTCCAGACGCTGCGGAGGCAGTCCGGACTGATGCAAGGCCGATTCGATCAACGATACGAATGCGCTGTTCTTGAATTGGACGGGAGACAAGTTCACCGCCACGGTCTGGCCGGTCTGCCAGGTCATCGCCTCAACACATGCTTCGTGCAAGGCAAAGGCCCCTACCTCGTGAATCAGTCCGGTTTCTTCGGCGATGGGTATGAATTCAAGTGGCATGATGACGCCATTGACCGGATGCTGCCAACGCATCAATGCTTCGTAGCCTGTAATGCTACGTCCCGCGCTGTCGATGATGGGTTGGTAGTGCAGTTGAAGCTGACGCGCCATGATGGCTTCGCGCAGATCCATTTCGATCAGACGCCGCTTGCGCGCGGCCTCCGCCATTGCAGGCGTGAAAAAGGCGAACTGGTTGCGGCCGTTGCGCTTGGCATCGTAGAGCGCCAGATCGGCATAGCGCAGCAAGGTATCGGCGGCGGTGTGGTCGCCCGGCGCCATCGCGATCCCGATACTCAATCCAACCGAAACCGTTTGTCCATCGACCGAGAACTCAGGTCTCACGGCTTCGATCAGTCGCATGGCCGTGCGCTCGACGTCTTCGAGTCGAGCCATATGCGGCAGTACTACGGCGAATTCGTCGCCGCCCAGGCGGCTTAAGGTATCGCTATCTCGCAGCACGTTGCGCAATCGGGTTGTCAAAGCGCGCAGCAGCTCGTCGCCGAATTGGTGGCCCAGCGTGTCGTTAACCGTTTTGAAATTATCGAGATCCAGACAAAGCACTGCGGCAGATTGGCCATTCGCCGATGAAGATTGCAATACATCGTTCAGGCGTTGGCGAAACATTCTGCGATTTGGCAAGCCGGTCAGAATGTCGTGGTGTGCCATGAAATGAATCTGCGCGTGAGCGGCATTCTCATCGGTCACGTCATCGGCAATCAGCATGACGTAGCGCGAGCGCGGATCGTTGCCATGCACGGTCAAGGTGCTGGTACGCAGGGCGCGCATGCCATGAACCGTTTCGATCTGTTCTTCGTGGCGATGCACGCCTTCAGCACGCAGCGCTTCGTCGGCCAATTGGTCGAAGTAGTCGCTCACCGGTCCAGCCAGGCAGTCGTGGGGGCGCTTGCCCACCATGTCTTGGCTGGTGCTGCCGAAGAGCCGTTCGGCCTGCCGGTTGGCCAGCAGAATCTTGCGCGATACGGCGTCTTTCACGATCACGCTGGAAGGAATATTGGAGACGACCGTGTCCAGAAATACTGACAACGATTTCATCTGTTCGCTGTATTGTTCGGCCAGTTCCTTGGCCTCCAGCAGTCGCTCTTCTTGTTCGCGACGTTCGGTGACAACGCGAGTGATTTTGGCGTAGCCGACAATCTCGTTGTATTCATCGTGAATCGCGTCGATCAATACGCTGGACCAAAAGCGCGAGCCGTCTTTGCGATAACGCCAGCCCTCGGCTTGGAATTTCCCGGTGTCGCGCGCAGTGGCCAGGCCTTTTTGCGGCAGGCCGACGGCTTGCTCTTCCTGGCTGTAAAAGCAGGAGAAGTGACGTCCAAGAATTTCGGCTTGCGTATAACCTTTGGCTCGCTCTGCTCCCGCATTCCAACTGGCCACGTTGCCCTCGACGTCCAACATGTAGATCGCGTAGTCGGTAACGCCTTCGACCAACAACCTGAATCGACGTTCTTGCGCCTCGCGATCCAAGCGGAGTTGGCGCTGTTCGGTGCAGTCACGGGTAATTTTGGCGAAGCCGATCAACATGCCGCCGTCGTAGATGGCGTCGATGACCACATGTGCCCAAAATTTCGAGCCATCTTTACGAATTCGCCAGCCTTCAGCCTCGAAACGGCCTTCGGCGCGCGCTGTCTCCAACCCGCGTCCAGGAAGATCCAGCGCTTGTTCTTCTTTGGAATAAAAGCAGGAAAAATGCTTGCCAACGATTTCGTCGCGGGTGTAGCCCTTGGCACGTCGTGCGCCGGCGTTCCAGTTCGACACGATGCCTTCTGGAGAAAGCATGTAGATGGCATAGTCGATTACGCCTTCCACGAGAAGACGATACATTACATCTGAGTGCACTTGCGTCATGATTCCGGGGGCCAACGTATAGAGCAGGGGGCTACGACGCAGTGCAAATCGTGGAGGTGCGATTTCGAGTCGCCAGGCGCCGTCGTATGAGGGATGTACAAGTAGAGACGTACAAGATAAATGTAACCCGACACCCCGTATTTCATACGCCCAGCGCACCCACGAGTTTCAAGATATTTACGATTGTGTGGACGTTTAGCCTCGTTAAGCGACGGCCAGCCGGACGGATGCCCCGTTGTCCACAATCTCGTAGGTGGAAACTTCGAATTCTGTGGGACTTACTGCACCTACGGAGGCAAACGTCACGAACCTTGGGGTCCAGTCGATTTCTTTAAGGGGCTTAGGGTTGACGCGTGAAATGGTCAGATAACCTTTGCCGCTGCCCTCATGCGCCACGTTGTCGCATTCCAGATCGAGGGTGCCTTCGACAATGTCGTTACGATTAGCTTTTAGGGTGACCAAAGGGGTTTGCCAGTTTTGCATGGTGTTCTCCACAGGGCGTTGCCGGCACTGTGCCGGAACTTCAGCTTTTATTCAGCAATATTTAAGCCTGATGTCAGATTTCCTGTGAACACAACATTCCAATTCTTTTTAGGTATGAATATTGCTACCACTATGCTTCGGTTACGAACCAATTGAATGCCTGCGCGTTACCATGGCCCGTTTGATCTCTCGCTGCACCTGAATGCCTGGTGCGACTGACTGACATTTACACTATTTGTCCGAATTTACAGACGTGGTGGATGATGCATTACGAATGGCTTTTTTGGGGAATGACGGCGGTCGTGGCGTGCGCAGTCGTATGGGGCGCGGCCGCTGCCTGCCTGTTAGTGCGTTTAGCTTGGACTTTGTTGGGATGCGTGTTTGCCGCAGGCATAGTCGGTGCCGTTGTCGCCTGGATGACGAGCGCACCGATGTGGTCGGATAGCAAGGTGATCCTGGTTTTCGCTAGTGTGATGTTTTTTTGGGTTATTTCGTCAGCTGTAGCGTTGCTGGTATCCAGGCTACGCCGCAGATCCTCTTTACCGTCGTCTCTTTCTGGCGGCTGATTGCATCTCTTCATGACCACATCGAATACTGTTTTTCCCGAAGCTGTCGTTAGCGAGGTCCTGAACGCTTTGCTGGCGTTGACCGGGCTGGAACGCGCTGTGCTGGCCGTGCCTGATGAGGCAGCCTGGCAAATCGAGCAGCTGGCGGCCGGCGGCCAGGAAGTGTCCGACATGACAACCGATACCGACCCGACTGTTATTCAACAGGCGGACGCCGGGTTCTACGATGCCGTTCGCCTAGCCGCGGCCATCGTCAGCGTTCCACCGGTGACTGGCTTGGGGTCTCATGAACGCATTTCGGCGATACTAGACTCGACCCGATTACCCGCTAAGGCTTTGGTGGCCGTTTCGCTCGTCGATTCTCAGGGGGTGTGTCTGGGCGTGCTGTGCGCTTTCGGCGATAAGGCACCGTCTGCTTACTGTGCCGGCACCGCGGAGTCGATCGGTATTTTCGCTCGTAGCTTGATTTCTCAAGCGCAACGCCATGGCCTCAGTCAGCGCAAAGTGCTGTCGGTCATCAGTCATGACGTGCGCAATCCGATGCACTCGCTGTTTGCCGCGATCGAAATGCTTAAAAGCAAGCCGCTCGATCCCCGCGCGCTACGCTTGGCGGGCATGGTGGAGGCCAGCGCATTGCGGCTGGGGGAGTTGGCACGTGGGGCGGTCGATTTTGCTCGAATGCAGTTGACAGGCGAGATGCCGATCCATCCAGTCGTCAACGCGCCATTGCAAACCGCATTGGATAAAGCGGTCGCCAACGCCCGTGCGGCCTATCCCCAACGCGAGGTGACGGCCCACTGGGAAGATTGCGCTGCTGTCACCTGCGATCCTGCGCGCGTGGGCGAGGCGTTCGCCGCCGTTCTGAACCATGCGCTCAAACATGTCGAGTACGACAGTACAGTTGCTATTCGTGGATATTGTGACGAAGACATGGCTGCGCTTATTGATATTGACGTGCCCGGCTATATTTTGCCTGCCGAACTCTTGCCGCATCTGTTCGATCCGTTTCATATGATCGACGGCGAAGCGCGAATTGCCCAGTTAGGTATTGGGCTGTATTTGGCTGCTGCGGTAGCGCGGGCGCATGGCGGTAGTTTGACCGCGTCTGCGCTGGGCGAAGGTGCGGTACGTTTCACGATGCGTCTGGCGGCCAGTGTGGCGCAGCCTCGCGAGAGTGTGTACAAGGCCTCGGTAGGTACCGAGGAAGTAGCTGATGGTCCGCAAGAGGTGTAAACACAGTTTGCAGAATGCTCGCACCGGGGGATTGACGTTCTACACTCCCGTTTCAATGACCTGAAAAGAAGGAAGTTTCATGAGCAAGGAAAATGTCCAGCGTTTTATTGCGCGCGTTTCCGAGGATTACCACCTGGCTGCCAAGGTCAAGGCAATACCTGCGGGCTCGTCGGCCGAAGATGCATTCGTTGCACTGGCGCGCGAGCAAGGTCTTATGTTCACCGTGCAAGATCTGCGTGACGAAGCCGATCGCGTAGCCAGCACGCCGCGCGCGGCCGATACGGGAGAGACCACCGAATCCAATTCGTCCGAATGGGTGCTCGACTATTTCTATGGCCAAAATCGGAAGTGGACCACCTGATTCTCAGGCACGGTCGCAGTCGAACGCACCCACTTAAAAAATGGGTGCGTTTTTTTGTTTGTTATACGCGACCGGACATGAAATCCGGATTACGCCAATTCTGCAGTGCCTTGATTTGCTCTTGATCGGCATCGTACATGGCATTTTCACGAGTGAGTTGGGCGAGAAGTTTGGTCTGATGAGCCGCCAGACGATCTGCAGGCCACGTGGTGAAATCCGTCCCCCCAGCGATCTCGGGCTTTTGGGTGCTGTGCATCGCCGCATACATATTTTTGAGCTGTTGCGTCTCACCGCCCAAAGGTTGGAACACGGGTTCGTCTTTTTTGGGAGTGAACGACAGGTGAAGCTCTTGCTGGCCGTTGTCGTCCATCCGGATTTCGAATCGCATGCCATGCATGCCTTGGGGCATGCCCTGGTGGTGATCGTCGATCTGGAAGGCCATCGATTGCTGGTCTTCGCCAGCTGCTGCGCCGTTATAGGCGACCGGAACGTTCATCAGGAAACTGTAGAGCTTGCGGTCTGGATCTTTGACGGTCAGGCTGCCATCCGCATTGCGAGTGACCTTCGGTGCATCGGGATCGTTGATGCTCTCGGGCGCCGCAATCGTATCCAGATACCAGGCTATTGCACGAGCGGTGGTCAATGAAGCCTTCACCGATACGGTGTCGTTCTCGTCTTTGTGGACCACGGCGCCAAATGCCTGGTCTTCTTGCTTGAGCAAAGTGCGCGTCAAGTTCTCTCCTATGTGGCATTGCTTACGTACATAGGAAAGATCGTGTTTGATGCCATTCGCCCCTGCCCGTTCGTTGGCGCGCACATCTGCGCCGCGTCCGATCTGAGTATTGTTGGCGGGCGTGGCCAAAACGTTGAGCATCAACTGGGCCTCTTTCGCATACGCTTGTTCTGCCTTGCCTGCTGCTCGGGCATCGAGCCAGCGACCGGGCACGTTAGGCAAATCGGCAATGAAGCGCCCCATGCTGGCCAGCCCGCGCCCGATAGGTTCGAAGAAGGACGAGAAGGCTTCGCGGGCCTTAGTGGCGAAGCTCTTGACTTCGGTGCTTGCTTTGCCGGTCCCAAACTCCACCTCGTGGAGCAGCTCCGGCGCGGCTTGAACTTCGCCAGCTTCGACCTTTCTCAAGGTCTCGCTGACGTTGGCCAGCTCGACCTTCAATGCCTCGATGCGCGGCGTGCGACTCTCGGACACCAGCATCGCACGGACCATGCCGGTCTGACGTGCGCGCTCCTGGCCCATGATGTCGTCGAGTTTGACCATGTCCGCAAGAATGGCCGGCATCTCGTCGTTAAGCATGGCGATAGCGGCATGGTTGGTGGCCAGTTCCGGGAAGTCGCGTAGGGCGGATAGCCCCAGATAAGCGCCCCCTAGCAAAGCGGTGGCCCGGATCGTCAGCATTTCGGGACTCAGGCCCGGCAAGTTCGCACCGACAGCGGCCGTACCCGCCCCCACGGTGGCCCAGCCCAGCGTCGAGATGGCAGCGGTAGCGCCGCCACGGGCTTTGTAGTACCAGCGATTCAGCGTGTCGCGCGTGTTCAGTTCGGGTTGATCTAGTTGTTCCCGAGGCGCGCTCGAACCCGGGGCAGACCCAACCCCCAAGGCATGCAGTTGCAGGTTCAGCCGCTTCATATCCGTATCGATTTTCTTGACCAGACGACCGGCATCCGCCAAGTTCTTATCGGAAAACGTTTCGGTGGGAGATTGAACGTCGGCTGCCTGCGCTGAGGGTTGTGTCGACGCCTGCCCGACGAGTGCGGTGGGCAACATGCTGACGACGCCGCCTGCGACCCAGCCCGCCATGTTGCGTAAGCCGCCCATCCAGGTTTGTTGGGGCTGTTGAATCTCGGCTTCCGAGGCATCGCGCTCTTCCTGACTACCGATCACCAGCGGTGGCAGCTTATCGAAATCGTCGCCAAGCAATTCTTCCATAGACATCGGGATAATATCATCGCTATCTTGGACAACCGTGTCCGGACGCCTGTCGACATTGACATCCTGCCTTTGCAAGACGGTATCATCGTCTTGATTTATGGCATCCAAAGATCCGTCGTCGTCGCCGATTTCTCGCTTGTCCACGCCGGTATCGTCGACGCGAAAAGCTGTTGTTGTTGTTGTTGTTGTTGTTGTTGTTGTTGTTGTTGTGTCGTCGTCGAAGTCGTAGTACACGGTATCGTCGTCGATATCGTCAACATCATCATGCTCATCGAGGTCGTCGGGCGCGTTCAATGGCTGTTTGGCGACACCGCCGAGTGGTTCGTCGGCGACACCGTCAAATGATTCATCGGCGACATTGTCGAATGATTCGTCGGCCAAACCGTTCATTTGCTCCATGGCTTCGTGAACGTTCCACAAGACCGTGCCAGCACCGCTCAAGACCGCACCGAAACCGCTTACGACTCGCCCAAAGAGCGAGGTACTCGCCTGTGCGCTATCGTCGAGCACTTGTTCGCGGGCGCTACCATCGCCCACGCTGACCATAGTGCCTTGCATGCCACCCGAGCCCGGACTTCCGACATGGACTGTCTGCGAAATGTGTCCACTCGTGTCCGACGACGGCAGCGACTGACTCTGAACGCTACCAACGGCGCCCGGTATCGAGGAGATAACCATGATGTGCTCCTCAAACCGCTGCGGCGGTCAGATCTATCGTGTGGCGACCTTGGACAATTTCGCGCCATAACAAGGCCACATCCGCAAACGCATCGATCATGCGGGCCAAGCTGCCTGGATTGCACAGGGCGATCGGCGCGCGGATGCACAGCAAGACTGCGCCGGTGCCGGATTGCACACCCAGTGTGCAGCCGCCGGTGCCGGCCCATAGGGCATTAGCTTCCAGCATCAGGCGCATCAGGCGATCCGGCTGAAGGTGACTGGCCGCCTGCCCCAAACTGGTGAACAGCACCACATTACCCGCCTCTTCGTCGCCCTCTGCGTTCAATCCGATCGACAGGCCGGCGACCTGCAGCTCTTGGTTCAAGACCAGGTCGGCCGCAGGTTCCAGACCGACCAACTGGGCATAGCCTTCGAGCAACTGTATATAGCGAGTCATGACGAGGTTCCTATGTTGATTCGGGTCTTGGATCAGACCGCAGGACTAAGCGGCAACCCCTGAGCCAAGGCAGCGGCCCAGATAAGAGAAGTTTCGCATTGAGCGCGGCACGCGCGCGCCAGCGCAGCGGGTGGGGTGTCTAGCGAGTAGCGTTGCTCGAGCAGAATATCGTCGGCACCCAGCTGCAGACCGAATGACGAACCGGTCGTGACCGGCCCCAGTGTGTTGGCTTGCAAAAGCAGGCGCAGCATGTCGACAGAAGGTTGCGGCGGCAATGGCCCCACTTTGCAGGCGCATTGGATGGCGTGGCCGCTCGGGCCGGCGACTGGCGAGAGGGTTAGCGTGACCTCGCCGACGACGATGGTTTGATACTCGTTTAGCGCCTGAGCATCCACGCCGATCTCGAGAGCGAGCGCGGTCAGCGCCGCGCTGTAGTGTTCGTCCAATGACATGGATGGGTCCTCAGGCTAGGTGCTGCAGCGGTAGATGTCGGTCGGATGCTGGGACGTCCAGCTCGGCCGCCCAGGCGTTCGCCTGCTCGATCAAGCCCGCCAGAATGCTGGCCAAACGCTCCGGATCCAGCGATGCGAGACGAGCGGCTTCACTGGCAATGACGACTCGGTCGCCACGTAAGCCCAGTGTGGCACCACGCGTGCCCGCCCACAGGTTGTTGGCACGTAACAACAGGCGGCATAGCGTCTCAGAAGCGGGCTCCGACAAATGGGCGACTTCGCAACGCAAGACGATGCGGCTTTCCGTTTCGTCCAAAGGGTTCGGCTCGAACGAAAAATCGATGCGGCGTCCAGCCACAACCAGATTTTGCGCTTCTTGGAAAGCCCGGGGATCCAAACCACGCGACCGGCGCGCCAGCGCATCCAGCAAGGCGAGGTAGGACTGCTGCGACATGACAATCTCCTGCTGACCGCGCACCGACGTGGCGCGCTCGACAGGTCGAGTAACATCTTGCCCCCTGGCAGTTCCCGCTTATTTTTCTTCGTAGACTTCGTCTGCCGCCAGCAGGATATCGACTGGAGGGTCGAAACCGATGCGTCGAGCCGTTTCGAGATTGACGGCGATCTTGGGGGGATCCACCCAGATCTGACTCAGTTGGCGCGGCTGCGCGCCGTTGAATATTCGCGCAATCGTTTCGGCATGGAACAAGCCGACGTACGAATAATCGGCTTGCGCCAGACTCATAAGCAGCCCGGCGCGTACTTGCGCCGAACCCAGCATGGCGAAGCTCGACACTTTTGCTTCGCGCAACACGGCGGCGATATCCCCGATGTTTTGCGGGGTAATGCCGCGATGGACCGTCACATACACCGCATCGACTTCAGTCGACAACTGGCGGTAGCAGGCCAGGGCATTGCTTTGCGCCTGGACGGCCTCGATGTTGTTGGACACGGCAAAGCACGACTTGATTTCAAAACCTTGCTCTTTAGCGACTTGTTCGACAGCTGGTAAGGCAGCATAGGTGCGGCCTTCTGGGCTGTCTTCGTACACCAGTCCCAGCGTCTTGAACGGCACGATTTCGCGGAACAAGCGGACTTGCCGCTGATAGCGTTGCGGCTGGACCCGTGCGTGCAAATTATCCATCCCGCTATCGTCAGCGCTGGCGACAATACCCGCGGCGACAGGATCGCTGGTCGAAACGACGACGGTGGGCACAGGTGCGCCCAGCGCGGCCATGTCCTGGCCTGCCCAGGTGCCCATGGCGATGATGAGATCGACATCGCCACGCTCCTTGAGTCGGCGGCTGACGGTTTCCCGCACGAGCGGGCGCAAGGAAGCGTCGAAATTGCCCGGCTGCACCCAGGCGTCTTCGACAAACGTCAGCGTCTCGCTCTTAGCGTGTTTGGCAAGAAAGCGCCAAGTGCCCTCGGCATCGAGATTGTCGGGGATGTCCGGAATGGAGATCCAACCGAGCTGCTGAAGGCCTTGCGCGACGGCGCGCAGGGTGCGCGGATATTCGGCGTAGTCGCCGCTGCCGACATACGCCAGTCGCCACTTTTTACCGTCGGGTTTGGCTTTTGGTGTCGTAGGCAATATGGTGGCACTGACGGGCGCAATGGGCGCGACCTGCGCGGCGCCAGGCGCAAGCACTGCGAATGACAAAAGCATGGCGAAGCAATAACGGTAAATCATAGGCGTCGTACTGCAATCAACGTGATGTCATCAAAAGGATCGGCGCCGTCGCAGAAGCGATGGACGTCGTTGAGCACGGCTTGCGTCAACTGAGCGGCACTTCCCGTGGGGTGATTCAAGCGCGCCATCAAGCGAGCGTCGCCGTATTGGTAGCCCTGCGGATCGACCGCGTCGGTCACGCCATCGGTATAACCCAACAAAATCTCGCCAGGCGGCAAATGGGCATGCAGGCTGGTGTATTGAACGTCTTCCTGAACGCCGCATGCCGGGCCGCTACGCCCAGTCAATAAGCGCATGGAACCGTCTCGGGCCACGATGACAGCTGGGGGCGGATGACCTGCATTCGCCCACGCCAACTTGCCACTGTCCAGATTCAATACACCCACCAGCAACGTGACGAACATCATGTTCGGGTTGTTTTCGGACAGACGATTGTTGACGCGCTGCACGATAATCGCGGGGTCGGTTTCGTCTTCGGCGGCGGCCCGGATCAAGGTACGGGTCACCGCCATGAAAAGCGCCGCCGGCACGCCTTTGCCGGAGACATCGCCAATGGCGAAGCACAAACTGCCGTCGGACAGCGTGAAGTAATCGTAAAGATCCCCACCTACTTCTTTGGCGGGCAGCATGGTGGCCCGCAGCTCTACTCGCGCCGAAATCGCATGCGACAGGGGAATGGGCAAGAGACCCATCTGGATGTCGCGGGCAATGTTCAACTCGTTTTCGAAACGCTCGCGGGTGGCGGTCTCGCCCAGCAGGCGCGCGACGTTCTCGCCTAACTTGCGCTGCATGAAAAGAAAGGATGTGGCCAGTCGTCCCACTTCGTCGCGGTGTCGGTCGGCCAGCTCGACGATGCGCGCAGGCGGTGGCGAGGGCGTGGTGAGATCTTGTTCAGGCAGGCTGCGCGCATAGTTGGTCAAGGTGTCCAGCGGCCGGGCGATGTGGGTGGCGACGAACCACGCCAGGGCCAGAGAAAGCAACAGAGCACCGGAAAATATTAGTGCCTGGCGTTTAATGAGACGTGCCGCCGGTGCCGTGAAATCGCTTGCCGGTACTGCGGCGGCCAGGGTCCAGCCCAACGGCTTGTGATGCGCGGTTTGAACCACCCACGGTGCGCCATCGTTTGACACGGTGATCGAGCGGGCACCGGTTTGGCGATCTTGCAACAGTTCGCGCAGCGGCATGCCCGACGCGTTGTCGGTGGCATCGAGTAAATCGGTGTATTTTTCGGGCGGTGGCACCACCAGTCGCCCACCATCGGCCATGACGAGCATGAATCCCGACCGCGCCAAGGTCAGGCTCGATAGAGATCGGCGCATGGCCGTTTCCATGAGCTTGCGTTGGGTTGCCACTTGCTCGAGGACGCCCTGCGCGTCGTCGGATACGGCCAACACCCAGTCCCATGCTCGAAAGTATCCGAAGTAGGCATATCGCGTCGAACCCGTCGGCGTCGTGCCCGCTGAAGTTTGTGCGCCAGGCCAGCGATACAGGGCGAAGCCCTGACCGGACACCTTGCTTTCGTCGTGCATGGCTCGCGCCATGCGACGCCCCTTCAGATCGCGAACACCCGAAATATCCATGCCCACGATGTTGGGCTCGCTACTGGCCATCACGCCGTACTGGGCGTCGTAAATGAACGCGTTGCGTCCGGTACCCAGATGCAGCCGATCGATCCAGGCCCGCGCCAGCGCCTGGGCACGTTCTTTATCGATCACGCCGTTTTCGGCAAGCTCGGCATAACCCTTCAGCACCGATTGCAGGGTCGCACCCAGCTCCATGAGTTGCGCGCGTTCGGTGCGTACGCTGCGAATCTTGTCATCGAGCAGCGCGTTCCAGCGTGCTTCGGTGTCC
The DNA here is from genome assembly GCA_945903445.1 of Bordetella parapertussis. GTDB lineage: Bacteria > Pseudomonadota > Gammaproteobacteria > Burkholderiales > Burkholderiaceae_B > Schauerella. Next base: position 31,900 of record CAMDNZ010000007.1, read on the forward strand.
CGGAGTGCCAGGCTCATGACGTTGTCGACCGCGTGACGCTCGCCGGCCTCCACTGACGCCGATACGTCGCGTTGCGTCACGGGCATGACGACACCCGCCACCACGAGCAGTAGACCAAGAACAGCGAGAAATATCTTGCCACGCAAGGAGCGGATCGGTAAACGCATCGATTTAGTTGTAGTGAAACACATGAAACAACGTAATTGCTACACAACGTACCACCAGAACTTACTCTAAATGTAATATCCGGTCTACCCCGAAATTAAATAGTCACAGGTCATGGCGATGGGCAATACATTTGTACGCGTGTTGTTAGAGGCAATACATCGTCGCCCGGTTCTGAAACTTACCTTGGGTTGCTTGGTCGTGTTGGTGCTCGCCCAAGCGCTGATCGGTGGATTGAGTTTGTTGGCTTTGTACCGTCTCAATGCAGAAACGACGGCTGACCGTGTCGAAGTCGAAGTTCGCCAGATAGCGGGAACCATCGAAAACGGATTGAGACTGGGAAAACCACTGGAGCAATTCTTCGGTCTGGGGTCTTTGTTGGATCAAGGACTGTCGTCGGTAAGCGATGCACAGAGCGTTGTGGTGACGCTGGCCGATGGTCAGGTGGTGGCAGCAAAAGGCGACGTAATCGCAGATACCGCGGTATTTGTCCGTGCGGTGGTCGCTCCAGAGGCGAGGCCCCCTAAAGGATTGGCGTACCGCCCGAACAATACGGTCGTAGAACTCACCCAGACAAGGGTGGTCGTAGCCGTACCGCTGATCGACGGCGCGTCGGTGATACGTGGGGTCGCCATGCTGGCCGTGACGCCCCATGCAGCGGGCATTCAGGGATTCATCGTTCGAAATTTCACGATTTTGTTATGGGTGACGCTGGGCGTCGGCCTGGGTCTGATCGGCGTGTTCAAGTACTTGGTGCCGCCCGCGCGCTTGGCCTCGGGTGGATATATTCATTTTGTGTTGCCTTTGATCGCCCTCATGCTGGCTCAAGGGTTATACGCGACCTACACCATTAATACGTTTCGCGAAGATTTGCAGCAGATCACGCGCAACAATGCGCAAATATTGGCACAAGGCTTGCAGCGCGACTTGAATCGTGTGCTCAGTTTTGGTATCCCCATCGATCGGATGCGAAACGTCGAGGCCCCATTGACGCGCCTCGCGGCAGCTTTCCCACTGATCGAATCCATCGAATTGGTCGACGCCTCTGGACGGATGATCAAACGGGCGGATGCAGATGGTCCATTGCCAGTGGATCACGGCTTACCCAGGGCCGGCGAGCTGGTCATCTCGCTGCCCTTGGGCGCAGGTGGCCCCGGTGGGGGGCAGTTGATTATGCGTCTGGCCGACAGCGTGATTACCGCCGGGGTGCGTGCGCGGGTGTTCGATGCCATGACCGTCATGGTCGTGGCATTAGTGGCCGCAGTCGAAACACTGCTGCTGACCGTGCTGCTCAATGGGCCACGTCACAGCGCCAACGACGGTGTGGATGTCGGTCGGATTGCCAGGCCCGTGATGTTTGGATTTCTTTTCGCATGGGCTCTACCTTTAGGTTTTTTGCCTTTGTACGCGCGCAGCCTGCCGGACGGCGGCTTGCCGCTCGCGCCTCATTTGCTGTTGGCCTTGCCGATATCGGTTGAAATGGCTTGTGGCCTGGTGACCGCACTGGTGGCGGGAAGTATGACCGACCGGCGCGGCTGGCACGTGCCGACGCTGCTCGGTCTGGCCGTGTGCGGAACGGGTTTTGCCGCGTGCGCGATGGCACCGGATCTTGTCTGGTTCACCGTGGCACGCGGATTCGTTGGACTGGGTTATGGATTGACATGGATGGGGCTGCAAGGTTTTATCGTGACGCGTAGCGCGCCGGCATTTCGCGGCCACAACATGAGTAATGTGGTGGCTGGGCTATTTGCCGGCCATCTGGCGGGCGGTGCGGTGGGCGCAATGCTGATGGAGCAGCTTGGTTTTCGCGCGGTGTTCGGGTTGAGCGTAGTCATTTTATTGGCGCCCCTGGTGGGCGTTCTCGTGTTCATGCGCAACTACATCCAGGTGCCCCGTACGCGCGTCTTGCGGACAAGCCGTATCAGTGTCGATGTCGGCGATACCTTGCGCCTGATGTGTACGCGCGACTTCGGTCTGCTGCTTCTGGGCAGCGTCATTCCTTTCTCGATCGCGCAAGTGGGTTTGCTTTCGTTCGCCTTGCCGCTTTACCTCGAAGCCGAGGGCGTGGCCGCATCGGGAATCGGCCGTGTATTGATGATCTATGGGCTGTGTGTGATCTACCTCGGGCCGGTGATGGGGCGTCTGGCCGACCGGTCGAAAATAAAAAAAGGGTGGATCGTGGCCGGTGGTTTGATCGGTAGCCTTGGTTTGCTCAGCCTGCATTTTTATAGCGGTTTAACTGTCGCGTCCTTGGCCGTGTTGGCGCTGGCCCTGGCAAGTTGTCTGGCAGGTGCCTCGCATGCACCTTATTTGCTGGCCTTGCCGCACGTGCAACAGTACGGCCCGGGGGGCGCGATAAGCATCATGCGCGCCGCCGATAAACTCGGGCAGATGGCGGGGCCCCTGGTGGTGGGCATGATGCTTGGCTCGGTCGGCATTGGAACGGGCTTGGCCGTCACGGGAATTATCTATTTCGTCGGAACGCTGGTTTTCCTATTGTTTGCGCCGGCTAGTGCGCGACCGATACCGGAACCCGCGCGGTCAGGCCGGTAAACAACGCCGCCGCAATCGTATTGGCCGATCGGGCGACCAGTTCCACGGCTAGGCCGTCGCCCCACATGACGACTGGCATGCCGGCGCAAACGTGATCCAAGTCGGTCAGGTCGATGGCCACTGTGTCCATGCTCGGGCGACCCAGCACCCGAGTGCGTCGGTCGCTCACCATGACCGGCGTGCCGGTCTGTGCACTGCGCGGATAGCCGTCGGCATAGCCACAGGCAACCAAACCCACTCGCATGGCGGTCGGGGCGACGAATGCGCCGTTATAGCCCAATGACGTACCGGCGGCCAGTCGCACGGTAGAGGTCAGTCGTGCGATCAAGGACATGGCGGGTTTTAAACCCAGTTCCAAACCTGTGGCGTGGGGTAGGGGGCTGGCGCCGTAAAGCGAAAGCCCCGGCCTGACCCAGTGAGTGGTGGCCGCATGCTCGGGATGCAACAGGAGTGCTGCGGAATTGCAATTCGAGGTGAGGCCTGGCAGACCCTTTATCACGGCAGAAAAACGCGCGTGCGCGTCGACAATGCCGCCGATTTCTTCAGCTCGGCCATAGTGATTGAAATGCGCGACACCTGTCACGCGACCTTGCCGCAGCAAGGTCTGCAAACGAGCGTAAGCCTGGACATAGTGACGATCGTCGAAGCCGCCGAAACGGGTGTCGCCGATGTAGCGCAACCAGATTGTGGGTGCCTGGGCGAGATTGGCCCGCGCCAGCCATTCGATCTGACCGGCGTCGCCGATGACGAGATGCAGATCGGATAATGACAGTAATGACGTCTCGGCTGCGCTGAGCAAACCGGCGTGAACGAGAATGGGACCGTGCCAACCTGCGTTGCGGCAGATATGCGCCTCGGTCAGGCTTTGGACGCTGATGCCATCGGCTGCATGCAGTCCTTCGAGCGCGTGCAATAGGCCATGCCCATAGGCATCCGCCTTGGCGGTCGCCCAAAACCGTGGCTGAGGTTGACCGACATGGCGCCGCAACTGCGCGAGATTATAAGCAATGGCGTTCGGATCGATAAAAACGCGCAAGCGATCCGAGTCTTGCAATGCAAGCTGTGCTGCAGGCGCGATAGGAAGAGGACGCGAGGGCATACTGAAAGCAAAGCGAAAGATGTGTGCTTTAAGTGTCCATTACATCGCTCAAGTTCCATCGTCGGGCAAGAATGTTCCCATCATTTGGCGAGAACCACCATGCTCAGGTGATTCCACCCCATTTCGCGCCGGTAGGTCATGTCATGCAAATAGTGGCGCATCAACCTCACGCCGTGGCCGCCGATCGAGGCGTCATCCAGGGTGCTCGCCAGGGGCGGCGGTTCGCCGACGGTTGGATCGTAGGCACGGCCGTTGTCGCGTAACGCAAGCTCGATGCGGCTGTTCGAGATCAAGCAGGCGAGGGTGATGGCGGGTTCGGCGACCGGCGGGTCGAAGGCATACGAAATGACATTGGTCAGTGCTTCGTCCAGACATAAGCTAAGGCCGAAAACTTCGCGTGCTGGCCAGTTTTCTTGAAGCGCGATATCTTCCAGCCATTGCAGCGCCTGCGGCACTGCGCGCAGATCGGGGGGAAGAGCCAATTGATCGTTGCGGTCCGCCATGACGAGCGCCTGGATCGAAAATTTATCGGGAAGCGTCGCCGCGAATGCGTGCAGCGAGGTCGGTGGCGACGGCGGCCGAGGGCGTCTCGAACGTCAGCATGCCGCGATCGAGCGTGTTGTCGATGCGCGGCGCGCCGACCAACTCGCGGCCGATGACGAGCGCCAGCATGCCGCCTTTGTTGAGGCCGCTGGCGGTGGCTAGTTTTTGCGCGCCCCTGAGGGTGAAGCGCAGCCCGACGAAATGCTTGCCCAAGTGATCGACCATGGCGGTGGCATCGGCGAGATCGGCTCGCGTCAAAACGGGTGCGCTTTCCAGGTAGATCGTGCCGTCGGGCACCGGTACGGCGTCCCAGCCCGTGCCAGCGTGGGCGTGCGCGACGTACAGCGCCACAGGCTGAACTGTGTCTGCCCTGCTAATCGTCCCGCTATGATCGGTCATAGTGGAAGTCGCGGTTTGGCATCCCGCCAAGGTCAGCATCGCTGCGATCACGGCGGGCGATACGGTTCGGAAAATCAGAAGCATGGCTGACGGCTCCGCAATTAGGCTTTGTGATAGTAGCCTACTCGTCAACAATCGGCTGCAAAATCGCCAGGGAACTATCGCGCTAGACCTGTCACTTACAAGTGACCGCACACACGATGAGCGTGCGCCGGGAGAGTATGCAATGGTTATAGGTTCAGGCATGGGCGCGGGCATCGACAGTTTTCGGCAGGTTGGCAGCGGCTGGCTCGAACGCGAAATCAAAAAGGACGATGGCGCCGGTGGCGGCAACGGGGTGCGTCAGAGCGACTCGTCGCGCCTGTCGGCACGCATCCAAGGATGGTTTTCCTCGCCTACAGCCGCACAGAGTGAGGTCAGGACGCAGGACCGCATTCAGGTCAAGGAACAATTCCTGAGTCTGCTGACCAAGACCGAGGGCAAGGCAGGGGCCGAGCGCGCCCTGGCCGCTTGCGGGCTGCCACGGGATTTCGCTCAAAACGATCGGCCGCTGACCAATCACATCGTCAAGCAACTTTTGAATTCCGCGCAGAGCTACCGGATGCAAACGGCGATCAACAACGAAAAGCTGTTGGCGCAAGAACTCAAGGGACTACAAGGCGTCGAGCACCGTGACCTGCGGGCGGCGATCAGCCGTGAGGTGAAGAATCATGCCGATTTCGGCAGCAAGCCTTTTACTGCAGATCAGATCAGCCTGCTGCGTCGATCCGCCGAGGCCGATCATAATGCCGTGCGCGAGAAACAATGCGAGGCGCGCTTTCCGGGCTTGAGTAGGTTGATCGCGCAGGCGCCGAAGGATTCGCCGCTGGCCTCGGTGGCGCGCGACCCGGCCACATTGACCGACGGACTACGCGGATTGGCCTCTGGCGCGCATGGTCTGCTGGCCGTCGACCCGCATGTGGGTTCAGCCTTGGATCTGCTGGATACGACGACGGAGTTGCTCGGCCGCCAAGCCTGGAACCAGACCACGCTCGTGGCGTTGTCCAACGAATTGACACAGTGTCGCAACGACCTTCAAGAGAAATCGGCCAGGTTGTCCGCAACAGCGGCCGAACTGTTGGATAGCATGACACACCCCGATAACACCGACATGCAGGTACACCACGAGTTGCAACAGAAGTTCGAGCTTTGCCACACCCTGAAAAACGATTTGAATCGCCAGATCGATCTGTTGGACGCAAAAAGCACCTATGTCGAGGAAATGCGCAGGACCGACCCCCTAACCGACCGGTCGATCAAATACGGCAACCTGGTCGCCGCGCATGCTTGTCAATCACTACTCGACGGCTTGCAGTACACCCATGGGTTGACTGCAGCACAACAGAACAGCCTGGCGGACGTTCGCACGCAGTGGTCCGAAAAGATGATCGCGTTGAAGAACGATTACGACAGTAGTAGCAATGTCGAGACATTGAAACCTATTGAGGCAGGTAGCAAAAAAAACAAGGAGACGCACCCTGCGGTAGAGGGCAAGCGCGACGTCAGGCAGGCGCTTCTCAGCATGCTTGAACAAGCCGGTATTCCGAAAGACATCTTGAAAACGCAGTTTTCCAAGGATTCCATAGCGTCGGCCGAGCGTTCGGCGCTGTCGAGCATCGACACGTGGCAGCCTATCAACCGAGATATGGCGGTGATGCGCGATGGCACGATGCGTGTCTACAAAAGCCAGATCACACCTGCACAGTTCATCCATGCCGACCTGGGTGTGCGGCTTGTCGACGGGCGGACCGGCGGCGTGGTCTCGGGCGTGAGGGATAGCTACGAGCATGCACGCAGTCTGAAGGTCAGCCGTCTCGTCGATCCGCAGGGCCAGGTGATGAGCACGGTAGTGGGGCATGGCGTGCTGGATATGTGGGATGTCAGGGGCACCGAGGCGCGCAGCGAGGCCAACCAACGCGGTGCGAAGGAGGTGCTGGAGGTGGCCCTGTCCAGCAATGATCGGCTGCGGGCCGCCGCGCTGGCGCAAGACCCGGCTGCCCCTGCGCCCCGTCTGGTGCATGTAAGCGTCAATCTGATTACGCCCGATACCGCGCGCGACTGGATTCCCACGAAAAGTGCGCACGAGTACAAAGAGCGCACCTATACCTTCAACCAGTTCAAGGCTTTCGATGCCAACTCGGGTCCGATGCGGACTCTGCGGGTCTTCGATCCCGCAGATCCGACGGGTGAGCCGAAGACCGCCAAGATCGACGTCGACACCATCACGTTCTCTTTTGGCACCAATGCCCTTGCCACGGGGTGGAAGCAGCACCTCATGGACGTTTGGAGTAACGTGCACGAACACAACACCGAGAATATGATCAAGTTCGTGGGTGACTTGGGCGACGGTGCGTTCGGCGCCCGAGGCGCGCGTCCCGGCGGTTTTGTAGGCGAGGTTTACGACAGGCTGGAGACTATGAGCAACGATGCTGCAGCCGACCCTGTCGACCGAGCGAACGCCGCAGACCTGATGGGGAAATTGCGCGGTCAGACCGATCTGGTGCGCGGCATGTTCACTGAAGAAACATTCAGGCGAGGCAATGGCGATACCGCCAAGATGGGACGAGAAGTGCTGGTGCTGCAGGGCTTGGCCGAGCAGAGCCTGGATCTGGTCAAAGCCACCGATCTGGCCGGCACCAGTTCCAAAGGCTGCAAGAGCGACAAGGACCGTGGTGGCGTGACCGACGTCGAACTCAAGTCCAAGCTCATCTTGCAGGACCTGGGCGGTGAGATGAATCCAGACGAAAAATTACAAGGCGACGATCAAGGTGTCTACTATACGGTGAGTGCCAGCTCCGGCCAATTGGACAGCCAGCGCGGCAATACCGGTTTCGCCGGCAGCAAAGAGGCAAGTCACCTCAAGGATCGGCTGCCCGACCCGGAAGTCCGCCAGTTCCTGACTGGCCTGGGTGCGTTCACCAAAGCCTGATCGCCTACGGATAACAGGAGCAAGGTATGTCTTTGAGTGCTTTTCAAAACCTGATTGTGGAGTTGGCCCAGTCGATCGGTGCGACCGGCATGGCCGCCAACGACGATGGCTACGTCGGCCTGACGATTGACGATCGCGATGTGCATGTGCAGTACGAGCCGGAAGACGACGTCGTGGTGCTGTTTGCCCGGTTGCAAGAGGTCGAGCCGGAGCGCCGCGCAGCCCTCTACAGTATGCTGCTGGCGGCCAACGTGTTTTGGCAGGCCACGCGAGGCGCGACCTTCAGTGCCGACTTCGATACGGGGCGTGTTTTCCTGGCAGACCGGCGTAATCGTGCCGATCTGGATCTCGAATCGCTGTCGGTCTGGATCGAAGGGTTCGCCAACGTCGTGGCCCTATGGTGGGATCGCATCGAATCGGCCAACGAGGGCGGGCCGCTGAGCAACGGTTCGGGTGACGTGCCCGCTGCCGGTACAGGCATGCCGTCAGCGGGCACTTTTGCCTGATGCTGGCGCGCCGGATGAGCACGTTTGCCTTTAGCGCATGAGCACGGTTGTTTCTAACATGTTTGATGCAAGAAACCCTTTATCCTGGAGATGTCATGGACGCGGATAGCCTGGTGAGTTTGTTTGGCCAGGAAGCCGGTGTACCGCTGGCACTGAGCGAGGCGCGCACCCTGGCCCTCGCATTCGAATCCGGGCCGACGGTTCAGATCGAACACGATTTTAGCCTGGACGTGCTGCACTGCTATGTAGTGCTTGGACGCTTCCCCGTCGAAGCCGAGCGCGGCTCAGCCTTGGCTCGCCTGCTGCTGAGGGCCAACGCGTTTTGCCGCGACACCGGCGGCGCCACGCTGGGCCTGGATGGCGACGAGATCATTCTGTCTCGTCGCCTCGAAATATCCCGTGCCGATACCGGATGGTTGCGGCTCACGGTGGAATCCCTCGTCATGGTGGCTCAAGACTGGTCATCGAAGTTGGACGCAGCCCCGCCCGAAGCCCGTACGCACGCCGTCGCGTTCAGCATGCCGGATTTCGGTTTGCGCGTTTGACCATACGGAACGATTCATGCCCGCCATCCAACATGCTGGTCAGCCGGTTGTAGCACCTCAGATCCAGACCCCTCAGCCGGGCGCCTTGGGTTCGGTCGGCAATCTGCGTTTCAAGGGCGAGCCTGGTGCGACACCGCGTGCCAGTTCGCCGAATGTGGCCCAAAATACCGGGAGTTTCTTCTCCAAGCTGGCATTTTATTGTTCGGCCAGTCCTCAGGCCCGCGCACAACAGCTTGTTCGGGATCGGAACGAAACGAATACGCGCGCGCTCGGTAATTTGCTGGGCCACCTCACTGCGCCGGCAGGCGGCAAAAGCGAGTTGAACGCGGTCGCATCCGACCTGGCGCACCTGGCCGATCTGATTCGTGGCGACATTGGGCGCATGCCGGGTGGAAAAGAGGGGGTGCGTGCGCACCTGGAAGGGCTCAGTATGCTGGACCTGAATGCACTGAAAACGGGTGTGTTGAGTCAACCCGGCGCACGCGATGCTGTGCTGTCGATGGTGTCGCCGGGCTTGCGCGAGTCAGCGGGCACGGTGCTGGATCAGCTTATGCAATCCTTGGACGCGCGGGTAGCGGGCCAAGCCCTGGCGCTGCCGCTGGCCGATGCGGCCAAGGCGCTACGCGCGCAGCCCGCCGACGGCAACGGATTGGGCGCTGCCCTGGACCAGGCCGCTTACGGATTGCATGCCTTGGGTGGCGCGTCGCAGGACAAGGTCAACGCGTATGTCCGCGACCTGCCCGACGCGATGTTGCACACCTTAACGCAGGCGCTGGCACCCAATGGGCGACTGGCGGCGCCCGAGGGCTTGAGCGACAGCCAGCGCGACACGCTCGCTTTGGTGGGCCGGGCCGTGCAGCACGAGGGGCAGACTCGCTTGGACGCATTTTCGGCCACACTGGCGCAACAGCTCTCCGACGGTCAGCCGTTCGACAGTGCGGACGTTTTGAAAGCCTGCCGTGAGAAAGTGGATACATTGGGTATGGGCTCGTCCAGTGCCGTGATGCTCAAGGCCCTGTCCTTGCCCGCATCCTTGACCGGCTTGAGCGACCAGCAGGCCGGCGCGGTGCTGACTGGCCTTAGTCAATCCGAGTTCAAGGATGTGGTCCGTGCATTCGAGACCGGGACCGATCCCGCCCAAGGACGCGCCGAGCGCCTGCTCGAATCACAGCAGCTTGCGCGCCAGGAAATGGCTGAGTCGAGGGCGGATCAAGCGTTCAAACGCTTGGAGATTGCCATGTTGGAGGAAGATCCTGGCAAGGTCGCCTTGCAGGCCAACAACTACAAGGCCGCCGCCAACGAATTGCGCGAGACAGGATCGCCCAAACTCATCCAGGTGCCCGAAGACATACGCCAGCAGTTGAAAGATCAGTTCGGCGTCGAGATCGATTCAAACGCGAGCGACGTGAGGACCATATTGCAAGACGACGTCCGGGGCCCGCTGACCCAACAGCTCGAAGCACCTGTACCCGGTCTGAGTCCTGGAACGCGGACACCCGACGGTCGCGAAGCCATCGTGCCGGTGGGTGGCGAGAGTCGGACGTTCATCGTGGACAAGGTCTTTCATAAGGATGCCATTGAGCGGACCGGTGTTTCACTGTCGGTCAGCGGCGCCGACGCCGATGGGAATGTCGTCAGTACGCCATGGAAAGGCGGTGCCGCGTCCGGCAGTAATCTCGAAAAAATCGGGCGAGCCTTGGATTCGCTCGAGCGCGTGGCGGGTCCCATGCTCAAGCCCCTGACTCACCTGATGAATCAGCAATTTTGCGCCGGACTTCTGATCGGCCTGCAGGGTATGGGCCAGAGTTCGCCCTTCAAGCTATCCGACGGCTCGCCGGTCATGCCGGTCGGCGCGTTGTCGATGGATTTCAATGTCGAGAAGCGCGCCGATGGCAGCTTCGGCATCGGCATGACCATGCATGGGCCGTTGTCCAACGTCGTCAATTTGAACGACATGGGGGCGCCGCCGATTGCGCTCGATCCCGCGTCGAGCTGGGTCGAGATGACGGTCGGCCTGTCGGTGTCGGCCGATGGGACGGTGCACGAGACCGAGGCCCCGCGCACCCGCCATAACTTCACGATGCTTTCTGAATAACGGCTTTGAGTGAGTCGCCGATCTGCTTGGTCATCGTGCTTTGCAGGTCGATCATGATCGACCACTGTTGCAATTGCTGCTGCATTTTCAGCAAATCGGATTGCGACACGTTGCCGTCCGAATCGACGCTGATGGTGTTCATCGTGGCCTTCAGCGACGTTTCCTGCGTGCTGAGACTCGAAAAAATTGCGCTGTTCAGGTTGTTGAAGTTGATTTCTGTTGAGTTGGAAAGACCGTCGAGTGCCATGGTGTGCTCCTAGCTGGTGGATGAAAGGGAAAACAAAGCCGCGGATGCGGCGGGTGGAGATTCGTCGGCCATGGGCCAGGTATTCAGTACTTCGTGTGCGGCGTGAGCGGCGTCGGCCGCGGCTTGCCACACCGGAAATTCCTCGCGCGACAGTCCCTGTGCGATTCGTCCGCGCAGTCTTTGCTCCAACTGCCGAGTGCGCGCCAGAAGATCGTCGCGTACGGCAATGCCGCCGGGCGCGGCTAAGCGTTGTTCGAGGTCAGTGGGTGTGATCGACATAATGAAATCAGCCTTTAGCGCAGCACGATGGCGGACCGGGGGCCGTCGAACAGCAAACGTTTGTCTTCGATGGCAGTCAAGCGATAGCGCTTGTAAGTACCGCCCACGAGCAACTTGCTGCCATCTTCCAACACAATGAATGGTGCGGGGCCGCCGACGACGCTGCGAATGCGAAATGGCACGGTGTCGGCGTATTGACGACTGGCCGTGGCGAGTGTTGCGACGCCGAAATGTCGGCTGTTGAACTGGGCCAGCACGGTCTCCAGTTCGGCGAGCTGGATATCGTCTAAGCCACCCGCGCCGGCTTCAAGCTTGTTGTCGCGCCACGTCAGGGCGATGCCGCCCAGTCCGGCATCGGTCAGCGCATTGGACAACGTATCGGCGACGGTCGGCGCTAGCAAAATGTCGTTGCCCACCACTGTCATGCCAGGCAACTGGCTGCGCAAAGCATCCAAGGCAGCGCTGCGCTCTTCCGGGCTTGCGGCGATGCCAAGCACGGTCAGACGACCGGCACCGTCGTAACGCGGCGCATATTTGATCGGATAGCCTTTGAGTACCGCGCCGGCGGTCTGGACGGCGGCTTCCTCGCTGGTCACGCGCATGGCCGGCATGGGCCAGACCTGTGCCAGAGCCGCCGCCAGCGCGTCGCGTTCGGCCGTGTTGCGCACCCAGCCCGAGACGTGAGTCGCGCCCTCGGGCGTGATGTTCACGCGCAGCCGTGAAGCCAGGCCCAGGCGTTCGATCGCGGCATTGATCTGGCCCACCGAACGTTCGGCCGCGGCGCGCGGGTCCGGGCGACTGACGACTGGCGGTTGAGAGCTCGGCAACAACCAGATCATCAATATTGCCACGACGACAGCCAGGCCGACAGTACCCAAACCCAGCAGCATCAGCCAATTGTCACTGCGTCTACGACCGGGCGGCTGACGCGGGTTATTGGCGTCTTCGCCTGCGCCGACGGCCTCGATCTCAGGCTGTTCTGTCGTCTCGATGACCGCTGCGGTATCGGCAGGGCTGGCCAGATGATCGTTGGCGGCCAGCGGCAAGTCGGTCCAGGGATCGGTCCGGCGTGCGACCGTCACCCATACAGGTCCCAGAGGCAGAGGCTGATTGAACGGGGTGGCGGGTTCGCTAGTCGGCGCCGGTACATCGGCATTCTCCAGCGTCAGATCCCATCCTTTGGCACCCACTCGCAAGCGTGCCGCGCGCGCACCCAAGCCGGCGTCGGCCAGAACGACATCGCAGGCGGGGTCGGCACCTAGCATGTCGTCGTCCTGGATAGGGCAGCGCGCTTGCGCGTGCAGACCCGATAACACGCGCAGTTCAAGCGATTCGCTCATGTCAGCTCCCGTTCACGGCGATGCATGGTCATAGCTCGACTCGCGCCAGTGGTTGCACATTGATTTCTTGGGTGAGCTCCTGGTAGGACAAGACCGGCAACTCATAAAGATCTTGTTCGATCATCTTGCGCAGATATCGGCGAATATCCATCGAAGTGAGCAAGACGGGCTTGCGCGAGTTGGTCGTGATGTCGCCCACGGTCTGTTTGATGTTCTCCACCAGCTTCTTGGTGGTGGCCGGGTCCAGCGCAAGGTAGCTGCCGCCGGAGGTCTGGCGCACCGCTCCGCGTACCGTTTCTTCGACGTTGGGCGCCAGCAGATAGGCCGGCAGAATGTTCTGGCCGCTCGAATATTTGTAGCTAATGTGGCGTTTTAGGGCGACGCGCACATACTCCGTCAGCAGCACCGAGTCTTTTTCCTTCTGACCCCATTCGATCAGCGCTTCCATGACTGCGCGCAGGTTGCGCACCGAGATGTCCTCGGAGACAAGCCGTTGCATGATTTCGGCGACCTTTTGCACCGGCATCACGCGTAATGCCTCCTTCACCAGATCCGGGAAGCGTTGCTCCATTGCCGTCAGCAAAAAGCGTGTTTCCTGGATGCCGATAAAGTCGGACGAGTATTTCTTCAACACGAACGCCAGATGCCACGTCAGAATTTGGTGAGCGTCCAGAAACGGAATTCCGGCGGCCGACAAGGTTGCCGAGTGGGTCGCTTCGGCCCACAGTGTAGGTATGCCGGGCAAGAAGCGCTTGTCCGCTTCGCAAGGCACTTGCAAGGCTTGCAGGTTCTGTTCGGTGTCGCGCACCAGCACATAGCCTGGGCGCAACTGGCCTTGTGAAACCGGTACCTCCGACAGCAGGATGAGATAGGTGTTCTCGTCTAGGGAGTCGTTGAAGCGCAACTGGATACCGGGGAAGGGCACGCCCAGATCGAAATACAGCGCCCGGCGAATCTTGATCAGTTCTTCGTTGAGTTCGTCGGAGTTGAAATGACGTTGCAGACCCGAAGCCACGTCCATGATGAGCGGCAGGGTCGGCGCGAACTCTGCACCGCCTTCGGTACGGGATTTCGGTGGCGGTTGACCGTCGGCGATCAAGCCGGATATTTCGGTGATTTCGCCGGTTTTTTCGTTAACGACCTGACGGGTGCCGCGCAGGATCACGAAGCCTACGGTACCCACGATGGCAGCCAGTGCGACGAACGTCAGCGTCGGCATCCCTGGAATCAGTCCCATGCCCAGCGCCACTGCGGCTGCGATCAGCAAAGCACGCGGTTGGGCCAGCACCTGTGCGCCGATGTCCTTACCGACGTTGGAGGGGCCGCCTTCGCCCGTTTGCACGCGGGTCACGATGATGCCGGCACAGATGGCGATGAACAGCGCCGGTATCTGCGCGATCAGACCGTCGCCGATGGTCAGGATGGAGTAGATCTGCACGGCTTCGCCAGCCGTCAGGCCGCGCTGCATGGTGCCGATCAGGATGCCGCCCAGCAAGTTGACGGCGACGATGATCAGGCCGGCAATCGCATCGCCTTTGACGAACTTCATGGCGCCGTCCATGGCGCCATACAACTGACTTTCTTTCTCTACCAGGCTGCGGCGCTTGCGGGCTTCGTCGATATCGATTGTGCCGGCGCGCATGTCTGCGTCAATGGACATCTGTTTGCCCGGCATGGCATCGAGCGAGAAACGCGCGGCGACTTCGGCGACCCGCTCGGCGCCCTTGGTAATAACGATGAACTGCACGATGGTCAGGATCAAGAATACGACCAGACCCACGATCAGGTTGCCGCCAACCACGAAGTTGCCGAAGGTCTCGACGATATGCCCGGCGTCGCCCTGCAACAGGATCAGGCGGGTGGTGGCAATCGAAATACCCAGACGGAACAGAGTGGTGACTAGCAGCACCGACGGAAAGGACGAAAACGCCAGCGGCGAGGGCAGGTATAGGGCCACCATCAGCAAAATGGCCGATATGGTCATGTTCGCCCCGATCAGCACATCGACCAACGCAGTGGGCAAGGGCAGAATCATCATGAAGATGATCGAGACGATCAACACCGCCAGCACGATGTCGTTGCGGCTGGTGACTAGGGCTACGGCACGATTGAGGACTTGTTGCATAGGGGGCCGAGGCGGTTAGGAGGTCGTTGCGATGGAGGCGGCTGCGGTGGTACGCAGGGCAATGTAGGCGCGCATAGCGGCCTCGGCTTCGGCACGGCGTTCGAGGGTGATTAAGGTTTGGGCGCGCACCAGATGGAACACGGCGCTCATCCCGCCTTGCATGGCCACGCGCTCCAACGTGGCCAGCGCCGTATCCGGTTTGCCCGAGCGCAATTGCGCCAACGCCAACGACACGCGCAGTCGTGCGTCGGCCAATCCCAGTTCCTCCAACGCCGCCAGCAGCACGGCGGCCTTTTCGGGCCGGTCGTTTTCTTGGTAGATATAGGACAGCAGGTCGAGCAGGACACCGCCTGTCGCACCCAGCGGACCCTTGGCGGCTTGTTCGGTCATGGTTTGTTCAGGGAGGCTCATGCGCGGGTCTTACCCTTGATATAAGGCGCTGCGATACATGGCCACCAGCTCGCGCAGGTTGGTCTCTTCCTTCAACAGGCGAACGGCGCGATTGAGTACACGGCTGTCGCTCGTACCCGAATCGGCCTGAGCCGCCAATTCCTTGAGCGCTTCTTTCAACGCCTCGGCAAACTGCGAAGGCATCAGCAGGTCGCGGTCGGCAATCTCCGGGCGCAGTGCTTCTTCGAGAAAGCGGGTGGTATTGGGTTTTTCCAGCAATTGCGATAACTGGGCGCGCACATTGTCGTCGGAGGGCGTGAGGTTGCGCCGTTCCGGCAGGCTTTGCGCGGCTTGGTCGTGCTTGCGGGCAAAGACGATGTCGTCGATGCCGTGGTCGAAACTCATGAGCCTGTTCGGATTGATTTCTGGCATGGCAAGCTCCTCAGACGTCGTCGCGCAGTGCGTCCAGCCAGCGGGATAGATAATCCAGCGTCTGCTGCAGGCGGTGGTCGGTGAATTCAGTGTCGGCAACACGTACCAGCGCCAGCAGGTACCGGCGGTCGTCCAGTTCACGCAGCGCAGGCTGGACCGGCCACTCGCCGCCGCGACTATGGTGGGCCCGCTTGTACGCACGCATCAGCCATTCGCCCGTGTCGTAATCGAGCGGCATGGCAACGTAAATCAGCACTTCTTCGCCGGCGCGTTCGAGACCTAGCAACCGCCCGGCGGGTCCGGCGCGAAAGACCACATGACCGTGCGTGTCGAAAACCAGGTCATCCATGCCGGCGCGCTCACCAAAATTGCGCAGAATGGTATTAGGGTCACTCATTGCTGCTCTTCCTCGTCGATAGCGATGTCCAGGGCGTCCTGGACGGCATTCAGGTGGGCTTGCCGGGTATCGGCATCGGGAAACACGGGCACTGGCAGCTCGCGCAGCATGGCCTTGGTGCCGCTTAGAAACGCCACACGTCCCTCAGCGGAGTCGGCCCCGTGTTGGCGAGCCATCGTGGTGAAGCGGGCCTCGCTAATCCAACTCTCGCCGGTTAACCCCACCAAATCGCGCATGAGGAGTTCCGGCTCGACCCGTGCCAGGTTTTTGCTCTGCAGCGTGGCGGCCAGTTCGTGGCCGCCCTCCAAGACCGTCACGGCGATCTGCAGTTGGTAGAGGTCGCTGGTCAGTGCCTGAAGCCGTGCAGGCTCGGTCGATGGCCGCGTTGCCGCGAGATCCTGACCCAGCGCGGCCACCAGTTGTTCGAGACCCCGGGCGATGTCTTGGCCGCCAAAATTCTCCAGCGCCATGCCGAGCGTTTTGCTGAGCGAGCTTTCGCCCAGCACGATGTCGCGGTAGGTGCCCAAAAAGCGTTCGACGCCCTGCGCATCGGGCGCGAAGGTCGCTGCGCTGCTCAACGCGTTCAGACCGGCGCGAATACGGGGGCCGCTCTCGACTTCGAGGTCGGACAAGGCGTCGCGTATGGATTCCAGCAGTTCGGCCGGAGCGCCTTCTTCTTCGCCCTTACGCAGGGCGTATTGCAAGCCCAGATATTGTTGGGTGATGTCGCTAAATGTCTCGCTGGCCGCCTGCCGCGGCGACCCCTGACCAGACATCAGCTTTCCTATCAGCGTATCAAGCTTGGCCTGTGCATCGCCATCCTGGCTGTTTTGCATCGACTCGAGGATGTCGTCGACTTCCATCAACTCCACCGGCCGGTCGCTCTTGACCTTGCGCTCCGAGTGGTGCTTTTGCTCGGTTTTCTCGGCCATGTGCAGGCTGAGCTCTTCGGCTGCGTCGGTCAGCGACGAGACTTCGGCCGACACGACGACGGCCTCCTGACCCATCATGATTCCCGTCTGGGGACGGCCCGTCTGCGATCCCATCGGTTGCCCGAGGGATGTGCTGTTCATGAGGCCTGCGGAGTCAATGCGGTTCATAGCGGGCACGCTTGCAATTTCACCTGCAGTAGTAACCGTTGGTACTTACTAGGTTCCGTCATGCGCTAAAACCTAGGGTTTTCCCTTATATCGAATGTATGATTGCGTAGGGAACTGGAAGACTCGGGCGGGTTACTCACTGCCAAGGAAAAGCTAAGCCCCCCTGCGAGTTGCTACTCGCGCCAATAGGAGAATGCGATGAATTTCAGTGTTGGTAACCTCTCAAACATTAACGTCGCTGCCGCTGTCGCCTCGGGCGACATTCAGACCTTGATCCAGATGGTTCAAGGCGATCGTATCAAGCAGATGGACGCGCAGCTGGTCGATCAAGTCAAGGCAGTTCAGGCGCGCAACGACCAGATCGCCAAGCTCAACAACGTGCTGTCGACCCTGAATGCCTACAACACCCAGATCGACGGCAAAGACGCAGGCGATAAGCCCAAGGATTGGACCGCCGATAAGATCAATCGATTCGAGCTGCCGTTGAACGATGCCATTCAGGCGGCCGGCATTAAGGATCTCGGATTCGAAAGCCGCACGGGCCAACGCACCCCGCTAGCCGGCGAGAGTCGGGACGGTGGGCAAGGCAAGCTGTTAACGGGCACGGGTGTGGTGTCGGGCAGCACCACGAAGGGCGAAATCGAGACCGCCATCACCAAGATCAAGGGGATGATCGACGCCGAGAGCAATAACCAACAGATGGACATGCTGCGTCTGCAGAGTCTGAACAACAAGAAGAACGAGTCGGTCGAGATTCTGACGACCACGCAGAAAAAGCATTCCGATTCGACCTCCGGCATCATTCGCAACTTCTGATGTGCCGGTACTTGGGCGGTGTTTAAGCGTCTCTAGGAGAGTGCGATGAATCTCAGTGTTGGTGGTCCCCCAACGTTCGACGTAGTGGGTGCAATCGGTAAGCCCAATCCTCGGACGGAGATCCAGACGATTCAAAGCGAACGTGTCCGTTTATTAGATATGCAAATGGTGGATGTGACCAAGTCGGTGCAATTGCACACCGACCAGATCCTCAAGCTCAACAATGTGCTGTCAGGTCTGAATGCCTACAGCGCCCAGATCGAGGGCAAGAGCGCAGGCGACAAGCCCAGGGATTGGGGCGTCGATAAGATGTTTGGATTCGAGCTGCCGGTGAATGACGCTATCCAGGCGGCGGGCATCACGGATCTCGGATTCCGCGATCGGCTGGGTCAACGCACCCCTGGGCCGGGAGAGCAAGCGGACGGCGGGGTGGGCAAACTGGTGTCGGGCACTAATGTGGTGACGGGCAGTACGACCAAGGGCGAAATCGAGGCGGCCATCACCACCATCAAGGGGATGATCAACGTCGTGCGCGACAACCAGCAGATAGAGATGGTTCGTTTACAGAATCTGAACATGATAAAGAACCAGACGGTCGACGTTTTGACAAACCTGGACAGTAGGCTCGCCCTATTAGATTCTAAGTTGGGTGGTCTATTTTAGACAGCCTCGTCCGACGCTCAGGTGTCGGCGTCCTACACTGCATTTAAGCGCTCTAAGGAAAATACGATGAATTTCAGTGTCGGTAACAACGCAACATTCAACGTCGCTGCCGCTGTCGCCTCGGGCGACATCCAGACCTTGATTCAGATGGTCCAGAGCGATCGAGTCAAGCTGATGGATGCGCAACTCGTCGATCAAGTTAAAGCGGTGCAGGCACGTAACGACCAGATCGCCAAGCTCAACAACGTGCTAGCTGACTTGAACGCATTCAACACCCAGATCAGCGGCAAGGATTCCGGCGACACCCCCAAAGATTGGACCACCGCAAAAATCAATCAGTTCGAATTACCGGCGAATGACGCCATCCAGGCGGCCGGCATAACCGACCTTGGATTTAAGAGCCAACCGGGCCAACGAACGGCGGGGCCGGGCGAGGCCAAAACCGGCGTCGAAGGCGTGAAGTTGACGGGCACTGCGGTGGTGTCGAGTGTTACCACCAAGGGCGAAATCGAGACGGCCATCACCAAGATCAAAGGAATGATCGACGCCGAGAGCAATAACCAGCAAATGGACATGCTGCGTTTGCAAAGTCTGAACAACAAAAAGAACGAGTCGGTCGAGATTCTGACGACCACGCAAAAGAAGCATTCCGATTCGACCTCCGGCATCATTCGCAACTTCTGATGGGGCGATGCCCGGTGCGGGGTTAAGCGTCTCCAGGAAAATGCGATGACTATCAGTATCGGTAATAACGCAATGACCGGCCTACTTAGTATCGGCGAGGTCAGTATTGATACGGCGATCCAAACGATTCAAAAAGAGCGTGCCACGCTTCTGAATGGGCCATTAATGAATTCGGTCAAAGCGGTTCAGTCGCGCAACGACCAGATTACCAAGCTCAACGACGTGCTGGTGAGCTTGTATGCCTACAACACCCAGATCAACGGTAAGGACGCGGGCGACAAGCCCAAGGATTGGGCCGCCGAACAGATCAATCTATTCGAGTTGCCGTTGAACGACGCCATCCAGGCGGCCGGCATTAAAGATCTTGGATTCGAGAGCCGCACGGGCCAATGCACCCCTGGACCAGGCGAGCATCGGGATGGTAGGGAAGGCAAGCTATTGACGGGCACGGGTGTAGTGTGCGGCAGCACGACCAAGGGCGAAATCGAAACAGCGATTACCAAGATCAAGGCGATGATCGACGTTGAGTTGAATAACCAGCAGATGGGCATGCTGCGTGTGCAGAGTCTGAACAACAAAAAGAACGAGTCGGTCGAGATTCTGACGACTACGCAGAAGAAGCATTCCGATTGAACGCCGCCATCGTCCGAAACTTCTGATGCGATGGAACCCAGTGTCGGGTGTGGTTACTTAACGTGGCAGTCTGATTGAGTCGGGTGCGATCTGGAACTTCGCCGCTGCACCCGTTACTCACCGGTATCCAATGCGGGCACCGCTCGCGACCAGGAGAAGAGATCCATGAATAATCCCACAATTGGCAGCTTTTCGATCAACGTGGCCGCAGCGGTTGCTTCCGGCGACATTCAGACCTTGATCCAGATGGTTCAGAGCGATCGGGTCAAGCTGATGGACGCGCAGCTCGTCGATCAGGTCAAGGCGGTTCAGGCGCGCAACGATCAGATCGCCAAGCTCAACGACGTGCTGGCGAAGTTAAACGGCTACAACACCCAGATCGACGGCAAGGATGCGGGCGACAAGCCCAAGGATTGGTCCAGCGCCAAAATCAAGCAATACGAGCTGCCTGTGAATGATGCCATCCAGGCGGCCGGTATCAAGGATCTCGGGTTCGAAAGCCGCACGGGCCAACGCACCCCTGGGCCGGGCGAGAAGAAAGATGGTGGTGAAGGCGTGCTGCTGTCGGGCTCGGGTGTGGTGACGGGTAGCACCACCAAAGGTGAAATCGAAACGGCGATTACCAAGATCAAAGGGATGATTGACGCCGAGAGTAACAACCAGCAGATGGACATGCTGCGGTTGCAAAGTTTGAATAACAAAAAGAACGAATCGGTCGAGATTTTGACGACTACTCAGAAGAAGCAGTCCGATTCGCTTTCCGGCATCATTCGCAACTTCTAACGCCATGGCCAAGAAAACGCCCGAAGACATCATGAGCGAAGCCGCAGAGCTCATTCGACAGACCGAGCAAAGCCTGGCTGCGACCGACGAACTGCTTCGATCCAGCGGGGTAGACCAGGCCCAGCCGATGGATGCCAAGCAAAAGGCCGAGGCGGACGCGCTGTTTCGTGCGGATATGGAGGCCGTCGAGCGAGAGGTGGCCGAAGAGGCCGCTCGCCTGCGCTTCTCCGAGGCGCCAGCCAAAACCGGCGGCGCGCGCAAGATGCGTAATCTGATCTGACACCGCATTGGATAGGGAAAAGTGATGAACGTTGACGCCGACACCGAACTCAGTTCAGAAGAATTGGCCGCCATGGGCATGGACATGCTGGGTCTATGGGCCGCGGGCGGAACGCTTGCAGAGGCGAAAGGCATGACGCTGGAAGAGTGCGAGGCGGTTTATACCTTGGGCCACGCCCGTTATTCGCAGGGCAAGCATGACGACGCGTTCAAGATATTCGCTTATCTGGTGGCCTACGATCATCTGGATTCGCGCTACCAAATGGCGCTGGCGGCTGCTATGCAAGCCACCCACCGGTACGAAGAGGCATTGCAGCAGTACATGATCGTGACCTTGATGCGGATCGACGATCCAGTACCAATTTATCACAGCGCCGAGTGCTTGCTGGCATTGGGCAGGACCGACGATGCTGCCGAGTCGCTGGAAATGGTGATCGGCACGATGTGCAAGCCGGGCGAGCACGATGCCATCAAATCTCACGCGCAGGCGCTGCTCAAGGCGCTCAGGCAGAAAACCAAGGGCGACTAACGCCTTCATGGAACGAATTCCTGCTCGGCGGCCACTCAATTCGAGTCGACGAGCAGGCACCGAAACGTAGGACAGCCCCCCTGGAGTTCATGATGACGATCTCTTTGCAATCCACCTTCCCGCCTGGGTATATTCCGCCAGGCGTCGATCCCGAGGCGCTGGATCCAGCCGCCAAGCAAATGATGGAGACCACCGGCATTACGCTGGGGGTCGCGCTCAAGCTGATCGGCATGGACGTCAACGACCTGCAGGGCAGCCGCTTCGATTCGATGCTGAAATCCTTGCTGCCTGCGCCTGGTAGCGAGAAAGCCAATGGCGGACAGCCGCTGGGCGCGCTGACTCCGCAAAACGTCGAAATCGACATCTATTCCGTCATGGCGCTGTTCCAGAAGTGCGCGCAGGAAATGCGGGATCAAGCCCGTGAAGTGCGTACTTCTGAAACCCAAGCGCAGGTGACGTCGCTGAAAAGCGCCGCTGGTGAAATCCGCAATGCCGCCGAAGATCGTTTTAACGCCTCTGTGACACAGGGCGCGCTGCAGATCGCGGGTGGCGCCGTGTCGGTCGGCATGGGGGCGGCGGGTGCCGTGTTTACGACCAAGGCTATCAATGCGGACGTGACCACGGTAGCGGGTGCGAAATTGGGCAACATCGGTTCGACGCTGTCCGCCACGGCACAAGGCACCGGCAGCATGGTCACGGGAAGCGGCACGATTGCCGCCGCCTTCTCCGAGCAGAAGGCCGCCGAGCACGACGCCTTGAAGGCCGAATTCGAAGCCGATGCTCAGGTGCACGCGCAGGGCGCGCAGCAGGCCAACGACCTCATGCAGCAGACGATGGACACAATTCGCGACGTGCAAGCGAAACTGGGTGCCATCGATCAGGCGCGTACCGAGACCGTGCGCGGCATTGCACGCAATGTCTGATCGCACAGCCGAGCCGAGAGAACCATCATGAACACGCCCATTCCCCCTGGATCGCCGTATATCCCGCCGTTTAGCCCGAGTGAAGTCGGTCAGTCCTCTGGCGCCAGCGGCACCGCCGCTGCCGCTGGCGGTGGCGGCAAAGGTATCCAGAACCTGGACGTTCGGAAGTTTTATGACGAAGTCATGAAAATTGCGAATCAGTTCAGTCAGACGGCGCCGGTGGGCGGTGGCAATCCCTTGGTCGACAAACTAGGCGCGCCTAGAATCGACGCGCCCAACCAAAACTTCAGCGTCAACGACCTGACCGACCTGTTGCGTAGCATGCGTAGCAAGAGCCAGGACGGCCAGCTCAGGGCGGCGAAAGAAGGGATCGAGGCCGCGAAGCTCAAGGCAGAGGCGAACAACAACGCTCAGCTCGAAAAGGTCAAAGAGTGGGTCGACAAGTGCAAGGAAGCCGAGTCGAAAGGCTTGCTCGGCAAGATATTCGGTTGGGTCGGTAAGATTTTCGCCGCTTTGGCCGCGGCAGTCTTGGTGGTTGTCGCCGCCGTCGCGACAGTGGCGACGGGGGGCGCTGCCGCGCCGCTGTTGGCAATCGCCGTGATCGGTGCAGTTTCTGCCACGATGTCGCTGGCCAGTGCGATTTCGCAGGAGGCAGGCGGCCCGGCGATCAGCATCGATAGCCTGATCCAGCATACGGTAGGTAAGTTCTTGACCGATGTGTGCGGCGTAGACCCCAAAGTAGCCGAGAACATCAGCAGGATCGTTGGCGGCGTGGTCGGCATCGCCTCGCTGGCGGTCGTGATCGAGCCTTCTCTGGTCGGAAATATGGTGCAAGGTATCGCGATCTTGTCCGGTGCCGACGAACAGACAGCCGGCTATATCGGCATGGCAGTCACCATTGCCGCGACGATCGCGGTAGGCATCGCGATGGCGGTTGCGACCTGCGGCACGTCGGCGGCCGGCACGGCGGTCGATGTGAGCGCCAAAGTAGTCGTCGAAACCATGAAGGCGGTGAACACCGCCATCACGGCCACCTCGGCCATCGTCTCTGGCAGTACGCAGATCGCTGCGGGTGGCCTCTCGATTTCAAAGGCCATCACCGAGGAAGAAGGGCAGCAGGCCATCGCGGATAAGAAAGATCTGGCGGCCGAAATGATCAAGCTGCAGAAATTGATGGAAGAGGGCCGCGAGGAAATGAAGAAGATCATTCAGCAGATCGAAGAGAGCACGCAGGCAGTCAGCAAGATGATTGCCGGTACGGCCGAAAGCATGTCGCAGATCACTATGAACATGGGCGGCAAGTCGACGGTTTAAGTACCGCGCGAGCCAACAGGAGAACATCGATGCCCCAAACCCAAACCGTTGCAACGAGCGTATCGCGCAGCCCACTCGCCCAGAAACTGTTCGAGGATCTGCAGGCGTTGCCGGCCGCTAAGCGGCTGAGCGCCGAAGAGTTGGAAGTGATCTATGCGTTGGCGTATGCGCATGTCACGCAGGAGCAGTACGCCCAGGCTTTGCCCGTGTTCTCGCTGTTGGCCACTTACGCCCCGACGAGCAAGCATTATCTGGCTGGGCTGGCATTGTGCCTACAGATGTGCGAACGCTATGGCGAAGCGATCGGTATCTATTCACTGTTGAGCATGTTGAATCCTGAGAGCCCCGAGCCCGCGTTGCAGGTTGCCGAGTGCCAACTGATGCTGGGGCAGACGGCCGACGCCGCCGAGGAACTGGATCGGGTCATGCGCGCAATCGCCGAGGCGGGTGGACGGCATGATGCACTCAAGCCGCGCACTCTGGTGTTGCAGAGTTTGGTGGGTAGCCGGGCACATTGATCATGACGCATGGCGTGTCCTTCCCGTTTCGGCTGGCGTATCTTCGCAACGCGGGAGGCTGTCGTGCTTGAAGCGGATGAGGCGCGCATGCTGGCCGAAATTGGCATGGTGGCTGCGGGTCGGGGTGATCTGGCCCGTGCCAACGCGATTTTCGGTGGTTTGCGTCTGGCGCGTCCGGACCGGGCCTATCCATTGATTGGTCTGGCCGTGGCTCGCATGAATGCAGGAAGTGCCGGCGATGCTGCGCAGTTGCTCGAACCGGTCCGACTGGACGAGCCGCAAGAGCAGGCCTTGGTTCAGGCGTGGCGCGGATTCGCTTTGCAGTTGGCGGGTCGCAATGCAGAAAGCCAGCGAGTGCTGGCCGAGGCGGCGGCATCCAGCGGCGAGGGCGCCGTGCTCGCGCGTCAACTGTTGGGTCTGCCCGAGGATGCCGGATGACGATTAGCTTCACCAGCAGTAACCCAGGTTTTTGATGATGTTGCTTTACTTTAAGGGAGTTGGACTATGGAAATAGCCGCGCTTTCCGCTGTCCTCATTGCTCCGGCGCAGGCTTCGCAGCCCGCCGTACCCACTGCGGACGCTTTGGCCACCGAGCGGTTCAATGCAATCATGAATGGGCCCGACAGTGCGGGCGTGACCGGCGTGCAGTCCATGCTGCAGTCCGCGTTTCCGATCGCACCCCTCGATACCGCTCCCACGCTGGGCGGACAGATTCTGTCCGGTCTGCGCGGGATCACCACTGATTTCTCCGCCAAATGGCAGGGCATTTCCACGGGCCTCGAAAATATGGGCGCCCAGCCGGCCATCAGCGAGATGTTGCGCCTGCAGTCGCAGTTGCTGCAGGTCTCGGTGCAATACGAACTGGTGGGTAAGGCCGTGTCTCGTTCGACCCAAAATATTGACGCACTGGTCAGGATGTCTTGATGACGCGCTCAGGCTGTGTTGCTCTCGTTCGCCACCTGCGCTTCATACTGGCGGCCCTGCTACTGGTCGGGCTGACGGCTTGCGGATCGAACGTCATGCTGTTCTCGGCTTCGACCGAAGCCGAGGCGAACGAGGTGTTGTCGGTGTTGCTGGACGCCGGGATCAAGGCCGAGAAGTTGACGGGCAAGGAAGGTGTGGCTGTGCTGGTCAATGCCCCGCAGGTCGCGCGGGCGCTGGATATTCTGCGCTCGCAGGGTTTGCCGCGCGAACGTTTCGATGGCATGGGCCAGATTTTCCGCAAGGAAGGGCTGGTATCCTCGCCGCTGGAGGAGCGGGCCCGCTATATCTATGCTTTGTCACAAGAGCTGACCAACACCTTGTCCCAGATGGACGGCGTGCTGGCGGCACGTGTGCATGTGGTACTGCCCGAGCGGGGTGGGGTGGGCGAGACGGCGATGCCATCGACGGCTGCCGTTTTTCTCAAACACCAGGTCGGCTACACGCTCGACGCGCTGCAACCGCAGATCCGCAAACTGGTCACCCATGCCATTCCCGGTCTGACCGAAGATCGCGTATCCATCGTTCTGGTGTCGGCGCAGCCCAGCGCTCGGGCATCGGATCAGCCGCTCGCGATGGCGTCGTTGATGGGATTCCAGGTGGACCCCGGGTCGGCTTCCGGATTGGGCATCGTGATCGGCGTGTTGTTTCTGCTGTTGATCGCACTGCTCATCGCGCTCGGTTATCTGGGCTGGCGTCAAGGCTGGTTCTCAAGGACGACTTCGCCCGCTCGACGTGAGCCAGTGCAGGTGTCGGGCGATTCGGTCTCGGGCGGCTCGGCATGAACGCGCAGGCGCTCTTCGGCGAGCGGTTGCTGGCATTCAATCTCTTGCCCAGCCGCACGTTGCATCCAACGCGCCATGCGCATTACGGTGCCCCGGCTCGCCCCGTGCCTGCCGCTATGGCGCCTGCCTGGCACCGTATTTGGTCGCGCGACATCTTGCGCCGCCTTGAATTGCACGACCGGCCCATGAACGACGTGGGGCGACCAGAATTACCTCTGGCACTACTGCCCCCCGACCGGTTGGCGCGCCTAGTGCGTTATGCCGGGGCGGCGCTGTGCGCACCTCGGATGCGGCACGCCATTGCGGGCAGCGAAGTGCGACGCTTATCGGCCGACCTGGGTGCTGATGTGCTGGATTTCGCACGGCAGTCTGCGCCCGTGCCGGCGCAGTTGGCGGCCGTGGCCGACGACTCGCCTCTCTCGGCTAGCGCTCTCGATCGATGGGGATACGCCACCCTGATGGGTGCGATGGCAGGGGGGGGGCCTGAGCTGGCGCTGCGGGTCGAACTGAAGTTACCCGATGGCGCTACGGGCGAGCCGTCGAGCGATGCAACTGCATGCCTGGCCATGACGCTGGACATTCTCAAACTTACCGAGCCCACATGGCATTCCTCATTCCTAGCGATGCGCTGACGCCACGCAAACTGGCTGCTTCATTGCCGCCCGGTACTCGGGTGCTGCAAGCGGCCGATATCGCTTCCTTGGTTCAGGCCCAGGCGGTGCTCGATAACGCGCATGCTCAGGCCGAGGCCATTTTAGCCGGCGCACATGATGCTTTCGAGGCCGAACGGCGACGCGGCTACGAAGACGGTAAACAAGAGGCACTGCTCGACCAAGCCGAGAAAATGATCGAGACGGTCAGCCGCACCGTCGAGTATTTTGCCGGTGTCGAAAATGAAATGGTCGATCTGGTCATGGCAGCCGTGCGCAAGGTGGTCGACGGTTTCGACGATGGCGAGAAAGTGATGATCGTCGTGCGCAATGCGCTGGCGGTCGTGCGCAACCAGAAACAAATGTCCCTGCGCCTGCACCCCGCCGAGATCGATGGCGTGCGCGAACGCATCAACGAGATATTGGCCGCTTATCCGGGTGTAGGCTATCTCGACCTCCTGGCCGATGCACGGCTGGGACGCGGCGCTTGCATTCTAGAGAGCCAGATCGGTATGGTCGAGGCCAGCCTGGAAGGCCAGATAGAAGCCTTGCGAGGTGCTTTCCAGCGCACCTTAGGTAGTCGGGTTTAACGTCATGCGGCAGTTCGACTACATAACCGAGATGATGGAGTTGGCCATCCAGGACACGTCCACCTTGCGGATCAAGGGGCGGGTCGTGCAGGTCATCGGCACCATCATCAAAGCAGTGGTACCCACTGTCAAAGTCGGTGAAGTCTGCATCTTGCGTAACCCGGGCGAAGACTTCGAGATGAAAGGCGAGGTCGTGGGTTTTGCGCGTGATGCGGCCTTGATTACGCCGTTGGGCGACATGTATGGCATTTCGTCCGATACCGAAGTCATTCCCACCGGTCGCGCGCACATGGTGCCGGTGGGCGCTGGCCTGCTGGGGCGGGTGCTGGACGGTTTGGGACGCCCCCTGGACGAGGCCGAACGCGGCCCGTTGGAGGCCAACAAGTTTTATCCTGTGTTCGCCGAGGCGCCCGATCCGCTCAAGCGCCGCATCATCGATACGCCATTGGAGTTGGGCGTGCGGGCGCTCGATGGCGTGCTCACCTGCGGCGAAGGCCAACGGATGGGGATTTTCGCGGCTGCCGGCGGTGGCAAGTCCACGCTCATGGGCATGCTGGTCAAGGGGGCCGACGTCGATGTGACCGTGGTCGCCCTAATCGGCGAACGCGGCCGGGAAGTGCGCGAGTTTCTCGAACACGAACTGGGCCCCGAGGGACGTCGCAAGAGCGTCATCGTCTGTGCCACCAGCGATAAGTCCTCGATGGAGCGCGCCAAGGCGGCCTACGTGGCCACCGCCATTGCCGAATATTTCCGCGACCAGGGCAAGCGTGTGCTTTTTCTGATGGATTCGGTTACGCGTTTTGCACGTGCCCAGCGCGAGATCGGCCTGGCCGCGGGCGAGCCGCCAACGCGTCGTGGCTATCCGCCGTCGGTGTTCGCCACCTTGCCCAGGCTCATGGAACGCGTGGGCATGAACCAACATGGCTCGATTACCGCGCTGTACACCGTATTGGTCGAAGGCGACGACATGACTGAGCCAATCGCCGACGAGACCCGCTCTATTCTCGATGGTCACATCGTGCTGTCGCGCAAGCTGGGCTCGGCGAACCACTATCCCGCCATTGACGTGCTGGCCTCTGCCAGCCGGGTCATGAACGCGGTGGTCACGCCTGAGCACAAGAAACTGGCGGGGCGCATCCGCGAGCTTATGGCCAAGTATCAGGAGGTCGAGTTGTTGGTGAAGATCGGCGAGTACAAACGGGGCGGCGATGCCACCACTGACGAGGCTATCGACAAGATCGACGCCATCAATCAGTTCCTGCGCCAACGCACCGATGAACGCACGACGCTCGCCCACGCCATCGAACGCATGACTGCCATCACAGGCGGGCGTTGACATGACTCACTCTATCGCGTGTTTCGAGGCGGCAATGCCATGAACGTCTTCGGCGAACTGCTGGCCATCAAGCGCTTCCGCGAAGGGCAGGCCGAGTTGGCCGTTGCGCGTCAACGGAAGATTCACGCGGAAGCCGAACACCAGCGCGACGTCGCCAGCGAGCAATTGGTCGAGTACAAAATTTGGGCGCAACACCAAGAGGATGGTTTTTATCAGGACCTGTGCAGTCGGGTGGTGCGGGTGCGAGAAATCGAGAATGTCCTGGAGGGTGTGGCCGAGTTGCGCCATGGCGAGCGCGATCACCAGGCCCGCGTCGAGACCGCCGACAAGAACGTCACCGTTCAGGCCGAGACATTGGCCGAGCGTCGTCTGTCGCATCGCCTGGCAAGCCGCATGACCGAGAAATTCGTCGAACTCGCTCAGATCCATCTGGCCGAGCATGTGCGCGAACTCGAACGCAAGGAAGATTCGGAGATGGAAGAAGCCGCCTCGGTGGCCCGTGAGCGCGACGACTGGACTGAACATGAGGAGTACGAACCCTCATGAACCCCATCGATCGCCGTATCTCTTTGGACACAGCGCTGACGCAAGGTATGCCGGATTTTTCGCAATCGGGGGCCGGTGGCTCACGCCGCGACGCCACCGATACCGACCGGCACGCCTTCGAACAGGCTTTGGCGCAGTCCGGCGATTCGCCGGATGGCGAACTCAAGGCGCCGCCTGCCTTGCAGCCTTTTGGACTGTACGGCGCGCCAGCGGCACCATCGGCGAGTCCGCCGTCTGGCTTGGCAGACAGCCTGGGCGAGGCCGTCGACCGCCTGCTGGTCGACGACGGTGCAAGTGGCGGACGCCCCGAAGTACGCATCACCCTGCGTGACGATGTCATGCCCGGCGTCACTGTGTCGGTCTTCCAGGACGAAGGCCGGATGGTGGCGTCTTTCAGCTGTGCCAACGAAACCTCGCGCGAGAAGTTGATTCGCTGTGCTCAGACGCTGGCCGACGACATGAGCCGCTCGCTGGGTCAGGCGGCGCTGGTGCAGGTCAGCACAGACGACCCCGAAGACCTTTGTTTATTTGAAGCGGCAGCCGCCGCATGATTAAGACTGTTTGATGGATGCTATGAATCTCGCGTCGGCCCAGCCTGCGACCCTGCCGCGTCTGACTTCCAATCAGGCACAGGCCTTGTCTTTGATTGCCGTGCATGGCGCGGATTTCGCTGTTGCTTTGCCGCCGCTCGACGGTGCCGATGCGCTAGCGGGAAACTGGCGCCTGGGGCTGACCTACGGCGCGCCGGATGCCTTGCGCCAGGCAGCTTCGTATCGCACCGACCTGGAGTGGGCCGGGGTGGCCATGCGCCTGCACCTGCCGCCCAATGCCGTCGATGCTTGGATCAACGGTCGTATCCCGGATCTCGCGTTGGCCGAGTTACCCCCCGCGCTGTATGCCGCTGCTCTGGAAACCCTGTTGGCGGAAGCCGTCGGGGCGCTGGCGGCCGTCTCCTCGGGTGGGCCACCGAGGGTCATGCTCGAGACAAGCGCGGTGCCCCTGCCGCACGCCTGGACGCTGGCCATCCGGGCGCAAGCGACCGGCGATATGGTGCTGGCCGTGCTGGAAACAGACGAGCTGGGGTTGATGTTGCTGGCCGGTCTGCTGGCTCGCGCACCGGCGCCGATCAACGCCGACATCGATGCCGAATCGATGGCGCTGCGGCTGCGCGCTGAAATAGGGACTACCGTGCTCCCCGCCCCCACGCTGCGCGCCTTGGCGAGCGGCGACGTCATTCTGTTCGACGAATACCTGATCGGTCCGCAGGGCGAGTTCTGGTTGGGCCTGCCGGCCGGCCAAGGCTTGCGCGTGCGCGCCGAACAATCCTCTTATCTCGTGACCCAAGGCTGGACGACGCTCATGACTCAGAACCTTTCATCTGACACGGACGTGCCAGACGGCGAACCGCTGGATACGGACGCTATCCCGGTGCGGCTGACCTTCGACCTGGGCGATCGTACGATGACGCTCGCTGAGGTACGCAAGTTGCAACCCGGCGTCATTTTCGACCTGCAGCGGCCACTGGCTGACGGCGCGGTGATGATCCGGGCCAACGGCGCCCTGATCGGCAGCGGTGCGCTGATCGAAGTGGACGGGCAAGTGGGCGTCTGTATCGCGACGCTAGGCAAGAGTGGGACATGAGCGGTAATTTCGATCCCATCAGCCTGTCAATCGCGCTAGCCCTGCTGGCGCTGTTGCCGCTGATAGCCATAATGACCACGTCCTTTCTCAAAATTGCGGTGGTCTTTGCTTTGGTGCGCAACGCCCTGGGGGTGCAACAGGTGCCGCCCAATATGGCGCTGTATGGCTTGGCCGCTATTTTGTCGGCGTATGTGATGGGACCGGTCGTCATGCAGGTCGGCCAAGAGCTGCGCGCCGAGCGCGATCAGCCCGCGGTGGCCGCACCCGGCGAGGTTCCCGACCGGGTGGGCGGCATGTTGCAGGCTGTCGCACGCGGTGCCGAGCCGGTACGAGCTTTCATGCTTAGAAACAGTCGTGCCGAACAACGCGATTTTTTCCTGCGCACGGCGAAACACCTGTGGGGAGAGGCCGCAGCGCGCGACCTGCGCGAAGACGACATCATCGTTCTGGTGCCATCGTTCGTCGTCTCCGAACTCACTGCGGCTTTTCAGATCGGCTTTTTGCTTTATCTGCCGTTCGTCATCATCGACCTAATCGTCTCCAACATTCTGTTGGCCATGGGCATGATGATGGTCTCGCCGGTGACGATTTCGATGCCATTGAAGCTGTTTCTGTTCGTCATGATCGACGGCTGGACCCGTTTGATTCAGGGCCTCGTGCTCTCCTACACCTGAGACGCACATGGGTACCGTCGATCTCGTCTCCTACATGACCCAGGCGCTGTACCTGACGCTATGGCTGTCATTGCCACCGATCGCGGTAGCCGCGATCGTGGGTACCTTGTTCTCGTTGTTTCAGGCGCTGACGCAAATTCAAGAGCAGACGCTCTCGTTCGCGGTCAAGCTTATTGCCGTGTTCGCCACCATCATGCTGACCTCGCGCTGGCTCAGTGGCGAACTCTACAACTACGCTATTTCCGTCTTCGATCTGTTCTACAAGATACGGTGAGACGGCCATGGTGAGCGCTGCGGCTTATACCGACCTCAATATCTTTCTGGGCTCGCTGGCGCTATCGCAGCCGCGCGTCCTGGTGATGTGCGCCATGCTGCCCCTGTTCAACCGCCAGTTAATGCCGGGCATGTTGCGCTACAGCATCTGCGTGGCCCTGAGCCTAATCTTGGTCCCGATGCTTGCCCCGCGTTATGCCGAACTCGATCTCGGCACCATCGATATCCTGTTGCTCATGATCAAAGAGGTGTTCGTCGGCCTGGTGTTGGGGTTCATGGTGGCGTTGCCGTTCTGGATATTCGAAGCCGTGGGCTTCGTGGTCGACAACCAACGGGGCGCTAGCCTGGGCGCCACCATCAACCCGGCGACCGGTAACGATTCCTCGCCGCTGGGCATCTTGTTCAACCAGGCGTTCATGGTTTTTTTCCTCGTCGGCGGGGGATTTGGCCTGATGTTGACGATGCTTTACGACAGTTTTCGGCTTTGGGATGTGTGGGACTGGACGCCGATACTGCGTCGCGAGAGTATTCCATTAATGCTAGACCAGCTCAGTCGTTTCATCCGCATGGTGTTGCTGTTTGCCGCGCCGGCCATCGTCGCCATGTTTTTGGCCGAATTGGGACTCGCTTTGGTGAGTCGTTTCGCCCCGCAGTTGCAGGTGTTTTTCCTGGCCATGCCGATCAAGAGTGCGTTGGCGCTATTGGTGCTGGTGCTGTACATGAGTACGTTGTTCGAGTATGCGGGTGACACAGTACGGGGTATCCCGGGCATCCTGCCGTTCCTTGACGATCAATGGAGGTCACCGTGAGCGGCGAAAAAACAGAACAGCCGTCACACAAGCGCTTGAAGGAGTCGCGCGAAAAGGGCGATGTCGCGCACAGCAAAGACTTCACCCAGACGCTGCTCATTCTGGCGCTGTTCGGCTACATGATCGGTAACGCCACGGGTTTGATCGAATCCTTTGGCCGACTGATGCTCATCCCGGCCGGACTGACCGGCATGCCGTTCGAAATGGCCCTGAAAACGGCGCTCGAGGCGGCTCTGAAAGAAGGCGTGGCGTTGTTGCTGCCGTTCATACTGATCGTTTTGGGCGTGGGCATGTTTAGCGAATTTCTGCAGGTCGGTATTGTGTTGGCTTTCAAAAAGATCATGCCGTCCGCGCAGAAAATCAACGTACTGTCCAACCTGAAAAACACGTTCTCCAAAAAGAACTTGATGGAGTTTCTGAAATCCATTGCCAAAATCACCTTTCTGACGGTGCTAGTCACACAGGTGGTACGCGATGCGCTGCCTGAATTGATGTCGGTGCCGTATAGCGGACTGGCCGGATTGCAGACCGGCGTGGGGGGCATGGTTCGTACCTTGATCGTCCACGTGGCGGTCGCCTACACCATTATCGCGCTAGCCGACTTTACCTGGCAGCGCATGCAGCACCGCAAGCAGTTGATGATGAGCAAAGAAGAGATCAAGCAGGAGTTCAAAGAGGCCGAGGGCGATCCGCACATCAAGAGCAAGCGTAAACACTTGCACCAGGAGATGGTCATGCAAGGCGCGGTTAACAGTGCCCGCAAGGCATCCGTTGTGGTCACCAACCCGACCCATCTGGCCATCGCGCTTTATTACAACCCCGACGAAACGCCGCTGCCTTTGGTGCTGGCCAAAGGCGAAGGCACGCTGGCCGAAGAAATGATGAAGGCGGCGCGCGAAGCCGGCGTGCCCGTTATGCAAAACATTCCGCTGGCCCGCGCATTGATGGCCGATGCACAGCTGGACCACTACATTCCCAGCGAGTTGATCGAACCCGTGGCCGAGGTGCTGCGCCTGGTGCGCAAACTGGCCGAGGAAAACTAGGAGTAATACCATGCCCGCCCATCCTCTGATCACACAATATCTGGCTCGTCACGACGCGCTCGAAGCGGCCCGCAGCGATGGTCGTGCGACGGTGCTCATCGATGAGAAATACCGGGTTCATTTCACGGGAACGCGCCAGGGTTGGCTTGCCATTACCGCGCGTCTGTGCGGGCTGCCGCCGGTAGGCGTCGAACGCGACGAATTTTTTCTGACTGTGGGACGTAACGCCTCGGGCATGTTGGTCGGTCAGCCATCGGGCTGCGTGGTCGATCCGGCGGGCGAGGCGCTATGGCTACAGCACATGCTACGTCCGGAATCCGATGCCCTCAGCATGGACGAGGCCGTCGGCAGCTTTGCCAACGCACTTTCTTTTTGGTCGGGCGTGTTGCGACGCGCTGCCTGACGAAGGACATTCATCATGAACCAACGCGCTTTGCGCCCAGGAGTACTTCCGTTGAAACGCTTGATTCCGGCTTGCGTGCTGGCGCTGTCCATGGCTGGCGTGGCGCACGCCGTGCCCACTTGGCCTGCGGCCCCCTACAGCTTGTACGCTCAGAACGAAAGCCTGCACGACGTGCTGCGCCAGTTCGGGTCGGGCTTTAGCCTGTCGGTGGTCCTGGCTCCTGGCGTGTCGGGCACGGTCAACGGTAAGTTCAATGCCACGACCCCGACCGAATTTATGGATCGACTGGGCGGTGTCTATGGATTTAGCTGGTTCGTGCATTCGGGCACGCTGTTCGTCAGTCCGAGCAGCGCCCTGGCCACTCGGGCCGTGTCAGCCAAAGGCAGCTCCATCACGGCGTTGCGCGACGCGCTGCTGCAACTGGGTGTGCTGGACGCCCGCTTCGGCTGGGGCGAATTGGCCGACCAAGGCATCGCGCTGGTGTCCGGCCCACCTGCTTACGTCGATATGGTCGAGCGCACTGTGGCGGCGTTGCCGCTGGGCACGGGCGGCCAGCAGGTGGCGGTGTTCCGACTCAAGCACGCATCGGTCAACGACCGCTCGGTCAGCTACCGATCGCAACGCGTCGTGACACCGGGTCTGGCCTCGGTGCTGCGTAACCTCATTCTGGGTGCGGGTTCGGGTGCGAATAACGAGACCTTGGCGGCCGTCGCCGCCCCATTGCGCGACAACCCGCCTGTATTCGCTGGCGTTGCAGCTGATGTGGTCGGTCAGCCCGCAGGCGCTCCTGCATCCGACGCGGCTGCGGGGGCGCCGCCGCGTCAGCGGGCCGGCTCAAGTTTGCGCTTGCGCGAGCCCACCGTTCAGGCCGATTCGCGCCTGAACGCCATCATTGTGCAAGACATCCCCGATCGTATCCCCGTCTACAAACAGTTGATCGAGCAGCTGGACGTGCCCAGCACGCTGATCGAAATCGAGGCGGTGATCGTCGATGTGAATTCCGACAATATTAATGAGCTCGGCGTTACATGGGGCGCGCGGGCGGGTTCGGCTAGTTTTGGCTATAGCGATTTCAGCCTTTCGACCAGCAACGGTCTGCCGATCGATGGTGGTGTCTCGCTGGCGCCGGGCACGATCGGGCTGTCGTTCAGCAACGTGCTGGCTGCAAGGTTGCGGGCGTTGCAGACCCGAGGCGTAGCCAACGTGCTGTCGCAGCCTTCTATTTTGACGGCAGATAATCTGGGCGCTTTGATTGACCTGTCGGATACGTTCTACATTCAGACGACTGGCGAGCGGGTCGCCACGGTCACTCCCATCACTGTGGGTACTTCGCTGCGCGTGACGCCGCGCTATATCGAAGGCAACAACCGCCGCCGCGAGGTGGAACTGACTGTCGATATCGAAGACGGCCGGATTCAGGACGAGCGTGCGGTGGGCAATCTACCTACCGTGCGCAAAAGCAATATCAGCACCCTGGCCATCGTCGGCGACGGCGAGACACTGTTGGTGGGCGGCTACAACAGCAGCCAGGATAGCGAGCGCACCGAAAAAGTGCCGTTTTTGGGCGACATTCCGCTGCTTGGTGCACTGTTTTCCAACAAGAGCCAGACCACTCAGCGGCGCGAGCGCTTGTTTCTGTTGCGTCCCAGGGTCGTGTCCATTCAGGGCGAACCGGTCCGACCTCCTCGCCTGCAAGCCGGCGACACCGGTCCGGCACTTAGCGCGACTTGGCCGGGCGGCAATCAACCCATGACGGCGGGCCAGTATCTTGACCTGATTCAGGGTCAACAGACTCGCGTACGGTTCGACACCGCGAGAGAGGCGATCGTCACCGGACCGGTGCGGGCGGGAGCGACCTATGTCAATTCGGTAGCGCGGGGTGAAATCAACGTCGTGCCCAGCCGGAGCACGGCTTTCACGGGTGCCCCGACGGTGCATGTCGAGACGCTGCCGGTTAAGCCGTGATTCGACCTGTGTCTTAAAAGTCCAGCGTCAGGCCCTTTTTTTCGAGCCTGACGCGCAAGGCGCTGCGCGCTCGCGACAGTCGGCTGCGCACGGTGCCGATAGGCACGGTTAACATCGCGGCCGCCTCTTCATACCACAGGTTGTCTAGCCCGACCATGAGCAAAATGGCCCGCATGCTCTCGGGCAGCTCGCTCAACGCTTCTTGTAGGATATGAAGCGTTTGCGCTTGTTGGGCCGATTCTTCGGGCGAGGGCGCATCGTTCGCCAGGTTGGCGAGTTCTGTTTCGCCGACGAGATCGTAGCGGCGCTCCGGGGCGCGGGACAGATAATTACGAACTAGGTTGAGCGCGATACCGTAGAGCCAAGTCGACAGCTGCGAGTCGCCACGGAACGTCTGGTAGGAGCGCGCCGCCTCGACAAAGGCCTGCTGGGCCAAGTCTTCGGCCTCGCTGATGTCGCCAATGTGCTTGACGATAAAACGACGCAAACGTTCGTTGTGTTCCTGTACGAGTTCACGGAACAAACGCGAGTCGGCCTCCAGAATAGCTGTGGCGCAGTTACCTTGCGCCGCGATTTCTGAAATATCACCACCAACATCAGATAGATAGGTCATGGCCGGACACCCAATTAGAAGGGATTGCCAACGAACAATGAGGGGAGAAAACTCCTTACCGGAAGTTACTATACCCCTAAATTTCGTTACTGACCTATTGTTATTTCATGGAAATGCGCAGCAACCATGCTTTGTAAAACGGGGTGAAGGAAAAATGAAATCAGGGGCGGATCAAATCGCGCAGCCAAGCTTGAGCGGTTTCGAAGGGCACCGGCGATTGACCCCGCACTGCGGCTTGCTCGAACAGACCCTGCATCGCCATATCGATGCGGTGACGTTCGCGCATATCCAATGCCGCGGGGGGTATGTTCAGGGCCTTGCAAGCCAATCGAAAACTCGGACCACCCGAGACGGCAGAGCAATACAAGCGCGTGGCGAAATCCACACCCATGAAGGCATCGCTACAGGTTCGCGCCATCTCCATCGCCTGAGCGACAGTCTGCGGTGCCACTGCCAAGTCCGAGCCAGGCGTCAATCCGAGCTCGTTGACAACAGCATTGGCAATACTGGGTCCGTAGGTAGTAGCAAGCGCCTCAGCGAGCATGGCGACCGTGTCCTTGGCATGCGTCATACGGTAAATACCGATAGACGGCGGTGAACGAGGCATCCGTCAACGGCGAGCGCGTTTGGGTGTATACAAAAGCCGCACTGAAGAGCGTCGAGTCGTTGAGCAGGATGGAAGGCATATGAGCTTCGAATAGGGGAAATCACTAATTGGAAAAGTCTCATATGTGTAACCAGAGAAGAGTATAGGTTCCATTCAGAATAGAGGTTGTCATTAGGCCGACGACGAACCCCATAAATGGATTACAGATATCAATGGACAGACGAATCGGTCTCGAAATGGAAATGGTGGTGGTGGATCGGAACGACGGGCGCAGTCATGCCGTCACCACGTATTTTGACATGTTGGCCCGGCTCAAGCGGGCTCGCGGATTGACGCTGGATATGCCCCGACTGGGCGGGCGAGTTGCAGCAATCGTCACGCCGGAAGGGGAAAGCGGCCTGGACAACGGGTTCAATCTGCTGGAAACCGCCTTCGCACCGATTGCCGCAGGATCGGGCGGGCTCGACCGCCTGGCGGCCCTCGTTACGCAGGAGTTGAACGATGTGACGCAAGCGCTGGCGCACGAAGGTGCAGCTTTACTCAATACTTCCGAGCATCCCGATTGCTCGCTTTCGCCCGAGTGGTACGCCGCGGTACGGGTCGATCGTCCGATTTACCGCGAACTGGTCGATTATCGCGGTTGGTTGCACCGCACCGGCATTGATGCCAAGGCTCAGAACAGCCCATGCACGGGCGTGCCGGTAGGCCAGGCGGCCCGGGCATTAAATGCCATCCTGGCGCTGGCGCCTGCGGCCATCGCATTGTTCGCCAACAGCCCGCTCGAATCCGGCGTGGTCACCGGCTTGAAAGAGAACCGCCTGTCGTTGTGGGATCGGATGTTCCGCGAAGCGCGTTTTCCCGGCGATCATCTGCTACAGCGTCTGCCTGCGCGCCCGTTCGAGGATCTGGGCGATCATTATCGTTGGATGTATGGCCCCGCCACGGTCAGCCGGGCGCTTGCGATCGATCCCGGCCAGGACTACAAATCGAACCAGCCTATATATCTGGACGGCAATCCCTCTTTGAGCGCGTTTCTCCGGTCCAATGGATGGGTGG
Organism: Bordetella parapertussis; assembly: GCA_945903445.1. Classification (GTDB taxonomy): domain Bacteria; phylum Pseudomonadota; class Gammaproteobacteria; order Burkholderiales; family Burkholderiaceae_B; genus Schauerella. The sequence continues at coordinate 70,197 of CAMDNZ010000007.1, forward strand.
GCCAAAACGGGGCGGCGGGCGAGCCGGTTCGGGTGCTGCCGCAAGCGGCGCATTTCGTTTATGCACAATACGCCCATTTTTTGGACGCGCGTTGGCGCTACCGGGTCGCCCGTCAGCCATCGCTGGACGCCTTGCTGGCTGCCTGGGATCGCCCTGGCGGCATCGAGGAACTGTTGATCGATTGTGAGGCCGATGGCTATATCGAGGGCCGTGCACCCGGTGCCGTGTTTGCCGACAGCCAGCTGATCGACGAGGCGGGCCGCAGCGTCGCCGCCACGGCGCCGATCTCGCCCTCGGCCTTGCAACTCGGCTTGTTGCTCAACTTGGATGAAGCCGAACGCTTATGGCGCAGGTGGGGTTGGCAACGCCTGCGGGACATGCGCGCCGATGCGATCCGCCGTGCCATGGACGACGACGCCGTTCATGCCCTGGCGCGGGAGGTCTTGGCCGTGGCGCGCGATGGCTTGCCATCCGGCGAGCGTCACTGGTTGGATTACGCTCAATACACAGCGCAGGTACGCCGCACTGGCGCCGATCGTCTATTGTCTTTGTGGCATGCGCACTCGGGTAAAGAAAATAAACTGGCAAATGTTTGCGAACGCCGTGTAATACAACCGTTGACGGTGCCGTCTCGGGTATGATTCATCTACTTCCCCTAACACTAGATCGAACGCCATGCGCCTAGCTACTGACAAGAACGGAGCTGTGCTTTTTTTGTTGCCTCAAGGCCAGATCAACAGCGCAAACGCCGCCGGGCTCGAAGCCGATCTAGTCGAACATTTTGAGAAGGGCGAACGCACGATCGTGCTGGATCTGTCGCGTCTGGACTATATCTCCAGCGCGGGCTTGCGCGTCATATTGTTGTTGGCCAAAAAGCTCAAAGTGGCCGGTGGCATCATGGCACTGTGCGATATTCAACCGGGAGTGCGCGAAGTACTGGAGATCAGCGGATTTCTCGCCATTCTCACGGTCTTCGCTAATCGGGCCGAGGCTCAGGCCGCATTGCCCTGACCCGGAATTCCCGACGATTCCCTAAATTAGCGCACAGGTCGCTAGTCGCTGATTGCCGATTACGGGCTAAGGATTGCCAATCACCGGCTATCTATTATTGGCGCCGCAGGGCTTGCACCTGAATCAGTAGTTTGACTGCTGGTTTAAAGCCCATATCCAAGGCGAAATCGACGCCAAAATCGCCTCGATCGAAGGTGGTCGACACGTCGGCACCGCAAGCTTCGCGGTTGTCCATCGGATGCTGGATGCATTTGAAATCGTCGATATCTAGTTTGAGGGTTCGGGTCACGCCGCGCAGGCTAAGTTCACCTGTCGATTTTTCGGGCTCGTCGCTGTCGAACTTGGTAGACGTGCCTTTGAAGGTGGCTTCGATGGTACCGGTGCGAGCCTAGCGATCCAATACGATGATGCCACTGGTCGTTTTGAATCTACCGCGCCATGTCGATAAGCCACTCATATGATCGGTTTCGAAACCGGGGTATGTATGCGATGAGTCCAAATCGTAAGTGACAGGGGCGGCATGCGCTGCGCCTGAGATAGTCAGGCCGGCAAGCAAAGTGGCGATCGGGCGAATCGAAGGCAATGGGTTCTACATCTTTGGGTTACCGAACTGCACGGCCTTTGGCAAAAACGGATTCACTGTGTGAGCGGGGCTGTTGCAAACGGTCTCCTCATGATTATCCGGTGTTTAGGAGGAGCACCGTACAAGAAGGGCTTGTCGCGTCAACTCAAGTTTGACCACACTTGGTTTCGCACCTAAACTCGATTTCGCAGTTCATCATTTTATTAACACCTTATCAGCGTTGTGCGAGGTAATGCCATGTCAACCGGTGTAGTCAAATGGTTTAACGCGGAAAAAGGCTTTGGCTTCATCGTGCCTGACGATGGCGGCAAAGAGCTTTTCGCGCATTATTCCGAAATAAAGGCAGAAGGGTATAAGACGCTGGCTGAAAATCAGCGCGTCACCTACGACGTAGAAGACGGCCTGAAAGGCCCCAGCGCGAAAAATATCCATTCCTTGTGATTTGCGGTGCTGGCTAAACGTTCGATAGCCACCCGACCCCTGCCAGGTGCGATAAAACGCCTGGCAGTTTTCATTGTTCAGTAAGCAATCATCGCAATTGCGAGCGTGTGTGGCCGACCATATGTAAGTGGTGCGCGCGACTCTAGAATCCGTGAAGTCGTTAAAACAACTTCAGCGTGATTAGAAAGAGGACTCGAACAATGAAATTACGAACTGCTGCCTATTTGTTGGCTGTAGCTGGCCTGACCGCGGGTTGCGCAAACGGTGGCTTGAATGCCGACGGTTTGCTGAGTGGTGCCGGTAAAGTGTTTTCGGCCTATAACTTGAGCGATGCCGAGGTCAAGACCTTGTCCGATCAAGCCTGCGCAGAGTCCGACAAGACCAACAAAGTGGCTGCCGCCAACAGCACATATGACCGTCGTTTGGCCAAAATTGCCAAGCCGCTCGGTAATGAATCGCTCAACGGCGTCGTGCCCAATTTCAAGGTTTATCAGGTCAAGGACGTCAATGCGTGGGCCATGGCCAATGGCTGTATTCGCGTTTACGCTGGTCTGATGGACAAAATGACCGATGCAGAGGTGCAGGGCGTGTTGGCGCACGAGATGGGCCACGTCGCGCTGGGTCATAGCCGCAGCTCGATGCAGACCGCCTACACCGTATCGGCAGCGCGCGAACTGGCTGCTGCCAGCGGCAACGCGACCGTGACGGCACTATCGTCGTCACAAGCCGGCGATCTGGCCGAAAAGTTCATCAATGCGCAGTACTCGCAAAGCCAGGAATCGGCTGCCGACGATTACGCGTACGACACGCTGAAAGCGCGCAAGCTGCGCACCGCTGGTTTGGTCTCGGCCTTCAACAAGCTGGCGGCCATGGACGGCGGCGCATCGACCTCGATGCTGAGTAGCCACCCCGGTTCGAGCGATCGTGCCAATCGCATGCAAGCGCGCATCGACGCCGACAAGAAGAAGTAATCCGCAGCTTGACTAGCCGGTGTCCTGCGCACGTCTTGCAGGACGGCGCCCCGCTGCTTCAGGTCGTCAGGCCCGGGGCGGCGGGGCGGCGCTTTTTGGCCTGGCGCTGAAGGGCGAGTCAAACTCCGGTAAACTATCCGGTTGATCCGCCGTATTCCTACACTTTTTTCAGAAAATAGGTCTTTGCATGCAGCCTGTGGTTGAAACCGTTAATGGCCTGGAGCGCCGTGTCGATCTGACCGTTTCCGTCGCCGATGTCGAAAAAGAAGTTCAGTCGCAACTCAAGCGCGCAAGCCGTAATGCCAAGGTGGACGGTTTCCGTCCGGGCAAAGCGCCGATGGCGATGATCGAGCGTACCCATGGCCCCGGCATCCGCTATGACGTCATCAACAGTCAGGTCGGTCAGGCATTCGAAGCCGCCGTCAGCGAGGCCAAGCTGCGCATCGCCGGTGCCCCTTCGCTGGAACCCAAAACTGAAGGCGCGGAAGACGGCAAGCTGGTCTTCACCGCCACCTTCGAAGTCTATCCCGAAGTCGCCGTTCCCGATCTGTCGGGTTTGGCGGTGACGCGCTTCGACACCGCCGTGGGCGATGCCGAAGTGGATCGCACCATCGACGTGCTGCGTAAGCAACGCGCCACCTTCGAAGCTGCCGACGATCGCGCTGCCGAAGACGGCGACCGTGCGACGCTGGATTTTGCCGGCACCATCGACGGCGTGCCGTTCGACGGTGGTCAAGCCGAAGATTTCCCCTTCGTGCTGGGCCAAGGCCGCATGCTGCCGGAATTCGAAGCCGCTGCTAAAGGTCTGAAAAAGGGCGAAAAGAAAGTGTTCCCCTTGAGCTTCCCGGCCGACTATCAAGGCGTGGAAGTGGCCGGCAAGACGGCTGAATTCACCATTACCGCCAAGGAAGTGGCCAAGCCCGTCCTGCCGGAAGTCGATGGCGAGTTCGCCAAGTCGCTAGGTCAGGCCGAAGGCGACGTGCAAAAGCTGCGTGACGACATTCGCACCAACATCCAGCGCGAAGTGAAAGTGCGTGCCCAGGGCAAGACCAAGGGCAGTGTGATGGACGCGCTGGTCGAGGCCGCCAAGTTCGACGTGCCGCGCGCGCTGGTCGATAACGACGTGCAAACCCGTGTCGCTGCCGCGCGTGAAGAACTCAAGCAACGTGGCATTCCGAATGCCGAGTCGGTGCCGATTCCGGCCGATGCTTTCGCTGTCGAATCCGAGCGCCGGGTGCGTCTGGGCCTGTTGATCAGCGAGCTGGTGCGTGCGGAAAACCTGCAAGCGACGCCCGAGCAAGTGCGCGCCCGTATCGAAGAGTTCGCTCAGAACTACGAAGATCCTGCACAAGTCGTCAGCTATTACCTGGCCGACCGTCAGCGCCGTGCTGAAATCGAAGCGATCGTGCTTGAAGACAATGTTGTTGCACACGTCGCGTCCAAGGCAAAAGTGACCGAAGAGCAAGTGCCCTTCGAGCAATTGATGGGTATGGAGTAATTATGAATCGCTTCACCGATTTCTACGCATCCATGCACGGCGGTGCGTCCGTGACGCCTACCGGCCTGGGTTATATCCCCATGGTGATCGAGCAGTCGGGCCGGGGCGAGCGTTCTTATGACATTTATTCGCGTCTCCTGCGCGAGCGTCTGGTGTTTCTTGTCGGGCCGGTCAACGATCAGTCGGCCAATCTGGTCGTGGCGCAGTTACTGTTCCTCGAGTCCGAGAATCCCGACAAGGATATCTCGTTCTATATCAACTCACCGGGCGGATCGGTCTACGCCGGAATGGCTATTTTCGACACGATGAATTTCGTCAAGCCGGACGTATCCACGCTGTGTACCGGTCTGGCTGCCAGCATGGGCGCGTTCCTGCTGGCGGCGGGCAAGAAGGGCAAGCGTTATACCTTGCCTAACTCCCGCATCATGATTCATCAGCCGTCGGGTGGCGCACAGGGTCAGGCAACAGACATTCAGATTCAGGCTCGCGAGATTCTGGATTTGCGCGAACGTTTGAACCGCATTCTGGCGCAAAACACCGGTCAGCCGATCGAACGCATTGCCGTGGACACCGAGCGCGACAACTTTATGTCCGCCGAAGATGCGGTATCGTATGGTTTGGTCGATCAGTTGATGTCCTCGCGTGGCGAACAGCGCTGATCGGCATTTACCCCTGTAATTCTGGCGGGCTGGCGTGTTGTCAGCCGCCTCACTACTTTCAGAGTTCGATCACATATGTCGGAAAAGAAGGGATCGGCAGACGCCAAGGTACTGCATTGCTCCTTTTGCAATAAGACCCAGCACGAAGTTCGCAAGCTGATCGCGGGCCCGTCGGTGTTTATCTGCGACGAGTGCATCGATCTGTGCAACGACATCATCCGCGAGGAAGCCCAGGCGAACGCCCGTGCGGCTATTCGGTCGGAGCTGCCTACACCGCTCGAAATCAAGACGTTTCTTGATCAGTACGTCATTGGCCAGAACGCGCCCAAGCGCAATTTGGCGGTGGCGGTCTACAACCACTACAAGCGCATTCGTCACGGCGAGATCAAAGGCGAAGAGGTCGAGCTGTCCAAAAGCAACATCATGCTGATCGGCCCTACGGGCTCGGGCAAGACGCTGCTCGCGCAAACGCTGGCACGTATGCTGAACGTGCCCTTTGTGATGGCCGATGCGACTACCTTGACCGAAGCGGGTTACGTCGGCGAGGACGTCGAGAACATCATCCAGAAGTTGTTGCAGAACTGCAATTACGAAGTCGATAAGGCGCAGCGCGCAATCGTCTATATCGATGAAATCGACAAAATTTCGCGCAAATCGGATAACCCGTCCATTACCCGCGACGTGTCGGGCGAGGGTGTGCAGCAAGCGCTGCTCAAACTGATCGAAGGCACGGTTGCGTCGGTTCCGCCGCAGGGGGGGCGCAAGCATCCGAATCAGGATTTCGTTCAGGTCGATACCACCAACATTTTATTCATCGTGGGTGGCGCTTTTGACGGGCTCGAAAAAGTCATTCGCGACCGGACCGAGAAATCTGGAATTGGATTCTCGGCGGCCGTTCGTGCTAAATCCGAACGCGGCGTAGGCGAGTTGTTCAGCGAAGTCGAACCGGAAGACTTGATCAAGTTCGGTTTGATTCCAGAACTGGTAGGCCGCTTGCCAGTGGTTGCTACCCTGGATGAGTTGGACGAGGCCGCGCTGGTCGAGATCCTCACTCGGCCCAAAAACGCACTGATCAAGCAGTTCCAGAAGCTGTTCGCTATGGAAGGTGCCGAGCTGGACGTGCGCCCTGGTGCTTTGTCGGCGATTGCCCGCAAAGCACTCAAACGCAAAACCGGCGCCCGCGGTTTGCGCTCGATTATCGAAGCCTCCTTGCTCGACACCATGTATGACTTGCCTTCTCAAGGCAATGTCTCGCGCGTGGTGCTCGACGAAAACGTCATCGAGGGCGACGGTAAGCCGCTGCTCATTTACGCTGATGATAGCGGCGTAGCCCCCGAGGGCGAGCAAAAAGAGGTACGCGGCGCAGCCGCCTGATCGAAAATTGGGGAGCCGTGTCCTGCCCCCGTTTTTGCGGACCGTCGTTCCATTTGGAACGACGGTCTCTTGATTTTTAGGCTATTGTTCCTATATCTCTCATAGTCGCCGTGTAGCGGCTGCCTATGCCGAGTCTTAAGCTGATTCTCCGCACGGCACTTGCTACCTGCTTTGATATAGAGTCTTTCGAGGACACGCTTATGTCTGGTAATCAGACCCTCCCATCCGAACCCATCGAACTCCCTCTGTTGCCTTTGCGCGACGTGGTGGTGTTTCCGCACATGGTCATTCCCTTGTTTGTCGGGCGTCCGCGTTCGATCAAGGCACTGGAAGTCGCCATGGAAGCTGGCAAGAGCATTATGTTGGTCGCACAGCGATCGGCCGGTAAGGATGACCCCGCCGCTGACGATGTCTACGAGATCGGCTGCGTCGCAAATATCTTGCAGATGCTCAAGCTGCCCGACGGCACGGTCAAGGTGCTGGTCGAAGGGGCGCAGCGCGCTCGTATCAATCGGGTCGATGACGTCGACACGCATTTTGCATGCGAATTGACGCCGCTTGCTCCCGAAGCGCTGCAAGGCGCAGAAACCGAAGCGCTGCGTCGTGCGATCGTCGCGCAGTTCGAGCAGTACGTGAAGTTGAACAAGAAGATTCCGCCCGAGATTTTGACGTCGCTGGCGGGGATCGACGATGCGGGTCGTTTGGCCGACACGATTGCTGCGCACCTTCCGCTCAAGCTCGAGCAGAAACAAAAGATGCTGGAAGAGTCGGGTACATCCGATCGCCTCGAGGCGCTGCTGACTCAGCTGGAAACCGAAATCGACATCCTTCAAGTCGAGAAACGGATTCGCGGCCGAGTGAAGAAGCAGATGGAAAAAAGCCAGCGCGACTATTATCTGAACGAGCAGGTCAAGGCGATTCAGAAAGAGTTGGGCGAGGGCGAAGAAGGCGCCGACATCGAAGAGCTGGAAAAGAAGATCATCGCCGCTGGCATGCCCAAAGAAGCACGCAAGAAGGCCGATGCCGAACTGAAGAAGCTCAAGCTGATGTCGCCGATGTCGGCCGAAGCGACGGTCGTGCGCAATTTCATCGACACCCTGATCGGCCTGCCTTGGAAGAAAAAAAGCAAGGTCAATAACTCTTTGCCCAATGCCGAGTCGGTGCTGGATAACGACCACTACGGCCTGGAGAAGGTCAAGGAACGCATTCTCGAATATCTCGCGGTCCAACAACGCGTCGATAAGGTCAAGGCACCTATTCTGTGCTTGGTGGGGCCTCCGGGCGTGGGTAAGACCTCGCTGGGTCAATCCATTGCCAAAGCCACGAATCGCAAGTTCGTTCGTATGGCTTTGGGCGGCGTGCGGGACGAAGCCGAGATTCGCGGTCACCGTCGTACGTACATCGGGTCGATGCCAGGCAAGATTCTTCAGAACATGAGCAAGGTGGGTGTTCGGAACCCCTTGTTCCTGCTGGACGAGATCGACAAGCTGGGCATGGATTTCCGTGGCGATCCGTCGTCGGCTTTGCTCGAAGTGCTGGATCCGGAACAGAATCATACGTTTCAGGATCATTACGTCGAGGTCGATTTTGATCTGTCCGACGTGATGTTCGTCGCGACCAGCAATACCTTGAACATTCCACCGGCATTGCTGGATCGGATGGAGGTGATTCGCCTGTCGGGTTATACCGAAGACGAGAAGGTGCATATCGCGCGTGAGCACCTGTTGCCCAAGTTGATGAAGAACAACGGCGTCAAAGCCGGCGAGCTGGCAGTGGATGAATCGGCGCTGCGCGATATCGTGCGTTTCTATACTCGCGAAGCCGGTGTTCGGGCACTCGAGCGCGAGATTGGCAAGATCTGCCGCAAGGTCATCAAGAAGTTGCTGACCGATGGCGCTGCGCAAGAAGGCACGGTGGCGGTGACGGCTGATAATCTGACCGATTATCTGGGCGTGCGTCGCTACGACTTCGGCCGGGCCGAGAAAGAAAACCAGATCGGTCAGGTTACCGGACTGGCATGGACGGAAGTGGGCGGCGATTTGCTCACCATCGAAGTGGCCGATATGGCGGGTAAGGGCACGATTCAGCGCACGGGCTCCCTAGGGGACGTGATGAAGGAATCGGTCGAAGCCGCACGTACGGTGGTTCGATCGCGGGCGGCGCGACTGGGTTTCTTGGATAGCGTGTTCGAGAAGCGCGACGTTCATGTCCACGTGCCCGAAGGTGCGACGCCGAAAGACGGTCCCTCGGCCGGTATCGCCATCACGACCGCCATGGTGTCGGCCTTGGCGCGCATTCCGGTGCGTGCCGATGTCGCCATGACGGGTGAGATCACGCTGCGAGGCGAGGTGTTGGCGATCGGCGGATTGAAAGAAAAGCTGTTGGCGGCTCACCGCGGAGGTATCAAGACGGTGTTGATTCCGGAAGAAAACGTCAAAGATTTGGCCGAAATTCCGGATAACGTTAAAAACCATCTTGAAATCGTGCCGGTCCGTTGGATCGACCGGGTGCTTGAATTAGCGCTCGAGCGTCTGCCTGAACCTTTGTCGGAAGAGGAACGTGCGAAAGCGGCGGCTTTGGTTTCGGCGACTCCTGCGAAAGTCGACAGCTCGGATGCAGCGTTCAAGCACTAATTGGTGTGCTGCGGCTTGTCCCATGAAAAAACGCGCCTCGGCGCGTTTTTTCATGGATCGGAAATATATATCTTGGATGACGCGTTCATCCTAGTACAAGGCGCTGTGCAGTAGCGTCGCCGTTGTACAGCGCGCCATGCATAGATCGTGTGTAAGACGCTATGTCTTAGCGTTGTGTAAGACGCTATGCATCATCGGTGCGACAAAAATGGCCTACGCATTCGGAGCGTGCCACAGGCCGGCAAAAGGGACGTGTTCAGTGCAGCGTTTGCGTACGGATCAATCCCACAGCGATACCTTCAATCGCGAAGTCGTCGTCGGGTCGAACATCGATGGGTGCAAAATCGGGGTTTTCGGCCAGGAGCTGAATCCGGCCATTCTGGCGCGACAGCCGTTTCACGGTGACTTCCTCACCCAGACGCGCGACGACGATCTGGCCTGGGCGGGCTTCCGGCGTTTTGCGTACCGCTAGCAAATCGCCATCGAGGATGCCTGCGTCTCGCATGCTGAGACCTTGAACCTTGAGTAGAAAATCGGGCGTCTGCGCGAACAGGCCGGGATCGACACCCACTTCGCGCTCGACATGCTCGGTAGCCAGAATAGGGCTGCCTGCGGCCACACGGCCCACCAGCGGCAACAACATGTGCGACCAGGAAAGCTGCGATGGCTGTGGCACGGCGGGCGCCGAGGGGGAGGGGTACTCAACCAATCGAATGCCACGCGAGGCGCCGGCAGTCAATTCGATGGCGCCCTTGCGTGCCAGGGCTTTCAAATGATCTTCAGCCGCATTGGCCGAGCGAAAACCCAGCGACTGGGCGATTTCGGCCCGCGTAGGGGGGAACCCGCTGCGCGTAATGGTCTCGCGAATCAAGTCCAGAATCTGGCGTTGGCGATCGGTAAGCTTGAGCGTCATAGAGGGCACACAATGGATGCTGTACAAATATACAGCATCCATTGTGTTGTACCGGAGGGCACTTTGCAACCCCCCGACGCTTCGTTTATAACAAAACCGCTGCGATACCCTTGGCGACGGCGTCGATATTGCCGCTGTTGAGCGCCGCGACGCAGATGCGTCCGGTCGAAATGGCGTAGATGCCATGTTCTTCCCGCAGGCGATCGACCTGGGCCGCAGTCAGACCGCTATACGAGAACACGCCGCGTTGATGCAGCACGAAATCGAAGTTCTGTTTGGCACCTGCGGTGCGAATCTTCTCGACCAATTGCTTGCGCATGGTGCGAATGCGATCACGCATGCCCGCAAGTTCTTGATCCCACAGCGCAAACAGTTCAGGATCGTTCAGCACCGAGGCCACCAATTGCCCGCCATGCGTGGGGGGATTGGAATAGTTGGTGCGAATCACGCGCTTTAATTGGCTGAGTACGCGAGTCGATTCGTCTTTGCTGCCAGCGATCACCGTCAAGGCACCCACACGTTCGCCATACAAAGAAAACGATTTGGAGAACGACGAGCTGATGAACGCAGTGATGTTTTGTTCGGCGAACAGGCGCACCACGGCGGCATCGGCTTCCAAACCATCGCCAAAGCCCTGATAGGCGATGTCCAGAAACGGCACCAAATCGCGTTCGCGCACAACATCGGCCACCGCCTTCCACTGATCCAGGCTCAGATCGACACCGGTCGGGTTGTGGCAGCAGGCATGCAGTACCACGACGGTCTGGGCCGGTGCCGCTTGGAGGGCAGCCAGCATGCCGTCGAAGTTCAAACCATGGGTGGCGGCGTCGTAATAAGGGTATTGCTCGACAATAAAACCGGCACGTTCGAACAGCGCGCGATGGTTTTCCCAGCTGGGGTCGCTGATCAGGACTTTCGAAGCAGGCAATAATTGACGCAGGAAATCGGCGCCGATTTTCAAGGCGCCCGTGCCACCCAAGGCTTGAGCCGTCAAGACACGGCCTTCGGCGGCCAGCGATGAATCCTTACCCAGCAGCAAGGTTTGCGCACCTTTGTTATAAGCGGCGATGCCTTCGATCGGCAGGTAGCCACGTGAGGCCTGCGCCTGAACTCGGGTGACTTCTGCACGATGGACGGCTTGCAAAAGGGGGATACGACCCGCATCGTCATAGTAGACACCAACGCCCAGATTGACTTTGCCCGATCGCGTGTCGGCGTTGAACTGTTCGTTCAAGCCCAGGATCGGATCACGGGGGGCGAGTTCGACTGCTTCGAAAAGTGTGCTCATTTTTCCAGCGTAATTGAGGTGTGGACGCCCGCCGAGGGGCGGAGGATAATGACGGGTTTGCCCCAGGAGGCAGTCTAGCATGGCCGAATCTGGATTCATCGAGTACCCCAATAGCCCGTTTAAGCTGTTCCAGCCGTACCCACCGGCAGGCGATCAACCGGCTGCCATCGACGCGCTGACTCAGGGTATCGAGGACGGCCTGATGTATCAGACGCTGCTGGGGGTGACGGGATCGGGTAAGACCTTTTCGATGGCCAACGTCATTGCGCGGGTGGGGCGTCCGGCCTTGGTGTTGGCACCCAATAAAACCCTGGCTGCACAGCTGTACGCCGAAATGCGCGAGTTTTTTCCCAAGAACGCCATCGAGTATTTCGTCTCCTACTACGATTATTACCAGCCCGAGGCCTACGTGCCGACGCGCGATTTGTTCATCGAGAAAGACTCGTCCATCAACGAGCATATCGAACAGATGCGTTTGTCTGCCACCAAGAGCCTGCTGGAGCGCCGCGATACCGTCATCGTCGGAACGGTGTCGTGTATTTATGGTATCGGCAACCCTGGCGATTATCACGCCATGGTGCTGATATTGCGTGCGGGCGATCGTTTGTCGCGCCGCGAGATACTGGCGCGCCTGGTGGCGATGCAATACACCCGCAACGATGCGGATTTCGTGCGCGGCACGTTTCGCGTACGCGGCGACACCATCGATATCTTTCCGGCGGAAAGCGCCGAGTTGGCCGTGCGCCTGAGTCTGTTCGACGACGAGGTCGAGTCGCTCGAACTGTTTGATCCGCTGACTGGCCGGATTCGTCAGAAGGTGCCCCGGTTCACCGTGTACCCCGGCTCGCATTATGTGACGCCGCGCGACACCGTTATGCGCGCGGTGGAAACCATCAAGCAGGAATTGCGCGAGCGGGTGAAATTTTTCGTCGACGACGGCAAGCTAGTCGAGGCCCAGCGTCTGGAGCAACGTACCCGCTTCGACCTTGAAATGCTCAACGAGTTGGGATTTTGCAAGGGAATCGAGAACTACTCGCGTCACTTGTCGGGTGCCGCAGCAGGCGAGCCGCCGCCGACGCTAATCGATTATCTGCCCGCCGATGGGTTGATGTTCATCGACGAAAGTCACGTCACCATTGGGCAGCTGGGTGGCATGTATCGCGGCGACCGATCGCGCAAGGAAACGCTTGTCAACTACGGATTCCGTCTGCCGTCGGCCATGGACAACCGGCCGCTGAAGCTGGATGAGTTTGAGTCCAGCATGCGCCAAAGCGTTTTCATCTCGGCTACGCCAGCTGCGTACGAACTCGAACGTTCGGATCATGTGGTCGAGCAGGTGGTGCGTCCGACCGGGCTGGTCGATCCGCTGGTCGAGGTGTTGCCGGCAACCACCCAGGTCGATGATCTGCTGGGTCAAATCACCGCGCGCACCAAGGTGGGTGACCGGGTTTTGGTGACGACTCTGACTAAACGGATGTCCGAGGACCTGACCGACTTTCTGACTGAGCATGGCGTCAAGGTGCGCTATTTGCACTCCGACATCGATACGGTCGAGCGGGTCGAAATCATCCGGGATCTTCGTCTGGGTGTATTTGACGTTCTGGTCGGCATCAACTTGCTACGCGAGGGTTTGGATATTCCTGAAGTGTCGCTGGTGGCCATTGTGGATGCCGACAAAGAAGGGTTCCTGCGGTCGGAGCGCAGTTTGATCCAGACCATCGGTCGGGCTGCCCGTAATTTGAACGGCCACGCCATTTTGTATGCCGATCGGATTACCGACTCCATGCGCCGGGCCATGGATGAGACGGCGCGTCGTCGTGCCAAGCAGCTCGCACATAACGTCGAGCACGGTATTACGGCGCGCGGCGTGAAAAAAGCGGTACGCGAGATGATCGATGGCGTGATGAGCACGGCGGCGCAGGCAGCGGCCGATCGAGCGATTCCGGCCGGATTGCTGGACGACGAAAAAGCCTTGGCGCGCGAGTTCAAGCGTCTCGAAAAATTGATGATGGATCATGCCCGCAATCTGGAGTTCGAACAGGCCGCCGCAGCACGCGATCAACTGAACCAGCTCAAGGAAGGGGTCTTGCTCAGGGGGTGATGCGACCGGACAGACGGAACCAATCGATGCCGTCGCTGTCTGAGTTCACATGTTCTGTCGGATGCGTCGCCACCGTCCGGGAGGTTCGGAATATGGCCCTATTTTTCGCCTTTGTCGCGCTGTTCAGACGTTGTCCGAGGGCATCGTTTCGATGTTATATGAAATGAAATAGTTGCGCTGGCTTGCAACTGTAAGTGATTGAATTGTTTGAACATAAAGTTTCGTCAGGCGCTGCAATCGGACCAACTTGACCACAGAAATTTCTTGCTTACGCAGGGGTTTTCCCGCACACTGTGAACCATGATGACCAAGGTACTTTTCGTTTGTATGGGCAATATCTGCCGCTCGCCGAGCGCAGAGGGCGTGTTCCGTCATTTGATCAATGATGCGGGACTGAGTGAAATCGTACGCATCGATTCCGCCGGCACGCATTCTTATCATCTTGGTGAGTCGCCCGATGCACGGGCGACGGCGGCAGCACGCAAGCGCGGCTATGACATGACGCAACGTGAAGCGCGTCAGGTGACAGCCGACGACTTCCGTGAATTCGATCTGATTCTGGCTATGGATTGGGAAAACTTATCGGCCATGCAACAGCAGTGCCCTAAAGCTTATCAGCACAAGCTGATGCTGCTGATGCGCTTCGCTAACGACTTCGAAGAAGCGACGGTTCCCGATCCTTACTACGGTGGCCCCGAAGGCTTCGGCAAGGTGTTGGACTACCTGGAAGACGCCTGTCAGGGTGTGCTTGAGTTGGTCCGCAAACGCGCGACGCAATATCAGGCGGCATGACCTCATACGTTGCCCAGGCGTAGGTCTCGCCCGGTCTACCCAAAAACCGCGCCAATCTGGCGCGGTTTTTGTTTGAAGAACGTCTGCTTATCTGGATTACAGCGGGAGAGCATGGCGTGCAACATGACGAATACTCATACTAGATGTCTAGCGATTTTGTCGGGTATTTGCTAAACTTGATTCAATTACTCAGGTATTGGGTGTCACGTTGCAAACTAAGCTTGATAGGACGCACTTATGCGGCTGACTACGAAAGGGCGTTTTGCGGTAACGGCGATGATCGACTTGGCCATGCGCCAGCATGGGGGGCCCGTCACTTTGGCCGCGATCAGCCAGCGCCAGAATATTTCTCTGTCTTACCTCGAGCAGCTGTTCGGTAAGTTGCGTCGGCACGAATTGGTAGACAGCATGCGGGGTCCTGGCGGCGGTTATTCGCTTGCACGGCTGGCCCGTAATGTCACCGTGGCCGACATTATTTTTGCGGTAGACGAACCCATGGATGCCACCAGCTGTGGCGGCAAGCGGGACTGTACGAGCGGGACCGACGGCAAGTCAGGCAAATGCATGACTCACGAGCTTTGGTCTACGCTCAACCGCAAAATGGTCGATTACCTCGATTCGGTATCCCTGCAAGATCTGGTCGATCAGCAGCGGGTACGCCAGTTGGAAGAGGCCGCGCAGGGTATGCAAAATGGTAAGGCGGTTCGGGTCAACCGAGTGGCTACCCCGGCGACTCGCACGGCATCCGACAACGCCCCAGCGACGGCTTGACCGACGCGGCTGGCCCGATAGGGCCATATTGATCAGCATTCAGGAGTGGTAATGAGCAAGCCCTGCATTTATCTCGATTATTCCGCCACCACGCCGGTCGATCCGCGCGTCGTCGATGCCTTGGTGCCGTGGTTATACGAACAGTTCGGTAATCCGGCATCGCGTAGCCATCCGTTTGGCTGGGCTGCCGACGAGGCGGTCGAGAATGCCCGCAAGCAGGTGGCCGATCTGGTCGGTGCCGATCCGCGCGAAATCGTCTGGACATCGGGTGCGACCGAATCCAATAACCTGGCGATCAAGGGTGCGGTCAATTTTTATTCGGCACAGCGTGGCAAGCATGTGGTGACGGTCAAGACCGAACACAAAGCCGTGTTGGACACCTGTCGTGAATTGGAGCGTCAGGGCTTCGAAGTCACTTATTTGAACGTGAAAGACGACGGACTGATCGATCTGGATACCTTTAAGGCTGCCCTGCGTCCCGATACCGTGCTGGTGTCGGTGATGTTTGTGAACAACGAGATCGGTGTCATCCAGGACATCGAAACCCTGGGTGAAATCTGCCGCGAGCAGGGCATCGTTTTCCATGTCGACGCTGCACAGGCCACGGGCAAGGTCGAGATCGACCTGCAAAAGCTGAAGGTCGATTTGATGTCGTTTTCGGCGCACAAGACTTACGGTCCGAAAGGCATCGGTGCTTTGTACGTTCGACGCAAGCCGCGTGTCCGTATCGAAGCGCAGATTCACGGTGGCGGTCACGAGCGGGGTTTCCGTTCGGGCACCTTGCCGACCCACCAGATCGTTGGCATGGGCGAAGCGTTCCGTTTGGCACGCGAAGAAATGGCGACCGAAAACGAGCGGATTCGCATGTTGCGCGATCGCCTGTGGGCGGGTCTGTCGAAGATCGAAGAAGTCTATCTGAACGGCGACATGGATCGCCGCGTGCCGCATAACTTGAACGTCAGCTTTAACTATGTCGAAGGCGAATCCCTGATCATGGCCATTAAAGAGTTGGCTGTTTCCAGCGGCTCGGCTTGCACCTCGGCCAGCCTCGAACCGTCGTATGTGCTGCGCGCCCTGGGCCGCAACGACGAGCTGGCGCATAGCTCGATTCGCTTCACCCTCGGCCGGTTCACGACCGAAGCCGAAATCGACACCACCATCAAATTGCTAGACGGTCGAGTCGACAAACTGCGCGCGATGTCACCCTTGTGGGAAATGGCCAAGGAAGGCATCGATCTGAATACCGTCCAGTGGGCGGCGCATTAAACTACCCGGTCACGGAGAATCATCATGGCATATAGCGATAAAGTTCTGGATCACTACGAAAACCCGCGTAATGTAGGTTCGTTCGACAAGGCCGACACGCAAGTGGGTACCGGCATGGTCGGCGCGCCGGCCTGTGGCGACGTGATGAAGCTGCAAATTCGTGTGAACGATGCCGGCGTCATCGAAGACGCGCGTTTTAAGACCTACGGCTGCGGTTCGGCCATCGCCTCCAGCTCGCTCATTACCGAGTGGGTCAAGGGCAAGACGCTGGATCAGGCCATGAGCATCCGCAATACCGAAATCGCCGAAGAGTTGGCATTGCCACCCGTGAAGATCCACTGTTCGATCCTGGCAGAGGACGCCATCAAGGCAGCGGTCAAAGATTATCAAGCCAAGCACTTGGCGAACTAAACCATGGCGGTCACCCTGACTCAACGTGCAGCCGATCACGTCAACCGCTATCTTCAGCGGCGTGGCAAGGGGCTCGGTTTGCGCCTCGGTGTTCGCACCACGGGGTGCTCGGGCATGGCCTATAAGCTCGAGTACGTCGATTCGGCCGACGAGACCGATACGGTGTTCGAGCATTTTGGCGTGAAGGTGTTCGTCGACCCCAAGAGTTTGGCCTATCTGGACGGCACCGAACTCGACTACGCTCGCGAGGGCCTGAACGAAGGTTTCAAGTTCAGCAATCCCAACGAAAAGGCGACCTGCGGCTGCGGCGAGTCCTTCACGGTGTAGCGCGTGGCTGTCGACGATCATTTCAGCCTGTTTGGCTTGCCGAATACCTACGCCTTGGACGAATCTGCCTTGAGCGCCGCATGGCGCGACGTGGCGGCGCGCGTGCACCCTGATCGTTTCGCCACGGCCAGTGCGCCCGAACGCCGGGTGGCGATGCAATGGTCGGCGCGTGCCAACGAAGCCTATCGCACTTTGCGCGACCCCTTGCTTCGTGCCCGTTATATGTGCGAGCAGGCTGGTGTCGATCTGCAAACCGAGACCAACACGGCCATGTCACCGGCGTTTCTCATGCAGCAGATGGCGTGGCGCGAACAGCTCGATGACGCTCGGGCGCAGCGAGAGGCGGCTGTTTTCGATGCTTTGGACGCCGATTTGCGTGACGCGCAGGCCGCGTTGGCGCGCGACATTGGCGAGTCGATCGACGCCAGACACGATTTCGACCAGGCCGGTCAGCGCGTACGCGAGTGGATGTTCATCCAGCGGATCGCCCAGAGCCTGGACGAGCACCGGCCGCGTTGACGGCCGGTCAGAGACGATAACGAGATTACATGGCCCTTCTACAGATTTCCGAACCGGGCGAATCGCCTGCGCCCCACGAACGCAAGCTCGCCGTGGGCATCGATCTGGGCACCACGCATTCCCTGGTGGCTGCCGTGCGCAGCAGCATCCCCGAGATTCTGCCTGATGCCCAAGGACGTCGTCTGTTGCCGTCGGCTGTTCGGTATGTCGATGCGCAGACGGTCGAGGTGGGTGTCGATGCGCTGACGCATCGCGCGTCCGACCCGCTCAATACCCTCGTGTCGATCAAGCGCCTCATGGGCCGCAGCGCGGCCGAGGCGCAGGCCGATCACGTGCCCTACGACTTCGTGGGAGATGAGAGCGGTTTGCGTATTCGTACCCGTCGTGGCGAGGTCACGCCGGTAGAGGTGTCGGCACAGATTCTGGACGTGTTGCGCGCGCGTGCCGAGGCGGTGTTGGGCGATCAACTGGTAGGCGCGGTGATTACCGTGCCTGCCTACTTCGACGACGCACAGCGGCAGGCGACGCGTGACGCAGCGCGGCTGGCGGGCTTGAACGTGTTGCGTTTGCTGAACGAGCCGACTGCTGCGGCCATCGCCTACGGACTTGATCATGCGGCCGAAGGCGTCTATGCCGTATATGACCTGGGGGGCGGCACCTTCGACATCTCCATTCTGCGCTTGAGCAAAGGGGTGTTCGAGGTCATCGCGACGGGTGGCGATGCCGCTTTGGGCGGCGACGACTTCGATGACGTCATCGCCGATCACGTCTGCCGTCAGTGGCAACTGGAAGTTCACTCGCTGGAGCCGGGCGACCGCCGTGCCATGATGGTGGCGGCGCGTACCACTCGCGAAGCATTGACCGAGGCGTCTTCTGCCGAATTGACCGTGCAGCTTTCGGGGCGTGGCGAGTTGGCGCTGAACTTGACGCGAGAAGCGTTCGAGCAGTTGGCTGCGCCTTTGGTGACGCGCACGATCGACCGGGCGCGTGCCTCCGTGCGCGACGCGGGTTTGAAGCTGAGCGAGATCGAGAGTGTCGTGTTGGTTGGCGGTTCGACCCGCATGCCCGTGGTGCAGGCCGCCGTCGAAGCCTGCTTCGGTAGCGTGCCATTGCGCGATATCGATCCGGACGAAGTCGTGGCTTTGGGCGCGGCCTTGCAGGCGAACCTGCTGGCGGGCAACCGTGCACCGGGCGAAGACTGGCTGCTGCTGGATGTCACGCCCTTGTCGCTGGGTTTGGAGACCATGGGCGGCCTGGTCGAGCGGATCATCCCCAGGAACAGCACGATTCCAGTGGCTCGGGCGCAGGAGTTCACCACCTTCAAAGATGGCCAGACGGCCATGAGCATTCATGTGCTGCAAGGTGAACGCGATCTGGTCAGCGAGTCTCGTTCGCTGGCTCGATTCGAGTTGCGCGGTATGCCCGCTTTGGTGGCGGGTTCGGCGCGCATTCGAGTGACTTTCCAGGTGGATGCCGACGGTCTGTTGAGTGTGACGGCCCGCGAGCAAAGCACCGGTATCGAGGCGGCCGTCAGTGTGAAGCCGTCTTACGGCTTGTCCGATGACGAAGTGGCCCGCATGTTGGCCGATGGCGTGGCGCGAGCCGATGCCGATGCGCAAGCACGCATGTTGCGCGAGCAACTGGTCGAAGCGCGTCAGTTGGTGATCTCGGTCGAGGCTGCCTTAGGTGCCGATGGCGATTTGTTGGACGCTACCGAGCGCAAGCGAATCGACGAGTGCCTGGTCGCATGCCGCTCGGCCGATCATGCGGAGGATGTCGATGTCGTGAAGCGAGCCGTGACCGCGTTGTCCGACTCGACCGAAGCGTTTGCCGCCCGGCGCATGGACCGTGGCATTCGGGCGGCTTTGGCCGGCCGCAAGTTGAACGAAATTACCTGACTATGCCTAAACTGACTATTCTCCCGCATCCCGACGTCTGCCCGGAGGGGCGCGTCATCGAAGACGCACCGCAAGGCGTGTCCATCTGCCGAGTGATGCTCGATCACGATATCGAGTTGGAACATGCCTGCGAGTTGTCGTGCGCGTGCACCACCTGTCACGTGGTGGTGAAGCAGGGCTATGGTTCGCTCGACAATGCGACCGACGCCGAAGAGGATTTGCTGGATCGGGCCTGGGGCTTGTCGCCCACCTCGCGGCTGTCGTGCCAGGCCAAGATCGCCGATGCCGATCTGACGATCGAGATTCCGCGCTACACCATCAATCACGCCAAGGAGAACCACTGAGATGAAATGGGTGGACATTCAGCGTATTGCTGAAGAATTGTTGGAAGCCTATCCGGAGGTCGATCCGGCTGCCGTGCGTTTTACTCAGTTGCGTGATTGGGTAATGGCGCTGCCGGATTTCGACGACGATCCTGCCCGCTGCGGCGAACGGATCTTGGAAGCGATCCAGCAAGCCTGGATCGACGAGGCCGCTTGAGACGTAACGCGGCCTTGTCGTGTGCGAAGTGGTCTGGTAAGCCAAGCGTGGCGATGGCCAAGGTCGCGCGTTCGCCTGGCGGCTTAAATTAGGACGTCTTTGACTGGCCTTAAAGCGCCATTGCCTGGCGCGCCAGATCGGCCCATTTATCGCCCATGCCCGAGACACTCCAGACGACTTAAGCGGCCGATCCGCTTATCAATACCGTGGCCAGCAGCGGCACGACCGCTACGCAGAACACCACCGCGCCTGCGGCCATGCCGAACGCATTGCCGCTTTGGCTGCGGGCCGAGGCGATCGGGAATTCATCGGTGTCTAACCGTTTATAGGGCGAGCGGCCCGAGCGATCCACCTCATATTCGATGCTGTTCCAGTCGTCGATGGCTGCACTGGGCGCGAAAGCTAGAACACCACGCCAATCCGTCCAGTGGTCCGCCCATGCGGCCGATCCAACGGGCATCTGCGGCCACCGCCTGCTGTGAACGGTGCCGTCCATGCCCATGCTGCCGCGCAACGTCATGCCTGGAATCGGCCGGGCCACGCTGATGGGCAAGCCTTGAATACGCGCTTGGCCTTTCCTTTTGTTGGCGTCGTAGAGCGTCATGTAATTGTCGATCTCGACCGACTGCGCCATGCCGGTGCTAATTTGCCGAGCCCCTTTTCCCATCGTTTGAGCGGCTTGGTTCTCGCTGTTCCGATAGCCGGTGATCTGCATAGCGCCGACCATGTTGCCCGGCTCGATCAAGGCCGACGACGGCTCAGGCCCTAAGCGCTTTAATAGCTACTGCATGAACGCACCGACGAAAATGTAGTCGGCGTCCAGAAGTTCGGTGTTGACCTGCCAGCCGTCGATACGATATGCCCGATCGACATGCGGGGCTGACGCCGTTGCGACGCCAACTGCTGGCTTACGGCTTTCTGCATCTTGACGGGCCTGTTGCTGTATAGCCGGGCGCATGCCATATCTACTCATTCGGCAAAGGGCGGGCCGGGATCGACGCCAAGCAGAGTCGTGTTCGCGTGGACGCAGCCGTACCGGTATGAGTGCAGTAGGCGACTTTAGGCGTCGGCAAGACTATAACTTTGCCTGAGTGTGGCAGAGCGGCTGAGAAAAAACGGCCCTGGATCACCAGAGCCGCAATATATCGATGCCTCCTTAATTAAGGCTGGTTCGGAATCAGCCTTCGTTGGTGTAGCGCAGGTGTGAAAACAGAACTATTCGGATGCACCTAACGAAAGAACAACGATATTTAAGCGTGAGTCGTAAATTCTATCTTCCACTTTCATGTCAGAAAGACGAGGGCAAGCGCGAATCGATGCGGCCAAGGAATGAGCATTGCTTTGCGCTACCGTACTATACGAATCGAACGATAGTTGGCTGACGCCATGGCAGGTAAAACGCAATGGCACCGTCGGGGACGTACCGTTGCGGACTTCGGCGATCATGCCAGTCCCTTCGCCCAAGTTCGAATAAGCGACGGGTGACGTCGTGTCGTTATCGTAATCGCTGTTATAACTTCGGTTGGCTACCCATCGGCTTTCCCAGAAACTGGATCGAAATAATGGCGAATCGGGCCCTATGCCGTGTTCCTCTATCATCCCTGCGGTTAACTCTGCATAATCCATGATTCTGCTAAACCCGAATCCCCCCAATGCCGCAAACTCTCGCTGATCGCCTACTTCCGAATCCTGCCAAAGCAAATCGTAAAGCTGCCGCCTCAGTCTGCGGTCAGGCGTAGCCTCCATTACGACTTCCAGAGAGGCACCTAGGCCGTAGAAATTGTGTGCGGGTCTTATCCTATAGATGTAAATAGTAGCGTTTGGATCGTATAGAGATGAATCGCTGTGAGGTAGCAGCGTGGCGTCACCAAAATTCACAGCAGCCTGTATGGTTGCCGCCGTGGAAACGAAGTTAGAATCGCCGGACTCGCCTTCTAGATGAGATATTAATCCGTTATTTGCGGTCAAACCCGCCTCGACGTGTGGTAACATTCCGCCTGCCGCACGCATGTCTTCAAGAGGACGCCGATCCACCCTATAAACAGTGGAAAAAGGCTGACTAAGATCTTGGTTTTGATAAAAACCGCGAGATTTTAATATTCGTTCTTCCCATCGAAGCAGAGATGTTTTATTTCCATCGTCGCTATGGTAAGTACGATCTGCTCGATGAGCGCTCGACCATGTGACTTCGTTCGAAGCATGTTGTGCACCCAATGACGTGGAGGCCCACGTATTTATATTCAAAGCAAAAACGACAAGAAACAATACAATTGATTTCATGCTCGATTCTCCGGACGCAAGATTTGGCTGGCGACCTAATCTATCACCCGATCTAATGGCATTACTCAACCATTAGTCTGAACTTTCGTTTGGTAGGCATATGAATTTTCTGCGATTTCACCGCGATGGCGGGTTTCGACGTTTCGCAAACGGGTTTTAGCGTTCTCAGCTGCGCCTCGCGTGCTGTGAGTCAGACCGCCAAGGCGCAATTCGCCGGCGCCGGTCCGGCATCAGCCTTCGCTGGAGTGGCGCAGATGCGGGAATAGAATCACGTCGCGAATAGTGGGACTGTCGGTCAGCAACATGATCAGACGGTCGATGCCGATACCGCAACCGCCGGTCGGCGGCATACCGTATTCCAGGGCGCGAATGTAGTCGGCGTCGTAGAACATGGCCTCGTCGTCGCCTGCGTCCTTGGCTTCGACCTGGCCCTTGAATCGAGCGGCCTGATCTTCGGGATCGTTCAATTCGGAGAAACCGTTGGCAATCTCGCGGCCCGTGATGAACAGCTCGAAACGCTCGGTGATGCCAGGGCGGGTGTCTGAGGCGCGCGCCAGCGGCGAGACTTCGGCCGGATAGTCGATGATGTAGGTAGGCTGCCAGAGCAGGGCTTCGGCCGTTTCCTCGAACAGCGCCAGTTGCAGCTGTCCCAGGCCAGCACGCGATAGAACCGGACCGTCTACGTGCGCGCCCAGCTTCTTCAATTCGGCGCGAACGAAGTCGATGTCGTCCAACTGTTCTTGGGCGTAGTGCGGGGCGTATTTCAGAATCGCGCCGCAGATGGTCAGGCGGTCGAATGGCTTGGACAGATCGACTTCCTGGCCCTGGTATTGCAGGACAGCCGAACCCGTCGCAGAGATGGCGGCCGCACGCAGGATCGACTCGGTGAAGTCCATCAGCCAGTGATAGTCGGTATAGGCCGCGTAGAACTCCATCATCGTGAACTCGGGGTTGTGCCGAGTGCTGACGCCTTCGTTGCGGAAGTTGCGGTTGATTTCGAACACCCGGTCGAAGCCCCCCACGATCAGGCGCTTGAGATAAAGCTCGGGCGCGATGCGCAAGAACATTTCCATGTCCAGCGCATTGTGGTGCGTGGTGAAGGGCTTGGCCGCCGCGCCGCCTGGAATCGGGTGCAGCATGGGGGTTTCGACTTCGACGAAGGCTGCGTCCAGCATGAATTGGCGCACCGCGCCAATGGCCTTGCTACGCGCTTCGAAAGTGCGGCGTGTGGCGTCGGTCATGATCAGATCGACGTAACGCTGGCGGTAGCGCATCTCTTGATCGGCCACGCCGTGAAATTTGTCGGGCAAGGGGCGCAGCGACTTCGACAGCAGTCGAACCTGGGTGGCGTGGACCGACAGCTCGCCTTTGTTGGTCTTGAACATCGCGCCTTCGACGGCCACGATGTCGCCCAAGTCCCATTGTTTGAATGCGGCATAGGCGTCTTCGCCCACGCCATCGCGCTCGACGTAAATCTGGATGCGGCCGCTGCCGTCTTGCACAGTGGCGAAGCTGGCTTTGCCCATCACCCGCTTGAGCATCATGCGGCCCGCGATTTTTACTGGAATCGCTTGCTCGGCCAGCGCCGCTTGCTCTTGTTCGTCGTAGCGTGCATGCAAATCGGCGGCACGAGCATCGGGGGTGTAGTCGTTGGGATAGGCGACCCCCGCTGTGCGCAATTTGTCGAGCTTGGCACGACGTTCGGCGATCAGGCGGTTCTCGTCCTGGGGAGTCGGGGCGGGGGTGGGCTGGGTCATGGAAGAATCAATCGTAGTTGCGAATGTCGTCGATCTCGGTGGTGCCGAAATCGTCACGATTCAGGTAGGCGTAAATGCGTTGAGCGACGGCTGTCGGCGCCGTGAGGCGGCCGTCGGCATGCAGGGCCTGGAAGCGGTCGAGCGCCGGAAAGCGTTCGGCGGCCTGGCCTCGAATGGTGCGCTGCATGTCGGTGTCGATCACACCCGGCGCCAAGGCGACCGCCTTGATGCGGTCGTTGCCCGATGAGGCCATGCGCTGCTCGGCGTTCAATACGCGGGTGGCGATGTCCACGGCGGCCTTGGTGGCGCAGTAGACGGTCCAGCCAGGGGTCGGTCCACGGCCTGCACCCGACGAGATATTGAGCACACGGCAATCGACAACCGTGTCGGGCAAGGCCGACAGTGCGGCGGCAGTCAGGCCGATCACCGCGGTGACGTTCAAGGCCAAGGCCCGGCCGATGGCCGCCGTGTCGGTCAGCTTGCTGGCGACATCGACCGGTTCGACGCTGCCGGCGTTATTGATCAGCAGGACGCGTTCGGCCTGGCTGGTGCCAAGCACTTGGGCGACTTCGCGGGCAGCCAGGGCCATGCCGGCGTCGTCGGCCAGGTCGGCGGCAATGCCGGTGTGCAGGCCGCCTGCTGCCGTGACGGCTTTGGCCAGCTCGGCATCGCTACGGCGCGCGAGCGTGACCAGATGCACGCCATCGGCTGCTGCGACGCGGGCCAGGGCGGCGCCCAGGCCGCGCGAGGCACCCGTGAGAATGACGACAGTATGGATGGCACGGGTGCTCATCGCATCAGACCCCTTGCTTCAGGCTGGCCTGAATGAAGGGATCGAGATCGCCGTCCAGCACTTTCTGCGTGGCCGAGATTTCGACGTTGGTGCGCAAGTCTTTGATACGGCTGTTGTCCAGCACGTACGAGCGAATCTGGTGACCCCAACCCACGTCGGTCTTGGCGTCTTCCATCTTCTGCTGCTCGGCCATGCGGTTGTTCATTTCCAGCTCGTACAAACGCGATTTCAGCATTTGCATGGCTTCGGCACGGTTGCGGTGCTGCGACCGGTCGTTCTGACACTGTACGACGATGCCGGTCGGGGCATGGGTGATACGAACCGCCGAGTCGGTTTTGTTGATGTGCTGACCGCCCGCGCCGCTGGCACGGTAGGTGTCCACGCGCAGGTCGGCCGGGTTGATCTCGATTTCGATGGAGTCGTCGACTTCCGGGTAGACGTGAACGCTGGCGAACGAGGTGTGGCGACCGCCCGACGAGTCGAACGGGCTCTTGCGCACCAGACGATGCACGCCCGATTCGGTGCGCAAATAGCCAAAGGCATATTCGCCTTCGATCTTGATGGTGGCCGATTTGAGACCGGCGATTTCGCCTTCGGACTCTTCCAGCACTTCGGTCTTGAAGCCTTTGCGCTCGCAATAGCGCAGGTATTGGCGCAGCAGCATCGACGCCCAGTCTTGCGCTTCGGTGCCACCCGCGCCGGCCTGGATATCCATGAAGCAGTTCAGCGGATCGGCCGGGTTCGAGAACATGCGGCGGAATTCCAGCCCTTCGAGCAGATTGCCGAAACCATCGGCATCGGTCTCGATGGCTTCGAGTGTATCGGTGTCGTCATCGGCAGCCGCCAGCTCGAACAGCTCGCGCGCATCGGCCACGCCGGTGTGGATTGTGGTGAGGGTCTCGACCACGCCTTCCAGCGATTTTTTTTCACGACCCAGATCCTGGGCGTGCTTGGGATCGTTCCAGATTTCCGCGCTTTCCAGCTCGGCATTGACGACGTGCAGGCGTTCTACCTTGGCATCGTAGTCAAAGATACCTCCGTAACGCCAACTCGCGATCAGCGTAGTCGGCGAGGCGGGCGAGCAGTTGGTTCTGGCGTTCGGCTTCCATGGCAATCCTGAGGCTTGTATCTTGGGTAACCCGCTATTTTAGCGCAGGGCGCAGCACTCACGCTTGGGCTTGTGCGGCGTGCTCGACCATCAGCTGGGCAGAGACGACGCCGTTGTAGATGTTTTGTTCGAGTCGATAGGCCACGTCGATCCATTCGGGCAGCAAGGTGTCGCGTCCGAACCAGATGGCGTCGAAGCGCTGATGCCCGCGTTCCAAACTCAGTTTCAGGTGCTTGCCGCCCAACAGGCGCTGTTGGCGCACCATGAACGTGTCCTGAAACACCGGTGCCGCGAATCCCGCGCCCCAGACGTGCGACTGCAACAGGCCGGCCACTTCCGCGTTGGCATAGCCGGTTTCGAGCGATCCGTCGGTTTCGAGCAGGGGATCGAAGCGTTCACGGCCGGTCAGCTCGCGCACCGCACGTTCGAACGCCTCGATAAAGTGTGGCAGATCGTCGCGGCCCAGGGTCAGTCCGGCGGCCATGGCGTGGCCACCGAATTTACGGATCAATCCCGGGTGTCGCTTGGACACCAGATCGAGCGCGTCGCGCAAATGAACGTCCGGAATCGAACGGCCCGAGCCGCGCAGTTCGTCGTCGCCCGCGGGGGCGAAGGCCAACGTCGGGCGCCAGAACCTCTCTTTCAGGCGCGAGGCCACCAGCCCCACTACGCCTTGATGCCAGCCGTCGTCGAATACACATACGGTGGCGCCCGGCGCAGCCTCGGCTGTATCCATAGCGTTTATCGCCTGCTCGCGCATCGCCGTCTCGATCGTGCGCCGCTCGCGGTTCATGGTGTCCAACTGGCGCGCCAGATCGAGCGCAAGGTCATCGTCGTCGGTGATCAACAGGTCGATGCCCAGGCTCATGTCGGCCAGTCGGCCAGCCGCGTTGATACGCGGGCCGAGTGCGAAACCCAGGTCGAAACTATTGGCGTTGCGGGGTTCGCGGCCCGCGACGGCGAACAGTGCACGCAGGCCCGGTTGCATCCGACCTCTGCGCATACGTGCCAGCCCTTGGGTGACGAGCAATCGGTTGTTGGTATCCAAGCGAACGACGTCGGCCACGGTGCCCAGGGCCACGAGGTCCGACAGGGCATCCAGGCGCGGCCCGCCGTCGGGCGGGTAGACGCCGCGACGGCGCAATTCGGCTCGCAGCGCCAGCATCATGTAGAACACCACGCCGACGCCCGCCAGATGTTTGGAGGGAAAGCCACAGCCCGGTTGGTTCGGATTGACGATGGCCAGGGCCTCGGGCAGCGTGTCGCCCGGCAAGTGGTGGTCGGTGATCACCACGCCCATGCCGGCTGCGTTCGCCGCGGCGACGCCGTCGACACTGGCGATGCCGTTGTCGACGGTCAACAGGAGATCGGGCTTGCCTGCGGGGTGGCGCAGCGCCAACTCGACCACCGCGGGCGACAGGCCGTAGCCCGTCTCGAATCGGTTGGGCACCAGAAAATCGACGGTGGCGCCCATGGCGCGCAGCGCTCGCAAGGCCACGGCACACGCTGTCGCGCCGTCGCAGTCGTAATCGGCGATCACCAGAATCCGCTGTTCGGCGTTGAGCGCGTCGGCCAGGATGGCGGCCGCTCGAGCACTATGGGTCAAATCGGCAGGCGGGAGCAGGGTCGGCCACGTCAGCCGGGTCTGGTCGGGGTGAGTGACGCCACGGGCCGCCCACAATCGGGCCAGAAGCGGATGAATGCCAGCTGCTTGCAACGCAGCTACGCCTGCCGGGTCGGCACGGCGGTTGATCAAACGGGGAGAGACCACCAGTGTTTCCAATCGATTCGGGAGGAGGGGAGCCAGCGCAGCCACGC
Source organism: Bordetella parapertussis (assembly GCA_945903445.1). Lineage (GTDB taxonomy): Bacteria > Pseudomonadota > Gammaproteobacteria > Burkholderiales > Burkholderiaceae_B > Schauerella. Next base: position 97,949 of record CAMDNZ010000007.1, read on the forward strand.
CGCGCGTGGGGCGATGTCCAGTCGTGCAATACGTTGTTCGCCAATCAGGTCCAGCGTGAGCGGGTTCAGGGGCTGCCCTTTGGGTGTCATCAGCGGCGCGATGAGGCGGCGGTCCAACTGCTGGGCGGCCTCGAGCCAGCCGTGCCAGTCGCCACGCTGAGCGAATACAAGCAGTGTGTCGTCTTGCTGGACATCGGGCGCGGCGGCAGGGGCCCAGGCCGGTGCGCCACCATACAACCAGAGCGCATTGACCGGCGGCTTGCCGTTTTCCTGACGCGCTCGATTGACGGGGTGTTCGTGCCACACCATCTGTATTTCATTGAGCAAGCGACGCCACGGGCGTGAGGAAGTCTCGGTTTGCCACCAGTTTTGCAGCGATTGACCGGCCACGGCGAGCGGGCTGGCGGTGGCGGGTTTGAAACCAGGCGGCACCGCGAAACGTAGCAGACCGATAGCCAATGCATGGCCATGAAAGCCGCTGTCGTGCCATAGCGGTTCCAAGGCTGCGACCAGGGCATGGGTTTCTTCGGCGCTCAAGTCCAGGCTCTCGGGGGGGAGGAGCGATGCGCGGTCGGTGCCTAATGCCACATGGGCGAATGCGCCCAACCACACCGGCTCGGATGCCTGGCTGCGGGCGAAATCGGCCAAGGGCATACCGAGCGCATGCGCCGCATGCACCGGTCCCAGGCCCGCGCCAAAGCGCAGGTCGGCATCGGGCGAATAGCCCAGTCGCTGCAGCTGCGACGCTTCGAACGCGGTGCAGCCTGCCAGTGCCGGGTCGAACGGCGTGATGGTGGGCCGGGCTTGCGCCAGCAGCGCAGTGAGATGGGGGGCGTGCGCCGGCAGCTCGGCAGCCAGCGCGGCGGCATAGGCGCCAGGCGGCAGCGCGCCAGGTAGGACAATGTGCATGCTGCGTATTGTATGCCGGTGAAATCTTTGGTCTCAGACCGGCGCGTTCGGCAGGACGTCCTTCGGGCATAATGCGCGGGTGAAAATACCCTACGAACTTTGGATCGGGGCCCGCTATGCGGGCATGGCCCGACTAGGCCAGCGCCGGGGCCGGCGCGATGGCTTCATTTCCTTTATCGCCGCCAGCTCGATGGCGGGTATCGCGCTGGGCGTCGCTGCGCTGATTATCGTGCTGTCCGTGATGAACGGGTTTCAGCGCGACGTGCGCGACCGCATGCTGTCGGTCTTGCCGCATATTGAGCTGTTTGTGCCCGGTGCTGCACCGGATCGGGTGCTCGATCAATGGCAGTCGATTTACGCGGCGGCGCGCAAGCACCCGGGTATTACCGGCGGCGCGCCATTCGTGGGGGCTCAGGGTATGTTGGTGCGCGGCCAGGCGTTGCGGGGCGTGCAGGTGCGGGGTATCGACCCGGCGACTGAGGGCCAGGTATCGGATCTGCCTAAACAGATGGTGGCGGGATCGCTGGATGCGTTGAAACCGGGCAGCTTCGGACTCGTGCTGGGCCGCGATCTGGCCGACGGCATGGGTGTTCAAGTCGGTGACACGGTATTGATGATGGCCCCCCAGGGATCCATCAGCCCGGCGGGATTTGCGCCGCGCATGCGCCAGTTCACCGTGGTGGGTTTGTTTTCTTCGGGGCATTACGAATACGACAACAGTCTGGCGTTCACCGACACGCAAGATGCTGCCCGCGTGTTTCGCGAGAGCGGTACTGCCGGCGTTCGCTTGAGGATCGAAGACATGCAGCGTGCGCCCCAAGTGGCTGCCGAACTGCGAGGTATGCTGCCGCCGACGGTGATGCCCAGCGACTGGTCGCGCCAGAACCGCGTGTGGTTTGCCGCGGTGCAGACCGAAAAGCGAATGATGTTCCTGATCCTCGCCTTGATTATTGCGGTGGCCGCGTTCAATCTGTTGTCCTCCCTGGTCATGGCGGTCAAGGACAAGCAATCGGATATTGCCATTTTGCGCACGCTCGGTGCCGGTCCGGGCGAAATCGCCCGTATTTTTCTGGTGCAAGGGGCGCTGATCGGCGTGATGGGTACCCTCCTGGGGGTCGGCGGCGGAATGCTGGTCGCCTACAACATCGACGTGATCATTCCTTTCCTGGAAGGCGTGTTCGGCGTGAAGTTCCTGTCGCCCGAAATCTATTTCATATCGGTCTTGCCGTCCGACCCTCAGGTTC
>CAMDNZ010000008.1 GCA_945903445.1 Bordetella parapertussis
AAACAACTCGCTCTCGATAAACAGTTGAATCGGACAATGCCGACACCGTCTCCTTCTTTAGGCGCTTAATAGAGTTGTACTGTCAGATTAAATCGTGGCTAGGACAAGTAAAGCGCTACTCGCACCCCTGCGACGCCCGCTGAATCCTTGCCTGCCCCCTGGGGGCGCAGCGATTCAGCGGGCGTCGATCTTCTCCCTGCTCTGTCGAACCTGCCATGGAAAAACGCGTCATTTTCGGACACAAGACACTGCCCTACCTGCTCCTGGCCCCCCAGTTGATCATCACCATGGTGTTCTTCTTTTTACCGGCGGGTCAGGCACTGTGGCAGTCGATGCGCCTGGAAGATGCCTTCGGGCTGTCTTCGCAGTTCGTCGGCATGGAGAACTTCCTGGCCTTGTTCCGTCAAAACGCCTACCTGGAATCGTTCAAAGTCACCGCCGTATTCTCGATATTGGTGGCAGTCGTCGGCTTGAGCGTGTCGCTCCTATTGGCCGTAATGGCCAATAGGGTGCTGCGTGCAGCGGGCTTTTACAAAACTCTGCTGATCTGGCCCTATGCCGTCGCACCTGCCGTGGTCGGCGTGCTGTGGTTGTTCCTGTTTTCACCCTCGGTAGGCATCTTGTCGGTCGCGTTGACCAAACTGGGCGTTCACTGGAACCCTCGCTTAGACGGCAATCAGGCCATGATGCTGGTCCTCATCGCGTCGATCTGGAAGCAGGTGTCCTATAACTTCCTGTTCTTCCTGGCAGGTTTGCAATCCATTCCGCGCTCATTGATCGAAGCCGCCGCCATCGATGGCGCAACGCCGACCCGGCGCTTCTGGACCATCGTTTTCCCTCTGCTCTCGCCCACCACCTTTTTTCTGCTGGTGGTCAACGTCATCTACGCGTTCTTCGATACCTTCGCCGTCATCGACACGACTACGCAAGGCGGGCCCGGCACCTCTACCGCGATCCTGGTCTATAAGGTGTACAGCGACGGATTCCGTGGCCTGGATCTCGGCTCGTCTGCAGCACAGTCGGTGATCCTGATGGTCATCGTGGTGGCACTGACCGCCATCCAATTCCGCTATATCGACCGCAAGGTCCAGTACTGATTTCGCACCGAGGCCCTGTCCATCATGGTTGAACGCCGCCCCTGGCTCGACATACTCGCCCACGCCATTCTGATTATCGGACTGGTGATCGTGGCCTTTCCGTTGTACGTGACCTTCGTCGCGTCGACGCAGACGGCTCAGGAAGTCGCCTCGGCACCGATGTCCCTGATCCCTGGCCCCCACCTGGTCGACAACTACATGCAGGTGCTATTCGGCGGCACGGGTGGCAATAACGGTGCGCCTCCCGTCGGGCGCATGATGGTCGTCAGCCTGATCATGGCGCTGGCCATTTCGATCGGTAAGATCGCCATTTCCTTGATATCGGCATTCGCTGTCGTTTATTTTCGTTTTCCGTTTCGTATGTTCTGCTTCTGGATGATTTTCGTCACCCTGATGCTGCCGGTGGAAGTTCGTATCGCGCCGACCTACAAGGTGGTGGCCGATCTGGGGCTGCTCAACAGTTACGCTGGTTTGACTCTGCCGCTGATCGCGTCGGCAACGGCTACTTTCTTGTTTCGTCAGTTCTTTTTGACCATTCCCGATGAATTGGTCGAGGCCGCTCGCATCGACGGTGCCGGCCCCCTGCGATTTTTCCGCGACGTATTGTTGCCCCTGTCGAAGACCAGCATGGCGGCGCTGTTCGTGATTCAGTTCATCTACGGCTGGAATCAATACCTGTGGCCGCTCTTGGTGACCACGCAAGAAGACATGTACCCCATCGTGATTGGCATCAAACGCATGATCAGCGGCGGCGACAGCGTGACCGAATGGAACCTGACCATGGCCACCGCCATGCTCGCCATGCTGCCGCCTGTTCTCGTGGTCGTCCTGATGCAGAAGTGGTTCGTAAAGGGCTTGGTAGACGCCGAAAAATAGCGCTCCACCGCCTGCCTCTACGCCCTGTCGAACGCGCCACCCGATTCAAATCTACGCTCAAAAACACTATGGCAACGCTCAGCTTTCGCAACGTCACCAAAACCTACTCCGGCGGCATTGCCGTCATTCACGGCATCGATATGGACGTGGGCGACGGTGAGTTCATCGTCATCGTCGGACCCTCCGGGTGTGGCAAATCGACGCTGATGCGGATGGTAGCAGGACTGGAGACCGTCACCGGCGGCGAGATTCTGATCGACGACAAAGTAGTCAATCAGCTCGAACCCGGCGAGCGCGACATCGCCATGGTGTTTCAGAACTACGCCTTGTATCCGCACATGAGCGTATTCGAGAACATGGCTTACGGCCTAAAAATCCGTAAGTTCTCGAAAGACGAGATCAAACGCCGGGTCGATGCAGCAGCCAGTATTCTGGAATTGAGTCATCTGCTGGATCGGCGTCCCCGGCAGTTGTCGGGCGGCCAGCGCCAACGGGTGGCCATGGGACGCGCGATCGTGCGCGAACCCAAGGTGTTTCTATTCGACGAGCCGCTGTCCAACCTGGATGCGAAGCTGCGCGTGGCGATGCGCCTGGAGATTTTGAAGCTCCATCGCCGTCTGGGCACCACCAGCTTGTACGTGACGCACGATCAGGTCGAAGCGATGACTCTGGCACAACGCATGATCGTCATGAACCACGGGCTGCCCGAACAGATCGGCACCCCAATGGAAGTGTTCGATCGTCCTGCTTCGACCTTCGTAGCCAGCTTCATTGGCTCGCCACCGATGAATCTGGCCGAGGTGTCGGTCGATGGCACCGGGCTGATCAAGACGCTGGACGGTACTGACATCCTGCTCTCGAGCGACCGCGTGCCCCAGCAAGTCCGAAACAAGAAAGTAGTGCTGGGCATGCGGCCGGAGCATATGGTGCTGCACGCCCGAGGCTTGCGAGCTGAGGTCGAGATGGTCGAGACTCTGGGATCGGAACAGCTCGTACACATGCGCCATGGCGAGACTCAACTCGTCGTGCGCGCCACGACGCGCGAACTGAACGAAGCCAAGGCAAAGGTAGGCGAAATCATCGAAATCGGACCGGATGACCGGCATACGCTGCATTGGTTCGACTTGGATACCGGTAAACGTATCGCCGGACTTTAAGAAACCGCACAACGCATACGGGTTCTTTTTGAAACTAAACTCTACATCCGTAAATGCAAGTAACACTCGCAAAGTTGGGATTGCCCCGACCGATATCTTTCGCCCTCTTATAGAAAAAGATTCGGCTGGCGTTACCGCGATGGCCTTACCGTATCCATTCGGATACTGCCTTACGTGGGCGATCCGTTGGGTCGCCGTGACGGCGATCCTCGTACTGACGGCATGCAGCACCGAAGAAGACCGGCTGGCGACTAGCCAAAAATACGATGCCTATGTCGAAGGCTTTAACTCGTTACAGATTCACAAGCTGGAAGAAGCTCGCGACGAATGGCATCGCTTGAGTCTTGCTAAGGGCCTCGATCTGGCGCGCCCTTACCGCAGCGTCGCCGAACACGAATGGAAAGCGGCCGTCGAATCCCTGAAAATCGGTCGCTCCATCGATGCGCGCACGACGCGTCGGGCCGACGACGCCGCCGATTTACTGATCGAACATCTCGAACCGCTGCATGAGCACATGACCGAGATGGACGCTTACTTCGAAAGCGGCACGCATCTGGAAGATGGGTTGGCGCGGGCTCGTGCCGCCGACCCCGCGGTGCGTGCGGCCTACAATGGCGCGGTCGCAGCCATGCAGGAAATGCGAGTCGCTCTGACCGAGTACGAAACCAAGCGAGACGAAGCGCAAGCGGAGCAATATCGCAGCCAGGGCGATCTCGTGGGCTACTACATGATCGTCACCCGTCTACACGCTGCCGATCTGGTCAGAAAAGTGTCCGCCGGCGACACCTCGGGCGCAGACCATGCCGCTCGTCAGGTGGAGCGCTCTCTGATGGCGTTACGGGTAGAACATGCCAAGCAACCGGACGAGCGCGGCGCAAGCATTCGGATCGTTCAGTCGGGTTACGGTGCGATGCTGAGCCACTACCAGACGCTCAAGCGATACCGGCAGCCGTTCACCACGCAATTGATGGTGTCTGCGTACAACCTGACGGTCATGCAAACAGGATGGACGCCGTAGCCGCTGCGGGGCTACGGGCAGGCTGCGTATGACCCGAAGGCACGCAAACTCGATAGTCTGCTCGCCCTCAGATCGCCTCAAACCTCGCTATGTTTACTTCGCAGGCGTTTTGCTGCCGTCTTTGTGCCAGGTGAACACCTGGAACTCGAATGCATTCAAGTCACCCTGTTTGTTCCAGGACACTTTACCGATAGGCGTATCGAAAGCGTTGGCACGCATGAACTTCAGCACGGCTTCGGGATCGGTGCTTTTTGCACCCTTGATGCCGTCCGCGATCACTTGAGTCGCCGAGTATGCAGTTAATTGGAACGCGCCCGAGGCGTTGCGATTCTTGTCGGCGAACGCCTTCACAATGGGTGCATTAGCAGGATTTTGCGAGAAATCGGCGGGAAGCGTCAGCAACATGCCTTCGGCCGCATCGCCAGCGATGGCGTTGATGTCCGGATTACCGGCGCCCTCGGGGCCCATGAATACCGCTTTCAGGCCTTGCTCGCGCGCCTGACGCATCAGCAGACCAAGCTCGGGGTGGTAGCCGCCGTAATAGATGAAATCGACGCCTGAGCCGCGGATTTTGGTGATGACCGCCGAGTAGTCGGCATCGCCTGCATTGATGCCTTCGAACAGCGCGACTTCGATGCCACCTTTTTTCAACGTGTCGCGCACCGAGGTGGCGATCCCTTGGCCGTACGACTGCTTGTCGTGCAGCACGGCCACTTTCTTGGGCTTTAGCGATTCGATGATGTACTTGGCGGCAGCAGGGCCTTGTTGATCGTCCCGACCGATAGTACGCAGGATGAACTGATAGTTCTTGCCATCGGTTAACGCTGGCGCGGTCGCCGATGGCGTCACCATGACTACGCCTTCGTTGTCGTAGACATCGGCAGCGGCGATGGTCGCACCCGAGCAAACGTGACCCACGACGAAACCGATTTTCTGATTGACCACCCGGTTGGCAACGACCGGGCCTTGTTTAGGTTCGCACGCGTCGTCGAACGCAACAGCCTCAAGTTGCTTGCCATCGACACCACCGGCGGCATTGATGCGCTCGATGGCCGTATCCACGCCTTCACGCACCATCTGCCCGTACTGAGTGACCGGGCCAGTCGAAGGGCCCGCCACGCCGATCTTGATGGTCTCGGCCGACACGGCGCCAGCAGCGAGGGCAAAACCGGCAGCCAGGCTAAAAGCCACAACGCGCGGCATAGGGCGTGAAGTACGCATGATGGAAATCTCCTTTGAGCGATATCTATAAGCCTGAGCCGTCATATCGAGTAACCCGCCGCAAACGCGCAGCGGGGCGCCTCAATGCGGCGAGGTCGTCGCGCAAGCATACACTGCCCCAGGCATGGCTCCATATAGCGGCGACCGAGTAATCTCTCTCGGCACATGTCCGAACCGATATATGCAAACGTGGAAAACTTCGTTGTCGAGTCTCGGGTAGCAAAGGCATCATGCCTGTCATGCGCCTGTCTACGCTTATCATTCCCGGCTGGCAAAACTCCGGCCCCGGTCATTGGCAAACCCAGTGGGAGCACGCGTTGCCGCATACGCGCCGAGTGCAACAGCCCGAATGGGTGACGCCCGATCCGGCGATCTGGCATGCGGCGGTCGCACGAGCGGTAGATGCGTCGGACAGACCCGTGCTACTGATCGCGCACAGCCTGGGGTGTCTGGCTGTTGCGGCCCTGCCCTTTCCTTTGCATGCCAAGGTGGCGGGTGTATTGCTGGTGGCACCTGCGGATGTCGAACGGCCTACTGCGGCATCGGTGATTGCCGCGTTCGCGCCGGTCCCTCGGCAACCCTTATCGTTTCAGACCGTGGTGGTCGGCAGCGACAACGATCCGTATTGCAGCGCCGAGCGGGCGCGCAGTTTTGCGGACAGTTGGGGAAGCCGCTTCGAGATCGTGCCCGACGGTGGGCACATCAATGCAGAGGCAGGATTCGGCTGCTGGCCGCAAGGTCTGAAACTATTGAATTCGCTCAGGCGGCGTGCAAGCTGGCGAGTGCAGCCACCGCCCGCGAAGGTAGCGTGTCTGGCGCAGCGGCGCTAGCCCAAGTCGGTGTGTCAACATGGCGCAATCGTCCTGAGACATGGCTCACTCGACGTTCACTATCAGGCTTTAAAGATCATGTATCGAGCGTCGGTCACGGCCACAGCCCCCACACGCCGCCCGATTTCGGACGTTTGCGCACGAGTCCAGACGCTTACTCCAGCAGGCTGCGCAGCATCCAGGCGTTCTTTTCGTGGATATCCAGGCGGCGGGTCAACAGATCGGCGGTGGGCTGATCGTTACCTTCGTCGGCAGCGGCAAAGGCTTTGCGTGCAGTGGTCGCAACAGCTTCGTTGCCTTTGACCAGCAAACGCACCATTTCTAAGGCATCGGGAATATCGGTGGGTTCTTTGATCGACGACAGCTCGGCATACTCACGATACGTGCCGGGGGCGTTATGACCCAGCGCGCGAATGCGCTCGGCGATGTCATCCAACGCCGTCCACTCTTCCGTGTACTGCGTCATGAACATGAGGTGCAAGGTGTTAAACAACGGCCCGGTGACGTTCCAATGGAAGTTATGCGTCATTAGGTAGAGCGTGTAGGAATCGGCCAGGACTTTGGAAAGCTCGGCAGCGATGGCAGCGCGGTTTTCGGTGCTGATACCGATGTTGACCTGGGGGGCATTTCAGCCCGGGGCAATACTCTTGATTTTTTTCGACATACGACCAACTCCATCGTTGTTTAGGGAGACAATTCAGCATACCACCGGGTCAGTTACATTTCACCCCCTTTAAGCCGGGGTTTCCTCCGGCAACATTCGCACACCATCCAAGCCACAAGCAAACACCGTCTGCGTCAGCGCCTGAATCGCACTCATCCGCGGAAAGCTCCGACGCCACGCCAGCACCACTCTGCGATCGGCCCCCGGCGCCGCCAGGGGGACATAACGCAGCAGCGCGTTCTTATCCTTCACCACGGGCAGCGCCGACACCGGCAACAGCGTAATCCCAATGCCGGCGGCCACCATATGCCGGATCGTCTCCAGCGACGATCCTTCGAAAGTTCGCTGTATCCCATCGCTAGCCGCCGAAAACCGCGACAGCTCAGGACACACTTCGAGCACCTGATCGCGAAAACAATGCCCGCTGCCCAGCAGCAGCATCGTCTCATCCTTCAAGTCGCTACTGTCGATGGACTCGCGGTTGGCCCAGGGATGCTGGCGCGGCACCGCCACCACGAACGGCTCGTCGTACAGCGGCTGAGTCACCAAGCCTGCCTCCGGCAAAGGCAAGGCCATGATCGCGCAATCGATCTCGCCCTGCCTGAGCAGTTCGACCAAACGCAAGGTGAAATTCTCTTGCAGCACCAAGGGCATCTGCGGCGTACGGGCAATCTGCGCCGGCACCAGCTTCGGCAAAAGGTAAGGCCCAATCGTATGAATGACGCCCACTCGCAGCGGACCTGCCAAGGGATCATGACCTTGCCGGGCAATCTCTTTGATACTGGCGCTCTCTTCCAGTACTTTTTGCGCTTGTGCCACGATACGCTCGCCGATCGGGGTGACTGCGACCTCTGTCCCACCACGCTCGAATAGCGTCACGCCCAACTCGTCTTCCAGTTTGCGAATCGCCACCGACAGGGTTGGCTGACTGACATAACAGGCTTCGGCAGCGCGACCGAAATGACGCTCACGCGCCACTGCCACGATGTACTTCAATTCGGTCAGCGTCATGCCTGTATGTCCCTGAAAAAAATCGTGCGTTTTATGTTCTTAGAAAATCTTCCCGGCCCCGCATCCACCGCGCCAAATGCGCCGCAGCCACCTCCGGACGATTGGCACGCAGATCGGCTGCCCGCGCTCTGGCCGACTCGGCCAAGGCGACATCCAAATCCAGATCGGCAAAGCGTAACAGCGCCAGCCCCGACTGCCGCTTGCCTAAAAACTCGCCTGGCCCGCGTTGCGCCAAATCGCGTCGCGCGATTTCGAATCCGTCGTTGGTCTCGAACATGGCACGCAAACGCTCGCGTGCCACCATCGACAAGGGGGCTTGGTACAGCAGCACGCACACCGACTCGGCCGCCCCCCGCCCCACTCGGCCACGCAACTGATGCAGTTGCGCCAAACCAAAGCGCTCGGCGTGCTCGATCACCATCAACGACGCGTTAGGCACATCCACGCCCACTTCGATCACGGTAGTGGCCACCAACACCTGCAATTCGCCAGCTCGGAACGCTCGCATCACCTCGGCTTTCTCGGCAGGCGCAAGACGACCGTGAATCAAGCCCACCCGCAAGTCGGGCAACTCGCCCACCATACGCTCATGCGTGTCCACCGCGTTTTGCAGTTCGACCGCTTCGCTTTCTTCCACCAGCGGACACACCCAATACACTTGCTGCCCCGCCCTGGCAGCCTCGCCAATACGATGCAGCAATTCGCCACGTCGGCTGTCGGCCAACAACTTGGTAACCACGGGTGTGCGCCCTGGTGGCAAAGCATCGATGACGGACACGTCCAGGTCGGCGAACACGGTCATGGCCAAGGTACGAGGGATGGGTGTGGCGCTCATACCCAATTGATGCGGCACCCGCACACCCGTGTCCGACTCGCCTTTACGGCTTAGCGCCAGGCGCTGGCCGACACCGAAGCGATGCTGCTCGTCCACGATTGCCAGACCGAGACGCAAAAATTCGACATGATCTTGAATGACGGCCTGGGTGCCTACCAGCACCTGTGCCTGGCCCGACTGCGCCGCCGCGATCGCGGCACGGCGGGCCTTGAGCGGCACACTGCCACTTAACCACGCCACCTGCACGCCCAAGGGCGTCAGCCAGCCACTGAGTTTGACGTAATGCTGCTCGGCCAATATTTCGGTGGGGGCCATCAGTGCCACCTGGGCTCCCGCATCGACCGCCTGAGCGGCAGCCAAAGCCGCGACGACGGTTTTGCCGCTGCCCACGTCGCCTTGCAGCAGGCGATGCATGGGATGATTCCGCCCGAGATCGGCGGATATCTCCGCCACGACGCGCTGCTGCGCCTGGGTCAGCGCGAACGGCAAGGACCCGACCAAACGCGCCACTAAACCCGTCTTGCCACGCTTGGCGGGCAATGGCGTGGCGCGCTTTTCGAGGCGCGCCGCCCTTGCGGCTGCCAGCGACAATTGCTGCGCCAACAATTCGTCGAACTTGATACGAGTCCACGCGGGATGCGTACGCTCGGTCAAGGCGGCTTCGGCGATATCGGGAGTCGGTCCGTGCAGCACCCGTACGGCTGACTCGAAAGCCATCAAACCTTCCGCTTCGCGTACATCGTCGGGCAAGGTGTCGCTCAGGTCGGCGCAATCCAAGGCTTGCATCAGTGCCCGTCGCAAGATCGGCTGTGCCAGCCCGTCTGTCGTTGGATAGACGGGGGTGAGCGCCTCGGGCAACGCCCGTCTTGCAGCACTCATGCGCGGATGGATGATCTCGCGTCCGAACGATCCGCCTCGAACCTCACCACGCGCCCGCAAAGGCTGGCCCGCAATCAGCTGTTTGTGCTGGCTGGGATAAAAATTCAGCCAGCGTAATTGCAGCTCGCCGGAGGCGTCGGCAATCTTGGCGACCAGATGACGCCTGGGGCGGTAGCTGATTTCGGCATGGACGATATCGCCTTCGACCTGCGCGGTGCTGCCCGGCCTCGCCTGAGCGATGGGCACGACCTGCGTTTCATCCTCGTAGCGGATAGGAAGATGCAAAACGAAATCGTCGGCTTCGACCAATCCCAAACGCTTCAGTTTTTTCTGGACGTCGGTCAACGCCGCCCTTGCCTGTGCAGGCGGCGCGGCGGATGACCCAGAGCGGGAGGATGGGACGCCGGCCATAGCGACGACGACTGTCGTCAGATGACGATAATGGCTTCCACTTCGAATTGCGCGCCCTTGGGCAGGCTGGCGACACCGATAGTCGAGCGCGCCGGGAACGGCTGGGGAATCAGCTCGGCCATGATAGCGTTGGCCGAGGCGAATTTACCCAGATCGGTCAAAAACAGACTGAGCTTGACGACGTTTTCCAAACGCCCGCCAGCCGCTTCGATGACAGCCTGCATATTGGCGAAGGCCTGACGCACTTGAGCGTCGAAATTTTCTGAGACGAGCTCTCCGGTGCCGGGCTCCAGACCGATCTGGCCAGAAAGATAAACCGTACGACCGGCGGGCGCAGCCACAGCTTGGGAATACGGACCCACTGCAGCAGGCGCGGCGTCGGTATGAATGATCTGTTTGCTCATAGTTTCCTCGCGAAAATAATGCACTATCGAATTCTAAACCTCAATAGTCGCACACAACAGTGACGGTCCGTCGATGTTCATTGCTGCACCACGAATCCGGCCTGAGCGATCTTCCCGCGCCGGGCGACGAACTGGGCTGCCAGGCACATCGCACACGGCACAACGCCGGCAGGCTGCCGGCGTCGAGGTCGCTCACAAGCAACTGACTGGAGAAGTGCAGTGGCGCTACGCGTTCGGCTCAGTCGTCGCTGTCCCTGGCGTCGATTATTTATCGACGAACGCCCGTTCGACGACATAGTCGCCGGGCTGACCCGTACCACCCGAAATCTGAAATCCGCGGTCATCCAGCATGGCGCTGATGTCGGCCAACATGGCAGGACTGCCGCAAATCATGGCGCGGTCGATCGCAGGATTCAAGGGCGGCAAACCGATGTCCTCGAACACCTTGCCCGACTCCACCACGGTCGTGATGCGCCCTTGATTGCGGAAAGGTTCGCGTGTGACCGTGGGGTAGTAAATCAGTTTTTCGCGCACGATCTCGCCAAAAAACTCATTATCGGGCAACTCGTTTTCGATGTAATCGGCATAAGCCAATTCACTCACGTTACGCACGCCGTGCATCAAAACGACCTTGTCGAATCGTTCGTAAATATCGGGGTCTTTGATGATGCTCATGAACGGCGCTAAGCCAGTGCCAGTGCCGAACAAGTACAAATTCTTGCCCGGTTTGAGATCGTCGGCCACGAGTGTGCCGACCGGCTTGCGGCTGACGAGGATGGTGTCGCCCTCTTGCAAATGCTGAAGGCGGGACGTCAACGGACCGTCTTGCACCTTGATGCTCAAAAATTCGAGGTTTTCCTCGTAGTTGGCGCTGGCGATGCTGTATGCGCGCAGCAAGGGCTTGCCATTGACCTCAAGACCGATCATCACGAAGTGACCGTTGTGGAAACGCAGTGCAGGGTCGCGCGTGGTCTTGAAGGAAAACAGGGTGTCGTTCCAGTGATGAACACTCAGAACTCGTTCGGAATTGAAGGCGGCCATAGCGATAGCATGTAAAAGATTAGTGGCATTCTAACCGCGATTAGATGATAAGCGTTCTCATCGTGCGTATGACCTTATGACTGGAAGCTATTAGACCCGGGCCTTTAGTAAGCGCAAGCCATTGGCAACCACTAGCAGGCTCGCGCCGACATCGGCAAAGATCGCCATCCACATCGTGCCCGACCCTGCCAGCGTCAGCGCCAGAAACACTGCCTTGATACCCAAGGCCGCCGCAATGTTCTGCAACAGAATTCGATGCGTCGCATGCGATAGACGAATGAATACGGCCACCTTACGCAGATCGTCGTCCATCAGGGCGACGTCGGCCGTCTCGATGGCAGCGTCCGATCCGAGCGCCCCCATGGCAAATCCCACGTCGGCACGTGCCAAGGCCGGCGCGTCGTTGATGCCATCGCCCACCATGCCGACCCGAGCGGATTGGGCGTAGCGTTCGACCACGGCCAGTTTGTCGGCGGGAAGTTGACCGCCATGCACGGCATCGATGCCCACGGCCTGCCCAATGGCCTGCGCGGTATGCACGTTGTCGCCCGTCAGCATGGCCGTTTGCACCCCTAAGGCGTGCAGTTGCGCTACGGCATCACGACTGCTGTCCTTTAACGTGTCGGCTACCGCGAATCGCGCCAGTAGCCGTTGCGCATCCATCAACAGCACCACCGTGCGGCCTGCTTTTTCCCAGGCGCTGGCGTGTACATCGTCAGGCAAGCCCAGCTTAGCGGCCAACGCGGGGCTTCCCAGCCACAGTGTTCGTCCGCCGACGCTCGCCCGTACGCCCAGCCCCGGTAGCGCGGCGAAGTCGTCGACCGCAGAAGCCGTGAGACCCGCGGCACGGGCGGCCTGGGCGACCGCCCCAGACACCGGATGATCGCTGCGCTCGGCAAGCGCTAACGCCCACTGTTGCATGGCGCTGGGATCGTCCGAGTCGTCGACGATCATCTCCACCTGCCGGGGTTTGCCTTCGGTCAGCGTGCCGGTCTTGTCCAAGGCCAACCAGGTCAGTTTCCGACCCAGTTCGAGGTATGCGCCGCCTTTGACCAGAATGCCGCGACGGGCTGCCGCAGCCAAGCCGCTGACCACCGTGACCGGAGTCGAGATCACCAAGGCGCACGGGCAGGCGATCACCAGCAATACCAGGGCTTTGTACAGCCATGGCTGCCACGGCTCGGCCACAAACACGGGCGGCACGACGGCCATCAGTAGCGCGACGATAATGACAATAGGGGTGTAGATTCGGGCGAACGCATCGACGAAACGCTGGGTAGGCGCCCGTGCCGCCTGGGCAGCCTCGACTGCGGCCACGATACGCGCGAGCGTGCTGTTGCTCGCGACGGCCGCGACCTCGCAGATCAATTCGCCTGCCCCATTGATGGTGCCTGCGAAAACGGCCTCGCCGGGCTGTTTATCCACGGGCACGCTCTCGCCCGTAATGGGCGCTTGATCGACGACAGAGCGGCCCGAGACGACTTTGCCATCCAGGCCGATACGCTCGCCTGGACGGACTCGAAAGACCGCCCCCAAAGCCACATCCTGGGCAGGGATTTCCAACCAATCGCCTTGTGGCTGCCGTAGCAACACCGTCTCGGGCGTCGCCCCCACCAGACCGGCGATCGCTTGTCGCGCGCGATCCAGACTGCGGGCCTCGATGGCCTCGGCCAGCATGAATAAAGTCATCACCATGGCGGCTTCGGGCCATTGACGCAACACGACCGCTCCGGTCACTGCAATGCTCATCAGCGCATGGATGGTGAATCTGCCATGACGCAAAGCGATCCAGCCCTTTTTATAGGTACTCAATCCGATGCACCCAATGGCGAACAAAGCCAGCAGAAAAGATACGATTTCAGGCGCGCCCAGCCAATGACCGACTTCGGATCCGGCCGCCAGGCCAGCAGCCAGCAACAGACGGCGCCAGGGGATGGGGGGCGCCTCGGGCAAGGGCAGCTTGCCCGAGGCACGTTCGGCCACCAAACCCAGTGCCCGAATGGCCTGTTCGATGGCGGGCAGCGCAGCGGGCAAGTGATCCACTGTCAACTCGCGGCGCATCAGATTGAACGACAAACCCAACACATCCTCGCGGCGGTCGAGCACGTCCCGAATCAGGGTTTCCTCAGTGGGACAATCCATCTGGGCGATACGCAAGACTGAACGTGCAGCACCGTCGGGCACGTGTCGCGCCAGAGCAGGCGTCCTACCCGATCCGAGCGCGGCATGTGGGTGCCGAGAATGATCGTGTTCGGAACGCGTATGCCCAGCACACGAACGGTCAGCATGCCCGTCTTCGTTCGCCGTATGCCAATGCCCCGCGGCCGAGTGCACTGTGTGCGGTCTCTCGGCGTGTGAACGCTGCGCGCGAGAATCGCCTGCCTGCGAATGCCCGGCGGGCGAATGAGAACGGCGACAATGGCTCATGGCTGGTGTCCTGTGATGACTTATGGTGTAGTGGACACCTTGGAGCCACTACAAGGTCAACCCATGAACATCATGAAAATTGGCGATTTGGCCCGCGCGGCCCATTGCGGCACCGATACCGTCAGGTACTACGAAAAATCGGGGCTGCTGCCTGCTCCAGGGAGAACCGAAGGCAACTATCGGGTGTACAACCAAAGCCATCTCACCCGCCTGCGATTCATTCGCAATTGCCGCGCCTTGGATATGACGCACGAGGAAATACGCGTGTTGTTGGATGCATTGGATTCGCCCGAACCCGCTTGTGCACCTGCCAATGCGATGATTCAAGCCCATCTGGGCCATGTGGATGCCCGCATTGCCGAGCTTCAACACCTCCGCAAGCAATTGACCGCACTGCAACGCCATTGCGGCGATAGCGAAACCGGAGGGTGCTCGATACTGGATGCGCTATCGCGCTTGGATCCACCAGCTGAACGTGCACGCCACACCCACCTGGGATGAGGGGCGATGTGCGCCTGCGGGCTGGTACCTCGTTTGCACCTTATCGACGCTGGAAGCGCCTGCACGCCTTACTCGTCGTCCAAGCCCAATTCGCGCAGCTTGCGGGTAATGGTGTTGCGCCCGATGCCCAAGCGCGTGGCCGCCTCGACGCGTCGGCCTCGGCTGACGCCCAATGCGGTTTGCAAAAGAATGCGTTCGAACTGACGCGTTAGGGTCGCCATGATGGCGGGCTCGCCTCGATCCAGACGCGTTTGCGCGTCTTGCAGCAGCGCATCGTGCCAATGCGTGAACCCCGCCCCTGCCTCACCTGCCGAAGCGCCCCCCAAACCACTCGTCAGCACACGCTCGGCCGGCCCGGAAACGGCTCGCACTTCGGGCGGCAGATCGCCGCGCTCTACCGTCTGCCCGGCCGCCATGACGGTCAGCCAGTGGCAAAAATTTTCCAACTGACGCACATTGCCGGGAAAATCGAAGCGGGTGAGCTCAGCGATAGCCTCGGGCGTGAGCCGTTTGACGGGCACACCCAAAGCCCTGGCACTGGACTGCAAAAAGTGCTGCGCCAATGCCGGAATGTCCTCGATGCGCTCGCGTAGCGGCGGCAGCCGCAAGCGAATGACGTTCAGGCGGTGAAACAGATCCTCGCGAAACAAGCCCTGCTCGACTCTGCGTTCTAGCGGTTGATGCGTGGCGGCCACGATACGGACGTCCACCCGCACCGGCTGCGCACCGCCGACACGATAGAAACTGCCTTCGGCCAGCACCCGCAGCAAGCGCGTCTGCAACTCGATGGGCATGTCGCCGATCTCGTCCAGAAACAAGGTGCCGCCGTGCGCCTCTTCGAAGCGCCCGCGACGCAGATTGCTCGCCCCGGTAAATGCGCCACGCTCGTGACCGAACAGTTCGGCCTCCAACAGATCGCGCGGGATGGCTGCCGCGTTCAAGGCAACGAACGGACCGTCGCGACGCGAACCATGGCCGTGCAAGGCCCGAGCGACCAGCTCTTTACCCGTGCCAGACTCGCCCGTAATCAGCACCGTCACCTTCGACTGCGCCAAGCGCCCGATCGCGCGAAACACTTCCTGCATCGCGGTGGACGACGACTGGGTCATCATCCATCGCTCGTTGTCTTCACCCTGCCCCTGACCGTTTGCCGGTCCGGGCACATCCGACTCCTGAATGGCGCGCCGAATGAGCGCCACGGCCTCATTTACGTCGAAAGGCTTGGCCAGATAGTCGAACGCACCACCCTGAAATGCCGACACCGTACTTTCCAGATCGGCGAAGGCCGTCATGACGATCACCGGTAAGCCAGGATGCGCGGCCTTGATGTCGCGCAGCAGGTCGAGCCCGCTACCGCCCGGCATGCGAATGTCGGACACCAAGGTGGCCGGCATCTCAGTTTTCAAGGCCGCCAGGACGGCAGGCGCTTCGGAAAAACTACGGGTGGGTACGCCAGCGCGTGCCAATGCTTTTTCGAGCACCCAGCGAATAGCCTGATCATCGTCGACGATCCATACTTGCTTCATGAGGCCTCCATGGGCAGCACGATGCGAAACTCGGTGCAACCGGGCCGCGAGTCGAACTCGACAATGCCACCATGTTGCTGAACGAAGTCCTGGGCCAGGCTCAAGCCCAATCCCGTGCCCCCCGGCCGACCCGTAACCAAGGGATGGAACAGCCGGTCTTTGATGCTGTCGGGCACGCCCGGGCCGGTATCGGTAATGGACAGCACCAAGCCCAAACGATGCTGACGGTGGGCCAGCATCACCTGGCGGGCGACCCGGGTGCGAAACGTAATGCTGCGTACCGGCGCACCGCCATCGGGCAAGGGTGGCATCAAGGCCAGCTCCTGCGCGGCATTGCGCGCCACGTTCAGTACCGCCTGCATCAAGCGTGCAGCGTCGCCCGGCACGTCGGGCATGGACGCGTCGTAGTCGCGCAATAGCGTGACGTTGTCGCGGAACTCGGCTTGCAACAGCGCGCACACCCGTTCGCAAACCTCGTGAATATTGACAGGCTTGGCGTTCAGCGGCACGCGTTGCGGGCCAATGAGCCGATCGACCAGCGCTTGCAAGCGATCGGCTTCGGAAATAATGACCTGGGTATATTCGGTCAGGCTGGCCTCGGGCAGCTCGGCTTCCAGCAGCTGAGCGGCGCCGCGCAGGCCCCCTAAGGGATTTTTGACTTCATGCGCCAGGTTACGCAACAACTGGCGATGGGTTTCGATTTCCTCGACGAGGCGATGGTTGCGGTCGGCCAGCAAACGCTGCTCGATCTCGCGGGTCTCCATCAAGACCGGCCAGGGCTGGCCAGACAAGGCCACGGAGGTAACAGACACTTCTATCGGGCCGTTGGGCCGCGCGACCGAAGCGGATTGGCGAACATCGGCAAATCGGCCGGACACCGCACGTAAAACCGAACCCTCCAGCTCTGCCGACTGCTCGAACAGCGCTGCTGCGCGTTGACCGATCAATTGCCGCCGGGATCGGCCGAACATGTCTTCGGAGGCCGCGTTGGCGTGGCCGATTTCGCCTTGTTCGTTCAGAAGCAAAACCGATGTGGCGAGTA
This sequence comes from Bordetella parapertussis, assembly GCA_945903445.1. GTDB lineage: Bacteria > Pseudomonadota > Gammaproteobacteria > Burkholderiales > Burkholderiaceae_B > Schauerella. The sequence continues at coordinate 16,941 of CAMDNZ010000008.1, forward strand.
GATCGAGGGCGTCGACGTTCATGGCAGCTATACATACAGGATGGGCCGGACGGCGGGCCGTCTGGCCCGTCCCAAAAGCCTGGATTACAGGCTGTAGTACAGGTCGAACTCGACCGGATGCGGGGTCATGCGCAAGCGCGTGACTTCATCCATCTTGAGCGCGATGTAAGCGTCCAGCATGTCGTTGCTGAACACACCACCGCGCGTCAGGAACTCGCGATCGCTGTCCAAGGCACCCAAGGCTTCTTCCAGCGAAGCGCAGACGGTCGGGATCTTTGCATCCTCTTCGGGCGGCAGATCGTACAGATTCTTATCGGCGGGATCGCCCGGATGAATCTTGTTCTGCACACCGTCCAGACCGGCCATCATCAAGGCTGAGAAGGCCAGGTAGGGGTTGGCCAGAGGATCCGGGAAGCGCGCTTCGATACGGCGGCCCTTGGCGTTGCCGACGTAAGGAATACGGATCGATGCCGAACGGTTGCGCGCCGAGTAAGCCAGCTTGACCGGTGCTTCAAAGTGCGGAACCAAACGCTTGTACGAGTTGGTGCCGGGGTTGGTGATCGCGTTCAGGGCACGGGCGTGCTTGATGATACCGCCGATGTAGTACAACGCGAATTCCGACAGGCCGGCATAGCCGTTGCCTGCGAACAGGTTCTGGCCGTCTTTCCAGATCGACTGGTGAACGTGCATACCCGAACCGTTATCGCCAGCGATAGGCTTGGGCATGAACGTGGCGGTCTTGCCATAAGCGTGCGCCACGTTGTGGATCACGTACTTCATGATCTGGTTCCAGTCGGCGCGCTGCACCAGCGTGCTGAACTTGGTACCGATTTCGAGCTGGCCGGCACCGGCCACTTCATGGTGGTGAACTTCGACGGGCACGCCCATTTGTTCGAGCAGAATGCTCATTTCCGAACGCAGGTCCTGGAACGAGTCGACCGGCGGCACTGGGAAGTAGCCCCCCTTTACGGCAGGACGATGGCCCATGTTGCCGCCTTCGAATTCCTGACCCGACGACCAGCTCGCCTCTTCCGACTTGATCTTGACAAAGGTACCCGACATGTCGGTGTTCCAGGTCACGCCGTCGAACACGAAGAATTCCGGCTCGGGACCGAAGTAGGCGGCGTCGCCCAGACCCGAGGACTTCAGGTAGGCTTCGGCGCGCTTGGCCAGCGAGCGGGGATCACGGTCATAGCCCTTCAGATCGGACGGCTCGACCACGTCGCACGTCACGATCATCGTGGCTTCTTCGCGAAACGGGTCCATCTGCGCCGTGCTCAAATCGGGGATCAACAGCATGTCCGAGGCTTCGATACCCTTCCAGCCGGGAATCGACGAACCGTCGAATGCTTGACCGGCTTCGAACTTGTCCTCGTCCACGCTTGAGCGAGGCACCGAAACGTGGTGCTCGCGGCCAGCCGTGTCGGTGAAACGGAAGTCGACGAATTTGACTTCCTGTTCATCGATCTGTTTAAGAATGTCTTTCGGGCTTGCCATGTCATCTCCAGAGAAAAAAAGCCGAGGATCGTCGTCGCTCGGTTGGCGTATGAAAAAAAGCAAAAGCCATGCCAACTTTGCGACCGGGAAATATCCAGCTATTCGCGCTTATTCTTTGCCAAGCGCCCCACGATGGGGCATTTCATGACGCATCATGCCCACTCGATTGCACCACTATAGTGCATATCGAATGCACGCTAACTGTCACAGGAACATTTCCTGCAAGTCGTTTAAGAAACGCCACCCTAGCGGCGTCGCAGCCAGGCGGCGCGGATCGGCATCCAGCAAACCGCGTTCGACGGCTGCCTCCAATTGGTGCGCGATATGTGCCAAGGGCACACCGGTACGCTCGGTGAAATACGCAGTCGGCACACCCGCCTTCAAACGCAATGCATTCAACATGAATTCGAACGGTAGTTCGTCGGCGGCGACCACCGCGTCTGTCGCGATATGACCACCCGTCTGACCCAAAGCCAGAGTCATCCAGCGCTCGGGTTGACGAACCCGTGCCTGCCTGACGATACGGTCGCGAAATGACAGTTTGCCATGGGCACCGGGGCCAATGCCCAGGTAATCGCCAAACTCCCAATAGTTCATGTTGTGACGGCTGCGCGCGCGCCCACGCGCGAACGCCGACACCTCGTAGCGCTCGAAGCCGGCATCCGCCATCTGCGCTTCGATCATCGATTGCATGCTGGCGCTGGTGTCGTTGTCCGGTAAATCTTCCGGCGGAAACTTCGCGAAGACGGTGTTGGGCTCCATCGTGAGGTGATAAAGCGAGACATGCTCGGTACCGAAGGACAGCGCCCGCCGAAAATCGCGCTCGCAGTCGGCCTGGTTCTGGCGCGGCAAGGCGAACATGATGTCCAGATTAACTCGGGCCACTGCTGCCTGCGCCATCTCGATGGCCGCCACTGCCTGGGCCGAATCGTGAACGCGGCCGAGTCGACGCAACTGAACGTCGTCGAAACTTTGTACACCCAGCGATATGCGATTGACCCCGCTTGCAGCGTAGGCGGCGAAACGCCCTGCCTCGGCGGTACCGGGATTGGCCTCCAAAGTCACCTCGGCATCGGGCCAAAGGTTCAGGTGTGCGCGCAGCATGGACAGCAACTCGTCGACCGCCGCGGCGGACAGCAAGCTGGGCGTGCCCCCACCGATGAATACCGAGACAACCTGCCGCCCCCAGATCAAAGGCAGCGCCGATTGCAGATCGGCACGCAAAGCATCCAGATAGGCCCGCTCGGGCAAGACATCGGGCGCGGCGTGGGAGTTGAAATCGCAATACGGGCATTTGCGTACGCACCACGGCACGTGTACGTAAAGCGACAAAGGCGGCAAGCTATCGAGCAGCGAGCCACGACTCGGCCCAAGTGCGGTCGAGCCCCCCGAGCTGCGGCTGCCCGCAGGGAAGATGGGAATGACGGTAGCCATGAAAATGTGCCGTCAAGCTCGACGGGTGTCCAAGCCACCCAGCAGCTGGCTGAGCGCTTGAGCACGATGGCTGACTTGGTTCTTGCGGCTGACCGGCAATTCGGCAGCGGTCATGCCAAGATCGGGCAAGTAGAGGTGGCCGTCGTAGCCAAAGCCGTTGTTGCCGCGTGCCACATCGATGATTTCCCCATGCCACACGCCCTCCCCCACGACCGGCTGCGGGTCGTCGGCGCGCGCCACCAGCACCAGCAAGGCGACGTATCGCGCTCGCCGGTCGGCCACGCCTTTTAACTTTTGCACCAGCAAGGCGTTGTTGGCCGCATCGGATTTTTCACCCCCTGCCTGCGCGGCGAAGCGTGCCGACAGCACGCCGGGCGCATCGTCCAATGCGCTCACACAGAGGCCGGAATCGTCGGCCAATGCAGGCAAACCCGTAATGGCGCTGGCGTGGCGCGCCTTGGCCAGCGCGTTTTCCAGAAACGTGACGTGGGGTTCGGGTGCTTCAGGCACACCCAGCTCGCCTTGCGGAACGAGCTGAATGCCCAGGGGTTCGAATAGCGCCGAAAACTCCCGTAGCTTGCCGGGATTGTTGGACGCCAGCACGATGCGGGTCGGACGGAAATTGGAATGTGCAGTCATATCGACATTATAAAGACTGCCCTGCTTTCGACTTAGCCGTGCTGCCCAGCCGCAAGCGCCACACGCCGAGCGATCCCGCCTTCGGTGTACCGCGACAAGGACAGATCGTCGCTGCGAATTGCCGTGCGACGACCGAACATCAGATCGGCCAGCAACTGGCTGGAGCCGCAAGACATCGTCCAGCCAAGCGTGCCATGGCCCGTGTTCAGGTAGAGGTTGTCCAGACGCGTCGCGCCCACGATAGGCGTGCTGTCTGGCGTCATCGGCCGCAGGCCGGTCCAAAACGTCGCAGCCGGCACGTCGCCGCCACCGGGAAACAACGAGGTCAAGACTTTTTCCAAGGTGGCGCGACGCTGCGGGTTCAAACGCAGATCGTAGCCGCTGAGTTCGGCCATGCCGCCCACACGGATCCGATTGTCGAAACGGGTGACGGCGACTTTATAGGTTTCGTCGAGGATGGTCGATTCAGGGGCACGGGCGGGATCGACGATCGGGATGGTGAGCGAATAGCCCTTTACCGGATACACCGGCAGATCGAGCCCGCTCGCGCTGAGGAAGGGACGCGAATAGCTGCCGAACGCCAACACGTATTGATCGGCCTCCAGCTGTTCGCCATTGGCCAGTTGCACACCCCGCACGCGGCGGCCATCGGACGCAAGACCCGCGACATCCTGACCGAAACGGAACCGAACGCCCAGACCGCGCGCATGTTCGGCCAGCTTGGTCGTGAACATCTGGCAATCGCCGGTTTCGTCGTTCGGCAAGCGCAAGCCACCGGTTAACGTATCGCGTACCCGCCCCAGAGCAGGCTCGGCACGTTCGAGTTCGTCCCGGCCCAATAATTCGTAAGGCACGCCGACCGATTCCAGCACGGCGATATCGCGCCTTGCGGCTTCGAACTGCTGCGAGTCGCGGAACAATTGGAGCGTGCCGCCGGTGCGGTGCTCGTATCGAATACCCGTCTCGTCGCGCAGACCACGCAGACAATCACGGCTGTACTCGGCCAGCCGCAGCATGCGCTCTTTGTTGATGCCATAGCGTTCGGCCGAACAGTTACGCAACATGGCCGCCATCCAACGCAGCTGATAGAGGCTACCGTCGGAGCGAATGGCCAATGGCGCATGTTTTTTGAACATCCACTTCAGCGCCTTCAGGGGAATGCCCGGCGCGGCCCACGGCGTGGAGTAGCCCGGCGACACCTGACCGGCATTAGCGAAACTGGTTTCCAAGGCAGCACCCGGCTGACGATCGACTACGGTCACTTGCGCACCGGCGCGAGCCAAATAATAGGCGGTGGTGATGCCGATCACTCCGGCACCCAAAACGACGACGCGCATGATTCCCCTCGATATTGCGAAGCTGCAACGAATAGGCATAGTCTATCGACGGATCTGCAGTGTTTTTCACTGTTTTAAACGATATCCAGGTAACATTTAATGGACTTCCTAGCCGCGATCGCGCCGCCTGGTCAATATTTCACCGGAGCGCCACTATGCGTCAATTGGATCGACTAGATCGCCAGATTTTGAACATCCTGCAGAACGACGGTCGCATCGCCATGACCGAACTGGCCGATCGCGTACACCTCTCGCCCACACCGTGCTCCGACCGAGTCAAGCGGATGGAACGCGACGGCGTCATCCTGGGCTATCACGCCAGAGTGAATCCACATGCGGTCGGTCGCAATCTATTAGTATTTTTGGAAATCAAATTATCAGCCAAATCCGGCGATGTATTCGATCGAGTGAAAGAAGCGCTGCGGGTCGTGCCCGAAGTGTTGGAATGTCACTTGGTTTCGGGTGAATTCGATTATCTGGTCAAAGCACGTCTGTCGGAAATGAACGCTTACCGGCGCTTACTGGGTGACATTCTCAAACGGCTGCCTGCAGCGGCCTCTTCTCACAGCTATGTCGTCATGGAAGAAGTCAAAGAAAGCACGTTTCTAGACATGGTGGACTGACAGACTACGAGTGAAAACCACTTAGCTGCGTGTGTTCACAGCGCCCCACACCAGCCAAATGTGTAACGAATTCGATCTCACGCCATGTAATAATCGCGCGTCCCGACTTGGCCTCAAGTCGCCGCATGCCGCCTTGGGCCTGCCCTACTCTCGCAAGACCCGACCGTTTTTCATGACCACACTCTCGTATCACTTGGATCGAACGACTCAGACCATGGCGCTCACATTGGCCATCGTCACGCCCACCTTGGCATTCTATCTGCCTGGGTGGAGCAGTCTAGTGCTCTATACGCTCGTACTATTGAGCGCAATCTCGTTTACTGCCAGCCGCGGGGCGATGCCCGCAGGCACCACCCCGCGGCGTTACTGGTGGCCGCTATTGGCTGCGGGTGTGCTGTTCGTCGCCGTCACCCTGATCGCCCAAGCGACTCACGGAAGCTGGCACTCATCCAGTTTCGAAAAAAGCATGCGCACGGTGTGCCTGCTACCTGTGGTACTGCTCTACAGCAAGATCCCCGTCGAGCGCTTGAAACAGATTCAATGGGGCTTTATTGCGGCCACTTGGGCCGGAGCCTGGGCGCTCGTTTTTCCGAAGGCTACGTTCTCGCCAACGGGCGATGCACCGGCCCGCCCCGACACTCTTGCCTACACGCTCTACAACACCATCGGCTTCGCCAATATGATGATGCTGTTCGCGTCGTTCACCGTGGCGTCGCTGTTCTGGCATCTGACCCGATATCGCCGTCTGGAAACAGCACTGAAGCTAGTCACTGCCGGCCTGGGCTACTACGCCATGCTGCTGTCGCAAACCCGTACCAGCCTGCTCGCCATTCCCGTGTTCCTGGTGATCGCGCTATTGGTGAGTCCGCGTTTATCGCGCCGTACTGCCCTGTTTTTCGTGAGTACAGTCATCGTCGTGCTGACCGTCTTGAGTACCTCCAGCATCGTGCGCGAACGCACCGACGAAGCATGGCGCGAGGCAGTCGAGTGCAGCCACAATCCGAACACGGATACGTCCATCTGCATCCGCTTCCAATTGCTGCGCGCCGCTGGCACGATGTTCAGCGAAAACCCTTGGTTCGGCGCGGGCGATGGCAAACTGTTCGACCAGAACATGCAAGCGCTGGCGGATCGTGGCGTGATTTCGCCGGTAGTCGCCGAAGGTTGGGGTGAGACGCACAACGATATCAGCTACGTCGCGGCCACCTACGGAATCTTCGGACTGGTGCCTTTCCTGCTGGTGCTGTTCGCCATTCCGGCGTTTTATCTCGCGGCTCACGTGCGACGCGGACCGCGCGCCTGTTGCCGGACGGCAGCCGCCATGGGATTGCTGCTGGTACTGGGGTTTTTATCCTTCGGGCTTACCGAGATGATGTTCCGCACCATGCGAACCCTGTCTTCTTATCTGTTGTTCGTGGCGCTGTTTTTAGCGCTCTCCAGTCCGCGAACAGGTGAAACAACTGCACGCATCAGCCGAGAGCCGCGCGCATGAAGTCACCGGCCTCTCACGCGACGAGCGCACAGCTGCCGTGCTTCGTCATCAACTTGGCGACTGCCCACGACCGCCGTGCGGCCATGACGACCCGGTTGACCGAGCAAGGTCTGAGCGCCATCATGGTTCGCTCAAACCGACCGAAATCGCTTGCGTCGCCAGTCACTTACAGATTTATCGCCGCATGGTGGCCGAACGGATTGCGGTTGCGGTCGTACTGGAAGACGATGTCATTCTGGCCGATGACGCCCCCGCGCTGCTGCGCATCGGTGGTCCGAACGCCATCGCCGCAAGCCTTTATTCCGATGAGGCCGCGGTGGTATTAATGACCCATGTCAAACGAGGCTGGCGCTTCGGGTCGAGGTCCGCAGGCGCGCGCCGCGTGGTACCCATTGCCGGTCAGGCTTGGTTGACGAGCGGCTATGTGTTGACCTTGGCCGCCGCCGAACGCTTGTGCAAAACGCATTCGCCCATTTGGATGGCGGCCGACAACTGGGATCTGATCCGTCGCGATACCGGCATTCGTCTGCTGGCCGTATCCCCGCCTTGCGCCTGGGAGGCACCTCAAGCGCAACAATCCAGCATCGCATTCGGCGCTCGACGCGCAATCCCGGCGCGCACGCCCCTGCAACGCCTGCTTGCGTCCTGGCATCGCAATGTCATGCGCCCGTTATTGACCAGGCGCTTGCCCGAGAAGGATTGAGATCATGGCCATTCCCGATATTCGCCCCGGACAATCGATCGAACTACTGAAAGCGCTGCATATTCTGACGCGCGAAGGCAAACTCAACCAAGATAGCCGACGCAAGTTAAAGCAGGTCTATCACCTGTTTCAGTTCATCGAACCGCTGATGCAAGAGGCGGCAGATGCCAATGGTGGATCGTTCACGCTTGCGGATCACGGCGCTGGAAAATCCTATTTGGGGTTCATTCTGTACGACTTGTTCGTCAAGGCGCGCTGCAGCCAGGATCATATCTTCGGTATCGAAACCCGTGCCGACCTGGTGACACGCTCCGAGGCTCTGGCCCGCGATCTGGGCTTCGAGCGGATGTCGTTTCTCAATCTGTCGGTTGCCGAAGCGATCGACGCCCCCACTTTACCAGCCAAGATCGATGTGGTGACGGCCTTGCACGCCTGCAACACCGCCACCGATGACGCCATCCGTTTTGCGCTAGCAAAACAAGCCCGGTACATCGTGCTGGTACCGTGCTGCCAAGCCGAGGTAGCCGCGGTGCTGCGCAAGAACAAGGGTCCGGAAATGGCCATGAACGCGTTGAGCGAACTGTGGCGTCGGCCTTTGCACACGCGCGAGTTTGGCAGCCAGATCACCAACGTATTGCGCGGCTTGCAACTCGAGTCTTTTGGCTATCAGGTGACCGTCACCGAGCTGGTCGGCTGGGAGCACTCGATGAAGAACGAGCTGATTATCGCCCAACAGAAAAACCTGCCGCGAGCTCGCGCCGCCGCTCGGGTCGCCGACATCTTGCAAACCTTGGGACTAGAGGAAATGAAAGAACGTTTCGCCACCGGCGCTTGAGGCCACCAAGTACAACGCGGCTTGTGGCATGATCGTCCCGGACGTGTGATGGAGAAACGCAATGGCATTACCCGCAGTCGTGCTCAAACTGGCATGGAAGTTTCTTAGTCCGGCCGTGACCGCACTGGCATTGAAGCTGGGCGAGGAGGGTTTTCAGGCGTTGCGCACCATGCTGAAAACCAAGCAATCGGAGCGCCGCGCACAAGCTCAACAAAAAGCGCAGGAGGCCGTCGCGCGCGCGGCTCGGGCCAGCACGGCCGGCGAAGCGGCGGCGCTCAATGCCCAGGCACAAGTCTGGCGCGAAGTGGCCGAACAATACGCTCAGGACAATAAAGCCTTACAAGCAGAGTTGGACGTATTGAAGGCCGAGTTGGCGTCCCGCGGCCGGCAAGAAGCGCAGGCGCTACCGGCCCTGATCTCGGGCGGCCATTCTCAGCCGTCGCCAAGCGCGCCACGCCAACAGCCCGAGCCACAGATCCGCGACAAGCAATAAACCCGTCAGTCCGGGCCCGAGCAACCAGCGCCCAACAGTCGCGGTGGCCGTCGGTTCGGGTGGCGGCGGCGCAGGCTGCGTCAGTAGCATGCCCTCGGCCGATACGCGCTGTTCTGGATAGACCGTGGCAATGCTTTCCAACCACGGGCGGACCGCTACGCCACCCGATAAGGTTTCGAACGGCAGCGCCGCATCGGGCACACTTGCGGCCCCCCATGCCAAGCTATACGGGGCCTCGCCCTGCGCACTGAACACCAATGATCTCGGTGTGAATCCAATCTGCACGGTGGGCGTGCCGCCCAAGCTTTGCTGGGCATCGACCAGCACCCGAAATCGAGCCATGGGCGCACCTGACAACAGTACGTCGGGCGAAACGATTTCGCCCACATCGGCTTGCATGCGGTAGGCCACCGCATGCGCTTGCCCCCGCCACACATCGGCAACGGGCGACGCGATGGCGGCCTGGTCCGCAGTATTCGAGGCAGCAGAGGCGTTGGCCGATTGCCCGTTCGCACTCGCCACAGCACCGAGCGCGGACGCATCGTAGGAATACACCCGGATGGGTGCCATGACGTTTGCGCGTGGCAGATTGACCCGTAGCCGCTCGATAGGCATGGCAGGCGGCGCGGTGTACTGAAAATCGTGGTCGCTGCCTTCGACCGGTGCCAAAGGCTCGGTCCAATTAAAGACTGCGGCAGGAACGGGCGTCGGTGTAAGACGTATCGCGACCTGCTTTAAACTCGGTGCCGACGTGGGCCGATACCAGCGTAAGCGCAAGAACCGGGCAGAAGACGTTGGCAAGGCAGCGATTTCCACGCGGTTCTGCTGAATCACTTCGCCGGCTTGCGCCAGGCGGACGATATGCGCCTCTTGTCTAAGAGTGTGCCACTGCTTCATATCCTCACTGGACTCGAGCACGAACGCATGCACCTGGCTGTCGGTCTCGAAATCCTGAAACACGATGGCCTGCACTTCGCCGCTCAGCCCCCGCAAATCCAACACCGAGCCGATTTCCGTTCGACCTCGTCCGGCCGCGCCGTTCACCGTCAAGGCAGTCAATACGGCATCGGGACCGTACTGGACATCCATAGGTAAATTTTTGCGCGGATCCTGATCGGCAGCACCATGCAAGGAATAGACCCGTACCGGTATATCGCGCGCAGTGGCCTGCGCATCTTCACGGGGAACCCAGGCGTAAGGCATGACGCGGCCGCGCGAGTCCACCACGCGTACATCACCCAAACTGGCTTGGGCGGCCGTTTCATACAACTGCATGGGCATGGGCACCCGGCGCATCGCAGCGGGGCCTGCATCGTCGTTCAAGGGCGCACGCCAGGCGAATGGCGCTGGTGTCTGAACCCACCGATCGCTGGCAGGCTGCGCGACGCTCGCCGATGCGAACAGCCATAAACCGATGGCAGTCCATCGCATACATAGCGACGAACAGCGGGCGATTAGACACCGATATGAAAGGCGATGGTCAGAATGGCGCGACATGAAGAGATACGGACCAGATGGGAACAAAAGAAATCCGCCCAGCTGGGCGGATCATCTCATCTGTCAATGCGATGGTAAGCCTCAGAATACACCGAATAGCCAAAGCAAAATAATGATGGGAATGGGAATACCGATCAACCAAAGCAAAATACCTTTCATTGCCTTCTCCTCTTCGACAGGCGATTCATGATGCGCGATCCAATAAGCAATTATGGTGCCGATCTTATACCCTCGGGGGTCGGCAGTTATTTTCACGGGTCTGCGACTCAGGCCGTCGCTGTCTTATCGGCATAACGGCCAACCAGGAATTGATACAGAACCGCGCCCGCGCACGCCCCAGACGTCGTGGCAACCACCGGAACCCAGGCATAGGCCCAATCGTGCCCGCCGCTCATGACGATGTCGCCCCAACCCAGCAGCCACAACCCGAAGCGTGGAGACAGATCGCGCGCGGGATTCAAAGCGAAACCGGTCAACGGCCCCGTAGCCGCGCCGATTACGGCGACCAGCAGACCGACGACCAAAGCCATCGGCATGCCTTGGCGAACCGCACGGTCGCCACTGCCGCAAACCAGCACGACAATCATCAAGATGCCGGTAATCAAAAACTCGACGCCAAACGCGCCGCCCCAGCTCAGACTGCTATGAGCATAGGTGGTGAACACGCCCGCCGCTTTCAAAATTGAAAGCGTGCCCGGCTCCAGCGCATGCTCGACCAGAAAACGCTCGATGGCGGACCGGTAGATCAGGTAGCTGGTGGCTGCGCCGACCAGCCCACCCAAAAACTGAGCCGCCAGAAACGGAGTTACCCACCGACCCGGCGTGCGACCCAATAACCACAGGGCAATGGTTACAGCGGGATTCAAATGCGCGCCAGAAAACGGTGCTGCGACGCAAATCGCCAAAGCCACTGCACCGCCCCAAGCCACACTGATCTCCCATTGACCGAAAACTGCGCCAGTCCACACCATGGCACCGACTGCCGCAGTCCCGAGAAACACGATCATAAACATGCCGACGAATTCGGCTGGCAAAGCATGGCGCGGCAATTTATTGGCGTCCGTCATGTAACGTCTCCCGTTAAAAATCGAGAAAACTAGCACATTGGAAGGCCGCTTGTGAGTGTGTTGCACACCACTGAGCCAGTGCGCTGGGGGAGACTCCCCATGCGCGTGGGTAAAATAATGAATTGTTCTCGGGTATCGTTATGGCCTACGCCGTTAAAGAAATGTTCAAGACTTTGCAGGGCGAAGGCGCCCAGGCGGGTCGCGCCGCCGTGTTTTGCCGTTTTGCTGGGTGCAACTTATGGTCGGGCCGTGAGCAAGACCGGGCCACTGCGGCCTGTACGTTTTGCGACACCGACTTTGTCGGCACGGACGGCGACGGCGGGGCCAAATTACCTGATGCCCCGGGCTTGGCGGCGCGTTTGGCTGCCACTTGGGGTGCCGACACCTTCGGACGGCATGTGGTGTTTACCGGTGGCGAGCCGCTGCTGCAACTCGATTTAAGGTTGATCGAAGCCGTACGCGCTCAAGGTTTTACGATTGCCATCGAAACCAACGGGACCTTACCGGTCCCGGCCGGCATCGACTGGGTATGCGTCAGCCCCAAGGGCACCAATCCTTTGGCTGTCACGGCGGGCAATGAACTCAAACTGGTGTATCCACAAACCGATGCGCCGCCGGAGGCGTTCGCGCAGCTCGCATTCGATCATTTTTTCATTCAACCCATGGACAGTCCGCTGCGCAGCGCCCATACCGCGCAAGCTGTCCAATACTGTATGCAACACCCGCAATGGCGCTTAAGCATCCAGTCGCACAAATACATAGGCATTCCATGATTTCGATTACCCGTGCGCTGCATTTCGATGCGGGCCATCGCATTCCCGACCATCAAAGCCAGTGCCGCAATCTGCACGGGCATCGCTACACGCTCGAGATCACGCTGGAAGGCGAGGTCGCCCAACAAGACGGCGCCGCCGACAATGGCATGGTGCTCGATTTTGCCGACGTCAAAACCATTGCCAAGCAGCATGTCGTAGACGTGTGGGATCACGCGTTCCTGGTCTACGAGCACGACACGCGAGTACGCGACTTTTTGAAAAGTCTGCCCGATCACAAAACCGTCGTCGTCGCGCGTGTACCGACCGCCGAGAATCTGGCGAAATTGGCTTACGATCTGCTGGCACCAGCCTACACGGGTCGCTTCGGCCGTCAGCTGGTGCTCAAGCGGGTGCGTCTGTATGAAACACCCAACTGCTGGGCGGATTGCACGGGTTGATTGCAGCGCTTCATTGCACTAACCGATTGCGTTACCTCATTGCACCGGCTGATTGCATCATATTATTGCACCGGCCTATTTCATCACGTCAATCCACCGGCTGATCGCACGCATAGGTCGCCGTGTTCGCATTCAGTCGTCACCATAGGCCAACACGCGATCGTCCGCTATGACGCCCAGCATATGGCCCGGCTGCCGAATGACCGGCCAACCACCCGTGAACGCACCGAACGCAGGCAGCACGCCAAGCTTGGGACCCATGTCGAAACACGGCAATCGCAGACTATCGCGCCCGCCCCCACGTAAACTTACGACAGGGTGAATGTGTCCTGCCAAGGTGTAGCGAACCGTGGCGAGATCGGCCGATGAGTCGCTCACGGCAGAGGTCGTGCGTGGGGCGAACGGCGTCGTGGTGGCGCAAAACGCGACCGCAGCCGATGGCATCGCGGCACTGGCCAGACCCGAAGGGGGTTCGTGACAAGCGGCCAACCCGGCGTCGATCCAAGGCGCGTTCACCGTCTCGATGGCCAGGACAGCAGGCGGATCCCCTGCCCGCGCATCGTGATTACCGCGCACCAACACGCACGCAAGATCGGGCCAGTGCGTGCGCCACGTCACCAGCGCATCGATCGTGCTGGCGCCTTGTGCGCCGCGAGCATGCAAGAAGTCGCCCAATATCACTAGTGCATCCGGTTCGAAGCGGCGTAGCACGCGGTCGAGCACCACCAGCGTTTGCGCTGTGGTGCCGCCAGGCACCGGTTGACCCAAGCCGCGATAGACCGCCGCTTTACCGAAATGCGGATCGGCGATGTAGAGCGTGCGAGTAGCGGCGCGCCACAGTGCGCGTTCTGGCGTGAGCAAGAACGTGTCGCCTTGCCGCTCGCATCGCAAATCTCCGCCCTGTGAAGAGGGCAACACAGGTGAAGACATCAGGAACATCCCGCTGCCTTTTCGAGATCGCGCAGCATGCGAGCGACGCGATCCGCCAATTTTTCGGTCGACAATTTTTCTCGAAAACGCTCGACCAACAAGGGAAAAGCAAGTGGCGTCGGTCGCACGATGGTCATTATTTTCAAAGGGGTCGTGGCGACATGAGACAAGGCTTCACGTAAACGCCCCAACTCCAACTCCTGTTCCAGCACTTCGCGCTCGGCCTGGGCGAGCAATAGATTTTGTGGATCGTGCGTACGCAATACTTCGAAGAACAACCCCGACGAAGCTTGCAACTGGCGCGCGCCTTTGTGCGCCCCGGGGTATCCCGGAAAGACCAGACCGGATACCCGTGCGATTTCCCGGAAACGGCGCTGGGCAAGCTCGCCTGCGTTCAGGCTAGCCAGCACGTCGTCCAATAGATTGCGCGTCTCGAAAAGATCCGAACTCAGCAAAGCCCGCCAATCCAGCGGCTCTGGGGTCAATAAGGTCAGGCCGTAGTCATTGACAGCCAAAGAGAAGGTCGCTGGCCGCGCGCGCGCAATCCGCCATGCCATCAAACTGGCCAGACCCAGATGGGCATGGCGGCCTGCGAACGGGTATAGAAACAAATGCGTACCCTCGCGCGACACCCAGGTTTCGGCAAGAATATGGCCAGTCTTGGGCAGCGCCGACCAGGCGGCTTGCAAGGCCAGCATTGGCTGAGCACGTCGCAGCTCGGGCGAGTCGTAATGACCGGCATCGGCTTGGGCGAACTGCCGCACCACCGCTGCCGCCAGTTCGCCAGACAACGGCATGCGCCCCCCGTTCCAACGTGGCACGGTTGGACGCTGTCCGGTCGCTCGTTTGACGTAGGCCGTCATCTCGTTGACGCGCACCAGTTCCAGCGTACGACCGGCAAACAGAAAACAGTCGCCGCGCTTGAGCCGAGCGATGAAGCTCTCTTCCACGGTACCCAATCGGGCACCGCCTCCGCGCCCCGACCAGTAGCGCACGGTCATGCTGGCATCGCTGACGATGGTACCGATGCTCATCCTATGGCGGCGCGCCAAGCCAGCATCGGGCACGCGCCATACGCCCGTCTCGTCGGGGACGACCCGGCGGTAATCGGGGTAAGCCGTCAGCGATCGTCCACCGTGCCGCACGAAGGCCAGCGCCCAGGCCCATTCGTCATCGGTCAAATGGCGATAGGCATAGCTGCTTCGCACTTCGACCAACAAGACCTCTGGCGTGAACCCCCCGCCCAGGGCGACCGTCACGAGGTGCTGTACTAGAACGTCCAGCGGTTTATCGGGTATCGCCCGTTGCTCGATGTCTGCGGCCTGGGCTGCCGCTCTGGCCGCAGCACCCTCCACCACTTCGAGCAAATGAGTCGGCACCAGCGTGATGCGAGAGGCACGACCCGGCGCATGACCGGAACGGCCCGCGCGCTGCAACAGCCGCGCCACGCCTTTGGCCGACCCGATTTGCAGCACGCGTTCGACCGGATGGAAATCCACCCCCAAGTCCAAGCTGCTGGTGCAGACCACGGCGCGCAAATTGCCTAGTTTTAATTGCGCCTCGACCCACCCCCGCGTGGCTTGATCGAGCGAACCGTGATGCAACGCGAGTGCGCCAGCCCATTCCGGGTGCGCCTCGAGCAGCGCCTGATACCACAACTCGGCTTGCGAACGAGTGTTCACGAAAATCAGTGTATTGCGATGCGTGGCGATCTCGGCGGACACGGCGGGCAACATACTCATGCCCAAATGGCCTGCCCACGGAAAACGTGCGCCGGGGGCCGGCAGCAAGGTGTCGATCGTCAGTCGCTTGGGCGTCTTGCCTCGCACCAGTTGACCAGGTTGACCTGGGCCGATCAAGGCGTCCAACGCCTGCTGCTGATTGCCCAAGGTAGCCGACAAGCCCCATACCACCAGATCGGGGTTCCAATGACGCAGACGTGCCAGTGCAAGCTGGGTCTGAGTGCCGCGCTTATTGCCCATCAGCTCATGCCATTCGTCGACGATCACGGCACGAACGCTCGCCATGCGCGTGGCAGCGTCGGCCCGCGCCAGCAGCAAACTCAGACTTTCCGGCGTGGTGACCAAGGCGCTGGGCAGACGGCGATCCTGCGCTGCACGCACTGAAGAAGAGGTATCGCCCGAGCGTATGCCCACCGTCCAGTGAGGCGCCAGATGCGCCAGGGGTTCGGTCAACGCAACAGCGGTGTCGGCAGCCAGAGCACGCATGGGCGTGAGCCATATCACGGTCAAGGGCGCGCCGATGGGCCGCTTGGGCTGGCGCTTCGGTCGAGTCGCTGCGGATTGCGTCGGTGCTTGGCGAGTCGATCCAACTGCCGACGGATCGAGTCGCCGCGGCTCACCGGCATAGGCAGCTAATGCCCCCAGCCATACGGCGTAGGTCTTGCCCGCCCCCGTCGTGGCATGCAGTAGTCCGCTGCGACCGTTCGACATGGCACGCCACACCTCGCGCTGAAACGGAAACGCCCGCCAACCGCGCTCGGCGAACCACGCTTGAAATGGCGCGAGGGCACGATTTGTCATGAGGGCAACAAGGCCGAAAGGCTGGCCAGCGTATCGGCGTCCGCGGGCGTCTTATCGGTTCGCCAGCGCAACATACGCGGAAAGCGCAGGGCGATGCCGCTTTTGTGCCGGGCGCTGCGGGCAATTCCCTCGAAGCCCAGCTCGAAGACCATGGTGGGCGTGACGCTGCGCACGGGTCCGAACTTCTCGACCGTGTGGCGCCTCACGATGGTGTCGACCTGACGAATCTCGTCATCGGTCAAGCCCGAATAGGCTTTCGCGATAGGCACCAGACGCCGATCGGACGAATTGGCGGGCCCATCCCAGACACCGAAGGTGTAGTCGGAATACAGGCTGGCTCGACGGCCATGGCCGCGCTGGGCATACAACAACACGGCATCGACCGACAAAGGATCGATCTTCCATTTCCACCAGACGCCCACCTGTTTGGTGCGCCCCACCCCATACCCGGCGTTCTGCGCCTTCAGCATCAAACCTTCCACTCCACGCCCTCGCGATTCGGCCCGCAAGCTCGCCAGAGCGGACCAATCGGTGGCAGGCACCACCGGCGAGAGCATGAGCGCGGCATCGCTCACATGAGCCAGGACGTCGGTCAACAATGCCCGGCGCTCGCGTTGCGGTCGATCGCGCCGATCGATCCCCTCGTGCTCGAGGATGTCGTAGGCCAGAAATGCGACCGGCTGTGCCGCGAGTAGCGCGGCACCGACCGACTTACGCCCCAGACGCTGCTGC
Organism: Bordetella parapertussis; assembly: GCA_945903445.1. GTDB lineage: Bacteria > Pseudomonadota > Gammaproteobacteria > Burkholderiales > Burkholderiaceae_B > Schauerella. The sequence continues at coordinate 33,976 of CAMDNZ010000008.1, forward strand.
AATCGTGCAAACGGCTGAACCCGACCGTCTTCCCAAACGACGATCTCGCCATCCAACACTGTGCCTTCGCCCAGGGCACTTCCCAGACGTAGCAACTCGGGGAAGCGATCGGTCACTAACTCCTCGCCACGTGACCAGACCCATGTCCGCTCGCCTCGGCGCACCAGTTGGGCGCGAATGCCATCCCACTTCCATTCGACTTGCCAGTCGTCCGGTGCGCCCAGGATCGCAGCGGGATCGAATTCACCGGTCGGCAAAGGATGCGCCAGAAAGAACGGATAGGGCCTGCCATCGGGCGCGTCACCCGCTTGCCTCTCGGTCTGTGCGGCAATCAAAGACAAGTACGCTGCCGCATCGGGGCGCGCAGACACATCGGTATAGCCCATCATGCGCTGCGCCACGATTTTGGCATCCATCTGCGCCACGCCCGCCAGCGCACGGGTGACCAGCAGTTTGGATACCCCCACTCGAAAACTACCGGTCAACAGTTTTGCGCACACGAACCGCGCAGTGGTATCCAAACCAGCCAGGTAGTCGCCCAAGAGTGCCATGACCGTGTCGGGCGGCTGGCCGCGTAGCGGCAGGAGGCGCAATTGCATCCACTCGGCCAGACCCATCGAGTCGGTATCGGCACCAGGCGGCAGCAACAAAGCCAATGTCTCGGCCAGATCGCCGACGGCGTGATAGCTTTCTTCGAACAACCAATCGGGTATGCCCGCGGCGCGCGCACCGTAGCTGCGCAGCAGTTTCGCAGGTACAAGCTGCCTGGGCTTGCCACCAGACAGAAAATACACGGCCCAAGCCGCGTCAGCGGCCGCCGCTTGCGCAAAATACGCTTCCATGGCGGCCAATTTGGCATTGTTGGAGGTGGTGGCATCGAGCCTGGCGTAAAGTTGAGCAAAAGCTTTCATGTCGGCCCCTCTTCCGTATCGAGCGTCTGCGCATCGCTCGATTCGACGGTCGTGCTGTCCTCGTCGGTGTCGTCGTACTCGGTGGTAAAACGGTCGGCTTGCAAGCCTTGCTCGGTCAGCCAACGCATCAATACGGCAACTTGACCGTGCGTGACGATCACTCGCTGGGCACCGGTTGCCGCAATCGCCGCCAGCAAACCCGGCCAATCGGCATGATCCGACATCACGAAACCCCGATCCACGCCGCGCCGACGACGTGCGCCGCGCACTCGCATCCAGCCGCTGGCGAACGCATCGGCATGTTGGCCGAACCGTCGCAGCCAAGGCGTCGATTGGGCCGATGGCGGTGCGACGACCAACGCGCGATCCAAGACCGTCCGTGCTGGCAGATCGGATACCCGCGATGCATCCGGCAAGACAACGCCTGCGGCACGATAAGCGTCGTTCAATCGGGCGACCGCTCCATGCACCACGATAGGACCGATGCTGGCATCCAGCCCATGCAGGATTCGTTGAGCCTTGCCGAACGCATAGCCATAGATGACCGATGCTCGACCTTGCTGGGCATTGTCTTGCCACCACGCATTGATATCTGCCGCCAGGTGACTCGCCTGCTCCCATCGGTAGATGGGTAGACCGAATGTCGATTCGGTGATGAAAGTATGGCAGCGCACGGGCTCGAAGGCCGTACAAGTCGGATCGGCATCCAGCTTGTAGTCGCCCGACGCCACCCAGACCTCGCCCCGATGTTCGATCCGAACCTGAGCCGAGCCCAACACATGCCCGGCGGGATGCAGGCTCACATTCACCTCGCCTACCCGGATCGACTCGCCATACGCCAGCGTCTGCAGGCAGATCGGGCCCAGACGGGCTTGCAATACGCCTGCGCCCATGGCGGCAGCGAGATAACGTCGACTGCCCGAGCGGGCATGGTCGGCATGAGCGTGCGTGACGATGGCGAGATCCACCGGACGCCAAGGGTCGATATAGAAGTCACCGGGCGGGCAATACAGCCCTTTGGGCGTGTTCACGATCAGATCGGGCAAAACCTACTCGCAGCGATAAAGATACGGGCCTACCGCAATAATCAGACCACCGATTGGATCGCAGATAAGCCGTCGGCGCAGGAAAAGTAAGTCTTGTCATCGACCTGTCTGAATAATTTGCATTAATGCTGGGCAAGCGGCTCGACTTCGTGGCGACATGCACATGTGTTTTCTTACGACCTTGATGTGGAGACGACTCATTCAAATTTTTTGTCAACGAATTTACAACTAGTTTCATAACAGTTGTATCACGCGATTCCAAGCCTCTACCTGGGTTCAAACACCCCAAGACGGTGCGCAATCTGGGGCGTCAACTGCGCCGCCTTGGTGCATTGCAGTGAAACGGGCTTACAGCGGCCTTGGGCGGATGCGAGCCCGACTCGTTGGGCACAGTGTTTGCGCTATGCGGTGACTGACCCACAGCAGCATTCGCCGTAAGCTCTATGCGAATTGCGCTGCGCGGCAAAATTTCCCGAACCGAGACGAGATTTGAGGGGTGCGACTGTGGCGTTGAAGATTCTTAAGGTAACTTCCGAAGCTTATCCCCTGGCCAAGTCTGGCGGCTTAGGCGATGCGGTCAGCGGCATGGCCGATGCCATGCGCCAGGACGGCGTCGATGTATCGCTGCTGATGCCCGCTCACCGTGGTGTTCTGGCCAAGCTGCATCACGCCAGAGAAATCTGCGTTTTGGACAATCTGCCGGGTGGGCCTGCCCGATTGGTATTGGGCCAACACCCGGACCTGAACGTTCCTGTCTATGCGCTGGTCAACGATGCCTTATACGACCGAGCCACGCTATACGTCGACGAAAATGGGCAAGAGTATTCGGATAATGCCATTCGCTTCGGCGCCCTGGCCCACGCAGCAGCATTGATCGCCGCCGGTCGTACCCCGGTGGCCCGCCCCGACGTCGTCCACGCGCACGATTGGCACGCTGCCTTGGCACCGCTGCTGATCCATCAAGCCAACATCCGCGACGTGCGCAGCGTTCTGACCATTCACAATCTGGCGTTTCAGGGCGTATTTGACATGCGCCACGCGCAAGCTCTGCGCATTCAGGCCCAGTATCTGACCGCCGACGGCCTGGAATACTGGGGCAAGATGAATTTCATGAAAGCAGGCGCCTTGTTCGCCGACCGCATCACCGCCGTGAGTCGCACGTATGCGCGCGAAATTCTGGGTGCCGAGTTCGGTTGCGGACTGGAGGGCGTTCTGCAAGCGCGCCGTGACGTCCTGCTGGCCACGCCCAACGGTATCGACGATACTGTTTGGGATCCCGATCATGCGCGCATCCCGACCGAGCGCCGTTACAGCGCATCCGGTCTGGACAACAAAGCGCGATGCAAATCGGATCTGCAGACCGAGTTCGGTCTGAACGTCGATGCAGGCAAGACGCTGATGGTGATGTGCAGCCGATTGACTACCCAGAAGATGGCCGATCTCGCTGTCGAAGCCTTGCCGCGCGCCCTTGCTGCCCACCCCGACTTGCAGGTCGCCGTGATGGGGCAAGGCGACAAGCGCCTGGAACAGGCTTTGGTAAAGGCTGCCGAGGCTTTTCCTGGTCGCTTCAGCGCTCGCATCGGTTTCGACGAGGCCACTGCTCACATGATGCACGCCGGTGGCGACGTGTTGATGCACGGCAGCCGCTTCGAGCCTTTTGGTTTGACGCCCATTTACGCCATGCGCTATGGCACGTTGCCCATCGGCTCGAAGACCGGCGGCATGGCCGACACGATTACCGACCTCGGCGACGACGCCGGCCTGTCGGCGATGCGTGGCTCGACCGGCTTTTTGTTCGAGGGTGCGACAGTCGACAAAATGGTTGAAGCCATCGACCGTGCGCTGGCGGTGCGCAGCCATCCTGGCGTCTGGCGCGCCATGCAACACAACGCTATGAGCACCGATTTCAGTTGGCGCAACAGTGTGGCGGTCTATATGCGTATGTACCGCTCGCTGGTTCCCGCCGCGCGGTTCCTGCGTCCGGCCATGGCCATCGTCAACGAAAGCGTGCCCGTGCGTCGAGCCTCGGCGTCCAAAACACGTACGCCAATCAGCCGCAAGCCATTGGGATCGCGCGCCGCCCGCAATGGTGGCGGAATCGTCCCCGACTCCGCCGCAGCCTGATTGGCTGTATTCGCTCGTGCCCGTTCTTCGGGAGGACCCGCCTATCATTCGATCCGCCAAGGCCGCCATGAACAGTCATCCGTTGGTCCCTGCTTGCCTCTACCATGCCCCTGCCGCTGAAGGCGGCAACCCGACCGCAGACGCTTTCCGACCGGGCGACATCGACGCCATCCTGGCGCGCGCGCAACGCCTGTCGTGCGACGCCGTGTTGGCCGCGCCGCCCTCGTCTGCGCCCGGTCCCTACCCTGGCCTGATTGACCATCCCGATCATTCGATGCTCGCAGGCGAATCGGCCACTGTCGATGTCCTGACTCATTGGGTATCACGGGCAGACGCTACCGGAACAAAGCTTTTTCTCGACATCGATGTGACCCAGGCGGCGGTACTGGGCCGGTATGTCGCACAATGGCACGATGCGTACGAGCCCGCGGCCCCGAGCGGCGCTCACGATCCGCGCCTGTCTCATTTCGATGCCGCCAGCGCGCGCCTGCGTTACGGCGACGACGACGCCGTGCGAGGCGTCATCGACGACTGGGCCCAGCGCCTGGCCCAGTGGACACAGGCTGGCATCCACGGATTTCGTCTGCTGCATCTCGACCGGTTGACCCCGGACGCCGTGGCTTGCCTGGTTCAGGCCATACGTACTGCACGCCCTGGATGCGCGGTGCTGGGCGATACGCCCGGCTTGACACCCTGGGCGCTGGCTGCGCTGGCTGCCAGTCAATTGGACGGCGTGTTGTCCTCCTTGCCCTGGTGGAATGGCCGCGCGCCCTGGCTGGTAGAAGAATTCGACCGATTACGCGCCATCAGCCCCTGCGTGGTGGCCCCGGCAGCATTAAACGCCGATCTGCCACTTGCACAATTGCGTCGAACACTGTGGACGGCTGCATTGGTAGGCGACAGCGTGCTGGTTCGCCCTCAGGGCGATTTCTCACCCGAGCAGGACACGGCAATCGCCGAGATCTGTTTATGGCGCAGTCAGAGCGGATCCGCCTGCGGGCCGCTGCGCGTGATCAGCCCACCCGCTGGCGGCGCGGTCGCCTTGTTGCGCACCGACGGCGCAGCCTTCGCCACCGCTCAAAGCCAGCACGCCCGTCTGCTGTTGATCAATCCGGACACGCAGCGCGACGCCGAGATCGACTGGGCCTTGATCCGCGAACGTCTGCCCGATGCCTATGGCGAAATTCAACTGGCCCGAAAAAGCCCGGCGCGCGCCCGGATGCTGCCTGCGGCGCTGGGTCCGGGCGAATGCCTGTTGGCGCAAGCGCGGCGAGCACCGCCCGTTCTGCGCACGGCGTCGTCCAGTGAATCGCGCCAAGCCATCACCGACGCCCTGGCCGCGCCTCGCATCGCGATCGAGGCGGTCTCGCCCGTCGTCGATAACGGCCGCTTTGCACTGAAGCGAGCGCTGGGCGAATCCGTCGAGGTTCAAGCCGATGTATTCATGGACGGTCACGACCACATCGCCGTGCAGGTGCTATGGCGGGCAAACGATGAAATCGGCTGGCATCGAGTACCCATGGCACTCAAAAGCAACGACCGGTATATCGCTCGCTTCACGCCCACGCGATTAGGCCGTCACGAGTTCAAAGTCTGCGCCTGGCGCGATGCGTGGGATACCTACCGAGACGAGCTGCACAAAAAATCCGAAGCAGGTCTGGACGTGGCCCTCGAACTGGAAGAGGGTCGCCAGCTGATACACCGCAGCCTGTCCGATCTGCCCGACGGGCACGCCAATCTGGCTGACACCTTGTCTGCGCTACTCGATGAGGTGGGCTACCCGCAATCGGCGGCACGGCCCAAAAAGGGCCGTAGGGCAAAGTCCTCCGCTTCCGGCGCCAGTGCGCCCTCCATTATCGCGCCCATGGATCCGGCCTTCGTGGCACGCCTGTTGGCCGATAGCACCGCAGACGCCATGGCGGCGGCCGGTCACCAGCCCTTTGCCTCGGAAAGCGATCGGACCTATGCCGTGAACGTCGAGCGTCAGGCCGCGCGGTTCTCCAGCTGGTACGAGCTGTTCCCGCGTTCGATGAGTGGCACGATGGATCGGCACGGCAGCTTCGACGACGTCATCGCACGCTTGCGCGCGATTCGCGATATGGGTTTCGACACGCTTTATTTTCCGCCCATTCATCCCATTGGCCTGAGCAATCGCAAAGGAAAGAACAACACCTTGGGCGCAGGCGCCGATCAGCCCGGCAGCCCCTACGCCATTGGCTCGGCCGACGGGGGCCACACCGCCGTTCATCCGGAATTGGGCTCGCTGGCCGACTTCGAGCGCCTGGTGGCCAGCGCACGCGAGCACGGCCTGGAAATCGCGTTGGACTTTGCGATTCAATGCTCGCCCGATCATCCCTGGTTGAAAGAGCATCCCGACTGGTTTTCGTATCGTGCCGATGGATCGATGCGCTATGCCGAGAACCCACCCAAAAAATACCAGGACATCGTCAACGTCGATTTCTACAGCGGCGAGGCGACGCCCACGCGGCAAGCCGCGTTATGGCGAGCACTGCGCGATGCCGTGCTGTTCTGGGCCGAACGTGGCGTTCGAGCGTTCCGTGTCGACAATCCGCACACCAAGCCCTTGCCATTCTGGGAGTGGATGATTGCCGAGGTTCAGGCCCGGTTTCCGGATGCACTGTTCTTGTCCGAAGCATTCACCCGGCCGAAGATGATGTACCGCTTGGCCAAACTTGGTTTTTCGCAGTCCTATACGTACTTTACCTGGCGTGAAAACAAGGCCGAACTCAGCGCTTATCTGCAAGAGCTGAACGACGCGCCCGCAGCCGACATTTTCCGGCCGCACTTTTTCGTCAACACGCCCGACATCAACCCTCACTTTCTACAACGCTCGGGGCGGGCCGGTCATTTGATCCGCATGGCGCTGGCGACCACCACATCCGGGTTGTGGGGCATGTATAGCGGTTTCGAGCTATGCGAGGCCACACCGCTACCCGGCAAAGAAGAATATCTGGATTCCGAAAAATTTCAGATTCGAGTATGGGACTGGCAACGTCCTGGCAACATCGTCGCCGAGTTGACCGCGCTCAATCGGCTGCGCCGCCGCAACCCGGCCTTGCAGAGTCACTTGGGACTGCACCTGCTGACCGCACACAACGATCAGGTGCTGTACTTCGCGAAAGCCACTGCGGCACGCGACAGCATCGTTGTCGTGGCGATCAGCCTGGATCCCTTCCATCCGCAGTCGGCCGCCATCGAGGCGCCCCTGTGGCTGCTGGGCCAACCGGACGACGCCGCAATCGCCATCACCGATCTGGTTCGCGGCAACAACGACGTCTGGCGCGGGAAGCATCAGTGGGTCCACCTGTCGCCCGAGCAGCCCTACGCCATCTGGCGTATCGACGGCATGGCCGAATGAGCCGTCCGACATTTTGGAGACTATCATCGCTGACACGCTGCCCCCGCCCCCGTCGCCCACCCATGTGCTGACGCTTGTGCCGCCCGATCGATTCGAGTCATCGGATGCTGCGTGGCGCGCGCTGATGAGCGAGGTGTTGCCTGGTTATCTGGCCAGTCGGCGCTGGTTCGCGCGCGACGGCGCGCCAGAGTCGGCACGCGCTGCCTATCGGGCAAGTCTGGCTCCGTCCCGTGATGTTCGAACCGAAGACGAATATCTGCTGACCGAGTTCGAGGTCGATACCGAACATGGGCCTACACGCTACTTCGTGCCGCTGGCAGCCGTGTGGTCCGAGGCCACACCGCTTGCTCATCAATACGGTATGGCACGGCTGGTCGCAGGCCCCAGGCAGGGCCTGCTGACGGACGCCTACACCATGGCCCCGTTCGCCCACGGCATGATCGAAGCCCTGCGCACCCAACGCGTCATCGACATCGACGACGGTACGGGGCCTGCGCAGCTGCACTTTTTGCCGGAAGACGGGTTGCACGCCGTCGATCTGCCCGAGAACGCACCGGTTCGATGGTTTCTGGGCGAACAGTCCAACAGCTCGCTGGGCCTGGGTGGTCAGGTGATGTTGAAGTTGGTTCGCCGGGTAGCCGATGCCGTCAATCCGGAAGCGGAGATGACACGCCGCCTGACCCGAGTCGGCTTCACGCATGGCGCAGCGCTATTGGGCGAAGTCGTGCGACGCCGCCCAGACGGCACGCAAGCGACGCTGGCGATCGCGCATCGAAGCATCGCCAACGAGGGCGACGCCTGGGGATGGACCGAGGCGTATCTGACACGATGCGTCGCCGCGACGCCCGACGAGCCCGCGCACGACATCCAGGGCTATGCGTCGCTGGCCTGCGCCATGGGCTTACGGCTTGCACAAATGCATGCCGCGCTGGCACAAGCGACCGACGATCCGGCGTTCTCGCCCGAGCCAGCCACGGCCGCCGACGCCCAGGCATGGGCCGACGACATCATCGCCATGCTCGTCCGCGCGCGCAAAGCGTTAACCGGTTTGCCTTTAGAGGGTGCAGCGGCCTTGGCGCGCACGACCTTGAGCACCCATGGCGATAGGCTGGATGCAGCGGTACGACGCCAAGCCCAGACGCTTGTCGGCAGCCTGCGTACACGCATTCACGGCGATTTCCATCTCGGTCAGATTCTGGTGGCGAATGACGATGCCTATCTGATCGACTTCGAGGGCGAGCCGGCACGCAGCCCTGCCGAGCGGCGCGCCAAGAACACGCCTTTGCGCGACGTGGCCGGCCTGCTGCGATCGTTCGCTTATGCCCGCGCTGCGTTCTTGCCATCGCTCGAATCGAACACGGGCGACTCGGGCTCACTCGACGATCTTCAGACAGCTCGACGCAAAGCCGTACGCGCTGCGTTCGTTCGGCACGCCGACGATGCTTTTCTCGCGCAGTACCGCGAAACGCTCGAAGCGTCCAAACAACCGTGGCTGTCGCCTGATACGCTGGATGCTGCGCTGCCTCTTGCAGTACTGGAGAAGGCCGCCTACGAAGTCGTCTATGAGGCGGGCCATCGCCCCACCTGGCTGTACATCCCATTGACGGGCCTGATCGACATGGCCGACCGCATTCTGGCGGCCGACACCTACACGCCTAGATAATCTATGACCCAACTTTCGACTTTATCGGCTCCTGCGACCATCGATCTGGACGCCGTCGTGCGCGATGTCGATCTAGATGCCTTGTTGCATGCGCGTCACCCCGATCCGTTTCGTGCCCTGGGCGTGCGTGTCCTGGACGGCAGGCAGACCTTGCGCGTGTTCGTGCCCGGTGCTCACAGCGTCGCGGTGGCGACAGCCGACGCGCCCGCCGCCGAGCCGCTGACCGCCGTGCGCGACGGACTGTTCGTCGGACCGTGTTCGGCACAAGGCAGCGATTATCGACTGCATATCGACTGGGGCGATGGCGCATTCGTCACCGCCGACCCCTACGCGTTCGCGCCGCTGTTGTCGGAAGAAGACCTGGATGCGCTCTCGCGCGGCCATCACCCGCAGCTCGAGCGCGTGCTGGGCGCTCATCCCACCACTATCGACGGCGTCGAAGGCGTGCGTTTTGCAGTGTGGGCCCCTAGCGCACGGCGCGTCTCCGTCATCGGCGACTTCAACAGCTGGGACGGCCGCCGCCATCCGATGCGCCTGCGCCATAAGGCAGGCATCTGGGAGTTGTTCATTCCCCAGACTGCGGCGGGCGCCCGCTACAAATACGAGATCCTGAGCACCAACGGCGACCTGCTGCCAGCGCGGGCCGATCCGGTCGCGTTTCAGTCGGAACTGGCACCGGCCACCGCGTCGATCGTGGCCCAGCCCGACGCTTATGTCTGGCAAGACCATGCATGGATGAGCAGCCGCGCCGAGCGCCACGGCGCGACAGCCCCCTTATCAATCTACGAAGTTCACCTGGGCTCGTGGCTGCACGACGGTGCCGCGCCCGAACAGATGTGGGATCAGTTGGGCGACAAGCTGATCGATTACGTGACTTCGCTCGGGTTCACTCACATCGAGCTGCTGCCCATCATGGAGCACCCGTTTGGCGGTTCGTGGGGCTATCAGCCGCTGGGGCTGTTCGCCCCCACTGCCCGCTACGGCACGCCCGATCGATTCGCCGCCTTCGTCGATCGCTGCCATCGGGCCGGCCTGGGCGTGATTCTGGATTGGGTGCCTGCGCATTTCCCCAACGATGCCCATGGTCTGACCTTGTTCGACGGCACGGCTTTGTACGAATATGCCGATCCGCGCGAGGGCTTCCATCCCGACTGGAACACCATGATCTACAACCTCGGCCGCAACGAGGTTCGTAATTTCATGATCGCCAGCGCCTTGTACTGGTTGCGCCGCTTTCACGTCGATGGCTTGCGCGTCGATGCCGTGGCCTCGATGCTGTATCGCGACTACAGCCGCCGGGCCGGAGAATGGATTCCCAATCGATTCGGTGGCCGCGAGAACCTCGAAAGCGTAGACTTTCTTCGTGCCCTCAATTCGCTGGTGCGGCGCGAAGTGCCCGGCGCGATGATGATCGCCGAAGAATCGACCGCGTGGCCGGGCGTGACCGCGCCTGCCGAAGAAGGCGGACTGGGCTTTCATTACAAGTGGAACATGGGATGGATGCACGACACGCTCCAGTATTTCGAGTACGAACCCATCCATCGGCAATATCACCATAACGATCTCACCTTCGGCATGGTCTATGCCTATTCCGAACGATTCGTACTACCGCTTTCGCACGATGAGGTGGTGCATGGCAAAGGCTCGCTGCTAACCAAGATGCCGGGCGACCGCTGGCAGAAGTTTGCGAACCTGCGTGCCTACTACGGTTTCATGTTCACCCATCCCGGCAAGAAACTATTGTTCATGGGCGCCGAGCTGGCGCAAGGCCACGAATGGAACCACGATGCCAGTCTCGATTGGGATGCACTGAAAGATCCGATGCATCGCGGTATTCAGCAGTTGGTGCGCGACCTAAACGGCTTGTATCGCAGTCTGCCGGCCCTGCATGCGCGCGATGCCGACAGCTCGGGTTTCGAATGGGTGATCGGCGACGACGCTCAGAACAGCGTGGCCGCATATCTGCGTCGAGACGGCGAACGCGTGGCGCTGGTCGTGTGCAATCTGACGCCTGTACCGCGTGAGCACTATCGTATCGGTGTACCCAACGCCGGGCGCTGGGCCGAACGCTTGAACACCGACGCCGGCGTGTATGGCGGCTCGGGCCTGGGCAATACAGGCGAAGCGCAAACGCAAGCCATAGCGGCCCACGGCCAAGGCCAATCGTTAGAGATCGTTTTGCCGCCCCTGTCGACGGTGGTGTTTACGTTCGAGGGCTAACGAATGGTGCCGCCCAACGCCGATCGACTTCTGCCCGGACTTCCCTATCCGCTGGGCGCGACCAGCGACGGCTTAGGCGTGAACTTCGCCGTGTTCTCGGCCCACGCCAGCCGCATCGATCTGTGCGTGTTCGACACGCGCGGGCGCAAGGAATTGCGGCGCTACCCCTTGCCGGAATGCACCGACGAAATCTGGCATGGCTATCTACCGGATGTCGGCCCGAGCTTAGTTTACGGCTATCGTGCCTATGGCCCTTACGATCCCGCCCACGGCCATCGGTTCAACCCGCACAAGCTGCTGCTGGATCCGTATGCACGCAAACTCGCCGGCAGCATTCGCCAGTCCGATACCTTGTATGGCTATCGACGCCAACATGCGCGTGCCGACCTGAGCTTCGACCGGCGCGACAGCGCTCCCGCCATGGTCAAGGGCGTCGTCGTCGACGAGACGTTCAACTGGGGTGATAGCCGCCGCCCTGCCCGTCCGTGGGACGACACCATTATTTACGAAGCGCACCTGCGCGGCGTGTCCAAGCGGCGCGAGACAGTGCGTCCGGAATGGCGGGGTACGGCTTCGGCCCTGGGCGATGCCCGCTTCATCGATCACCTGTTGAAGATTGGCGTAACGGCCATCGAGCTATTGCCGGTGCATGCATTCTTGCAAGACGCGTTTTTGATCGAACGCGGCCTGCGCAACTATTGGGGCTACAACACCTTATCGTTTTTCGCCCCCGAGTCGCAGTATCTTGCGCGTGCCAATACGAACGAATTGCGCATGGCCATTCGTCGCCTGCAAAGCGCAGGTATCGAGGTCATTCTGGACGTCGTCTACAACCACACCTGCGAAGGCAACGAAACGGGCCCGACGCTGTCATGGCGCGGTCTGGACAATGCCAGTTATTACCGGTTGATCGACGGCGACTCACGCTATTACGTCAACGAAACCGGTTGCGGCAACACCATCAACATCACGCATCCGCGTGTGCTTCAGATGGTGATGGACTCGCTGCGCTATTGGGCTACGTCTTATCGGATCGACGGCTTTCGTTTCGATCTGGGCGTGGTGCTGGGTCGCGAACGCTCAGGCTTCGAGGCGGGCGCGGGTTTTTTTGATGCGCTGCTGCAGGATCCGGTGCTATCGCGTCTGAAGATGATTTCGGAGCCGTGGGATATCGGCCCTGGCGGCTATCGATTGGGCCAGCACCCACCGGGCTTCGCCGAGTGGAACGACCGGTTTCGCGACAGCATCCGCAGGTTTTGGCGCGGCGACAGCGGCCAGCGCGGCGAGATGGCGACTCGATTGCTCGGCTCGCCCGACCTGTTCGATCACCGGCATCGGCGGCCGTGGGCTTCGATCAACTATGCCGCATCGCACGACGGTTTCACCTTACGCGACGTGGTCAGCTACAGCCGCAAGCGCAACGATGCAAACCGTGAAGACAATCGCGACGGTCACGACGACAACTGCAGCCATTCCTGGGGCGAAGAGGGACCGGCCGACGATATGGTGACGCGTTCCTTGCGCAGTCGCATCCAACGGGCCATTTTGGCTTCGGTCTATTTGGCTCAAGGCACGCCGATGCTGCTGGCGGGCGACGAGTTCGGCCAAACTCAGGCGGGCAATAACAACGCCTATTGTCAGGACAACGAAACCGCGTGGCTCGATTGGGACGCCGCCGAATCCACGGAAGGTCGCGCGTTGACGGCTTATGTGGCGCGACTGGCCGCCTTGCGCCACGCGCACCCGTCCGTTCGCATCTCGCGGTTTCTGGACGCCGAACGCATCGTCGCACGCGAGGTGAACGCCATCGCCTGGTTTCGGCCCGATGGCCAACGCATGACACCCAAGGACTGGCACGACACCGAAGGCCGCGTCCTGGTGTTGCGCCGTGCCGCCGAATTCGGCCCCGCGGCACTCAGCGATATCACCCTGCTTCTGATCAATGCCAGTGCGCAGGCCGAGACCGTCCGCCTGCCGGCACCAGACTTGCGATGGCAACGGCTGCTCGACAGTGCCGAGCCACTTTCGCCTAGCACACCGCTAGCGGGCCACGACACCTTGGTCGCCGCGCACAGCGTGGTGCTATTACTTGCCATTGATGACGACGAGACGGTCGTCGACGGAGACTGACATCATGACGACCTACACCCACGGCGCAGTGGTGATGCCCGATGGAACGACCCGTTTCCGCCTTTGGGCCCCCACTGCACAGCACGTCGATCTGATCGCCGAAGAAGGCGAACAGCACCCATTGGCCGCCAGTCCCGGTGGTTTTTTCGAAGCCCGGTTGCCCTTGCCCGCCGGTACGCCGTATCGCTTTCGCATCGACGGCAAACTGGACGTGCCCGATCCCGCCTCTCGTTTGCAGGCAGACGACGTACACGGCCCGAGCGTGGTCGTCGGTCCCGAAGGCTATCCCTGGCTCAATACCGCTTGGCGCGGCCGCCCCTGGCACGAAACCGTCATCTACGAAATTCACCCCGGCATCGCGGGCGGCTATGCCGGTATCGAAGCCCGTCTGCCGGCCCTGGCTCAACTGGGCATCACGGCCATCGAGTTGATGCCCATCGCCGACTTTCCCGGCGCGCGTAATTGGGGGTATGACGGCGTACTGCCTTATGCGCCCGACACTGCCTACGGCACGCCCGACGAATTGCGCCATCTGATCGACACCGCGCATGGCCTAGACATGATGGTTTTTCTGGACGTGGTCTACAACCATTTCGGACCCGACGGCAATTATCTGAACGCCTATGCCGCGGACTTCTTCGACCCGAAGAAACAGACGCCGTGGGGCCCTGCCATCGATTTCTCGCAATCGGCCGTACGGCGGTATTTCGCCGAGAACGCCTTGTATTGGTTGAGCGAATACCGGTTCGACGGGTTGCGCCTGGATGCGGTGCATGCCATCTCCGACCCGGGCTGGTTGCCGGAGATGGCGGCGTATGTGCGGGCCAACGTGGCCCCCGACCGTCATGTGCATCTGGTGCTCGAGAACGAGGACAACATCGCCAGCCACTTGACCCGCGGTTTCGACGCGCAATGGAACGATGACGCGCATCATGTCCTGCACTACCTTCTGACGGGCGAAACCCGCGCTTACTACGCCGACTTTTCCAAACATGCCTCGCAACGCCTGGCACGCAGCCTGAGCGAAGGCTTTGTCTACCAAGGCGACCCGTCGAGCCTACGCGGCGGTGCATTGCGTGGCGAATCCAGTGCTCACCTGCCCCCCAGCGCTTTCGTGTTGTTTTTGCAAAACCACGATCAGGTGGGCAACCGCGCCTTCGGCGAGCGTCTGCTGAAATTGGTGGCGAATCGGCCCGATGCCCTGCGCGCAGCGGTCGCGCTGCAACTGCTGGCCCCCCACATTCCACTGCTGTTCATGGGCGAAGAGCGTGGCGTGCAGACGCCGTTTCTGTATTTCACCAGCCATACCGACGAAGCATTGGCGAAAGCGATACGCGAAGGCCGCCGGCGCGAGTTCGCCGGTCTGCACGCCGACGACGATCCGAAATTGGCAGCCCGCATCCCCGACCCCAACGATCCCGCCACATTCGAGGCGTCTCAAGATACCTTGCCCGAGACCGATCCAGAGGCTGCTCACTGGCTGGCGTTCTATCGCCAATTATTGGAACTGCGCAGCACGCGGGTGACGCCAGGCATTCCTGGAGCGGTCTCCATGGGTGCGCACGCGCTGGGCAGCCATGCCGTCGTGGCGCGCTGGCGCTTGGGCAACGAGAAAGTGTTGACCCTCTACGCTAATTTGGGTGAGGACGACATTTCGGGGGAGTCCCTGGCCGACGACTACGATCCCTTGGCCGAAGTGATATTCGAAAGCCAGGCCGGGGTCGATGCCGCCTTGCGCGCCGTGCGCTTACCCGCGTATGGCGTGGTCGCTTTGTTGAAACACGAATAAGCCCGGTTCCCCATCCGTCATGACTCACACTCCTTCCGATCAAGATTTGCATGCTCTGGCACAGGCCGCAGGTATTGCCGTGGATTGGCGCGATGCCCAAGGGCGCACCCAGACCGTCGAACGCGCGGTCTTGACCGTCTTTCTCGAACGCCTGGGCCTGCCTGCCGCATCGGCGACGCAATGCGCCGATAGCGCTGCCCGGCTGGCTCGGGCGCCGCGAGAACCCGCTCTGCTGATCGGTGCTGCCGGACAGGCATTGGACATCCCCGGTTCACCTGGCACGGCAATCATCGAACTCGATAGCGGCGCCGCCCTGCCGGTACATACTGAGGCCGGGCCCGAGGGCCAGACGCGTATCGTGCTGCCCGACTATCCCGGCTATCACCGCTTGATTGTCGACCAGCGCGATCTTGCGCTGGCCATCGCGCCGGCGCGTGCGCCGTCCGTGGCAGATCTGCTGGGGCGCCCCCGGGCACGGATCTGGGGCCCCGTGGCGCAACTCTACAGTCTACGCCGCCACGCCACGGCCGACGCTCCGCTGCGCCCTGGCGCATCGACGGGTTACGGCGATTTCACCGCGCTGAGCGAATGGGCGAACGAGGCCGCAGGCCACGGCGCGCATGCACTGGCCATCAGTCCGGTGCATGCCATGTTCGCCGCTGACCCGGGGCGCTACAGTCCGTACGGCCCGTCCAGCCGCTTGTTTTTGAATACGCTGTATGCCGATCCTACCGACATTTTCGGTGCCGATGCCGTGGATGCCGCCATACTGGCCGACACATCCGCCGCGGTTCTGGCTGCGCGCGAATCGGCTGCACTGATCGACTGGCCGGCCAGCGCCGCCGCCCACCATGCTTTGTTACGCCGCTTGTACGACGGCGTCGCCGTAGCGGGCCGAACGCCCGCCTGGCAAACCGGCTTCGAACAGTTCGTCGAGCAAGGCGGCGACGCCTTGCAGCGCCATGCCTGCTTCGAAGCCCTGCACGCCGAACGTGTCCGCAGCACAGGATTGTTTTCGGGCTGGCGCGACTGGCCCGCCGAGCTGCGCGACCCGACGAGCCCGGCGGTGACCGCCTTTGCCGCCCGGTACGCCAACGAAATCCGCTATCACGCCTTCACCCAGTGGCTGGCCAGTCGCGGCCTTGCAGGCGCACACAGCGCCTCCCGGCGCGCCGGGATGCAGGTCGGGTTGATCGCCGATCTGGCAGTCGGTACCGATCCTGGCGGCAGCCATGCCTGGAGCCGTCAGGCCGACATCCTGGATCGCTTGTCCTGCGGCGCGCCACCCGATATTTACAATCCACGCGGCCAGGGTTGGGGGCTGACGGCGTTCTCGCCCGCGGCCATGCGCGAGAACGGCTACAGCGCCTTCATCGAGATGTTGCGCGCGGTGCTGGCGCATGCGGGCGGCATCCGCATCGATCACGTGCTGGGCCTGGCACGCACCTGGCTGATTCCCGACGGCGCATCGCCCAAGGACGGCGCATACCTTCGTTTTCCCTTGAAGGACATGCTGCATTTGGTGGCGTTGGAAGCGTGGCGTCATCGAGCCGTGGTGATCGGCGAAAACCTGGGTACCGTGCCCGAAGGGTTCAACGACACCATTGCCCAGGCGGGCATGATGGGAATGAGCGTGCTGCTGTTCGAACGCGGTCACGGCGAACACGATCACGCGGCACCTTATCTTCCCCCCTCGAATTGGCCGGCCAGCTATCTGGCGACCTCCACCACGCACGACCTGCCCACCTTGCGTGGCTGGTGGGCTGCGCGCGATCTGGAATGGAAGGTCGAATTGGATTTACTGGGCTCCAACGAGACCATCGAAGGTTTGCGCACCGAACGAAGCGCCGACCGCCAGGCCATGCACGACAGCTTGTTTCCCGAACGCCAGGGCGCGCAGCCCGATGACACCGCACCGGTCGCTCGCATGTTGGACTTCATGGCCAGCGGTCCGCAACCCTTGGCATTGGTGCCCATGGAAGACATCCTCGCGTTGACGGAGCAACCTAACGTGCCCGGCACGATCGACAGCCATCCGAACTGGCGTCGCCGCTTGCCCACCGATGCGCGCAGCGCCCTGTCCACCCCTGAAGCGCACCAGGCCCTGGCTGCGCTCAACGTTCACCGGAGTATCGAATGACCATCCCGCGTGCCACCGCGCGCCTGCAATGCCACGCGGGCTTTACCTTGGACGATGCCGCCGAGCAGGTCCCTTACCTCGCCGCTTTAGGCATCAGCCATATCTATGCGTCGCCCCTGGCCACTGCACGCCCCGGGTCGAATCACGGCTACGACATCATCGACCACACTGCCATCAATCCGGCGCTGGGCGGCGCGAAGGCGCTAGACCGTCTGGTCGCCACCTTGCGTGCCCATGGCATGGGATTGATTCTGGACATCGTGCCCAACCATATGGCCACCCACGCTGACAACCGGTGGTGGTGGAGTGTCTGGGCCGAGGGCGAGCATAGCGCCTACGCCCACTACTTCGACATCGACTGGCGCAGCCCCGACCCCGACTTGACCGGCAAGATCCAGGCGCCCTTTCTGGGCAAACCGTACGGCCAGGCATTGACTGACGGCGATATTCGCTTGGACTACGACAACGCACGCCATGCGTTCATCATCAAGGCGCACGACAATCCTTATCCGATCGCGGCTGGCACCTTGCCCGCTGGCGACAACCTGTCGAACTTGGAAGCCGTCCTGGCAAAACACGATCCGGCCACACCTGCCGGCCAGCGTCAACTCCATGCCTTGCTGGAAAAACAGCACTATCGCCTGGCCTGGTGGCGCTGCGCGCCCGAAGAAATCAACTGGCGACGGTTCTTCGAAGTCAGCGAACTCGTGGGCGTGCGGGTCGGCCAGGACGACGTGTTCGAGGCCGTGCATGCCTTGACGCTAGACCTCTATGCAAGGGGATTGATAGACGGCGTTCGCATCGATCACGTCGACGGCCTAGCCGATCCGATCGCTTATTGCGCCCGACTGCGCGCGGCCTTGCAGGCTCGAAGCTCCGAGCGTCCCGGCGATTTGGCGGGCGACGAAGCCTACCTGATCGTCGAAAAAATCCTGGCACAAGACGAACGTCTGGATAGCCGCTGGCACGCACACGGCACGACGGGCTATGACTTCATGAGTCAGGTCACGGCTTTGCTGCACGACGAGTCGGCGGAATCGGCCATGACTCGGTTGTGGGAGGACGTGTCGGGCGACATCCGTACGCCCGCTCAAACCTTGTTGGACGCACGCGATCTGATGCTGTCGCGGCACTTTCCGGTCGAACGCAACGCCACTCGTGATGCCCTGCACCGTATCGCCCGCGCCACCATCGCCACGCGCGACACCAGTCGCGAGTCCATCGGGCGAGCACTGGACGCGCTGCTGCGGGTGTTTCCCGTCTATCGCACCTACGCCCATGCCGAAGGCCGGGCACCTGAAGACGCACCGCGTTTTGCCCGCACGCTTGCCCGGGCGCATGCCGATCTGGACATGGCTGCCGGCGACGATGGACCGGTATTAGACACAGTGGCCGATTGGCTGGGTGGCGAAGCCCCCGAAGACAGCCCGGCGCCCGAACGCGAACGCCGCTTGCACGCCATCCGACGATTCCAGCAGTTGACGCCGCCTCTGGCCGCCAAGTCTTTGGAAGACACGACGTTCTATCAATATGGTCGTCTGCTCTCGAACAACGATGTCGGCGGTGAACCCGAGTTGTTTGCCCTGAGTGCCGAGGATTTTCACGATCGCAACCTGTGGCGGGCTCGTCATCAGCCGCACACCATGCTGACCACGGCGACACACGATCACAAGCGCGGCGAGGACGTGCGCGCACGTCTGGCGGTGCTGACCGAAATCCCCGCGTTATGGCAAGACACGATTTTGCGCATTCTGGCGCGGGATGCGGCGGGTGCGACCGATGCACCTGCCGCGCGCGACCGCTACATGCTGCTGCAAACCATCGTCGGTGCCTGGCCTCAGGGCTTGGGCGCTCAGGATGCCAGCGGCTTGCGCGCTTACGCCGAACGCCTGGATCAGTGGCAAGCGAAGGCACTGCGCGAGGCCAAGTTGCATACGAGTTGGATCGCACCCCGCCCCGACTACGAAAGGGCCGCCAGCGAATATCTGTTCGCATTGATGACGCCTGGACACCCTGCGCTGGACGAGCTGGCGGTGCTGGCACGCGAGATCGGCCCGGCCGGCGCGCTCAACGGCCTGGCGCAGACCATTCTGCGGGTGACCACCCCTGGCGTTCCAGATCTTTATCAGGGCTGCGAAAGCTGGGACATGAGCCTGGTCGATCCAGATAACCGCCGTCCCGTTGATTTCACGTGGCGGCGCAAGACACTGGACGCAAACGCAACAGCCACTTTGCAGAACCTGCTAACCGATTGGCAGTCAGGTCGCATCAAGCTGGCGATGCTGGCGCGCGCGCTGGAAGTGAGACGCGAGCACGCGGCCGCGTTCACGCATGGCGACTATCTGCCCTTGCCCGTTCAAGGCATACGCGCCAAGCATGTCGTGGCGTTCTTGCGCCGAACCGAAGACGATGAAGTCGTGGTGATCGTGCCACGCTGCGTGGCGTCCGGCATCGACCATGGCACGCCTGACGGTCCTGTGCCGCTGGCCAGCGCCGCGTTCTGGGGCGATACGGCGGTCG
Source organism: Bordetella parapertussis (assembly GCA_945903445.1). GTDB lineage: Bacteria > Pseudomonadota > Gammaproteobacteria > Burkholderiales > Burkholderiaceae_B > Schauerella. The sequence goes on from CAMDNZ010000008.1 coordinate 53,898, forward strand.
TGCTGCCCCAAACCCTGGCTGGCCGCCCCCGCCTCGATGCGCTCTCGCGCACCGACCGGCATGTGCCCGCCGACGGTGTCTTGCAGGTGGCCGCCGTGTTGGACAGCCTACCCGTGGCAATTCTCACTCGGGCTCACGCCTAGCGCCAGCGTCTGCTTGATGGCGCGGTCCAACTTGGCCAGGGTGAAGGGCTTGGTGACCAGCGCCGTTCCCCGCCCCATATTGAACTCGGCCCCGTGAAACTGGGGCGCGTGGGCGCTGACGAACAGAATAGGCAAACCGGGTTTGAAAGCACGCACTTCACGCGCAAGCGCGGCGCCGTCCATGCCCGGCATACGAATATCCGAGATCATCAGATCGACTTTCGCACCGCCTCGCAATTGCGCCAGAGCGTCTTCGCCCGAAGCGGCGGTCAGATACAGGTAGCCCAACATATCCAGCACGCACATCAGCAATTCGCGGATGAGCGGCTCGTCGTCAACGGCCAGCACGGTCAAGCGATCGGATTTGGATTCACTACGCATGGGCAAAGGTATTGGTGCTGCAAAGCCGCTATCTTAGCGTGCCTGTTGATGACAATCGATTACAGAACCTGCGAGATTGAGGATTAAAAACAACCTCTTATCGAAAACAAATCCACCCATATTGATAGCTTGCTAATTAATAGCTATAATATTATTTATGTCTACTTCTTCCCTGACCGCTGCCGACCTTGCTCGCGCCACTGCCGAGCTGCTGCTGGTGGGCCGCGCCTATCGCGCCCATGCCGATCATGCGCTATCCGACCTCGGGCTATCGCAGGCTTCGGCCTGGCCCATTGTGATGATCGGCCGTTTAGGCGAAGGCGTGCGACAAGTCATGCTGGCCGACGCCTTGGGCATCGAAGGCCCCACCCTGGTGCGATCGCTGGACCATCTGGCGGCCAACGGCCTGATCGTCCGGCGCGAAGACGCCTCCGATCGACGTGCCAAAACGCTGCATCTTACCCCTGAGGGCCGGGCATTACGCGCTCAAGTCGAAACGCTACTGCTGGACGTGCGGGCACGCGTATTCGAAGGCATCCCCGCCGAAGACGTACACGCCATGCTGCGCGTATTCGATCGGCTGACGAGCACGCTGGGGCGCAAAGGCAACGGCGGATCGGCCTCATCATGATCCGTCCCACTGGCGACGAACTATTGTTCTCCGTCAAATCCTATCTCGGGGCCATGTTGGCCCTTTATCTTTCCTATCGCATCGGACTGAGCCGCCCGTTCTGGGCCCTGACGACCGCCTACATCGTGTCGCAACCGTGGTCGGGGGCCGTTCGCTCAAAGGCCGTCTATCGTTTGCTGGGTACGTTATCAGGATCTGCCGTCTGTGTGTTCCTGGTGCCTCGACTGGCCAATGCACCGGTGCTGCTGACCCTGGCGATGATGGGCTGGATCGGGCTGTGCGTCTACGTTTCAGTACTGGATCGCACCCCGCGCTCGTATATGTTCATGCTGGCCGGCATTACGGCCGCCATGGTGGCATTCCCTTCCGTATCGACACCGGAAACGGTGTTCGATACCGCCTTGGCGCGAGTCGAAGAGATCAGCCTGGGCATTGTCTGCGCGACTCTCGTACATAGCGTGATTTTTCCACGCGGCATCGGCACACTTGTGACCTCGGGCCTGGATCGCGCCATGCGCGATGCCAGACGCTGGATTCGAGATGTGCTGGGCGGCGCGTCTGTGCCCGAACGACGACGCGAACAACTGGCTCTGGCCGGTGACATCACTCAATTGCGACTGCTGTCTACCCATGTGCCCTACGACACCAGCAACTTACGCTTTGCGGCGGGCGCGGTTCACACCCTGCAAGACGCCCTGGCGGCCATGACGCCAGTCATCGCCGCCGTCGAAGACCGCCTGCAAGCGCTGGCCGCGCAAGACATCGCCTTGCCGCCGGCCTGGACCCAGGTGTTGAGCACAGTCGACGACTGGATGAATCCCGAGCTTGGCGATGCGCAAAGCCCCTCTGCGGTACAACGTGCTGCCTCGATTCACGCCGACATCGATAACGCCCTGCCCGCCTTGCATCGCGCGACGTCATGGCGTGACGCCTTGTTCACCAGTCTGGCCGTCCGACTGCACGAGCTGGTCGACCTTCACGCCCGGGCACTCACCCTGCGCACGGCGATCGACTCGGGCTTGCAGGGCAACATGCGCACGATGACCGCGCATACGCCGCACCATGGCCCGCTGGCCACGGCAACCCGCCAAGCCTACGCCCAGGCGCTGCACCACGACCACGGCGTGGCGCTGCTTTCCGCTGCGGCGGCAGCGGGTGCAGTCGGTCTGGTCAGCGCGTTCTGGATCGCCACTGCGTGGCCCCAAGGCGCGGTGGCCGTGCTGATGGCCGCCATTTTCAGCAGCTTCTTCGCCGCACAGGACAACCCCGTGCCTGGCATCATGGTGTTCCTGCGATTCACGATCTACTCGATGCCGCTGTCGGCGCTCTATCTGCTGGGCATCATGCCGGCAGTCCATCATTTCGAGACGCTGGCCCTCGCAATCCTGCCGGTCGCGCTGATCCTGGGCGTGGTCATCGCCCGCCCCACCACCATGGGCCAGGGCATGGCGCTGTTCTTCGGTTTTGCCGGCACCCTGGCTTTGCACGATACGCAAACGGCCGATCTGGTGACGTTTCTGGACACCTATAGCGCGCAGATCGTCGGCGTCGCCGTGGCTGGTATCGTTGCCACCTTGTTTCGGAAGATGAGCGCGACCACCAGCGCCCGTCGAATTCAGGCGAGCAGCTGGCGCGAGCTGGCCCAATTGGCCACGGCACGACGCGCGCCCAACGCCTATCTGTTCAATGCACGCCGGCTCGATCGAGTCGGCCTGCTGCAAGCGAAGCTGGGTGCAGCGGACGCGTCGGGCGAAGTCGCGGCGGCGGCGCTACTGGACTTGCGTATCGGCCGCGATATGGTCGATCTGCTCAGCAGCCGCGACACCCTGCCCGGCGCGCGGGTCGCCTTGCGCGACGTGCTGGCCGATCTGGCTCGTTTGGCGCGTCATCGCGCCCGGCATCCCGACTTGCCGCTACCCGCCTGGCCAGGCGGCGGCGATACGCCCTCGCCGCTCTTGGCGCGCATCGATACGGCCCTGGCCCAGGTGCTGGCCGAACCGGCCAATGCCCAGGTGCAGCGCCGCGCCGTCGTGGCCCTGGTGGGTTTGCGCCGAGCGCTATTCGGCACCGCGTTCGGCTATGTCGCAGCCGACCCTGCCGCAACGGCCAAATCCGAGGAGCCCCAGGCGTGATCGGTGAATTCAATCTGTATGGCGTCTATTTTCCCTGGCTGCTGGTGCTGGCTGTGATCGGGGTCGGCGTGTCGTGGGGCGCACGCAAGCTGCTCGCCGGGGTCGGTGCCTACCGCTACATCTGGCATCCCGCCTTGTTCGACCTTGCCTTGTTCGTTCTGATCCTGTTTGGCTTGCAGACGCTGGCAAGCCATGTGTTGATGTGAAGACTATGATAAAACGTCCCACCTTATCTCTGCGCCATGTGGCGCGTATCGCTATTACTTTACTGGCGGTCATCGGCGCGCTCTGGGCGGCCGAGCGGCTCTGGTACCACTACGAAGACGCGCCATGGACGCGTGACGGACGAGTGAAAGCCAACATCGTGCAAATCGCAGCCGACGTCTCGGGTCTGGTGCTGAACGTGCAGGTGACCGACAACGCCTTGGTGCATCGCGGCGACCCGTTGTTCGACATCGATCCACAGCGTTTCGAACTGGCACGCGAACAGGCACGCACGACGGTATTGGCCGCCGATGTCGATCGCGCACAAGCGGCGCGCGAGGTCAAACGCAACGCATCGCTGACCGATCTGGTAGCCACCGAAACCCGCGAACTCGCACAAACCAAGCTGGCGCAAGCCCAAGCGCGCCTGGCGCAAGCGCGCGTCGCCCTGAACGTGGCCGAACTGAACCTCGCGCGCAGCCATATTTTGGCACCGGCCGATGGCCGCATCACCAACCTCGAGCTGCGCACTGGCGCTTACGCTACGGCCGGTCATCCGCTGATGGCTCTGGTCGAAACCGGAACATTTTATGTCGAAGGCTACTTCGAGGAAACCAAACTGCATGCGATTCACGTGGGCGACGCGGTAGACATCACCCCCATGGGTGCGCCTCGCAGCCTGACTGGCCGCGTGCAAAGCATCGCCTCCGGGATCACCGACCGCGATCGCAGTACGGGCGCCAATCTGCTGCCCAACGTGAACCCCACGTTCAACTGGGTTCGACTCGCTCAACGCATTCCCGTGCGTGTCGACATCGTCGATGTGCCCGAGAGCGTGCGCCTAGTGGCTGGCCAGACGGCCACCGTGGCGGTGCGGTCCGGCACCGCCGATACCGTGCCCGTCGAAAAAGGGATCTCGGACGCCACCAGGAGTGCATCGTGAAACGTCGCCCGGTTCGATCGACGGCGACGGCCCTCGCCTTGCTTGGCGTGACAGTCGTGATGGGCTGCACGACTGTCGGTCCCGATTACGCATTGTCGGACGATGCCGTTGCACGCACGCCCGCCGCCTCTGCCCCGTTCATCGGCGCCAGCGACCAGCCTTCGATCAGTGCCCGTCCCCTGCCTGCGCATTGGTGGCGATTATTCGAGACACCGGCGCTGGACGCGCTGATCGAGGCGGCGCTGACGCACAACGCCGATCTGCGCGTGGCGCAAGCCAATCTCGAACGGGCGCAGGCACAGTTGCAGGATGCTCGCGCACAAGCGCGACCCACCGTGGCACTCAATGGCGATCCCACCTACGGCCATACGTCGGGCGTGCAAGCCGCGCAGCCCGAGCACCGCCCACCGGACGGGTTTTCCTATTCTGCGGGCGCCACGGTTTCTTATGCCGTCGATCTGTTCGGCCAGATCCGGCGCGCCGAAGAAGCCGCCACGGGCGAGGCGCAAGCCGCCCGAGCGGCGGTCGATGCCGCACGCGTGACCGTCGCTGCCGAAACGACGCGAGCCTATGTGGATGCATGTGGCGCAGGCATGCAGTTGGCCCAGGCCCAACATGCGGTCGAAGTACAGGGCGAATCGCTATCGGTGACTCGGCGCCTGCTGAATGCCGGTCGCGGTACCCCTTTGGATGTCACTCGCGCGCAAGCCCAATGGCAGCAGTTGAAAGCCGCACGCCCACCGCTAAAAGCGCAGCGGCGCATTGCGCTTTATCGCTTGGCGACCCTCACGGGCCAAACGCCCAGCGCCTTTCCACCGGTCTTGGCCGAGTGCGACACCTTGCCTCGTATGGCCCAGGCCATACCGGTAGGCGATGGCGCGGCCTTGCTGGCCCGACGGCCCGACATCCGTCAGGCCGAACGCCAATTGGCGGCGGCAACGGCTCGTATCGGCGTGGCGACGGACGATCTGTACCCCAAGATTACGCTCGGACTATCGGGGGCATCGGCCGGTCCAGCCACTCGTCTGGGCGAACCCGGCACCTTCAGCTGGAACCTGGGACCGCTGATCTCCTGGACTTTGCCCAATACTGTAGCGGCTCGCGCGCGCATCGCTCAGGCCGAGGCATCGACAAAAGCGCAGGCGGCGCATTTCGATAGCGTGGTGCTCACGGCCTTACGCGAAACCGAATCGGCGCTGACGCAATATGCGCGTCAGCAGGATCGCGATGCCGACCTGGCGCAAGCCCGCGATGCCAGCGCACAGGCCGCCGAGCAAGCGCGTCGTTTGTTCGAACACGGCAAAACCGACTATTTGATCGTGTTGGATGCCGAACGGACGCTGGCACAAAACGACAGCGCCTGGGCGGCTTCGCGCGCCGCATTGGTCGATCGGCAGATCGCCATTTTCATGGCCTTGGGCGGCGGTTGGGCGCCCTAGCGCTGACTGCTCCGAGCGCGCTCGGTTCAAGGGGCTACCCTATCGATATCGCTATCGATGGGAATACGTCAGGACGGCGCGCTTGCGCAGTTCATCGATCTGCTGGCCGGTCAAGCACCCGATTGATCGATTGCCCGACGATAAGCCGGCCGCGCCTCGATGCGTTGCACATAGGCGTGCAAATTGGCAAACACCTCGGGAGACGTTTTGGCCATCAAATGCTGAATCGGAAACGACAGCTGGATATCGGCCCCCGTCAGGCTATTGCCGACAAAATATTCACGTCCCGCCAGCGCATCGTTCAGATAGCCAAAGTGCGTCAGAATCTCGCTTTGGATACGGGGCTGCAAAGGCGTGCCCGCTTCCCCCAGACGGCCTGTATAGAGCTTCAGCATCAGCGGCAACATGGCCGAGCCTTCGGCGTAATGCAGAAAATGCACATAGGCAGGGTAATCAGCGCTGCTCGGGCTTGGCGCAAATTTTCCGGCACCGTAGCGTTCGATCAAGTACTGCACGATAGCGCCGGACTCCGATAACACGATGTCGCCGTCACGCATGATGGGGGCCTTGCCCAGCGGATGAATCGCTTTCAAGGTGTCGGGCGCCAAGCCCGTTTCGGGATCGCGCTGATACGCAATCACCTCATAAGGTGTGCCCAACTCCTCCAGCAGCCAGGTGATCCGGCGCGAACGTGATTTATTCAAATGGTGAATTTCAATCATCGATGAATTCCTTTTGAGGTCGGCATTAAAAGACCATCGTAGCGGTGCCTCGCCTGCCGTATCCGAACGAGGCCCCCGAACCTTGTAACAAAACCATAGAGTGGGGACTGAGGGGCATATTTCTCCTTATTTCGGCGTGAGGGTGGTCTCACGACACAGGACTACACAAGGCGAAACTTGCCGGGCGATGGCTCGCCTTGTCATCATTGGCGCTCTACTGGACAACAAGCAAAGGAGTGATATGCAACGACGTCTTCGAGCCTATCTTTCGGTTGCGGCACTGGCTAGCGCATTGTCCGCCGGCGCCGTCTCGGCGCAGACCAGCGGTGCCCAACAAGGCATGCCGCAGCAAGGCGGTGCCCCGGCAGCGGCCCAGCAACAGCCTGCCATGCCAGCGCCGATCCAACCCACCGACGCTCAATTGCAAAAGTTCGTGGGTGCTTCTCAAAAAGTGGCCTCGGTGGCCGATGAGTACCGACCCCGCGTGCAGTCCGCCAAGGACGACAGTGCCCGTCAGGAACTGCTGAAGGAAGCAGATGCCAAGATGGTGCAAATGGTGCAAGCCGACGGTTTGTCCGTGGAAGAATTCAACGGCATCGGTCAAGCGGTGCAGCAGCAGCCGCAGTTGAAGGAAAAAGCAGTCAAGATGCTGGATAAAAAAGGCTGATCGGCCTTAGATCGGCATCCTGTTGAAAAACCCGCCACGACTCGAGTCGTGGCGGGTTTTTTGTTTCATGCTGACTCCAGCACCGCAAACCGCTGGACTACACCGAGCTTCGATACGGCAGGTTTATCAATCACTTGGGCGAATTCAACATATGCCGGTGCTGTCCGAAAATTGACCCGACTTTCCCTCGTCTGGCTCCCAGGCGACGCTTGGAAACCGGGCTTTCCGAGCGTGCCGACCAAGTTGGTCATGAAACTCACAGACCACAAGACCGTGGCGATGTTCATGCACTATGTCCATACCGAGGACAAGCCGGTGAGGGATGCGGCCGAACTAGCGGCGAATCGGCGGCTGGCGATCACCGAGGCGTCCTGCTCTATGGAGATGGCAGCATGACAAGGAAGACGCCTGTGGCAATACGGAAATCTGCCGCCTTATCGGCTGGCTATGCCGGCATCCACGGCGGTATCGTGGAGTTGCTGGATGCCACACGCCAGGCGGCTGCGCGCAGTGTCAATGCGCTGATGACGGCCAGCTATTGGGAGATTTCCGAGACACCGTCTCGAAAATTCGATCTGTCCGAACTGTCCCAAATCTTCACCCTGCCGTGGTCGGCCTATGTCCGGCTGCTTTCGGTCGAGGATAACCATGCCCGTCGGCTCTACGAGGCCGAGGCGTTGCGCGGTGGCTGGAGCGTGCGCCAGCTCGACCGACAGATCGGAAGCCAGTTCTACGAGCGCACTGCCTTGTCCAAAGACAAGGCAGCGACGCTGGTCAAGGGTTCGGTGGCCAAGCTCGAAGATGTCGTCACACCTAATGACACGATCAAAGATCCCTATGTGCTGGAGTTTCTCGACCTCAAGGATGAGTATTCAGAATCCGACTTGGAAGCGGCCTTGATCCAGCGGTTGGAAGACTTCCTGCTGGAACTGGGGGAAGGCTTCACCTTCGTCGGGCGGCGACGTCGGCTGCGTATCGACCAGACCTGGTATCGGGTCGATCTATTGTTCTTCCATCGCAAGCTGCACTGCCTGGTCATCATCGATCTGAAGCTGGGCAGCCTGACTCACGCCGACGTGGGGCAGATGCACATGTATTGCAACTATGCCAAGACACATTGGGCCTACCCGGATGAAAATCCGCCGGTGGGCCTTATCCTGTGCGCCGACAAGGGCCATGCTCTGGCGCGGTATGCACTGGATGGCTTGCCGACCAAGGTGATGGCGGCGAACTACCGCGCCATGCTGCCAGATGCCGAGTTGCTGCAAAAAGAGTTGGAGAACACGCGGCGTCTGCTTGAATCTCGTGGAATGTCCCTCAAGGACGACAAACCATAGCCGTGCGTACCGCCGTCGGGCTCGCGGGCTACGCCCCGTGCTCCATGCCGAATCACTGACATGCGGCGCTGATCCCTGACGCCTCCGGCCTGTATCGTTGATCCGAGCCTGCGTGTGCTGCCCGCTTTGCTGGGTTGCGGAGGACCTGTGATCAATGCACCGTCATACCGTCAGGCGGCCCTTGATCCAAGCCTAGCGCCTCTTGCCAACGATGCAAGGGCACGCAGGTTTGCAGGCGCACGATGGCTTGCTCGATCAGGGCGGGATGCAGCTCATGGCCCACACCCTGAGCGATATCGATAGTGCTGTCACCTTGCAACTGGCCCAATCGAGCATGGGCGGCATAGGCATGCGTCACCGGCACAGTTGCGTCGGTTGCACCGTGCAGCAGATGCACGGTGCATTCGGCGGGCGGCACCTTGGGCAATTCAGAAAAACGTCCCGAAAAGGCCAATACCCGCCCAGCTACTGCCTCGGTCACGACAGCGGCCAAGGACAACTCGGCACCTTGAGAAAACCCTGCCAGTGCGGTCTGCGCTTCGCTCAAGCCGAAGCGCCGCTGTTGCTCGCGCACGAAATCGAGCAACATGGACACGGCCTGCGCCACGCGAGTGCTGCGGTTGTCATCGGATAAGCCGGCAGTGGGATACCACGCATCGCCGGATGGCACGGGTGCGACGATGGCGGCTCGCGGAAAAGCATGATGCAAGGCATCGGCCAGCGCCAGCAAGCTTTCCGGCCCATCGGCTTCACCGTGCAACAGCACGAACAGCAGTTGAGGCGGCGCGTCTGGCGGCACCCATTCGAAAGCCGGTGCCAGCGTAGAAGAAGTGGAATCGGTCATGGTGTTCAAGGACTGTAAACATAACAATCTGCTCGCCTACTCTTGCGCACCTCGGCAATGGCGCGTATCGCCGCCGCCCCCTTCGCTCACAGACCAAAAGAAAAATACTGTATATTTACACAGTCTATTTCTGCTTTATCACTGATCATGCGTTGCGCGCCAGACCACATCCACCCCTCGCTTTGGCGGGCCAACCAGCTGGCGGGCAGCGCCCTGCCCGCCCGGCCTACAGGACATGCGCCGCTCGACGCTCAATTGCCCGGCGGTGGCTGGCCATTGGGTGGTTTGACCGAACTGTTCTGCGCACAAGCCGGTATCGGCGAACTTCGCCTGCTGGCCCCTGCATTGGCCCGGCTCGATCCGGAACGGCCCGTCGTCTTGCTGCAACCGCCTTACATGCCCAACAGCGTGTGTTGTGCCCCAGCCAGTGGCAACTGGTTGTGGATCGCGCCGACACGGCCCATGGATGCCTGCTGGGCAGCCGAACAAATCCTCAAAAACGGCAGTTGCGGTGCCTTGCTGTACTGGCAGGCCGCCCTGCCCGCCAGTGCCTTGCGCCGACTGCAATTGGCAGCCCAGGGCAGCGACATGCTGTTTTTCATGTTGCGCCCGCTCGCCCAGGCCCAGCAAGCTTCGCCCGCGCCGCTGCGGTTACGGCTGCGGCCCGCCGTCGCAGGCGTACACATCGACATCGTCAAACGACGAGGCCCGGCCTTGAACGACCCTGTCTTCGTCGGCCTGACTCCGCCCGCCCCTCACGTACCTGCCCATGCGCCTTTGGATCGCCCTGCACCTGCACCAGCTCGTTCTGGACGCCGTGCATTCATCCCGTCGCTCTGAGACTCGCCCGGTCATCGTGTGCAACGCCGATCGGGTCGATGCCGTCAACGCGGTGGCTGCGCGAGCTGGCGTGCAAACCGGCATGCGCCGAGGCGGAGCCTTGCTGCTCGCCCCCGATTGCCTTGTGCTCGATCGCAATCGCATGCTCGAGCACGCCGCGCTCGAACGCGCTGCGCTGGCGCTCTTGCAATACACCCCCGAGGTCAGTCTGGCAGCCGAGAACACGCTGTTGTTGCACGTCACCGGCAGCTTGCTTTTGTTTGGCGGCGCACGCGCGCTCTGTCGGCAAACGATGCGCAGCGTTGCCGCCTTGTCGGTATCGGCCCGTGCTGGCATGGCACCCGTCGCGCACGGCGCATGGGCGATGGCCCGCACACCGCATGCACGGCTGCGCCGCAGGCTGCGGGCCGTCGCCATGGCGGCCTGCCTGGATGCCACGCCGGTCACGGTACTGCCTGCCTTGCGTTTGCATGCGGCCTGGCTTGACGGCATAGGCAGCCAACGCCTGGGCGATCTGGCCATGCTTCCCCGTCCGGCCTTGCAGCGCCGGATCGGCCCAGAAGCCCTTCACAGCGTCGACTTGGCCTATGGCCGGGTGCTCGAGGCCCATACCTGGTATGTACCACCACCGGTTTTCGCTCGAACGCTGGAACTACCGGATTATCTGGAGCACAGCTCGGCGGTGGCGGCTGCGGCCGATGCCTTGATCGAGCAGTTGGCAGGATGGCTGACGCACGGACAATGCGCCACGCGTCAGCTTACCCTGAAGCTCGCGCACGAACGGGGCAGGCATGCCGTGGCACCCACCGTACTGTCCTTATCCTTGGCTGTAGCCGTCTGGCTACCGACGCACGTGCAACGCGTGCTGCGCGAGCATCTCGAACGCTTGGTACTGCCTGCGCCGGTCATCGCGCTCACTTTGGAGACCGATGTGGTCTGCGCACGGCCCCAGGTCAGCGACAGGCTGTTTCCCGAACCGGGCGGCACGCCCGCAGATCGGTTGCGCTTGCTCGATCTGTTGGCGGCACGACTGGGGCCGGAACATATTCGTCGACCCGCCCCGCAACCCGATCATCGACCCGAGCATGCGAGCCAGTGGCGCAGCGCGTCGGCATCGCCCGGCCGTGGCGGCGACGCAAGCATCGGCAGCATGGGGGGCGGCAACGCCATAGAACACCCCTTCTGGCTGCTCGATCCGCCACGTGCCTTGACCATGCAAGGCGATCACCCCTGTCATGGCAGCCCCTTGACGCTCGTACGCGGTCCCGAACGCATCGAAACCGGTTGGTGGGATGGCGGTCTGGCCGTGCGCGACTATTTCGTGGCGCAGGACGTTCACAACGTGCATTACTGGATTTACCGGGAACGCGACAACGAACTCGCGCGCTGGTTCTTGCACGGCCTGTTCGGCTGATCCGACGATGCTGTCCATCCCCCCCGCTACCGCCCAGTTGAACGGCTATGCCGAGCTGCATTGCCTGAGCAATTTTTCTTTTTTGCGCGGTGCCTCATATCCGGCAGAGTTGGTGGCCCAGGCCAAGACCTTGGGCTACAGCGCCCTGGCCTTGACCGACGAATGCTCGTTGGCGGGCGTGGTTCGCGCCCACGTCGAAGCCAAACGATTGGATTTTCCGCTCATCATCGGTAGCAGTTTCGTCGTCGACGGCCCGCCTCAGCCGCTGGATCTGGTCATCCTGGCTCAAAACCGCGAGGGCTATGGGCATCTCAGCGAGCTCATCACCCTGGCTCGCCGGCGTGCCGCCAAAGGCGAATATCGCCTGCTGCGCGACGATTTGGCCACCCCTGCCGATCCCGCGCATGCCCATTTGCGTCACATGCCCGATTGCCTCGTCATCCTTGCCCCGCGCTATGGCTGCGACCGGCAAGCCATGCTCGAACAGGCGCGCTGGGTCGTCCAGACCTTCGGCCCACGCGCCTGGATCGGTTTGACTCAGATGTATCGGGCACGCGACGACAACCATCGCCAGCATGTGCACGCCGCTGCCGAGGCCACCGGCTTGCCGGTCGTGGCCTTGGGACAGGCCGAAATGCATGTCCGCTCGCGCCAGCCCGTACACGATGTGCTGACCGCCATCCGCCTGGGGACACCCATCGCACGATGCGGCTATGACTTGGCACGCAACGCCGAGCATCATCTACGCCCCCGCCTGCGCATCGCCCAGCTGTACACGCCGGATGCGATGGCGCAAACGCTTGAAATCGCCCGACGCTGCACCTTCTCGCTAGAAAACCTGCGCTACGAATATCCCACCGAGCTGACGCCGCCTGGTATGAGCCAGGACGCCTATCTTCGTCAGGAAACCTACCTGGGCGCGGCACGCCGCTTTCCGGCGGGCGTGCCAGACAAGGTCCGTGCGCAGGTTGAGTACGAACTCGCGCTGATCGAGCAGCTGAAGTACCCCGCCTATTTCCTGACCGTCTACGACATCGTCAAGTTCGCACGAGGGCGAGGCATTCTGTGCCAAGGGCGCGGGTCGGCCGCCAATTCGGCAGTGTGCTATTGCTTGGGCATCACCGAAGTCGATCCCGCCCGAGGCACGGCCTTGTTCGAGCGCTTCATCAGTGCCGAGCGCCGCGAACCGCCCGATATCGATGTCGATTTCGAGCATCAACGACGCGAAGAGGTCATTCAGTACATCTACGACAAATACGGTCGCGAGCGCGCCGCCTTGACCGCCGTCGTCATCGCCTACCGACCGCGCAGCGTGCTGCGCGATACCGGCCGTGCGCTGGGCATCGATGAAAGCATCATTGATGCCGTCGCAAAATCGCGTCAGTGGTGGGACGGTCGGGGCGCACTGGCCGACACCTTTGGCCAATGCGGCCTGGACCCGAACACGCCATTGGCCCAGAACTGGGCCCGGCTAGCCACCGCGTTACTCGGATTCCCTCGCCACATGTCGCAGCACCCGGGCGGCTTCGTCATCGCACGCGGCAAGCTCTCACGCCTGGTGCCCATCGAAAACGCCGCCATGGCCGAGCGCAGCGTCGTGCAATGGGACAAAGACGACCTGGATGCCATCGGACTACTGAAAGTGGACGTGCTGGCGCTGGGCATGCTGTCGGCCATTCGCCGGGCCCTCGAACTCGTCGCCCAGCGACGTCGGCACGCTTTTGTCGCCCAGGATATACCGGCAGAAGATGCAGCCACCTACGCGATGATTAGCGCAGCCCGCACGATAGGCGTGTTTCAGATCGAGTCGCGCGCCCAGATGACGATGCTGGTTCGACTCAAACCCAAAACATTCTACGACTTGGTGATCGAAGTGGCGATCGTCCGCCCTGGCCCGATCCAGGGTGGCATGGTGCATCCCTATCTACGTCGACGCCAAAAGCTGGAGCCCGTCAGCTATCCCAGCGCCGATGTCGAAAAAGTGCTGGAACGCACCTTGGGGGTACCGATCTTTCAAGAACAGGTCATGCAGATCGCCATGGTGGCCGCCGGTTTTACCGGTGGCCAAGCCGATTCCCTCAGACGAGCGATGGCCGCATGGCGACGCAAGGGCGGCGTGGACAAATTCCGCGACCAACTGGTAAACGGTATGCTCGAACGTCACTACACCCGCGAATTTGCCGAATCGATCTTCAGGCAGATCGAAGGTTTCGGCGAATACGGTTTCCCTGAAAGCCATGCTGCCAGCTTTGCCTTGCTGGCCTACCAAAGCGCCTGGTTGAAATGCCATGAGCCGGAAGCCTTCCTGGCGGCCCTCTTGAACTCGCAACCCATGGGGTTCTATTCACCCTCGCAACTGGTGCAGGAGGCCCGCCAGAACGGCGTCCAGGTCGAGCCGGTCGATGTACAGCAGAGCGATTGGGACGCCACGCTGATCCTGAATGGCCCGGCACGTCCGGCCGTGCGTTTGGGATTGAATCTCGTCAAAGGCTTGAGCGAAGAGATTGGCCGACGGCTGACGGCGACACGCCCACCCGAAGGCTTTTCCAATCTGGCCGATCTGGCAAAACGCGCGCAATTAGACCGCCACGATCTCGATCATCTGGCCGCCGCCGATGCGCTGCGCAGCCTGAGCGGTCATCGACGACAAGCGCGTTGGGAAGCGGCAGCCGCCGAACAACCGCAAGGTCTGCTGCGCGACACCTGGGCTGCCGATGCCGATTGCCCCACGCTCAGCCCGCCCAGCGAAGGCCATGCGATCGTGGACGATTACCGCAGCACGGGCTTGAGCCTCGCCCGTCACCCCCTGGCGCTATTACGGCCCTTGCTGCACGAGCGCCGCTTCGACACCGCTCAAACGCTGGCGCCTTATCCCAGCAAACGACTGGTGCGGGCCTGCGGCATCGTCACCATGCGTCAACGGCCCGGCACGGCCAAGGGCACGATGTTCATCACGCTCGAGGACGAAACGGGCACGATCAACGTCATCGTCAGAAAAAGCCTATCCGAAAAACAACGTCAGGTCGTACTGGGCTCGACGCTGTTGGGGGTCTACGGCATTTGGCAAAACGAGCAAGGCGTACGTCACTTGCTGGCCGAACGGCTGGTCGATCTGTCGGTTCTCTTGGGAAATCTTACGCCTCGCAGCCGCGATTTTCATTGAAGCGATCCAGGCGATTCGACCCGCCCGGCTCCTACCGCCCCCTTGCGTTCGCTTCATCGCTCGCGAGCGCTAAAATGCACGCTTCGCTCGCCGAGCCTCATTGCTTCGACTCCCATGACCGCTTCCACGCTGAAAATTCGCCTTTCCGACGCCATCAAAGACGCCATGCGCGCCAAGGACAGTGCTCGCCTCACCACCCTGCGTATGCTGTCGGCCGCCATCAAGCAAAAAGAAGTGGACGAACGCGTCGAATTGGACGACGCCGCCGTCACCGCCATCATCGAAAAACAGGTCAAGCAACGGCGCGAATCCGCCACAGCCTTCGATCAAGCCGGCCGCGACGAATCGGCCGCTCAAGAGCGCGCCGAGATCACCGTGCTGCAAGCGTTTTTGCCTCAGGCCGCCACGCCCGAAGAAGTGCAGGCCGCAGTCGATGCCGCAGTGGCCGAAGTCTCGGCCCAAGGCGTTTCGGGCGCACCGGCGATGGGACGTGTGATGGCGCTGGTCAAGCAGACATTGGCAGGTCGTGCCGACATGACCGAGGTGTCCAAAGCCGTCAAGGCGCGACTGGCGTAGGCATCTGGACAAAAGTGTGAACGTAAAAATATGGACGTAGGTCTGGGCTTAAGCGTCTGGGCTTAAGCGTCTGTCGGAGGCGTCCGAGCCTCGTCGTTCAGCGCTGACGACTGCGCATAATCATCGATGGCTGCCAGCACGGCGGTCATCGTTCGATCCAACCGTGCCCAGTCGAGCGGTATCCCACGGGCCTGCGTTTCCAGATCCAGCGTCGCCTGAGCCAACTCGCGCGCACCCACGACCAAAGCTGCACCATGCACCCGATGCGCCAACCTGGCCAAGTTTCCTGCATCGCGTTGGGCACACGCCTGCCGCATGGCAGCGCCGTCCGCCTCATTGGCTTCGCGCATGGCAGCGCGTATCGCATGGTCGCTCACACCGTGGCCCTCAGACCCCATGCGTGCCGGCCTCACAGCAAAACGTAGCAATATGGTTTGCAGATCGGCCAACCTGAGCGGTTTGATCAGAACATCGTCCATACCGCTGGCACGGCAACGTGCGGCGTGTACCGGATCAACATGGGCCGAGACGGCCACTAGCGCTGCGCGCGGTTCACGACGCCCCGCCTGTTCCGTGCGAATATTGCGCGCCACATCATAGCCATTCACATCGGGCATATGACAATCCAGAAGCAGCAGCGCGAATTGGCCCGACGCCCAAAGCGCCAAGGCTTCGCGCCCCGATGAACACGTCGTCAACGGCCACTCCAACGCCTCGAACTGCTGGCGCAACACCAGCAGATTGACCCCGTTGTCATCTACCGCCAGCACATGACCGCGTGCGTGTGGAGGCGGCGCTTGCTCGATATTCCATTGCACCGCATCGGGCAAGCCGCCAGTCGATTCGACAGGCGAATCGGCGGTGTTGACCCATTCACGGGCCAGCACGTCGAACGTCATGGTCGTCCCCGCCCCACGCTGAGTCTGGACACTCAAATTCCCGCCCATCAACTCGACCAATGCCTTGCAAATCGCCAGCCCCAGGCCCGTGCCCTGCCGCTCGCCACCCGCGTTATCGGTCGCGCCAACCCTGGAGTCGAGCGCATGTGGCCCGTGCGCGTAGGCATCGAATGCAACCCGAGCCTGTGCGGGCGTCATACCGATCCCGGTATCCCGGACATCGGTATGTAGACGGCCATCGCGCCATCGCACCTCAAGCGAAATCCGACCCATTGGTGTGAACTTGATCGCATTGGTCAACAAGTTGCTCAACACCTGCCGGTACTTGCCTGCATCCAGCAGCAGGATGCCTGGAACCTTCACCTCGTGTCCCATGTGTACGCCGGAACTCACGCTGTAAAGCAAACTACGCACCACCTCGTCAGCCAACCCCAGGACATCGGTAGGCGTGGCTTGCGCGACCGCTTTGCGAGCTTCTAAGGTGCTCAGATCCAAATAATCGTTGACTGTATCGACAAGCACTCGTGCGCCGTCTTGCGCCACGCGTAGCAAGGTGTCGCGCTGCACTCGATCGGGCTGGCGGCCCAATAACTCCAGCGGCCCGGTCAGTGCATTCATGGCGGTGCGAATTTCGTGGCTGACAACCGCCAAAAACGCCATTTTGCGTTCGGCACTGCGTTGCGCGGTCTGCCTCAGCCGCCACATCAACGCCAGGGTGGTCAACAAAAACAGCACCAACACCACCCCCAACGCAATCTCGGTGCGGTAATACACGAACACCGCGCGAACGGGCGGACGGCCAAAATCCGAGCGCTCGATCCAATGTGCCAATAGCCGATCGGTGTCGCCTGCGGACATGCTCAACAACGCCTTGTCCAGCACTGACTTTAATTGAGGTTGCAAATCGGGCACAATCAGGCGCTGCACCACCGGCACTTCGGCCAGCGTCCCCGCCACGGCCACTCGCCCGCTATACGAGCGCAACATCAAAGGCAGCAGCACGAGTTCGGGCGCCACCGCTACATCCACCTCGCCGCGTATTACGGCATCGAACATGTCGACGGGCGTATCGTACTCCTTGACGATCAGACGCGGCACATTCTCGACCAACCAGTTGCCCGCCGCTTCATAACGACCAATGGCCACGCGCAAGCCCGTCAGCTGATCCAACTCCAATACCACGCGATGATCGGGCAGCGCGGCCACTATGGTATTGCCCGCGTAGTAGGGCACACTGGCCAGACCGACAGGAGAGAGAGTCGGATCGGAAGACCGCAGCGAAGAGCCGGTCACCACATCGAGCTCACCTGCTTCGAATGCGCGTACGGCGTCGCGCCAATCTGTCGTAGGCACATACTCGAACCGCAGCGGCATCACTTTTTCGAAATGGCGAATATATTGCACCACCAGTCCCTCAGGGATGCCACCGCGCACATACTCGATGGGTGCCCAACTGGGATCGATGCTGTAGCGCACGACCCGCTTCTGATTCATCCAGACTCGCTCGCTGGAAGAAAACGCAGGCGCTTCGCTGGCGGGCTGCATCGTGACACTACCTGGGCCGTCCGGGCGACCCGCCGTCAGTTCGATGGCCGATTGCGCCACGATCGGCTGCGCATTCGTGCCGCTCGACACGACTACGGCAAGCCCGAACGCGCAGGCCAGCCACCTCGCATTCACTCTTGATTTCCTAATAGACGGTCGCGCAGCGCAGATAGCTCGACTAAGGAGCGCACGCCCAGCTTTCTGAAGGCCGACTGCTTTTGATTACTGATCGTTTTGGTACTGCGCGAAAACTTGGCAGCCACCTCGCCGACCGCCATGCCATCCAGTACGCAACGCATCACCTCCTGTTCGCGCTTGGAGAGCGCGCCCATAAGAAGCGCTTCGGCCGGCACCGGCTGGCCCGTGGCCTTCTCTTGCGCGGCAATGCGATCGCGCGCCGCACGCAAGCGGGACAGGGGCGGCAATCGACTGCTTAGTTCGTCACTGACATAGCGGCGGCCTTGGGCGACTCGAGAAATGGCGGCAGCCAGATCGGTAAGTGGCTGAGCTTTGCCTAGGAAGCCATGCGCGCCTGCCCGCAACGCCAACGAGGCGGTAGCCGGATTGTCATGCGCGGACGCCACCAGAATACGCAGATCCGGATACTGCCGACGCAAGGTGGTGATGAGTTGAGCGCCGTCGACGTCGGCATCGGCCAGCGCGTAATCCAGCAACAACACATCCACGATCAAACCCATTCGCAATGCGGCGAACAGTTCACCACTCTTGCTATAGGCACCGACGATGTCGAATCGAGCGTCCTGGCTCAAAACCCGTTCGTAACCCATCCGTACGACTGCATGGTCGTCTAACAAAGCGGTACGGATCGGGAGTTCGCGCGTCATGGATGGAAGCCTAAACTTACATAATCGGCCAGTCTACCGTGGGATGCGATTTCTGTGCTGACTCAAAAACACCGCACCAATTGTTACCCAAATGGGTTTCTCAATCGATGCGTCGCAAGATCTCTCCGGCCGGTCATCGGCACTTGTGGAAAGTCGCTTTCAAAGCGCGCACGAAACGGCTCACGACAACATCGATCAACGCACCAGACCGTGCGCCATCAACCCATCGCTGATCATGCCTGCAATACAATTTAAATTCTTATCCATCATGATCATGTGGCTGTTGCCCTTTACGCCCAGCGCCGGCAGCAGCATCACCTCGGCCATCCCGCCCAACTTATTCACTTGGGCGCGCACCGTCTCCTGACGCGCGACAATCGACTTCCAGAACGACGTGTCACCGATGTAGTCGCCCCACACCCACAGCATCGGCATGTTCTTGAGCGCCGAGAAATCGGTCTTGTCCGGGTCGGGCGAACCGCATCTGATGTCAGGCGTCAATCACCGTCTCGTGTCGAACGTCAATCGAAGAGTTTGCCTTGCCGCGGCGCGACAGCGGCTGCGACGTCTGCCGCTGGCGTCAATGCACTCACGCGTACCCCCATCAAGCGCAGGCGTTTGTCTAAGGGCGCACGCCGGATGCATTCCGCTGCCGCTCGTCGAATCGCTGCGTTATCCATCACCGGTTCAGGCAAGGAGATGTCGCGTGTCACGATCTGAAAATCCGAATACCGCAATTTGATGCCGACGGTTCGGCCCGCGTACCCCATCCGATCGAGATCCGCGGCCAACAAGGCACACAGTGAAGTGAAGATATCGCCCAATTCGCGTCGATCGTGACGGGCATGCAAATCGCGATCGAATGTCGTTTCGCGGCTAATGGACTTGGGCTCGCTGTGGCGCTCGACCTTGCGGTCATCGTGGCCATGGGCCGCCTGCAACAGCCACTGGGCATAGTGCAAGCCGAAATGCGTTTGCAGCAGATCGGGCGGCGCATGCGCCAGATCTGCGACCGACTCGATACCCAGTGCATTCAAGCGCTCGCTGGCCTTCGGACCGATGCCATTGATCTTGCGGACCGGCAAAGGCCAGACACGGCGTGCGACGTCGTGCGGCGCAAGTACGGTCAGGCCGTCGGGTTTATCGAGTTCGGATGCGATCTTGGCCAATAATTTATTGGGTGCCACGCCAATCGAACACGACAAACCGGTGGCCGCTCGCACAGCCGCCTTGATGCGCGAGGCCAACGGCCGGGTATCCTCGTCCAAGGCCGTCAGATCGATATAAATTTCGTCTACGCCCCGGTTTTCGATATGGGGCGCAATACTCGCCACTGCCGCTTTGAACACGTTCGAATAATGGCGGTAGGCTTTGAAATCGGCAGGCAAGAGCACGGCATCGGGCGCCAGCTGCGCCGCCTTCATCAAACCCATCGCCGAGAACACGCCCAGCGCACGGGCTTCGTAGGACGAGGTCGTCACCACCCCTCGCCCGACATAACTACGTAAGCGGGCAAAACGGTGCGTGCCATCCGCGAGCCGTTCAGGCGGCGCGGTAGAGCCCCCCACGACGACGGCTTGGCCGCGTAATTCGGGATAGCGCAGCAACTCGACGGACGCGTAGAACGCGTCCATGTCGAGGTGAGCGATCCGCCGCTCGACGTGCTCGACTGACGTAGAACTACCCTTTTTTGGCGGGCGCAGGCATCGGCATGTACGACTTGCAGGCCACGACGTTGAACGTGATGGCGTCCTTCATCGCCGTGACGGCCTCTGCATTCCACAGATTGCGTCCCCACATCGCGATATCGACCCGACTGCCGGCGCCCTGGCGCGACACATCGACCCGCGCCATATCGTTCTGGGTAAACGCTGCACGCACCACGATGCTGCCGCTATCGGCGTTGCCACCCGGTAAACGCTGCACGTGATAGCTGCCATTGCCCGTCAGGCAAGCCAATGCCTGGGCCTGCGCGGCAGCCAAGGCGACCTCGACGGACTGCGTGCTGGCGAAAGACTGACGCGCCTGCTGGTCGCCGGTGATACCGACGGCGCATCCAGACAGCGCCACGCACACAATGGCCGTGTGCCAAAACTTGCTCATGGAGAATCTCCTGACTGATGTCGCGACATTATCGCGCATGTCATGCTCGACCGACAGAATGCCCACCAGTCCACGGTATACCGCTGGTTTGCCCAGTTGGCCTAGAATCGTTCTTGTTTACATCGTTCGAACGAAACGCAACGACTATGGAGTGCCTACCTTGCTGAAATTCATGACTTGCTCGATCCTTGCCGCCAGTCTCATCGGTGCGTCGGTTTCCGCTGCGCCCGTGCCACCACAGTTCCCCTTAAAAGACTTTTTCCGTAATCCGGACAAGGGCTTTTTCAGGCTGGCCGACGACGGCAAGACGCTGGCATTCATGCAACCTGCATCGGTCGACGGTCAACCCGCGCGTTTGAACATCTTCGTACAACCGCTGGACGGCAGCACGCTTAAAGGCGAGCCCCTCCGCCTCACGGGCGAAACTGCACGCGACATCAGCAATTTCTACTGGAAAGGCAGCCGAACCGTTCTGTTCGAAAAGGACTTCGGTGGCGACGAAAACTATCACGTCGTCGCAGTCGATACGATCACCGGCAAACTGACCGACCTCACGCCGCATCAAGGCGTGCGCGCCAGCGTGATCGACGATCTCGAAGACGATCCCGATCACGTCTTGATCAGCCATAATCGGCGCGACCCCGAAACCTTCGACGTCTACCGGGTCAACGTTCGCACAGGCGAATCCACCCGCGTCGCCGAGAATCCGGGTAATGTCGTCGGCTGGCAAACCGACCATGCCGGTCGAGTGCGCGCTGCGCTGACCAGCGATGGCTTGAACACCACCTTGCTTTATCGCGATACCGAAAAAGAAGACTTCCGTCCACTGATCACGACCGACTTCAAGACATCGGTCAGTCCGGCGTTCTTCTCGTTCGACAACAAGCAACTTTATGCCTTGTCGAATCGAGGCCGCGACACCTTGGCACTGGTCATCATCGATCCGGCCAAACCCGAGGACGAAAAAGAGATTTTTGATGCCAAAACGGTCGATCTCGCCGGTGCCAGCTACTCGCGCTTGCGTAAAGTGCTGACTGCCGCTACTTACGAAACGGACAAGACCCAGCACAAGTTCTTCGACGCCGAAACCGAATCGCTTTATAAGCGGGTGCAAAAACACCTGCCCGGCTACGAGGTCGCTTTCCAAGGTTATACCCGCGACGAAAAAACCTTCATCGTGGCTGCCTACAACGATCGTACGCCAGGCCCACGCTACATCTACGACTCGACGGCCGATCGCCTGACGAAACTGGCCGACATCAGCCCAGCGTTGCCTGAACAACAGATGGCGCCCATGAAGCCGATTCAGTACACCGCGCGCGATGGCACTGTCATTCATGGCTATCTGACGGTGCCGGTGGGCCGCGAGCCCAAAAATCTGGCCTGCGTGGTCAATCCACATGGCGGCCCCTGGGCGCGCGACAGCTGGGGTTACAACCCCGAAGTCCAGTTTCTGGCCAACCGGGGTTTCTGCGTGTTGCAAATGAACTTCCGCGGCTCGACGGGTTATGGCCGCAAGTTCTGGGAGGCCGGCTTCGGGCAATGGGGCCTGTCTATGCAGGACGACATCACCGACGGCGTGCGCTGGCTGATCAATCAGGGCATTGCCGATCCCAAACGCATTGGCATCTACGGTGCTAGCTACGGCGGCTATGCCACCTTGGCCGGCGTCACGTTCACCCCTGAGCTATATGCCGCCGCCGTCGATTACGTCGGAGTGTCTAACCTCTTTACGTTCTTGAACACCATTCCGCCCTATTGGAAGCCCTTGCTGGCCAAGATGCACGAAATAGTCGGCCACCCAGAACGCGACAAGGCACGCCTGTCGGCCACCTCGCCCGCCATGCACGTCGACAAGATCAAGACGCCCCTGTTCATTGCCCAGGGCGCACGCGATCCCCGGGTGAATAAAGACGAAAGCGATCAAATCGTCCGCGCACTGAAAGAACGTGGCGTCGAGGTTCAATATATGGTCAAGGACAACGAAGGTCACGGATTCGCGAATGACGAGAACAAGTTCGAGTTCTACGAGGCGATGGAGCAGTTTTTGGTCAAGCATCTCAAACCTTGAACTAATATCTCGTTACAGAAACCCGCGAGTGATTCGCGGGTCTATCTGTTTTCGCCATAGAATTCCCTTCGATGAATTCCCGCCAGCCTCCCTCTTCCCGTGCGCCCGCGAAGCCGCCGCGCTCTCTTGGTTTTTTCGCGCGACGGGCGGCTTTCGTAGCTGCCGGTATGGCGGCTTGCGGCTCGATCGCGCTCGGATTGGCCCTGGCCTTGACCTGGCCTAGCCTGCCCGACCTGCATGCCATGACCGACTACCGGCCCAGCGTGCCGCTGCGCGTCTACACCGCCGATCGCGTGCTGATCGGCGAATTCGGTGAAGAACATCGCAACGTCATGCGATTCGCCGAGTTTCCCGATTCGCTCAAACACGCTCTGCTGGCTGCCGAGGACGACGACTTTTATACCCATGGGGGCGTCGATTGGTTGGGCGTTGCACGCGCCGCATTGACCAACGTCAGCAGCGGCGCCCGAAGCCAGGGGGCCAGTACCATCACCATGCAGGTCGCTCGCAATTTCTACTTGAGCAGTGACAAAACGTTTCTTCGGAAATTTTACGAACTGCTCCTGACCTTCAAGATCGAACGCGAGCTGTCCAAAGATCAGATCTTCGAGCTCTATATGAACCAGATCTATCTTGGCCATCGCTCCTATGGATTTGCGGCTGCCACACGCACCTACCTGGGCAAAAACGTCTCGGAGCTGACGAATGCCGAAGCCGCCATGCTGGCAGGTCTACCCAAAGCACCGTCGCGCGCCAATCCCATCACCAATTTCCAGCGCGCGCAGATCCGTCAGCGCTACGTGCTGGGCCGCATGCTTCAACTGGGCTACCTGGATCAGCTCGCCTATGACGCGGCCCTGGCCGAAGAGATCAAAATCGGCCGGGTCCGTGACGACGATGCCCCCACTCTGGCCGTGCATGGCGAATACCCTGCCGAGGTTGCCCGTCAGGCAGCCGTCGCCTTGTATGGCGAAAAAGCCTACACCGTGGGCATCGACGTCTACACCACCATCGACTCGCGTGCTCAGGCGGCCGCTTACGCGGCCATTCGCGAGCGTCTGATCGACTACACCCGAGGCGCGCCCTACCCGGGCCCGGCCGCGCGCATCGCCCTGCCCCAGAATGTCGAAAGCGATCCCACTAAACTGGACGAATTGCTGGACGCTGCGTTCGATCAGACCCCCGATAGCGGAGATCTGCTGACCGCGGTCGTCCTGTCGGCGGCGCCCGACAAAGTGGTTGTCGCCCGCAGCGGCAAAGATATCGTCACCATCGACGATAAAAAGGCGCTGTCCGTGGTGGCGCGGGCCCTGGGTCCAAAAGCCAAGGAAGACATCCGCATTTCGCGCGGTGCAGTCGTCCATATCCACCGCTTTGACGACAAGTGGGAAATCATCAACATGCCGGCTTTACA
Organism: Bordetella parapertussis; assembly: GCA_945903445.1. GTDB lineage: Bacteria > Pseudomonadota > Gammaproteobacteria > Burkholderiales > Burkholderiaceae_B > Schauerella. The sequence continues at coordinate 78,211 of CAMDNZ010000008.1, forward strand.
GGCGGCCTTGATTTCGGTCGTGCCGCAAGACGGTGCCATCAAGGCGATGATCGGCGGATTCGATTTCTGGCGAAATCACTTCAACCGAAGCACTCAAGCTTTCCGTCAACCTGGATCGAGCATCAAGCCTTTCGTTTACGCAGCAGGCATTGAGCGTGGCTTGACGCCCGCCACCCAGATCTCAGATCAGCCGTTTTTCCTGACCGCGCAGCAAACGGGCTCCAAGGCCTGGTCGCCAAAAAACGATGGCAATACCTACGAGCCATTCTTGACCCTGCGTCAGGCCTTGTACAAGTCCAAGAACATGGTGACCATCCGGATCGCTCAAGCCATTACCCAGCAGTATGCGCAAGAGTATCTGACCCGTTTCGGTTTCGACCCCGCGCGCTGGCCGGCAGTATTGCCGCTGGGCCTGGGGGCAGGCGGCGCCACGCCCCTGCAAGTGGCAAGCGCGTTTTCGGTGTTCGCCAATGGCGGCTATCACGTGCCGCCCTATCTGCTTGACCGTGTCACCGACCGCTCGGGCAAGGTGCTGGTGCAAGCCCAGCCGGTTCGTGCAGGCGAGGACGCTCCCCGTGCTATCGATCCTCGCATCGCCTGGATCATGAACGACATCCTGCGAGGCGGCGCACGCTCGGGCACCTCGGCACGCGCCACGGCCTTGCTCAAGCGCAACGATATCGGCGGCAAGACCGGGACCACCAACGGCTCGGTCGATGCCTGGTTCACCGGCTATACCCCGGCGCTGACCACCTCGGTCTGGCTGGGTTTCGACCAGCCGCGCTCAATGGGCCGCGTCTATGGCAGCGGCATGGCACTGACGGCCTGGGCCGACTACATGAAGGTCGCTTTGAAAGGCGTGCCGGTGGCTGAACCTCGGCCGCGTCCCGAAGGCATCGTCGTCGATAACGGCGAGTACTACCTGTCGGAATTCCCACCGGGCCAGGCGATCGCATCGCTGGATCTGCCAGTCGCTCAAAGCTCCCTGGACGACTTCCTGAACAACGCCCGGCCCAGCGACGGCGCTTTCGGCAGCGCACTTCACGCACCGGGCGGATCGCGTTCAGGCGACGGCAGCACCCCACTCGCCCCGCTGCCCGGCAATGCGCTGCCGCCCCCCGGTGACAATGCGGTGCGCAATATTCCGCCGATACCGATTCCACGGTAATACACAGCGGCAGCATCTGCGGGCGATCACGCACCGGCAATGACGCAAAGCGGGCGCTCTCCAGCGCCCGCTTTGTTATGCACTGCGTGACCGAGCCCTACGTCATCAATGTGTGAATCGACGTCGACCCGGACACCCTACGAATGCGAAGGCGCTTACGCCGCTTCGTCGTCTTCGTCGTCTTCGCCGCCGAACATACTGGACGCCTGCCAGACCTGTGGCAATCCATGGGCGATTTCATATTCGACAATCGCCATCGCTTGCCGCCAGGGCACCTCGTCTTCCAGCACTCGCCAGCTCGTCTGGCTGAGGACGCGCTCGGGTTGGCGCAACTTGAACAGAAAGTCGATCAAAAAAGTGCTGACAGTCTTGCGTACGGCGGGTTCACAATCGCCCCAGCCCGGTGCATCGCAACTGCGCATTTGCGACAAAAATCGCATGGCTTCGGTTTCTGTGTGAGGCGGGCGCTGTGGATGGGCCCACACGCCAGCATCCTTGAGCCACGGCTTCTCGGCCAACAACGAAAACATCAGTTGAGTGGCGCGCTCCGCATCGACGACGTAATAGCTCATAGCACAAGTCACGCATCATTTACCATTCCAAAGTTTAGCAACATTTGGAATGTTTTGTGGCATTGATGTGTGAGGGCTTTGGCTATTGCGCTACCAACCGAAAGAAACCGCGGGCTTACTCACTTGCACAGCAAAATAACCCGGCGGGCAAAGATGCAACAGTGCATCCCTGGACGCGGGATCGGCTCCCACGAACTGTTTGGCAAGCGCCGAGTAGCGATAGTGTCGGCTGGCCGTATCGCACGTGCCCGCTCCCCACTCGCAACGCGGGTAGTCGATGTGCAAGCCTGTCTCGCTGCGATAGAAGCTCGTACCCCCGGCGAACTCACTGGCACTGACAGCATCGAACAGCGTTTGAGTGAGCATTTTGCCTTGTGCCGCCGAATCCGCGACGCTAGCGTTCTGCGAGCCATCGACCGGTGCGGCGGCGATGTCGCGCCAGCGTAACTCGATCACGGTACGGACCATGCCTAATCCCAATGGTAGCGAACCCATGGCCCAGCGCACATCGGGCATATCGCGATACGCCTCGTATCGCCCTTCGACCACATCCAGATCTTCGGCGTGCCAATCCAGGCAAGAGGACGCATTTTCTTCTGGCCACGCCAAACCCGCTGCAGCGTCGTCGGCCCCCGCGGATAATGCTCCCCTGCCTGCTGGCTGAGCGGACGAACGATCGCCAACCTCTACAGGCAACGCGGCTGGGGGCACGCTCGATGCCGTGGCAGTCGACACAGCCAAGCCCAACGCAGTCGTGCTCAGTGCGGCGACGACAGTCGCCAGCCACGACGAGCGCACGGCATAAACTGCCGCAAACCGAAAGAACAAAATCCGGGCGATCACCCCGCCTCGCCCGCAGACGCGTGCCCCGCCTGAGTCACCATCGTGGTTTCGCGCGGATTCGACAAACGGATATGCTGCTGACGGAAACGCTCCAGTACACGACGATTGAATTCGCGTTGCACGCCCCAGCGCCCCCGATCGAGCGTTTTGATCTGTCCGGCGATGGTGATGGACGCACCGTCGATCTGATCCACCCCCCAGATATCGACATCGGCCAGAATCAGATCGGCATAGGCCGGTTCGGAGCGCATTTCAGCGCTGATGGCTCGCAAGGTGTCATAGACCAGCGCGACATCGGTATCGGGCGTCACGGTGATACGAACCGCTGCGTTACCCAAACCCCGGTTGGTGTTGTTGACCGTGGTCACCGAGCTGAACGGCACCGTGTGCAAGGATCCATCACCGGCACGCAGGCGAACGGTGCGTACCGACAAATGCTCGACCGTGCCGGACACGCCCGCCACAGTCACGTTATCGCCCACCTGCATGGTGTTTTCCATCAGCAAAAATACACCGGTGACGAAGTCCTTGACCAGGTTCTGAGAACCGAATGCGATGGCTGCGCTAAGAATACCGGCACTGGCCAACAAGGGCGCGGTATTCACGCCCAGCTCGCTCAGTACCGTAAACATCACCACCAGACCGATCACAACGAGCAAAGCCGTTCGCAAAATGGGAAGCAGTGTGCGCAAACGCCCCACTCGCAAGGTATCGCCAGCAGCAGTCCAGGCATCGATACGACGTTGAATCGCGTAGCCGGCGAACTCCCACGCCGATACAGCCAGCAGCAGCGCGATGGCAATCGTCCAGCAGGCCGAAGCAAAGCGCCGCCCGAAGGTGCCTGCGGCAAACCACTCGTTCACCGGCGCGCCCCAGGCCATCAGCAGCGCGACGACGGTGGCCACCGCCAACACGACCGTCAGCGCCAACCGGACCAAGGCCCGATAACGACTGCTCGATGCATCGGGCTTGTCTTCCAGCAGGGGGTCGAGCCGATTGAATCCGGCATCCAGCGCCCCGAACACCAATATGGCAATCACCCGAGCGACGATCAATACGGCAGCGGTCACTGCAATGAAATGAATCACCCGCTCGAAGCCGTTGGCGACGCTCAAAGCCCAGATAAGCCACAACGCCGCGATAAACACCACGGTCAGCGGTGCCCAAATGTCGGCAGCGAAGGCACGGACCGTTTGCCAGCCCGAACGCGTCGCCTTGGCCGGTGCCGCGCCGCGAATGAACTGTGCAACCGGGTGGCGCACTCGCAAGACGAACACGATCAACATGATGTGAACGATCAAGGACGACAGCTTAAGCGTTAGCACCCGAAAATTCTCGCCTGCGCCGAATTGCACCAGACATTCGCCCAGCCCGACGCCGATCCCCGAGACAATGAAAATAGCCTGGGCCCAGCGGTATACATATTCCGCCCGTTCGTCAGAGAGGGTCAACAGGCGCAAACGTTCACCGACCGGCGAGACCAACACTCGAATCAGCGACAACGCGACCCGCACGCCCGCATAAGCGTTAGCGATGGCCAGCACCACGAAAAACGTCCGGGTGCCGGTGAGAAGCGCGTTGGACGACACGCCCGTCGTCGCTAAAAAGGCCGTCAATGGCAACCAGTACAGCGCGGCATGAGCCAGTGCGTAAGGCATGCGTTGCAACAGATTGGCGGTGGGCCGACGCTCGGCATGCGCCTGAATCAAGCGCCGGGGCCTGGCCAGCAGACGCGCCACCAGACCTTCCACTACCCATGCCAAGGCAATCACGCCCAGCACCCATGCCGTGCCCACGACCACGGCCTCGCGTCCACCTGGGGTGGCTTCGAGCGATGCCCACCATGCGCCCAATCCGCGCAGTTCGAGCAAGGCTGCGCCTGCCAGACGAACTTGCACGATCAGGCCCTCGAACCACAGGCCGATTCGCGCGAACACCTGGGACAACAGGCCATCGGCCACCAGGGGAGGCGCGTCAGCGGCGACCTCCTGCGCCCGGGCCGAGCCGCCAACAGCCATCACTAGCCATAGCGATAAGCCCAATCCTAGGCCACCTGACACATCGCGTTTTCTGAACACGCGCGATAAAAAACGGGATCGAGCCACTTGGTCTCCCTGATTTGAAACATCGAAGGCGTTAATCTAGCAAATGCTGAACCGCTGGCAAATGCCGGCGCTCTGGGCGATTGGCAACCTCCCCCCGACTAGCGTGGACGAATCGCCCCCCCTCCCCGACTAG
>CAMDNZ010000009.1 GCA_945903445.1 Bordetella parapertussis
CGCCTTCGATGTTGGGTGCGCCCACCAGATCGCCGCCCATGCCTTCGAGTTTGCCGCGCTTGATGTGGAAACGCGCCTTGTCCAGATCGTACGGACGCTGCGGCAAATCGTTCAGGTAGTAGGGATGCCACGACGGCACCGGGTGATCGTTGGCGACCGTGCCGAAGCCACGCATCACGACGTCCACCAGACGCTCGCGGGGTTGCAGGTACTTCATGGCCATCACGAAGTCCTGGTTGTTGCCCGGCGCAGCGTCGACGCGGATCACCAGGTCGGAATACAGACCCGACTTGGTTTCCAGCACGGCATGACGCGGCGACTTCTCCAGGCGCATCGCATCGGTGGCGCTGACGGTGGTGATCATGTGCAGATCGCCCGCCAGCAGACCGTTCACGCGCGAGGACATATCGGTCAAGCCTATCAGCTCGACTTCGTCCAGATACGGCTTGCCCGGCTTCCAAAAGTTTTCGTTGCGCGTGCCCAGCACGCGGCGCGCCGGTGTGAACTCGGTGCATTTGAACGGGCCAGTACCGATGCCCTTGGTGAAATCGGTCGTGCCGTCCTGGACGATCAGGAAGTGCGAGGTGCCCAGAATGGAAGGCAGATCGACGTTAGGACCGACCAGCAGGATTTCGACGGTTTGCGCATCGACGGCACGGACTTCCTTGAACTGATCGGCCAGGACCTTGGCTTTCGATGCGGTCTCGGGAATTTTGTGACGGTTCAGCGAGAAGACCACATCCTTGGCGGTCAACGACTTACCATCATGGAAGGTCACGCCCTTGCGCAGACGGAAGGTCCAGGTGGTGCCATCCTTGCTCTCGAACGACTCGGCCAAGGCCGGTTCGGCTTTCATCTGGGCGTTCAGCTCGGTCAGGCCGCTATAGAACATGAACTGGCGCATGTAGTCGCCCGAGTTGATGCCCTTGGCGGGATCGAGCGTGTCGGCGACCGACGAGTTCGAGGTCGCGACACGCACCTTGCCACCGCGCTTGGGTTCGGATGCAGCGCGTGCGGTGTGACTGAACAGCAGCAGCCCGGAGGACGTCGAAGCGACGGCACCCGCGCCCATCAGTTTCAGAATGTCGCGACGCTTGTACACATTGTTTGTTGTCAAGAAAGCTCTCCTGGAAGAAGAAATGACGAGTTGCTGCGCGGTCAATAGAAGACGTCTTTGATTCGGTAATACAGTCCCGCCAAGGGCAGGAACCACGGTCGTCCCAGGTGACCGGGTACGGCCGGCCAAGCGGCGCGTGCCCAGGGATTGACACGGTCTCGTCCCATGATCACATCGGCCATGATGTCCCCCATTTGCACCGACATCTGCACGCCGTGGCCGCTATAGCCCAGCGAGTAATACAAACCATCGTGTTGACCAGCACGCGGCAGACGATCGGCCGTCATGTCCACCAAGCCGCCCCAGCAGTAGTCGATGCGCGCATCGGCCAGATCAGGCAAATTGGCACGCAGGCTGGCCTTTAGGATTTCGCCGCTTCGGGCATCCGAGGTCGGATTGCTCATGGCGAAACGCGCCCGACCGCCCCAGACCAACCGGTTATCGGCGGTGGTACGGAAATAATTGCCGAGATTGCGGCTGGTCACGTAGGTGCGGCGCTGTGGCAGTACGCGATCCAACAGCGCAGGCGCCAACGGTTCGGTCACGACGATGAAGCTGCCGACCGGCACGATGCGGCGCTGCCACCAGCCGAAGGGGCCATGATTGGAGCAACCCGTCGCCAACAGCACGCGCCCCGCTTCGATGGTGCCTTGCGCCGTTTCGACTCGATGGGCATCGCCCGACTGCCGCGTCAACCCGGTAACCGCCGTGTTCTCGAAAATGCGAGCGCCACGCCTGGCTGCGGCACTGGCCAGACCGGCGCCGAACTTACCCATGTGCATCTGACCGCCACGGCGTTGCAACAGCGCACCATGGAATGCATCCGAAGCCAATTCGCGCCGCACGTCGGCGGCACTGAGCAGCTCGACTTCGGGATCGACGTGTTTTTTCAGGGCTTCGTAGGTGGCGGCCAGACCAGGAAAATGCTTGGCCTTGCTTGCCAGCTTCAGCTTGCCGCGCATGGCGAAATCGCAATCGATCGATTCGGTCTGGATGGTGTGCTGGACGTGGTCGACCGCGCCAGCATAGGCCTGGTAGTAGCGTTTGGCGGTTTCTATGCCCAGGCTGTCGCACAACGCCGCAAAGCTCTGGGACGTGCCGGTGTTGCAATGTCCGCCGTTGCGACCAGACGCCTCGCCCACGACGCGGCCCGCTTCCAACACCACGACGTCCACACCCGCACGCGCCAGCGACAGCGCGGCGGACAAGCCGGTGAAGCCGCCGCCCACCACCACCACGTCGGCGCGCGCGGGCAGGGGCCCGGTCGCGCCGGCCGTGAAAGCGGGGGCTGTTGCCAGCCAGTACGGTTCGAGTTTCATAGACCCAGCACGCCAGCCAAACCGCCGATGTCGCGGATTTCGGTATAGCCATAGTATGGCGTGGAAGGCTCGTGACCACGCGCCACGAACACCTTGTTTTTGATGCCGATGTCGTGTGCGGTCATCAGGTCGTAGCGCAGGCTGGACGAAACGTGCAGCACGTCGTCGGGGCCGCAACCCAATTGATCGAACATGTATTCGAATGGCTTCATCTGCGGCTTGTAGGCTTGAGCCTGTTGCGCAGTGATCACGGCGTGGAAGGGCACGCCGATCTTTTCGATGTTGTGCGGAATCTGGACGTCCATCGCGTTGGTCAAACCGACCAGCGGGAATTCCTTGGCCACTTTGGCCAGACCGGCCGTCGTGTCCGGGTGCGGACCCCAGGTCGGAACCTGATCGTAGACATAGCGACCTTCGCCTTCGCGGTACTCGACGTTACAGCGCTTGCACGTGCGCACAATCGCGTTCTCGATCACTTCGTTATAGGGTTTCCAGGCACCCAGCACCTCGTCCAAGCGATAGGCCGAGAAAATGCGGGTGAATTCCGCCATTTTGTCGGCGGGCACGCGATCGGCGTACAAAGTTTGAGCGGCGTCGGCCATCTGGAAGTAGATGAGCGTGCCGTAGCAATCGAAGGTGATGTACTTGGGTTTGAAAATAGCCATGAAAGATCCTTGCGTATGAAAAATGCCGAGCCGGCGTCAGAAATCGATCAACACACTCTTGTAGCGAAGGTTGGCCTCGAACGCCTGTCGTCCGAGATCCTTGCCGATGCCGGATCCTTTGAAGCCGCCCGTCGGAATGATGAAGTCACCGGAGCGGCCGAATCGGTTGACCCAAATCGTGCCGGCTGCGATCCGGCGGGTGGCGCGCAAGGCGCGACCGATGTCTTGTGTGTGTACGCCCGCCGCCAGGCCGTAGGTGGGATGGTCGGCCAGGGCCAGACCTTCCTCTTCTTCGTCGAAGACCTGCACCGTCAACACCGGTCCGAAAATCTCTTCGCGCACCGCGATCATGTCGTCGGTGACGTCGGTCAACACCGTGGGGCGGTAATAGAACCCATCCAGGCCGAGGTCGAAGAAACTCCCGCCGCAGCGCGCTTGCGCGCCTTGGGCCACGCTTTCGCTGACGGCACCGGCGACCTTGTTGGCCTGACGCTCGCTGATCAAGGGGGCATAACGGGTGGCTTCGCGCCAGGTCGGACCGGGCACCACTGTCGCCACCTGAGCAGTCACGGCGTCCAGCAGGGGTTCGGCAATTTTGCGCTGAACGATCAGGCGGGTGCCCGATACGCAAGCCTGGCCCGCATTCGAGGTGAATCCGCGAACGATTCGGTCGGCCAATGCGGCCAGATCGCCCGCGTCGTCGAACACCAATTGCGGGCTTTTGCCGCCCAGCTCCAAGGTGACCGGCTTCATACCGTGATGCGCGGCAACGCTCATGATGGCGGCGCCCGTGGCCGTCGATCCGGTGAACGACACTTTGCGAATCAGCGGATGACGCACCAAAGCCGCGCCCGCCCCCGTGCCCAGCCCATTGACGACGTTGAACACGCCTGGCGGAACACCCGCTTCGACGGCCAGCTCGGCAAAACGCAGGGTCGAGAACGGCGTGAGCTCCGAGGGTTTCAATACGATGGCGTTGCCAGCGGCCAAGGCGGGACCGCACTTCCACGAAGCCATTGACAGCGGGAAGTTCCACGGTGCAATTGCACCGACCACGCCGTACGGCTCGGGCAAAATCAAACCCAGACTGTCCTGACGAGTCGGCACGGCGTCGCCACCGAATTTATCGGCGCACTCGGCAAAGAAGCGGATGCAATCGGCGGAAAACGGGACTTCATGCGCCAGTGCATCGCGAATCGGCCGGGTCGAGCCAACCGCTTCCAGTCGCGCCAGCTCGGGCGCATGCTCGACCAATAGGTCGGCCCATTTACGCAAGACCCGGGCACGTTCGCGCGGCGGACACGTTCCCCAGCCGCTGGATAGCCACGCGGCGTGCGCATTCTGCACGGCCTCATCGACCAGATCGTCGGACGCATCGGGCAGCGTCGCCAACAGCTGGCTGTCCGACGGACGCAGCACATCGAGCACCGGGCCGCCCCGATGCACTAGCTTGCCGCCAATGAAGTGGCCGTTGGGAATACCAATCTCTCCGGGTTCAAAATCCAACATGTCGAGTCTCGTTTGTGTCGCTAGGGCACGTTATAGGAATGAGTAAGCGGCGCGGGTGGTTCAGGCTGCCACCGCGAGCCCGGCGAATTGCGCGCGAAGATCGGCGAAAATCGCGGCCATTTGTTCGGGCATCGGCCGGGCGGCATGTGCGTCCTTGGCTACGGCGGCAAACACCTTGTGCTTCAAGAAGTGACGCCAGAGCACCGGTGCTTCCGCCAGAAATACGGTCAGCAGCGCATAACGTTCGCGTGTCCAGACTTGCTCGAAGGCCCTACGGGCCAGACCGAAATCGAAATCCGAGGCCAGCTCGCCACCTGCACTGGCTGCCCGCAGACTGGCGGTGGCGGCTTCGTCCACCGCATCGCCGGCGATCACCACGCCGTAATCCAGCGCAGCACGTTCGACCGATACGAAACCGCAGCGCACGTCCTTCAAGACCCGAGCGGGATCGCGGGAGTAGGGATTGCCATAGCCGCCGGCACCAGGGCCGATCACCCGCACGACATCGCCGGGCTCGCAGGCCACCACGTCGACGTTACCCAGCTCGACCGCCCGAGGCGTGCCGGGGTTCTTCTGAAACCGCGATAGCGTGCCGGCGCGTCCGCCCTGCACACCCCACGCGTTGAAACGCGAACGGTTGCGGTTGCGCGCAGTGACCACCGTGTTGGGTGTGAACACTTGAAACGCCATGACCGTGGCCAAGCCGCCTCGGAACTTGCCAGGACCGGCCGTGTCGGGTTGCAGGCCATAACGCAGGAAGCGCACGGGCACTTCGGCCTCGTTGACCTCGATCGGGGTGTTTTTCAGAAACGCCGACGACCCACCCATACCGTCCGGGCCATCAGAGAACGGCGTGCCGCCACCCCCACCGCCTACCGGACCGATAGAGGCCATGATGGGGATATTGCCGCGGTCATGCGTGTTGATGTTCATGATAGCGTTGCCGCCCGGTGCCGAGGCCGGGATACGATCCGGCAAGGCTTGCGAGAAGGCACCGATGGTGACGATCTGCGTGAGCATGCAGGTCAGCGAACGCATGCCCACGGCAGCCGGGGCTTCGCAGTTCACCACCGTGCCCGCTGGCAGCACCGCACGGGCGACTCGCAAGGTACCGGCGTTCAACAATATGCCGGGCATCAGCGTATACAGCACGTAGGTCAGACCCACCAGGGCCAGCGGGTGACGTTCGCGCCCGCCGGTCGGCATATTCAGCGACGAGGCCAGTTGCGGGTCGCTGCCGGTGTAATCCAACTCGACCGAATCGCCTCGCACTCGCAGGGTCAGCGCGACCCGGCACGGATAATCGCTGTCGCCGTCTTCGTCGGCATAGTCGGCGAAGAAGTAATCGCCGTCGGGAATGTCGCGAATCACCGTGCGCGCCTGCGCTTCGGCGTAATCGATGATGGCACGCGTGCCGGCCTTGAAATCTTCGACACCGAAACGCCCGATGATCTCGGCGATCTTGCGCTCGCCGATGTTCACCGAAGCGATCTGAGCGTTGAAGTCGCCCCAGTTCTGATTAGGCGCCCGCACGTTCAAGCGCATGATGGCGGCGACTTCGCGATTGAGCTGGCCGCCGGTCACGATCTTCAGCGGCGGCACGCGGATGCCTTCCTGCACGATTTCGGTCAACGCGCGCGACAGTGAGGCGGGTACAGCGCCGCCCACGTCGGTGTTGTGGATGTGACCCACCACGAAGCAGACGATCTCGCCTGCGTGGAACACCGGCTTCCAGATGTGAATGTCGGGCGAGTGGGTGGCCACCCCGCCGCTATAGGAATCGTTGGTGATGCAAATGTCGCCCGGCGAGTAGCTGTCGATCATGTCGATGACAGGCGAATAATCGATACCGCTGTACCATGGTGCGCCGAAGCTGCGGGGCGATGCGAACGCCAGCCCGTCGGCCGTCACGATGGTGCATGAAAAGTCTTCGGTCTCCTTGACGAAGGCCGAGTGTGCCGTGCGCATCAGCGTATAGGCCATCGCATCGGCGGCGGCAGCGCAATAGTTGGCGAGAACTTGAAGATTACGACGATCGATAGCCATGACGCGGTCCGTCTCAGTGCGTGGTGGTCGCGATGACCAGGTTGCCGAAGGAATCCACCTCGACGTGCATGCCCGGCAGCACGCAGGTGGTGCAGTCGTCTTGCATGACGACTGCCGGGCCGTCGAAGCGGTGGCCTGCACGCAAATCCTTGCGGCGGTACACCGGCATGCGGCGGGTCGCGCCATCGACATAGGCTTCGATTTCCCCCGAGGCTTCTGCCGGCCCTTCGGCCTGGGCGATGGGCAGCATCTGCGGCTTAGGCGTCGCACCTGAGATCACCAGACGAACGTTGATGATCTGCATCACGGCACCCGTGTCGCGATGACCGAACATGCGCTCGTGTTGAACGTGAAAGGCTTCGCCCAAGGCGGCCAGATCGCCTGCCGCCACTGCGTCGGGCATCACCGGCGTCTCGATTTCGTAAGACTGGCCGCGATAGCGCATGTCGGCGGTGTAGGTCAGGGTGTAATCGCCGGTGAAGCTTTGGTCGTCCCGCAGCCAGGTGAGTGCGCGGGTGCCCAGCGACTCGAACGCACTGCTCAACACGGACTCGGCACCCGGCTTGAGATCCTGGTAGATGGTTTGAATGAAGTCGCTCTTGACGTCGGCGATCAAACCGCCCAGCGCGCTCAGCACACCCGGGGTCGGCGGCACGACGACGCCTTGCATGTTCAACTCGCGGGCCAGGAAACACGCCATCATGGGTCCGGCACCGCCGAACGCCAGGAAATGGAATTCGCGCGGATCGATACCGAAGCGCGACAGCAATGCGCTGGTGTCGGCATACATTTCCGAGGTCGCGATCTGGATAATGCTCTCTGCCGTGGACTCGACCGTTTCGCCCGTGCGTGCGGCCAGGTCGCCCACCACGGCCAATGCGCGGGCCCGGTCGATGTTGACCGCGCTATAGCCCAATCGGCTATGGCCGATCAGTCCACAAGCCGCGAAGGCATCGGTGATGGTGGCACGCTCGCCCCCTTTGCCGTAGCACGCCGGGCCGGGCAAGGAACCCGCACTGTCCGGCCCGACCTTCAACACGCCCAGTTCGTCTACCCAGGCGATGGAGCCGCCACCTTGGCCGATGGACGTCACCGACACCGAAGGGATATGAATCTGAAATTCGCCCACGACCTCGCCAGTGCCGTACTGCGGCTGACCATCGAGGATGACGGCCACGTCGGCGCTGGTGCCGCCGATGTCCAGGCTGAGAATGCGGGGCCAGTCGCAAGACCGTGCCACAAAACCCGCGCCGATCACGCCAGAGGCCGTACCGGACAGCACCATCTGCACGCATTCGGCACGCGCTTGCGCCGCGCTCATGATGCCGCCGTTGGACTTGGTGATGCGCGGGGGCGCGGGCACACCCAACTCGGTCAGCGCGTTTTCGAAGGAGGTGAGGTAGTGCGCGACGCGCGGTTGCACGTAGCCGCTGATGGTCGCGGTGATGGTGCGCTCGTACTCCCGAATGATGGGCCAGATTTCGCTCGAACAGAACACCGGCAGACCGGGGGCCAGCTCGGCCACGATGGCTTTGACTTCGGCTTCGTGCGCACCGCTGCGATAGCTGTGCAGGAACGACACGACAATCGCCTCGCAGCCTGCGGCGCGTGCGCCGTCCAAGGCTTTCGCGACGCTGCTTCGATCGACCGCAGTGACAGGTAAACCGTCGCGATCCAGCCGCTCGAGAACGCCGAACACGCGGTCGCGTGGAATCAGCGGCTCGGGACGACGGCCATACAGGTTATGGATGGGGGTGATTTTCAAACGCCCCAGTTCGAGGACGTCTTCGAAGCATTCGGTGGTGAGCAGGCCCAGGCGCACGCCCTTGCGCTGAATGACCGCGTTGATGCCTACCGTCGTGCCGTGAGTGAAATAGGTTACGTCCTGGGGGGCGATGCCATCGCGCTCGGCCAGGATGCCCAAGCCCTTGACGACCTCGGTTCCTGGCGCATCCGGGCGCGACAGCACCTTCAGGGTACGGACGCTGTGGTCGCGCTCGTCGAGCACTGCAAAATCAGTGAACGAGCCGCCAATATCTACACCGATACGGTACGACATCTTGCTTCCCCGGCGCTGCGTCCTCCCAGAAATGAAAACCCGAGGAGCAAAGCACATAATATTGAAATATTGATTTCATTATTGTGTTGGGCTATATGTGTGTCAAGCGACGAAAGACTAATTCTTTCAGTCGTACGGGAAAGTCCCAATGCGGGCTTAATTATAGGGAAAACGCGGGTTACAGCCAGATTACTGGGCAACTAACCGCGCCTGTCGGATCACTACAGTGCGTAGGCCCGACCGAGGATCAACCGCTCTCGAACACACAATATATTAAAAATAGAGCAGCGATAGACGCTGTTTATGATCGACCGCTTGCCCGTTTGGCAGCCGCAGTCGCTCGAGCCTGGAAGGTCACAGATGAATGACCGGGGGCTTAGTGTTCATGATCCACAGTACTTTCGCCGAGGTGGCACAGGGATTCTCGACGCCGTGCGGCACCGTGCTGCGAAACTGGAAGCTATCGCCTTCGGCCAAGCGCTCGCTACGCTCGCCTACGGTCAGCGAGATTTCGCCCTCGAGCACCATGCCGGCTTTTTCCCCCGGCCCCAGCAAGATTTCTTCCGAGCGGGTATAGGGTGGGATGGCGATGATCATGAACTGTAAATCGTGATCGCCATGGGGCGATAGCAACTCTTTGGCCAGTCCACTGGCGCCAACGGAAAAATGCGGACGCTGGCTGGAACGTCGCACGAACGGTTGCCTGTCATCGCTTGGGTCGGACGATGCCACGTCGGGTCCGTCGCCTTCCAATAAGGTCGTCAAGGGCACGTTCAGCGCCACACGCAAGCGTTCGAGCATGCGAACCGATGGATTGGCCAGATTACGTTCGATCTGGCTGATCATGCCGACCGAGACGCCCGCACGTTGGGCTAATTCATTTAAAGACAGTCCCGCCGAACGCCGCAAGATACGCAGCCGTTGACCCAGGGCGGCTGCGTCGTGCAGCGCCGATTCCGCCCGGGTTGAGGGTGACTGGGGAGAAACCTTATTGCGGGTAGCCATGATCGATTCGACGGAATTTCAATATATTTGATTGCAGTGTTGATCCTAGCCGCCACTATCGCTCTACAACAAGCTATTTTTGACAGAATATTGAAAAATGGCGACGTAAAAATGCCAATTCAGGTTAACCCTGACCTACAAAACAACTGAAAAAAACGCCATACAATCCTATTTATTGTAGGTAGATCATGATCGAAGCTCGGCCTACGATGGCAGCATCCGCTTTCCATCCACCCATTCAGGATCGTCATGAACATGTCCGCGCCTTCGACGGAACAATATCTCGCCACCCGCAACGCCAACGTATCCCGTGCCATCGCCACGGCGCATCCGATCTTCATCAGCCGCGCACAGGGTTCGGTCATGTGGGATACCGATGGCCGCGAATACCTCGATTTCGTCGGTGGAATCGGCGTGTTGAACACCGGTCACAACCATCCGAAGATCGTGGCGGCGGTCACCCGTCAGCTCGAACGTGTGTCGCATGTCGCGTTTCAAGTCGCCGGCTATGACGTCTACGTCGAACTCGCACAACGCCTGAACCAACTGATCGGTGCAGGTGCGGCCTACAAATCGGCCTTTTTCACGACCGGTGCCGAAGCCGTCGAAAACGCCGTCAAGCTGGCACGCGCCTACCGCAAGGCCCCGGACATCATCGCCTTCCGTGGCGGCTTCCATGGCCGCACCCTGCTGGGCATGAGCCTGACGGGCATGAGCGTGCCGTACCAACAAAACTTCGGCCCGTTTGCCAGCGGTATCCATCACACCGCCTACCCCGATCCCTATCATGGCGTCAGCCCCGAGCAGGCCCTGCGTCAACTGAAAGACTTGATGGCCACTCGGACCACGCCCGACCGTGTGGCCGCTGTCCTGATCGAGCCGGTGCAAGGCGATGGAGGTTTCCTGCCCGCAGGCAAGCAATTCATGCAGGCCGTTCGTGCCTTCACCCAAGAACACGGCATCGTGCTGATCTGCGACGAAATCCAAAGCGGTTTCGGACGTACCGGTCATCTGTTCGGCTTCCAAGCCTATGACATCCAACCCGACGTGGTCACCGTCGCCAAAAGCCTGGCCGGTGGCCTGCCCCTGTCGGGCGTGGTCGGTCGCGCCGAGATTCTGGACGCACCGCAACCCGGCGGTCTGGGCGGCACGTATGGTGGCAACCCCTTGGGCTGCGCCGCTGCGCTGGCCGTCCTGGATCTGTTCGAATCGGAAGGTCTGCTGGATCAGGCGCAGCGTCTGGGCGTCACCCTCAAGAAGGGCTTGGATGGTCTGGCCGCGAAGTACTCGCAGATCGGTGCGGTACACGGCGCAGGCCCGATGCTGGCGCTCGAGTTCGTCAAGAACGGCGACGCCGATCAGCCCGATGCCGAGACCACCCAACGAGTGATCGACGAATCGCGTGCCCGTGGTCTGCTGGTCATCAAGTGCGGCGTCCATCGCAACGTGCTGCGTCTGTTGGCACCGCTGTCGACCACCGACGAACAAGCCAGCCGCGCGCTGGACATTCTGGATCAAGCGATCGCGGCGGTCTGATCGCCCGACCCGAGCTTGCCTGTATGTATCGGCACGCGGCCCCAAGCGGGTCGCGTGCCTCATCGAATGAGAATGCCATGAACGCACCTGCCGAATTACCCCTGCGCCTGGGCGCCCGCCTCGATGGCGAGAACTATCTGCCTGGCGCGACGTTCGCCGTGGTCAACCCGCACACCGGCGCGATCTATGCCGAAGTCGCCGACTGCTCGGCCAACGACGCCCGTCGTGCCGTCGATGCCAGCCATCGCGCCTTTCAATCGTGGCGTCAGGTCAGCCCGTTCGAGCGCGCCCGCTTGCTGCAAGCCTGGCACGACGAAATCCTGCGTCAGCAGGAGCGCCTGGCCTTGGCGATGGTCAACGAAATGGGCAAACCGCTGGCACAAGCACGTGGTGAAGTGGCCTACGCGGCCGCCTACATTTCGCTCTATGCCGAAGAAGCCAAACGCATTCACGGCGAGACCTTTTCGACGACAGCCACGCACAAGCGCTTGAGCGCCACGCGCATTCCCGTCGGCCCGGTCTATGCCATTACGCCTTGGAATTTCCCCGCCGCGATGATCACCCGCAAACTGGCGCCCGCGCTGGCCGCCGGTTGTACCGCCATCGTCAAGCCCGCCGAGCAATCGCCCGTGACCGCGATCATCCTGGCGGAAATCTGGGAGCAAGTCGGGGGCCCGGCAGGCACGCTGCAAGTCATTCCCGCGCGAGATCCCGTGCCGGTTTCCAAAGTCGTCTTCGACGACGCGCGCGTGCGCAAACTGACATTCACCGGCAGCACCGAAGTGGGTCGCCGCCTGTACCAGGAGGCCGCTCGCACCATCAAGAAAGTCTCGCTTGAATTGGGCGGTCACGCGCCTTTTCTGATTTTCGAAGACGCCGACATCGATCAGGCGGTGGAAGAAGTGGTGGCCTGCAAGTTCCGCAACAGCGGCCAGACCTGCGTCTGCACCAACCGCATCTATGTCCAGCGCGCCATTGTGGAGGCGTTCTCCGCCAAACTGGCCGAGCGCACCGCCAAGCTCAAGGTGGGCGATCCCCTGGATGCCGCAACCGAAATCGGCCCCCTGGTCGATGGCCAAGGTCTGGCGAAAGTCAGCGAACACGTCGCCGACGCCGTGGCCAAGGGTGCCCGCGTGCTGACTGGCGGCCAGGCCGGTCCGGGCTTCTATTACGCGCCCACCGTGCTGGCCGACGTGACGCCCGACATGCGCATCATGACCGAAGAAACTTTCGGCCCTGTCGCCCCCATCACGGTATTCGACACGGAAGAAGAAGCGGTGCGCGCCGCCAACGATACGCCCTTCGGCCTGGCGGCTTATCTGTATACCCACGATCTGTCGCGCGCCTATCGCGTGTCCGAAGCGCTGGAATACGGCATTGTCGGCATCAACGACGGTGCCCCCGCTTCGGCGCAGGCACCGTTCGGTGGTGTGAAGGACAGCGGCCTGGGCCGTGAAGGCGGCCACTGGGGCCTGGAAGAGTACCTGGACATCAAGTACACCTCCATCGCCCTGAAGCGTTAAAGCGTGCACGTCGCTCGTGCCCGTTCGCAGGCACGGAGGTGTGATCCACTAAGATAGCGGGGCAGCGGGCGCGATCGGCGTGCCCGCCCCACGTCTGCCATCATGGATCTCGCCGCGCTGCTTACCCACACCGTGCTGAACCGGGCGACCGTCGCCGCGGGCACGGGTGCCCTCCATGCCGAGGTGTCCTGGGTCCATCTGGTCGATCACCCCGACATCACAGGCTGGATCAAACCTGGGCACTTGCTGCTCACCACCGGTTATCACTGGCCCGATTCCACCGACGCCCAGGCGCAACGCGCGCTGATTCGGGCGCTACACACCGCCGGCCTGGCAGGCGTCGTTCTGGCCGTGCCCCGGTTTCTGGATCACTTTCCAGTCGACGCCATCGACGAGGCCAATCAGGTCGGACTGGCCTTGCTGGAGCTGCCCTGGGATGTCCCATTCAGCCAGGTCACCGAAGAAGTTCATGCCCGCATCATCGGTAACCAGCACGCCATGCTGGTGCGCTCCGAAGCGATACACCGCGCATTGACCAATGCCGCAGCCCGCCAGGCCAGCTTGGCCGAGCTGGCCGATGTGTTGAGCGAACTGCTCGACCGCGACGTGACCTTCACCGCACCCGACGGCGCCTTGCTGGGTGCGCGCGATACCAGCGCCTTGCGCCAATCGCGTGAGAAGCTATACATGCTGCACAGCCGCGATCGCTTTCCCCAGACGCCCCCTGCCACGCAACAACCCTTGCGCATTCCCGCGCCTCAACGCGATATGCCCGCGCGGCTGGCATGCCCGGTCTATGTGGCCGAGCAACTGACCGCCGTGGTCTGGCTGGACGATCATCCGACGCCCTTGAGCGACCTGGATGTGCGCGCCGCCGAACACGCCGCCGTCGTCGCCGCCGTACAACTCGGCCATATGCAGGCGCTTACCATGCAAGAGCATCGGTTGGGCTACTCGATGCTCGAATCGATGTTGGAAGGCAGTTTCAAGGCGACAGCCGCTTCGCTCGAACGCGTTCGTCTGCACGGCTGGGATCCCGATATCGACCACATCGCCTGCCTGGCGTTGTTCAATGAACCCTTGCCGCTCACGCGATCGGGCTTCTTGCGCCGTGAAGCCTGGACCGCCCGATTGCGCGCCTATCTCGAACAGCGCCATCACGGTGCCCTGATGTTCGCATCGACCAACCAGGCGATCTTTCTGCTGTCTGCCGATGCCGATCCCGCCCCGCTCTGGCAGGCATTGGCGGAAAAAGGCATGGCTTTGGCCGTCAGCCGTGCGCATCGTGGCGTGCCGGGTGTTCGCGCGGCGGGCCACGATGTCGCTTCGCTGGTCGAACATCTGAAACCCGGCCAGCTGCTACGCTTCGAACACATCATGTTTCCACAGGCCTTGATGGGCGATGTTCAGGCCCGACGCATGCTGATCGACTCGCGGTTGGGACCCCTGCTGCACGACCCGCGTCATGCCGCCCTGCTGGACACCCTGCGCGCCTTGGCACACACCGGTTTCCAGCTGGCGCAGACGGCGCAGGAGCTGGACATCCACATCAGCACCTTGCGCTACCGGCTCGAACGCCTGCATGCCTTGCTGGGCATCGACTTGAGCGCACCACGGATGCGGTTCGAGCTTCAGGTGGCGCTGGAGATGGCCGCCGAGCTGGAGCAAGATGCAACCATCAGGGCGTCTTATCCCAACGCTACCGGCTAATTGTTATTATCCGCGGAGCCTATCTTGGGCGCGACTGCATGCCCACAGCCCTTTTGGAAAGTTCATCATGAAAGCCTTGTACGCGGCTCTCGGTCTCAGTGTCGCCCTGCTCGCGGGTTGTGCGGCGCCCGGATCCGACGGCAACTCGTCCACCACAGCCAAGGGTTCGACAGCGGCCAACGCCTCACGCAACCGAATGCCTGCGTCATACTCACCCTTTGCCGATTCGCTCACCCGGATGGGACGCGAAGCCTTCGTCGAAGATCTGTTGCGCCGCATGACCGTCCAGGAAAGGGTCGATCAATTGCGCTTGATCAGCGTCGGCCCCGACAATCCTCGCGAGCAGGTTTTGCAGGAGATTCGGGAAGGCCGGATCGGTATGGTGTTCAACACCGTCGTGCGTCACGACATCCGGCCCATGCAGGAACAGGTCGCGCATAATCGCATGAAGATTCCCTTGGCCTTTGCCTACGATGTGATACATGGTCATCGCACCGTATTTCCCATCAACTTGGGTCTGGCCTCGACCTGGGACCTGCAGGCCATCGCCCGCAGTGGCCGGGTATCGGCGATCGAAGCCGCCGCCGATGGCCTGAACATGACGTTCTCACCCGTGGTGGACATCACTCGCGATCCGCGCTGGGGACGCAGTTCGGAAAGCTTCGGCGAAGACACCTATCTGGTCTCCCGCATCGGCGAAACTCTGGTGCATGCCTATCAAGGCGACGACCTGAGCCGACCGGACAGCATCATGGCATCGGTCAAACACTTCGCCGCCTATGGCGCGATCGAAGGCGGACGCGACTACAACACGGTGGATATGAGCCGCCAGCGCCTGTTCCAGGACTACCTGCCGCCTTACAAGGCCGCGGTCGATGCCGGGGCAGGCGCGGTCATGATCGCCTTGAACTCCTTAAATGGCGTGCCGGCGACATCCGACCGCTGGCTGCTGGACGATCTGCTGCGCAAGCAATGGGACTTCACTGGGGTCACCATCAGCGACCACGGCGCCATAAACGAACTGATCAAGCATGGCGTGGCAAGCAACATTCACGATGCGGCCCGCGCCGCCATCATGGCGGGTGTAGATCTCAGCATGAGCGATATAGTGTACGGCGAGCAACTGCCCGACATGCTGGCCAAAGGCGAGATCGACGAGGCGCGTATCAACGCTGCCGCGCGCTACGTGTTGCTGATGAAGTACGACATGGGCCTGTTCCACGACGCCTTCGGGCGCTTGGGCAAGCCTGACGATCCACCTTTGGACACCAACGCAGAAAGCCGCCTGCATCGTGACGACGCCCGCCGTATCGCCCGCGACAGCTTGGTGCTGCTGAAGAACGATGCCGACATCCTGCCCTTGCCGAAATCGGGCCGACTGGCGGTCATCGGCCCACTGGCCAAGAGCAAGCGCGACACCATGGGCAACTGGTCGGCCGCTGGCGTCACGGCACAGACGGTCAGCGTCTACGAGGGCTTGGCCAACGTGGGGGGTGCTGGCGTGCGTCTGAGCTATGCCAAGGGTGCCAACACCACCGACGACCCCGCTATCCAGAAATACCTGACCGAGTACGAAAACGATCTGGAGATCGACACGCGTTCGCCGCAAGCCATGATCGACGAAGCGGTGCGCGTCGCCAAGGGCAGCGACGTGATTCTGGCGGTCGTGGGCGAGGCGCATGGTATGGCGCACGAGGCGTCCAGCCGCAGCAACATCGAAATCCCTGAAAGCCAACGCAAGCTGCTACACGCTCTGAAGGCGACCGGCAAGCCGCTAGTGATCGTGTTGATGAATGGCCGCCCCCTGGCCTTGCCCTGGGAGCACGCCAATGCCACGGCCATACTGGAAACCTGGTTTGCCGGCACGGAAGGCGGCAACGCCATCGCCGACGTGCTGTTTGGCGATCACAACCCGTCGGGCAAGCTGCCCACCACCTTCCCGCGTTCGGTCGGCCAGATTCCGCAGTATTACGGCCATCTGAACACCGGCCGGCCCTTCGACCCCCAACGTCCGAACAAATACACCTCGCGCTACTTCGACGAAGAGAACGGCCCGGTCTACCCCTTCGGCTACGGCTTGAGCTATACCCGTTTCGACGTGTCGCCCGTCCAGCTGTCGTCGGCCGTGCTAGACCGAGGTGGCGAGATTCGGGCTGCGGTCACCGTGACCAATCGCGGCAAACGCGACGGCGCGACCACTGTTCAGCTCTACACCCGCGATCCCGTGGCGTCGCAATCGCGGCCCGTGCGCGAGTTGAAGGGCTTTCAAAAAGTGTGGCTGCGCGCAGGCGAATCGCGTGAGGTGGCGTTCACCCTGCGCGATAGCGATCTCGCGTTTTTCGACCGCGACGCCAGGACCGTGATCGAATCGGGCGAATTCCAGGTGTTCATCGGTTTGGACTCCACCACAAACAACACGAACGTTTTTACGCTACGCTGACCCCATGACATCTGAAAACAACTTAAGCATGGCGGTATTCTGCGATTTCGAGAACGTCGCACTCGGCGTTCGCGACGCCGAATACGACAGTTTCGACATCAAGCCCGTCCTCGAACGTCTGCTGCTCAAGGGCAGCATTGTGGTCAAGAAAGCGTATTGCAACTGGGACCGCTACAAGCCGTTCAAGGCCGCCATGCATGAGGCCAATTTCGAACTGATCGAAATTCCGCACGTGCGTCAGTCGGGCAAGAATTCGGCCGACATCCGGCTGGTGGTCGATGCGCTAGACCTGTGCTACACCAAGGCGCACGTCAACACCTTCGTCATCATCAGTGGCGACTCGGATTTCTCGCCGCTGGTCTCGAAGCTGCGCGAGAACGCCAAGAAAGTAATCGGCGTCGGCGTCAAGCAATCGACCTCCGATCTGCTGGTCGCGAACTGCGACGAATTCATTTTTTACGACGATCTGGTGCGCGAGCGGCAGCGTAACGACGCCCGCCGAGACAATCGCGGCCAAGGGGCCACCAAGCGTGCGCCTGCCGAAGACAAGCGAGCATCGGCCGGTGAAGAAAAGCGCGGCGAGGATAAGCGTCGCAACAAGGACGATGTCGACGTGCGCCGAACGCGCGCCATCGAAATCGCCGTAGAGACCTTCGACGCCCTGATGTCCGAGCGTGGCGACAGCGGCAAGCTGTGGGCGTCGGTGCTGAAAGAAGCGATCAAGCGGCGCATGCCCGACTTCAACGAGTCGTATTTCGGCTTTCGCACTTTCGGCAATGTGCTGGAAGAAGCGCAGTCGCGCGGCCTGCTAGCCTTTGGCCGGGACGACAAGTCCGGCGCCTATGTTTATCGCCATGCGGGAGAGGATCCCGCCGCTGAAGCCCACCCCGTCGCCGCGCTGGCTCAGGCCGCGGGCGAAGTGACCCAGACTGCGATCCAGGTTCTCGATGCCGTTGGTCAGGACGAATCGACCGCTGGCGATTCGTCGGCCCGCTCGCCGCGCAGACGGCAGAACGCTCGGGCGCGCAAGAAAGCCCAGCAAGAGTCGCACGGTCAAGGCGAGTTGCCGACAGCCCTGGATTCGAGCGACGCCGACATCGTCGCTGCGGTCCAGGCGCACACCAGCACGCCGCCCGTCAAGCGACCCTCTGGCAAATCGGCGCAGGCTTTGCCGCCGATTGCGACCGCCCCCGGAACGATTTTGCCCGCCAGCGCTCACACGGCCGAATCGCACGACGATGCCGAGGCCCAAGAAACGACGGCTGCACCGAAGCGTCGCAGTCGCAAGCCCCGCTCGCCCGCCGCAACGGCTGCACCTCACCCACCAGCGAGTACCGCCCATTCGGTCGCCAAAACCGTCTTGGCTCAGTCGGCAGCTACAGTTGGTGCTGTGGACGATTCGCCATCTACGGCAACACCCGCTACCCGCCCACGTCGCGCCCGCAAGACTGCTAAACCGGTTAAAGCGGACGATTGATCGAGCGAGCGAAACGCCGCTAGCTGTACCTACAGTCTCGACTGTCTGTAACGAGTTAGCGGCGTCCACGCTTGCACCGATCTACTGTGCAAGGATCGAAGGCTCTCACGCGTACTCTCGGCGTGTACTCAGGAGCCATCATGACACACCGCTTTTTTTCCGCTTGTCGAATTGGGCTTGCCGCCATCGGGCTTGCCTTCGTATGTAGTAACGCTCACGCCCAAGCCGACGATTTAACGACCCGATTGAGCGCAGAGCAGCAAAAATGGGATCGTATCCAGTACGAAGCGCCAGCAGCCGATCGCGAAGCAGCGTTAAAGGCCCTTGCCGTCACCGCGGCCGAGCTCGTTCAAACGCATCCCGGACGCGCCGAGGCGCATACCTGGCTAGGTATTGCCCTGGCCTCTGAGGGGCGCGCCAATGGTGGCTTGGGCGTGCTCACGGTGGTTCGCCAAGCGCGCGACGCTTTCGAAAAAGCCCGCGGGATCGATCCCAAGGTAATGGGGGGTGCCGTCTACTACGGATTGGGTGGTCTGTATGCCAACGTGCCGCGCTGGCCCATCGGTTTTGGCGACAAGGAACGTGCCAAAACCCTGTTCAAAGAAGCCATCGCCGTATCGCCCGATGGCCTGGACAGCAACTACTACTATGCCGACTTCCTGATCGCACAAAAGCGTCCAAAGGAGGCTCGGCCCTATCTCGAACGCGCACTGCAAGCCCCCCTGCGTGCTGGGCGCGAGCTGGCCGACAACGGCCGCCGCGCCAAGGTCAGACAAATGCTACGGGAAGTGCCCCCTAACGTAGCGGTCAAACCTGCACCGCGTTGACCTTCCAGATACCTTCCTGGTATTCGCGAATGGCACGATCCGACGAAAAATGCCCGGATCGTGCCGTGTTCAGAATCGACATTCGATTCCAGGCAGCGGCATTGGTATAACGTTCGTTGACCCTGCTCTGACAATCGACGTAGCTGGCGTAATCGGCCAGCAGCATATACGGATCGTGATCGAGCAGATCGGCGACCAGGGGCGCGAACAAATCTCGATCGCCCTTCGAAAAATAGCCGTTGGCGATCAGATCGATGGCCGCGCGCAGTTCGCCATCGGCACGGTAGTACTCGCTCGGCACGTAGCCACTCTCGCGTAACGCACGAACGTCGTCGGTGGTCATGCCGAACATGAAGAAGTTTTCTTCGCCCACCTGCTCGCGAATCTCGACGTTTGCACCATCGAGGGTGCCGATCGTCAACGCGCCATTCATGGCGAACTTCATATTGCCAGTACCCGAGGCCTCTTTGCCCGCCAGCGAAATCTGCTCGGATAACTCTGCGGCCGGATAAACCTGCTGGCCATGCGTCACGCTGAAGTTAGGAATGAACACCACTTTTAAAAGATCACGAACATCCCGATCTTTGTTGATCACCTCGCCGACCGAGTTGATGAGCTTGATGATCAGCTTGGCCCGGTGATAGCCGGGCGCCGCCTTGCCTGCGAAAATGAAGGTTCGCGGCACGATATCCAGGTCGCGGTGCGACTTGATGCGGTGATACAGCGCGATGATATGCAAGACCGCCAGATGCTGCCGCTTGTATTCATGAATACGTTTGACCAGGATGTCGAACATCGAATCCGGATCCACGCTGATGCCGGTACGACGCAGGATCAGGCCCGCCAGATCCACCTTGTTCGCACGCTTGATCGAGCGCCACGACTCGCGAAACGACGCGTCGTCGGCAAAGGGCTCGAGGGCATCGATACGCGCCCAATCGCGTGTCCAGCCATAGCCAATGCTGTCGTCGATCAATGTGGCCAGGCGCGGATTGCTCAATGCCACCCAGCGGCGCGGGGTCACGCCATTGGTCACGCTGGTGAATTTTTCCGGCCACAAGGCATGGAAATCTTCCAGCACGTCGCGCTTGAGCAATTCGGAATGCAATGCCGCCACGCCGTTGATCGCATAGCTGCCCACGCACGCCAGGTTAGCCATGCGGACATACCGTTCGCCCGTCTCGTCAATCAACGACATTCTGGCGATACGCGACTCGTCGCCGAAGAAATGAATTCGCGCCTCGTGCAGGAAGCGAGCGTTAATCTCGTAGATGATTTCCAAATGGCGGGGCAGGATGCGTTTGAACAGCTCCAACGGCCAACGCTCCAGCGCCTCGGGTAGCAAGGTGTGATTGGTGTAGCCAAAACTGGCGCGGGTCACGGCCCAAGCCTCGTCCCAGGGCACGACATGCTCATCGACCAACAAGCGCATTAACTCGGCCACGCCGATCGCCGGATGCGTGTCGTTCAGCTGTACCGCGAACGACTCGTGGAACTTGGTGACCGGCAAGCCGCGCAAGCGTTGGATGCGCAGCATGTCCTGCAATGAGCACGATACGAAGAAGTACTGCTGCTCTAACCGCAGCTCCTTGCCTTGAACACTTTCGTCATTGGGATACAGCACTTTCGTCAGGTTCTCGGAAGTCACCTTCTTATTGACGGCGCCCAGATAATCGCCCTGGTTGAACACCGAGATGTCGAACGATTCGGTCGATTCGGCGCGCCATAGTCTTAGTGTATTGACGTTACCAACCTGATAACCCATAATCGGCGAATCGAAAGGTACGCCTTGCACGGTTTTCTCGTGCACCCAACGCACACGATGGCGGCCTCGGTCGTCGGTATAGGGTTCGGTATAGCCGCCGAGCTTGACCTCGACACCCCATTCCGCGTGATGGATTTCCCACGGGTTGCCGTAGCGCAACCACTTATCCGTATTCTCGACCTGCCAGCCGTCCATGATGGTCTGGAAGAAAATACCGTACTCGTAGCGAATGCCATAGCCCAATGCGGGAATTTCCATGGTGGCCAGCGAGTCGATGAAACACGCCGCCAGTCGCCCCAGACCGCCGTTACCCAGGCCGGGCTCTTCTTCGTGGCGCAGAATATCGTCCATATCGAGGCCCAGCTCCTGCATGGCGCAGCGAACCTCGTCAGTGATATCGAGGCTGAGCAAACTATTGCCTAGATATGGCCCCATTAAAAATTCGGCCGACAGGTAAGCCACCGTGCGGGAACCCGCCTTTCGGTACGCCGAGGATGTCGCCGCCCAACGCGACAAAATGCGGTCTCGCACGGTATGCGACAAGGACTGGTAAAGATCGTTCTTAGACGCCACCTCCAGGTCTTTGCCCTGGGTATACAACAGGTGATCCAAAAAAGCTTTCTTGATCGCGTCGGGAGATAGCGACGAACGAATATCCTCGCAGGCGAGATCAGCGGGAGCAGCAGTAGAACGAGCAGAGTCAGTCACGGTAGTCAAGTCCTTTTTGTGCGGTGCAATGATCGTCGTATGACCTCGGCTTCAAGTCAAGCAACGAGGTATTACGACGGGCTTAGCACATGGCGTACCGGGCATGATCGATCCTGCGGTCGCGACGTCAACGGAATCGATACTGATTTGCGAGCAATCGCTACCGTGCGAAAAGTACGCTGGGACTTTAGATCGACGGCTGACACTGCAGCTCCTTAGTATTCAAAACAAGACGCGTACCTGAATCTACGCTTCGCCGCAATGAATGCGAAGCTGGAGAAATTCGTGGATGCCGCTGCCGCCAAGTTCACGCTACTTCTGTGGATGCTGGGCGTCCTGATCGCGGGCATGTCGGCCAGTCTGCTGCGTCTGTTCTCACAGGTTTTTCTGCCAAGCCAGCCATCCCTTTTTTCGCAAATCGCACGCGGGGCAATCGCCACACCCATATCCCCAGTCGTGACGCTTTCCTCTGTCGCCCAAATAGCACGTGTGGCTATGCTCGATCACGATATCCACCAAGGCGGCACCGCCTAGCTCGTTGGCAAGCGCCCAGGTCTGCGCTTTGTCGATCCACATCAACGGCGTATCGATCGTCACCCGCGCGCCCAGGCCCAGTGCCAGCGCCACCTGTTGCGCCTTGATCGTGTCGTCACGGCAATCGGGATAGCCGGAATAGTCGGTTTCACATACGCCCGTCACCAATACATCCAGCCCGCGCCGATAGCCCAGCGCAGCCGCCACCGTTAAAAACATTAAATTACGGCCCGGCACGAATGTATTTGGCAAGCCATTGGCCTGCATTTCGATATCCCGCGCCTCGGTCATGGCCGTTCCGCCCACTTGACCAATGACAGTCAGCGGCAGCAGATGATCTTCCCCCAATTTCGCGGCCCAGTCCGGATAAGCCTCGCGCAAGGCCGCCAGCACATTCAGCCGAGCATCGAGCTCGACGTGGTGGCGCTGGCCATAATCGAATGCCACGGTCTCGACCCGGTCATAACGCGCCAATGCCCACGCCAGGCACGTGGTGGAATCTTGTCCACCCGAAAATAAAACCAGTGCGTGACGAGATCCGTGCGACATAGCAGACAACCTTGAAAACAAAAGTGGGGATTCGGAAAATACGACGGCGATCGGCTCGGGTGAATGCCCCGTACTGCGCTTTGCCCGATGGCCTTGCGGTACAGTGGATTTTCGCCTGAAAACGATCCATTGGGAAAAGCCATGACGACACGCGTGCCCCCCACCCCGCCATCCGACCCTTTGCGCGAAGACATCCGGCTGCTGGGCCGGGTGTTGGGCGACGTGATCGCTGCCTGCGAAGGCAAACGGGTATTCGAAACGGTCGAGCACCTCAGACGGCATGCGGTGCAGTCCCGCCGCACCGGCGACGCAGCCAGTGCGCAAAGCGTACGCAACCGCGTGCGCGGTTTGCGCGGAGAAGACCCGAATGCCGTCGCCCGAGCCTTCAGCTACTTCCTGCATCTGGCCAACATCGCCGAAGACCGCGATCAGAACCGACGCCAGCGGGCGCACGCTTTGGCCGACGACACGCCGTCTCGTGGCGGCATCCGACACGCTATTGCCATCCTAAAAGAGCAGGGTGTTTCGGCAGCACGCATTCGCAAGTGGCTGGAAAACGCGCATATCGTGCCCGTCCTGACGGCCCATCCCACGGAAGTACAGCGCAAAAGCACCTTGGATGTACACCGCCACATCGCGACAGGTTTGGCACAACGCGATCAGCGTCTGACGCCTTACGAACGCGAAGGACTCGACCGCGTGCTCATTGGCCACATTGCCACCCTGTGGCAGACCCGGATGTTGCGCTATACCCGGCTGACAGTAGCCGACGAGATCGAGAATGCGCTTTCTTACTATCGCAGCACGTTTCTGTCGGTGCTGCCGCAGTTGTATGGCGATCTATCGCGCCAACTCGGACGAGATGGCAATCAGCCGTTCGCACCGCCACCCGAGCCGCTTGCGCCGTTTCTGAGCATGGGCAGCTGGATCGGCGGCGATCGGGACGGCAACCCCAATGTAGACGCCGCCACGCTCGACCGCGCCATGTTGCGCCAGTCGTCGGTGTTGCTGGATCATTATCTAAGCGAGGTCCATGCGCTGGGCGCAGAACTGTCGATCAGCACGTTGCTAATCGATGCCGAGCCCGCCCTGCAAGCGCTGGCCGAGGCAGGCGGCGATCATTCGGCCCATCGGCAGGACGAGCCCTATCGCCGAGCCCTGGTGGGCGTCTACGCCCGCCTGGCCGCGACGGCACGTCATCTGACGCAAACCGACCTGGCCCGGCGGCCCGCAGCACCCGCCGAGCCCTACCCCAACGCCGCCGCATTCGCCGCCGATCTCGCCACGTTGACGGCCTCCCTGGGCGACCATCAAGCCGCACCGATTGCGCGGCTACGCCTGACGGACCTTCAACAAGCCGTCGCGATATTCGGCTTTCATCTGGCGACACTGGACTTGCGTCAGAGCTCGGACGTCCATGAACAAACCTTGGCCGAATTGTTCCGACGCGCTGGCGTTGAACACCGCGGCCAAGCGCTGGATTATCTGGCGCTGGACGAAGACAGCCGCGTCGCGGTCCTGCGTGCCGAGCTCTCTCAAGGGCGACCCTTAGCCTCGCCCTGGCTGACCTACACGGACACCACCACGCGCGAGATGAACGTGCTGCGTGCCGCTTACGAGGCCCGCGCCCGGTTCGGCCCACGTGCCGTGACACAGGCCATCATTTCGCACACCGAAACGCTAAGCGACCTGCTCGAAGTCATGGTGCTGCAAAAAGAAGCTGGGTTGATCTCTCCGCCCGATGCGCGCCCTGGTGCCTTGGATGGGCTGGCCGTGGTTCCCCTGTTCGAGACGATTCCCGACTTGGAAAACGGACCGGGAATCATGGACGCATGGCTGTCCCTGCCCGAGGTGCGAGAGCGCATCCAACGCGTTCAGGGCGGCACTCAGGAGGTCATGCTGGGCTATTCCGACAGCAACAAGGATGGCGGTTACCTGACGTCGAACTGGTCGCTCTACCAAGCCGAGCGCGCCCTAGTGCAGGTGTTTGCCCGCCACAAGGTCAAGCTGCGGCTGTTTCACGGCCGTGGCGGTTCGGTCGGACGCGGCGGCGGATCGAGCTTCGACGCCATCCTGGCACAACCGCCCGGCACCGTGGCCGGACAAATCCGGCTGACCGAGCAAGGCGAAGTCATCCAGAGCAAGTACAAGGACGCCGAGGTGGGTCGCTGGCACATGGAGTTGCTGGTGGCCGCTACCCTGGAAAGCAGCTTGACCCCTCAGGCGCTTGCCGCACAGGCCGAAGATGCGCGCTTCGAGGAATACGGCGAAGTCGTGGCGCATTTGTCGGCGGTGTCGCAACGCGCCTATCGCGGGCTGGTCTACGAGACGCCGGGCTTCGCCCAATACTTTTTTGCCGCCACGCCGGTCAACGAGATCGCGGGCTTGAACATCGGGTCGCGCCCCGCATCGCGCAAGGGCGGCCAGAGAATCGAAGACTTGCGCGCCATCCCGTGGGGGTTCTCGTGGGCGCAATGTCGCTTGCTATTGACCGGGTGGTATGGCGTAGGCACGGCCATCGACGACTATCTCGAACACGGCATGCCCAAGGGACCCAAATCACGCACTGCCCGATTGAAGCAGCTGCGAACCATGGCAAAAGACTGGCCCCTGTTTCGCACGCTGCTATCGAACATGGAAATGGTGCTGGCCAAGTCCGATCTGACCATCGCCCGAGGGTATGCCGAGCTGGTGCCGAATCGAAGCCTGCGCGAGCGTATTTTTGGCCTGATCGAGACCGAGCACGCCCGAACGGTGACGGTACTGAAATTGCTGACGCAGCGTGAGCTGCTGGCAAACGAGCCCTTGCTGCTTGCCTCGTTGCAGCAGCGCTTTGCCTATATCGACCCGTTGAACTACCTGCAAATCGAGCTGTTGCGTCGCTGGCGAGCGGCATCTCAACGTACGAATCGCAGCGCAGACGGCAACGCCGAGGCGGTGCGTACACCGCGCGCTATCCACCTCACGATCAACGGGGTGGCAGCGGGCCTGCGTAATTCAGGATAAGGAGGCTTGCCATTTTTTCAGCCAGTCCTGGCTTCTCGCCGAATACCAATACGGCTTCCCGGTGCGCCCGCCGATGGATCGCCTACGCCATGCTGACCGCTGCGGCATGTGCGCTGTGGTCTCCCCACACCCATGCGCAACAAACGCTGGCACGGGGCGTGACGCTGACCGATATGCATGCATTCAAAGACAGCACGACAGGCGTCACGACCCTGCGCGCCGACGTGACAAATCGCAGTGGCGCGGAGATTCCAACGCTTAGCGTCCGGTTCGTGCTGCGCGACGAGGCCGGTCAGGACGTGGGCGAGACCACCGCCGTGCGCGAACAATTGGCCCAGGGCGAAACCTGGCAAGCCAGCGCCCAAACCTCTGTTCCCTTCGTTACCTTCACCGCCATGAACGTTGACGCGACACCCTGACCCGTCTTTGTTTCTTCAGCACCGAGCGCCGCATGGAACTGCAATTCAGCGCTTGCGTGGCGGTCGAACGCATTCTTAAGTATTTTTAACGCGTGATGCACAAGCCACTGGGGAATAATCAGAACCCTCGGCACCCATTTCCCACGGATTGCTTTCACTCTCATTACTGGCAAGCCCATGACTACCGAAATTCTCGAACGCCCCTCTCTGTCGCAGCGTCTGAAACACGAGACCAACGATCAGCACGAGCGCATGCATCGGTTGATGGCGCATGGCGCGCCGTTCTCCAGCCGCAACGCGTATGCTCGCTTCGTCGCCGCGCAGTATTTGTTCCAACGCGATATCGAACATCTGTTTCACAACGACGCCGTGAAAAGCGCCGTACCCGATCTGGAAGCGCGCGGACGTGAAGACGGCTCCTTGGCCGATTTGCGCGACCTGGGTGTCGACGCCCCGCAAGATGACATCGCCAGCATCGGCGTCGCCATGCCGGAAGCACTAGGCTGGCTGTACGTCTCCGAAGGTTCTACCCTGGGTGCCGCGTTTTTGTTCAAGCAGGCCCAGGCCAATCTCGGTCTGTCTGCCGAGTTCGGTGCGCGTAACCTGGCGGCCTACCCCGAGGGACGCATGGTGGTGTGGCGGCGTTTCGTCGCGTCCTTGGATAGCGATGCCCTGACTCCCGACATGCACGACGCGGTCATCGCCGGCGCGAACGCCGCTTACGACCGCTTCGGCCACCTGCTCGAACGTCACTTCGAACTGGACGCATGACTTCCAGCACTCGCTCCGCTGCGGCACATGGCGCGCTGACGCTAGCTTTTCTTGCGCGGATCGAAACCTAGTGTCGACATAGCATCGGTTAACGGCTGAGGAGCGTAATCGCGCCACGGGGTCTCGCCCAGCTCCATGCGTGCGTCGATATCGGCAATCGTCCAATGAGCGCCGCTGCTCAGCTCTACCGCTTCGTCCCAGTCGATCGGCACCGATACGCCCAAACCCGGTCGCGCCCGCGCCGACCATGCCGCAACCGTGGTCGCCCCAAAACCATTACGCAGATAATCGACGAAGATTTTCCTCACGCGGTTCTTAGGACCGCTTTTAGCGACAAACAGGGCAGGCAGGGTAGTGGCCAGGTGATGCACGATGGCTTGCGAGAACGCTTTCGTAGTGTCCCAGTCGTAATGCTTACGCACCGGCACCACCACGTGCAGTCCTTTACCACCACTGGTTTTAAGCCACGAATTTAAGCCCAGTTCGCGCAGCAGCACATGCATCAGATCGGCGGCTCGCACCATCTCGAACCACTTTATCCCGGCGCCTGGATCGAGATCGAACGTCATCCGGTCAGGTTTGGCTATCGCGGTCTTGACGGCATTCCAAGTATGAAATTCAACGACGTTCATCTGAGCCGCCGCTAGCAAAGCCTCGCCTGTGGGCACTTCCATCAATGGAGGATGATCGGGGTCCAGCTTCTGCGACAGCGCTTTGACGCCAGGAATCGCGCAATCCAGGTGTTTTTGAAAGAAGGTCGATTTATGAGTGCCGGATGGCGCGCGCAGGAACGAGACGGGTCTCCCTTTTAAATGCGGAATCAGCAGATGGGCGACCTGGGCGTAATAACGCGCCAAATCCAGCTTGGTGAGACCTGTAGAAGGGTCGACGACGCGATCGGGATGAGACAACTTACCGCGACTGCTAGCGCTGGCGTCCCTTTTCTCTGTCACCCGCTTTCCGGCGTCCACCGCTTTCTCACGGGTGATGTTTTTCACGGGTTTATCACCGCGTATCCCCTTGAACACCGCATGGCGTACATGTCCGCCTGTCGTCCATGACGCAAAGCTCACCTCGGCAATCAGTTCGGGCTTAACCCACATCGCGCCCCGAACGCCCTGCCCACCCACGTCTAGGGGTCGGGCGTCCACGCGCATCGCCGACAATCGGCCCTCCAACTCGCGCAATCCGCGATCGTCGAAACCCGTTCCCACCTTGCCCGCATAGCGCAGCGCAGCTTTCTCGTTGTGCACCGCCAGCAACAGCGCTCCCAGCCCTGTGCGGCTGCCTCGAGGCGAGGTGTACCCTACCACCACAAACTCCTGGCGTTGACCGCACTTCAGCTTGATCCAGGCTTCGCTACGACGCGGCACGTAGCGACTATCCGCAAGCTTGGCGATCAGACCCTCATGCCCCTGCCGACATGCCGCCGCCAACAAGTCCTCAGGTGGCGCATCGAGACTTGGACTGAACCGGATCGACCTGGCCGTCGCCGAATCGATCAGCTGTCGCAACAGCTCGCGACGCAAGAAGACAGGTTCAGACCGAATATCACGCCCTGCGACATAGAGCAGATCGAACGCATAAAACACGATCTTGTCGGTACGATCCCGATCGAATGCATTTTGCAGGGCTTGGAAATCGGGCATGCCGCTAGCACCCAAGACCACGATTTCACCATCGATCCACGCTCGATCGGCCATCAATCCAACCAGTCCTTCGGCGATGTGAGAAAGCTTGGATGTCCAGTCGTGTCCATTGCGAGTAAACAGACGGACCTTCGTTCCTTGCACCCGCGCCATAATGCGGTAGCCGTCGAACTTGGTTTCGTAGATCCAATCGGCGGGATTCGATGGCAATGCCGTCGCTAACGTCGCCAACTGAGGTTTCACGGTTTCGGGCATGTCTGTTTCGACGCCCGGAATGCGGCCTGCGAGGTTTTTCTTGCGCAGCGGCACCACGCTATCGGGCAGATCATCGGTCACGCTGTAGTCATTTGACGGCCGGGCGTGCTCATCCTTCTCTTTGATCAGCAGCCAGGGCGGCTGACGCGTATCGTTCTCCTTCATTCGAATCAGCGCCCATCTCCCCTTCAGTTTGACGCCATCGAGGTCGAACTTAATATGTCCGTCTTTCAACCCTTTACGCGCATCGCCGACTGGATGCCACGTTCCTTCGTCCCAAATGACGACCGTGCCCGCCCCATACTGACCCTTCGGTATGTTGCCTTCGAACTGGTTGTAGGCAATCGGGTGATCTTCCACCTCGACCGCCATCCGCTTCACGGTTGGATCCAGGCTTGGCCCTTTGGGAACCGCCCAACTTTTCATTGCGCCATCCAATTCGAGGCGAAAGTCATAGTGCAGGCGGCTCGCCCAATGCTTCTGAACCACAAAAGCACGGGCGGCGTGGTTGCTTCGCCCACCTTTTGCTGGCTCGGATGTCACCTTAAAGTTGCGCTTTTCGCGATACCGCTTAAGCGAATCAACCATGATTTACGCTGCCTTGCGTCGATCGACAGTTGTTTTTGCGGCTTTTTGAGTCGAAGTGCCTTGACGTACTGCCTTGCTCGCCGATGTCGGTTGGGAGACGGATCTCTTAGCGAAAGTCGTTTTAGCCTTGGCGCTTGCAGTCGATGTCGATGTGGTGGCCGTCTTGGATGTCGACACAGACGCCGCAGGCCCGGAAATTCTCTTCGTTGTTTTCGTTGTTTTCGTTTTTTTGGCTGCTGTTTTCGCGCCGCCACGATTCCTCAAACTCTGCTGCAACAGCGCAGTCAAATCGATGACGTTATCGGCATGGGCAGGGGCTCGCTCTTGCGGTTCGAACACCGTCTGCGTTTTCCCTGCTCGCGCCCGCTTCTCGACCAAACTCATGATGGCGTGCTTAAACTCGTCTTTAAACTCGTCCGGATTCCAATCGCCCGACATATCATCGATCAGCATCTTCGCCATTTTAAGTTCACTGGCGCTAGCCGACGTGCCCTTGGCCCCCACAGCGGGCAACGCCAGCTCATCGGTTGATTTGACGTCTTCGCCCCAGCGCATCAGATTGAGTACCAGCGCATCGCCCGCTGGAATCAGTGCAGCCAAGTGTTGTTTGGTTTGAATGACGACCCGTGCGATGGCAATTTTTCCGGTTTTGAACAGCGTATCCCGCAACAAGGCGTAAACCTTCTGACCCTTATTGATCGGCGCGATGTAATAGGGTCGCTCCAGATATACGAACGACACTGCGTCGGCATTGACGAATCGTTCGATCTCGATGGTCTGCGTCGTCCTCGGGTAGGCATCGTTAATCTCATCCTGCGACAACACGACATACTTGCCGGCTTGATACTCGACACCCTTGACGATGTTCTCGCGGCCGATCTCTTTGCCAGTCCGTTTGTTGATGCGTTTATAGCCCACGGGATCCATGCTGCGCTTGTCCAGCCAGTCGAAATCGACGCCCGATTCGGTCGTGGCCGTATGCAGTCCCACCGGTATGTGGACGAGGCCAAACGAAATGGCCCCTTTCCAGATAGTGCGCGTCGCGGATGCCATGAAATCCCCCTTGCAAGAGGCAACGATCGGACGGCCAGATGAGCAACTTCCAGGCCCGTAACGTTTCAGCTCTACCTCGCTCAGAATAGGGATGCCGGTTTACCTGGGCACGCTCGCATCGATGGAGTTCGCGATGGAACGTTTCTTATTTTTCAGTTACTTAGCGAGTTCCCACGTGGTCCAAACCCAAACCAAGCCGAGGTTTCAAAATGAGCGTGATCAATCCTAGGGGTAGCAACGTGTCTTGGGGTGCGGCGGAGGCTGGCGTCCCCCCGGCTGCGGGTTACAAACCCCGAGACAACGCCGATATCCGCAACAGCTACAACGACAAAGTGACTTCGGCCTACGAAGATTCGTTCAGGGCCAGGTTTCAGGAGTTTCACGACAACGAGCAATGCTTCGGCGACGAGTTGGCGCGAGAGGCGTTTGACGCCCGCACTAAGATCAAAGAAGCTCATCAGGCCGAAACGTCGCTTTTAGGACGAGTCGCGATCTGGTTCCGCAACGTGTTCACGTATGGCGCGGGTAATGCAACCTACGAAGGGTTGAGCAAGACCAAGAACCCTGAAGAACTGGCCTATTCGGCCTTCAAATCGGACGGGAAAAACCTGGGGTTGAATGGCAATGGTTTCGGCGAGACCTTGGATGTCTGGAAAGCGATCAAAGAGGTCACGACCTTGTATCCCGAGGACGTGACGCCCGCCATGCTGGCCGAATACAAAGCGCAATTGGCCGCTAACGGCACCAACACGGCTTTCAAACCGAATGTAGATGCCATCCTGGCAGCGGGCGGACACACCGCCGATCCGAGACTGGCGGCGTTCGCGGAATCGCAAAAAAGCACCAAGGTTCACGCCTGAATTCAGGCGACGGCGACCCAAACAAAAACGCACAGCATGCGCTGTGCGTTTTTACCCTTGCCGGTACAAGGAAAATTCGACCACATGAGTGGTCGGGGCGAGAGGATTCGAACCTCCGACTCCTGCGTCCCGAACGCAGTACTCTACCAGGCTGAGCTACGCCCCGATGCTTATGTTTTCGCTAGCGATCACGATCTACCGCGAAAGCGCAAAATTCTATCAGAGATTCGCGAAATTCGGAAACGGGATAATCGGCAAGCGCAGCGCGGGCCAGTTCAGCCTCGTTGCGAGCGGCATCCATGGTGTGCGATAACGCATCCGTATCGCGAATGGCCTGGGCCACCGCCTCGAAATCGCCGTCGCCCGTCTGAATGGCACTGCGTACGAGCTCCCGTTGCGCCTCGGTGCCCGTCTCCATCACTCGAATCAAGGGCAAGGTCGGCTTGCCTTCGCGTAAATCGTCGCCCACGTTCTTGCCCAGCGCCTCGGCGTCGCCACCGTAATCCAGCACGTCGTCCACCAACTGGAACGCCGTGCCGATATGCCGCCCATAGGCACCGGCCGCCGCTTCCTGCTCGTCGGTTCCGCCTGCCAGCACGGCACCCACTCGGGCCGCCGCCTCGAACAGCTTCGCCGTCTTGAAACGAACGACTTGCAAATATCGCTCTTGAGACACGTCCGGATCATGCACGTTCATCAGCTGCAGCACTTCGCCTTCGGCAATCACCGTCACAGCTTCCGATAAGATGGCCATCACTCGCATCGAATCGGCCTCCACCATCATTTCGAACGAACGCGAATACAGATAGTCGCCCACCAGCACGCTCGCCGCGTTGCCGAATACCGCGTTGGCGGTCTGGCGCCCCCGGCGCATACCCGACTCGTCGACCACGTCGTCGTGGAGCAAGGTCGCGGTGTGAATGAATTCGACCACTGCCGCCAGCAAATGGTGGTGTTTGCCCTGGTAACTGAGCGCACGGGCGATCATCAGCACCAGCGCGGGCCGCATGCGCTTGCCGCCGGCACTGACGATATAGTCGCCAATCGTACGAATCAGCACGACCTCGGAATCCAGTCGTTCGCGGATAACCGCGTCGACGTGTTTCATGTCTGGGGCGATGGGAGCGAGCAGATCTGACAGGTTCAAGACGTTTCCGGCTTTGCAACGCGCCCGGTCCGGGCGGAAGCTGACGATTATACGGGGCACCGCAAGCGCTAGGTACACGTGCTCTGAAGACACATGATGTAGACGTAAGTACACGGCACCACACACTTTTTTGACTTCTCGCGACTGCCGGGCTAGAATCCAGGGTTCCTCGCGCGCTATTCGTTATAGCGAGGAATGTTCTTTGCACATCAAATTTTAGGAAACTTACCCATGTACGCGGTCATAAAAACCGGTGGCAAGCAGTATCGTGTTGCCACTGGCGAAAAACTCAAGGTAGAACAGATACCTGCTGACATCGGGCAAGCCATCACCATCGACCAGGTGCTGTCGGTAGGCGAAGGCGACCAACTCAAAGTTGGCGTGCCTTTTGTCTCCGGCGCCGTGGTCACGGCGACGGTTGTTGCTCATGGCCGGCACGACAAGGTCAAAATCTTCAAGATGCGTCGCCGCAAGCACTATCAAAAGCGTCAAGGCCACCGTCAGAACTACACCGAAATCCAGATCGACGCCATCACCGTCTGATTGTTCTGGCACCGCGATATGCGGTGCTCGAGCAAGATCCGGATTAAGGCAGCTAAATTAGCAGGAGCTAAACATGGCACAGAAAAAGGGCGGCGGCTCTACGCGTAACGGTCGTGATTCAGAATCGAAACGACTGGGTGTTAAGGCCTACGGTGGTGAATTGATCCCCGCAGGTTCGATCATTGTTCGTCAGCGCGGCACCGCGTTTCACCCTGGCGTGAACGTCGGCATCGGCAAGGATCACACCTTGTTCGCACTGAAAGATGGCAAGGTTCAGTTCAGCGTCAAGGGCGCCATGAACAAGCGCACGGTTTCGATCGTCGCAGCAGCCTGATCTATCATGTGTGGCGTTCGCGCCATGCATGGTCGGCGCGGCTAGTCCGGTTTCGTACCGCGTAGCCGCAGCATGCAGTCAAAAGCCCTGCCCGGATGGCAGGGCTTTTGTTTTATCCCCCGGGCATTGCGCTCGTTCTATGATGTGAGCACCATGAAATTCGTCGACGAAGCCACCATCGAAGTCATCGCCGGTAAAGGCGGCAACGGCGTGGCGAGCTTTCGCCGCGAAAAATTCATCCCCTTCGGCGGTCCCGACGGTGGCGATGGCGGTCGAGGCGGCAGTGTCATAGCCGTGGCCGATCGCAACATCAACACACTGATCGACTACCGCTATGCCCGCCTGCACCGTGCCCGCAACGGCGAAAACGGCCGAGGCTCGGATCAGTATGGCGCCGCCGCCGCAGACATCGTGCTGCGCGTGCCCGTAGGCACCATCATCCACGATTACGAAACGGGCGAACAATTGTTCGACATGTCGCACCACGAGCAGACCGTCATCCTGGCGGCCGGC
Organism: Bordetella parapertussis; assembly: GCA_945903445.1. GTDB lineage: Bacteria > Pseudomonadota > Gammaproteobacteria > Burkholderiales > Burkholderiaceae_B > Schauerella. Next base: position 33,928 of record CAMDNZ010000009.1, read on the forward strand.
GGTGAGGGCGGCATGGGCAACCTGCATTTCAAATCCAGTGTGAATCGTGCGCCGCGTCAATGGACCCCCGGCAAAGAGGGCGGCCAGCGCAAGCTGCGGCTGGAACTGAAAGTCTTGGCCGACGTTGGTCTGCTGGGTCTGCCCAACGCCGGCAAATCGACCCTCATCAGCAAGATCTCCAATGCGCGGCCCAAGATTGCCGACTACCCCTTCACCACGCTGCACCCCAACCTGGGTGTGGTGCGTACCTCGGCATCGCGCAGCTTCGTCGTTGCAGATATTCCCGGCCTGATCGAAGGCGCATCCGAAGGTGCCGGTCTGGGCCACTTGTTCTTGCGCCATCTGGCCCGCACCCGCGTGCTGCTGCATCTCGTCGATGTCGCCTCGCCGGATCCCGATGCCGATCCGGTCGAACAAGCCATCACCGATGCCCGCGCTATCGTAGGCGAACTCGAACGCTACGATCCCGAGTTGGCCGCCAAGCCTCGCTGGCTGGTTTTGAACAAGCTGGACATGGTGCCGGAACCTGCCGATACCCAGCAGCGCTTCGTCGAAGGCTTCGGCTGGACAGGTCCGGTGTTCACCATTTCGGGTCTGACCGGCGAAGGCACGCAAGACCTCGTCTACGCCTTGCAAGACTATCTGGACGCGGCCAAACAGGAAGAACTTCTTGCGCAAGACAAGGCCGATGGCACGTATGTCGCTCCGGACCCCCGCTTCGACGAAACGCGCAGCGACGCCGACCCGCGCAACAGCGCCACCGACGATCCGCGCTTCCGTTAAATTCATCAGCCCGCCACCGTCCACCTTTTGTCTGCATCATGGCCGCCCCTGCCTCTGCATCGCCTGCATCCGTTGTCGCCTCGGCCCACCGTCTGGTGGCCAAGGTGGGTTCGTCCCTGGTCACCAACGAAGGGCGTGGCTTGGATCGCGCCGCCGTGGCGCATTGGGCCGCGCAAATTGCCGCGTTGCGCCAACAGGGTAAATCGGTCGTTTTGGTCTCCAGTGGTGCGGTCGCCGAAGGCATGGCGCGCCTGGGTTGGGCCAAGCGTCCGGTCGTCATGCACGAGCTTCAAGCTGCGGCAGCGGTAGGGCAAATGGGATTGGCGCAAGCCTACGAAGCGGCGTTTGCCGAGTACGGCCTGCGTACCGCACAGATTCTGCTGACTCACGAAGACCTGGCCGACCGGCATCGCTACCTGAATGCGCGCTCGACGCTGTTCGCCCTGTTGCGGCTAGGTGTGGTGCCCATCGTCAACGAGAACGACACGGTGGTCACCGACGAAATCCGATTGGGCGACAACGATACCTTGGGCGCGCTGGTCACCAATCTGATCGAAGCCGACGCGCTGGTGATATTGACCGACCAACGTGGCTTGTACGCCGCCGATCCGCGTAAAAACTCAGACGCCCCGTTCATCGACCACGCCGAAGCTGGCGATCCGGCCTTGGAAGCCATGGCAGGCGGCGCCGGCAGCACAGTCGGTACGGGTGGCATGCTGACGAAAGTCTTGGCGGCCAAACGCGCCGCCCGCAGTGGCGCGCATACCGTCATTGCATCCGGCCACGAACGCAACGTCTTGGTTCGACTGTCGCAAGGCGAGTGCATCGGCAGCGAACTGCGAGCCACCGTTCCCGTATGGTCGGCGCGCAAGCAGTGGTTGGCCGACCATCTGCGCACACGCGGCAGTGTGGTGTTGGATGCCGGTGCGCTGAACGCCTTGCTGAACGAAGGCAAGAGTCTGCTGCCCATTGGCGTTACTGCGGTCGAAGGGGAATTCGAACGCGGCGACGTCGTAGCCTGCGTGGATGCCGAGGGCCGCGAGTACGCGCGAGGCTTGGTCAACTATTCGTCCACCGACGCTCGACGTATCCTGCGGACGCCCTCGGCCCGTATCGCCGATATTTTGGGTTTCATGACCGCTCCAGAACTGGTACACCGCGACAACCTGGTCGTCACCGCAGCCGCCTAGAGGTTTTCATGTCATCCCGCGGCCCGCTACTCGTCCATCGATGTATAGCGATCGGGATCCTCGGTCCAACTTTTTCTCACGTCGTCCATTGCAACCGAGCCAGGCGAAACGGCAAACAGATAGCCCCATCGCCTGACAGCCAACACTGGCAATTCCAAGCCGCGTTGCTTCGCTTTTTCCCGCAGACGCGATATTTGCACGTCGGCACTGCGGGCTGAATTGAGCGAGCCCTCGTCGCATAAAGGCACGATGTGACGACGATGCACGGGTCGGCCTGCCACCATCATCAGACGAGCCATCAGAATTCGTTCGGAAGGCGTCAGGCGCATTTTCTTGCCCTCGGGCGTACACAGCAAACGCCCGCCTTCCAGCATGCGCCACTGGCGCGTATCGGCAACGGGTTCGGGCACAAGGATGCTGGCCCATGTCGCGACTGCGCCGGTGGCTGCCCCGGGAACCGCATCTTGGGCCGACGGCAAGGGAACGTCGCGACGAACGCGAGGCTCGTCTTTAGTGGGCCGCTTTCGAGCTTTCGGTACCATTTCATATCTCCATTGATGAAGTCACGTCCTGTGGTGTCCAAGCGATTTCGCCAGAAGGGCGTCTATGTAAGGGCCACCAGGTGCTTTTTATAAATACCGGGTTGAGCGAGGGCAAGTTTCCATTCACTTTGCGCATGCTTTCGGAGCGCCGCAGACACGTGAGCGCTATAAATGACGCGGCTCGGACGGGGGCGACGTGGGGGCGATCGAAATATCGCAGAATGCAATCGCGGGCTGCAAGACGCGGCGGCAGTTACGCGAAAAAGGGGTCTGAGCCCCACTTATCGACGTGCAACATGTCTGTCACGAAACCGCCAACTTCAGTGGCGATAATCGCGCGTATCGCGCCAAGAGCGCCTCCGTATCCGAGTCCGACATGCCGCATTCTCTCCGCTCCCCATGGCGCGTGAACACCGTTCTGACAGCCATCGTCGCGCTGTTCGTGGTGGTTTTTGCGGCGTTCGCTGTCGCAGCAATCAACACCGCCTTGGAAAATCAGCGCATCATCGGCGAACTGGGTCGTGGCAACATCGATCGCAGCAGCGATCTGAATGCCGCCACCAGCGAAATATTCCAAGCGCGTGCGCTGTTGACTGAAGCCAAGACCAATATGGAAGGCGGCATGATCGAGCAGCGCGACGCCGCGCTGGTGCGCGTCGATGCCAAATTGAAGGCTGCCGATACCCACATCGCACGCTTTAGGGCCAATCCCGACACCGATGCCAGTGGTGCTGCGCATTACGCCGAAGTGCTCAAAGCCTATGAGGGTTTTGTCAAAGCCGGACTGCAACCGCTGGCAGCCGCCCTGAAAGGTTGGAACGGAATTGAAGCCAATCGGGTCAGCGACCAGGTTCTGCCCAAGCTGGCCGATTCATTCGTGAATAGCACCGATGTATACCAGCAAGCTCAACGTGTTCGCGGCGAGGAGTCGGTCGCGCGTGCCGACGACCTTCTGAATGCGTCGGTATGGGTAGCCTGGGGCGTGTTCGCCTTCTTCTGTGTGCTGGCCATCGGTATGCGTCTGGTGGTCGGACGTGTGGTGCTTAACCCGCTAAAAATCGCCGGCACGCACTTCGACCGCATGGCCGACGGCAATCTGGCCGACACCATCGCACCGCGCGGACGCAACGAAATCGGAGTGTTGTTTACAGCCATGCGCCGCATGCAACAAGGTCTGTCGTGCACGGTTCTCAGCATCCGCAGCAACGTCGAACAAATGAACGCTGGCGTGGGCGAAATTGCAGCGGCAGGCAACGACATGTCGGACCGCACGGCACAACAGGCGGCCGCCCTGCAAGAAACGACCGCCAACATGAGCGCACTGGATAGCACGGTGCAACGATCGGCCGCACGGGCGCAAGAGGCCGAGCGTGGTGCTCGGGCCGCGACGGAGCTTGCCCGGGCCGCTGGCGACGCAGTGGGACGTGCCGAATCCCGCATGATCGAGATGTCGCGTGAAGCCGATCGCATCAGCGCCATCGTAAACGTGGTGGAATCGATCGCGTTTCAAACCAACATTCTGGCCTTGAACGCGGCGGTCGAGGCCGCGCGCGCAGGCCAGGAAGGCCGAGGCTTCGCCGTGGTGGCCGGTGAGGTCCGTAATCTGGCGCAACGCAGTGCCGAAGCGGCCAAAGAGATCAAGTCCTTGATCGACGACACCAATGCCTGCGCTGCGGCGGGTGTGCAGGAAACCGCCGATGCCGCTCGTATCACCCGCGAGGCCGCGCAAGCGATCACAGGCGTGACCGAAGCGGTATTGGACATTTCGACCGCCACGGCCGATCAAGCCATGCGCATCAAGGAAGTCAACGAGGCCATGGGCGATATCGACCGAGGCACTCAGGAAAACGCGGCCATGGCCGAACAAACCGCCGCGGCTGCGCTGGCCTTGGCGGAACAAGCACATGCGCTGCGTGCCGCTGTTTCTGCCTTCGTCGTCGAGGGCGAACACGCAGGCAAATACGATGCAGCCGAACCCCTGGCCGACGATGTGTGGGACGATTCGGACGACGCTGACGACACCGACCCGCCGTCGTCCCGCCGCGCATCGAACCCGGATCGTCCCATCCAGCCCACGCTGGGCTTCACGCTGGATCCGGCGCGCGCCTGACGCGGTGGTATCGTGATTGTCATGCGGCGTTGAACAGACCATGACATGATCGATCATCTGGACCACCTGGTGCTGACCACCACCGACGAAGAAGCCTGCATCGGCTTCTACGTCGGCGTGTTGGGCATGCAGTTGGAAACCTTTGGCCAAGGACGCCGTGCGTTCCGGTTCGGTCAGCAGAAGATCAACCTGCACGTCAAAGGCCACGAGTTCGAGCCGAAAGCACATACGCCCGTGCCTGGCGCACTGGATCTTTGTTTCATCGCCGACCGTCCGCTGGATGAGGTCATATCGCTACTGCGCGATAAGTGTGTCCCGATCGCCGAAGGCCCAGTGGGCAGGACGGGCGCGACAGGTCCGATTCGGTCGATCTATCTGCGCGACCCCGATCTCAATTTGATCGAAATCTCCGAACTGACATAAGCGTTCTTCGGTGGCCGGAGGGGACAGCAACCCACTCTGCCGGCCGGAATTAAGCAATCATTCGTGCCGCCCATTTCTACTCAGCGCAGCCACTCGGAACGCGGGCGCTTCCAGATCAGCCGCTTGCCTCCCCCTCTACGCGCGGAAATGATCCACGATTCCCACTGTACATAGGGATCGTATCAAACCAAATTTGATTTCGCACTTTTGCTCACGAGTGACTGCTACGACAACAAATTTTCCCGCGCCTGTCGAACATCGCTCGGCTGATTGGCGCAAGCTTCAATGCACGGCTGCATTCCGGCACCGTGTTTCAAGCTAGGGAGATCTCAATGATCAAACTCATCATCGCGTTTTCAAAGGTGTTAAAGCGCATCGCCAGACATCGCAAGTACTTTGGCTATCACGTGGCCTACTCAGGGCATCTGGTGAACTCATGCAACGCCATCCAGACTGCGCCCTAGCGCCGTTTTGTCGAAGATGAGATTGTCCCCCTCTTCGCCCCAAGCCTCCAGTCGTCCTTCAGCGCTGCATTGCAAGGTGGACCCGGAGATCCGACTCACGGATCAACGATCAACCAGAACAAGTCACGACGACTCATACCCATCGTCCAAGAAAATTGGAAATGACTGATGGCAATAGTCAAAGCCCAATGGCTTAGCGCATTCCAGCACCGTAATTTCCGGCTTGTATGGACTGGCCAAGTGACCAGCCAAGTCGGCAGTGCGGGGCACACGATTGCCGTCTCCTTTTTCATAAAAGAGGCATTTCAATCTGGCACTATCGTCGGTAGCGTCGCCTTTTTTTCTGGACTTGCGTCTATTCTGTGCCTGCCCCTCTCTGGCGTGCTTGCAGATCGCCACAATCGACGAACCATAATATTAATCTGCGACGCTTTGAATGCGTTCTCAGCTCTGATACTGGGCTTAATGTTCTTGGTATTACCAAGCGGATCTATGAGCCTCGCTTATGCAGCGGTGCTATGCACCTTCCTCGTAAGGCTGACGTCTACATTTTTCCGGCCTGCGTTTGGAGCGACGCTGCCAGACTTGGTACCCCGCGCTGTTTTGTCTCAAGCTAATGCTGTCTACAAGGCTGGCGCTCGAGGTGGCGACCTAGCCGGGCAAGCGCTGGGAGGATTCGTCTATCGTTGGTTAGGGCCCGGCACCCTGTTTCTATTGGATGCGTTATCGTACTTCGTAGCGTTGTGGTGCGTATTCCGGACTAAACCTGCATCGTTGTTCGTACCAAAATCTACCAGCGGTAGTCCGGAAAACGAAGGGGTGATTCGTGAATTCATGCAAGGTGTGCGTGCCATTACGAAAATACCCGGCGGCGCAATATTTCTTAGCATGGCGCTGTTAATAAATTTTTTCGCAACCCCAATATTTGTTTTGATGCCTTTCCATGTAACAGACTATCTGCAGGGTGACGCTGCCACCTTAGGAGTAATTGTTGGAGCCCTTTCTGCCGGTGTATTGGCGGGTTACGCACTGGCAGCCCGCTGGTCGATTGCCAAAGGGGGATCCACTGTAATTCTTACGACCATCGTAGTGATGTCTGCTTTCTTTATTATTTTTTCGATTAGTCGAAATTTTATTATTTCCTGCACATCGTTATTTCTAGCGGGCGTTGCCAATGGATATTGGAGCATTTATTTCGAAACGACGTTACAACGAATGGTTCGCCGTGAAGCGTTGGGTCGAGTATATGCTTGCTTCGGGCTTTTATCAGCGGGCCTTACCCCTGCAGCCGCATTGGCCGGGGGCTTGGCACTAGACTTATTGAATCAGCGGACCACTATTTTATTTTTGGTTTGCTCAATTCTCATGACGCTATATCCATTGACACTTTTTTTCAATCAAAAATTCTTGAGTTTTTTTGATCGTTTAGCGGATGTAAATAGCGATTGACTCAAGCAAAATCAACATGACGCCTACGTATCCGAGCTTGGCGGAGCTTAGCGCGAAAAACTCTCATGGCTGCGGTAAAGCGCTGGATACCGGTTGCGGCCCTGGCCTTGCATCGATCTATCTGCTAGAAAAATCATGGAAGGTGGTGGCGATCGACAAAGACCCTGAAATGGTTATGCGTCTACAGCGTAAGGTTGCTCGCCTCAATCATCAACAAAACATCGTCGTGCAGTGCGCTGACTTTATTTTGGCGGAACTACCCGAAGTGCATTTAATGCACGCAGGTTACGCGATGCAATATGTACCGCCATATTTATTCGACGCAACTTGGCGAAAGCTCACCGCCTGTATTGCATACGACGGAATTTTTGCCGGGCAGTTCTTCGGCACACACGATCTCTTTGGCCATTCGAAAGACTACTCGGTGTTTGATGAGGCCAGCTGTCGCTCGCTCTTCTCCCAATGGGAACTTCTGATGTTCGACACGTATCTCGGCCCGGGACATCGTAATCCAGAACGAATCTGGCATTTTTTTACAGTTGTCGCGCGCAAGAAATTTTTCGACTTTCGAGCGTAGACCCATGCACCCAACGCATTAACACGCGAGAAAAAACACAAAAAATTTGCCCTTGAGTCCGGATATGAACCCAATGCTCAAGGGCTTTTACACGCATGGGCCATTGCTGGCCCGCGTCCACGCGATTACTTCTTCGTGGCGTCCTTCAGTTGCGGCAAGGCCGAACCCGCCGGTGCCGACAACAAACCGGCCTTCATGTACGTGCCCAGTTTTTCGCGGGTATCCACGATATCCAGGTTGCGCATGGTGAGCTGACCGATACGATCCTGCGGCGAGAAGGTCGATTCGCCCTTCTCCATCGTCAGACGCTCGGGCTTGTAGGTCAGGTTGTTCGAGACCGTGTCCAGAATCGAATAATCGTTGCCGCGACGCAGCTCGATGCTGACTTCGCCGGTGATGGCGCTGGCGACCCAGCGTTGGGCCGTTTCACGCAGCATGATGGCTTGCGAATCGAACCAACGGCCTTGATACAGCAGACGGCCCAGCTTGCGGCCGTTTTCACGGTATTGCTCGATGGTGTCTTCGTTGTGGATACCGGTCACCAGACGCTCATAAGCGATGAACAACAGCGCCAGTCCCGGTGCTTCGTAAATGCCACGGCTCTTGGCCTCGATGATGCGATTCTCGATCTGGTCGCTCATGCCCAAACCATGACGGCCACCGATGCGGTTGGCTTCGGCCAGCAGCTCGACCGAGTCGCTGTACGAAATACCGTTCAATGCGACCGGCTGGCCTTCTTCGAAACGCACGCTGACCGTCTCGCGCTTCACTTCAAATTCGTCGCGCCAGAATGCCACGCCCATGATCGGCTGAACGATCTTGATGCCGGAGTTCAAGTGCTCCAGATCCTTCGCCTCGTGCGTCGCGCCCAGCATGTTCGAGTCGGTCGAATACGCCTTCTCGGCCGACATCTTGTAGTCGAAACCGGCAGCGCGCATGTATTCGGACATCTCCGAACGGCCGCCCAACTCGTCGATGAACGCCTGATCCAGCCAGGGCTTGTAGATCTTCAATTCAGGATTGGTCAACAAGCCATAGCGATAAAAGCGCTCGATGTCGTTGCCTTTGAAGGTGCTGCCGTCGCCCCAGATGTTGACGTCGTCTTCCTTCATGGCTGCCACCAGCATGGTGCCGGTGACTGCACGGCCCAGCGGCGTGGTGTTGAAGTAAGTCACGCCAGCGGTCGAAATATGGAACGCGCCGCTTTGCAGCGCAGCAATCCCCTCGGCCACCAATTGCTTACGGCAGTCGATCAGGCGAGCGTTTTCTGCGCCATATTCCTTGGCGCGACGCGGAATGGCGTCGTAGTCGGGTTCGTCCGGCTGACCGAGGTTCGCCGTATAGGCATAGGGAATTGCGCCTTTGTGGCGCATCCAGAGCAAGGCAGCGCTGGTGTCCAGGCCGCCCGAAAAGGCGATGCCGACTTTCTGTCCGACGGGAAGATGAGGAAGAATGGTAGTCATGAGTGCAGATGTCTCGATCGCGACCGGGCGCGGCAAAGTAGAAACTTGAAAAAGCGTGCCCGTATGATACTTGGTCGACCGTACAGGGCAAAACGGCGCACGCAGGGAAGAATCCGCCGCTCGCTGTGGATTTCGAAATGTTATTACATTACAATTCTCGTGCCGGATGCGGACCGCCCCGCTCGTTTTGTCCGGCCGTGTTGTCAACTCCCCTGCGCCTGCCATGTCCTCCTCTGTATCTTCCGGCGTTTCATCGCCCGGTCGCGCCCGTCTGCTGTCCATCGATGCCCTGCGCGGCTGGGTCATTGTCGTCATGTTGCTCGACCATGTTCGAGAGACCGTCTTTCTGCATCATCAAGTGTCAGACCCGATGTCGGTGTCCGATACCGATCCCGCACTGTTCTTCTCCCGGCTGCTCGCGCACCTGTGCGCGCCGGTATTTGTCTTTCTAACGGGCCTGTCGGCCTGGCTGTACAGCCAGAAAGCCATGAATCAGCCTGGTGCGATGACCTATACAGGTACGGCCAGCGCAGCCGGTTTCCTGTTCAAGCGCGGCTTGTTTCTGGTGGTCCTGGAGGTGCTGGTCATCAACTTCGCCTGGACGTTGCAATTCCCGCCATCGGTGGTGTATTTGCAGGTTATCTGGGCGATCGGCCTGAGCATGATGGCCTTGTCGGCGCTGATCTGGCTGCCGCGTGGCGTGCTGGCTGCGCTGGGCCTGGCATTGGTGGCAGGTCACAACCTGCTCGATGCCGTGCATTTCGAGCCCGGTCATGCCTTGCATGTGGTGTGGGCCATCTTGCACGACCGTGGCTGGATCGACGTGACCGAAGGCATGCGCTTGCGCACGTCGTATCCCGTGCTGCCGTGGATCGGCGTGATCGCGCTGGGCTACGCTGCAGGCCCGTGGTTTTCGTCGGCGGTTCCTGCTGCGCAGCGCCGGGGACGACTGTGGATCATCGGTATCGGCGCGCTCATGTCGTTTGTCGTGCTGCGCGTCATCAACGGCTACGGTCAGTCCCAAAAATGGGACACCGACGCCCAAGGCTTACAAGCACTGATGAGCTTCGTGAATATCACCAAGTATCCGCCGTCGCTATTGTTCCTGTTGCTCACGCTAGGTATTGGCCTGATTTTGCTTGCCCTGTTCGAAGCGCGTCAGAACGACCGCTGGATCAAGGCGCTGTGCGCGTTCGGTGCGGCCCCCATGTTCTTCTACATCTTTCACCTGTACATGCTTAAAGCGATCTACGAACTGTGCGTCGCATTCTGGGGCCTGAATCACGGCAAGTTCTTCGGCGTGGAGACCATCGGCCAAGTCTGGCTGATCACTATCGTCATGGCGGTAGCGCTGTATTGGCCGGTACGCTGGTTCGGCGCGCTGAAGGCCAGCCGCCGCGACATCGCATGGCTGAAGTACCTGTAAGCGCCACGATGACACGTACCGCTCGAATGCTGGCGATCGCCGGCCTGTTCCTCCCCTTGTCTTCGATCGCTCAAACCGACAGCAGCGCCATTCTGTATGGGGTGGTCGATCTGAGCATCGGTGGCATCTCGCGCCAGGACGAAGGCACCTCCTTGCGCATGCAATCCGGCGTTCAGTCGGGGGCGCGCTGGGGGTTGCGCGGAAGCGAAACGCTGGGCAATGGATTGCGTGCCAACTACGTGTTGGAAAGCGGTTTCCTGGCCAACGAGGGCCGCTCGGCACAAGGCGGCCGTTTATTTGGACGCGCCGCCTGGGCAGGCTTGTCAGGACCGATGGGCGAACTGCGTTTGGGGCGACAGACCTCGGTCTCATCCACCACGCTAGCCGATTACGACGCGTTCCTGGCGTCCTACATGATCGCCGGCGCACAAACCACCTTGCTGCCGTTCAATGCCAACCGGGCCGACAACACCATCGCCTATTGGACCCCATCGGCGGCAGGCTGGCGTGCCGGGATGGACTACAGCACCGGCTACGACAGCCAAGGCTTTGGTACCTCGTCGTCCAGCAAACTGATGAGCGCGGCCATCGTCTACACGCAAACCCGATACAGCCTGACCGCCACCTACGAAAAAGCCAAATGGGGCCATGGCAGCAGTCAACGACAAGCCATGATGGCCAACGGGGGCTATGCCGCAGCCTACGCCTATGCCCTGGCCGGTAAATGGATGGGCGATTCGGTCACCTTGTACGCCGCATGGTCGCTGATGCGCAACGGTTCGACCATCCCGGCGGTGCCCTCGCCGGGTCAACTCGTCAATTTCGCCGGCAGTAGCGTTCAGGCGGCCATGGTGGGCGCCGCCTGGCGCGTAGGCGGTGCAAGTACCTTACTGGCGTCGTTTCAGACCAGCCGACCCAACGACTCGGGCGAACTCGGCAAACGGAGCGCCACGGGGCATCAGAACGTGTACTCGGCAGGCTACACCTATGACCTGTCCAAGCGCACCAATTTCTATGCGATCTATGGCTATATGGACCGCGCCTGGAATACGCCCAACTGGCACGAGTCGCAATATGCGCTAGGCATACGTCATCGGTTTTAGGATCAAGCAGTCTCGACACCATTGGTCTCGATGGCGAATCCGTTCGCAGCGGCTATGGCTACCGCGAACGCCGACAGAGGTACGTTCAAGGCAGTTGAATACGCGCCACCGAATCTTCGGCCAGGCCGTCCTGGCTGGTGTCGGCTTTCACCGTCACGAACAGCACGTTGCGTGCTTCATCGAAGGCGATGCTTTGCGGGAAGGGCGGCAGATTCACCGAGTGCAGCAAGGCATAAGTTTCGCTATCGAACACCGATACCTGAGCACCGGCACGGCTGGTCACGTACAAGCGCTTGCGCTGCTCGTCGAGACGGAGCGCAAGCGGACCGTCGGAGACTGGAACGCTCTTGATCTCTTCGCCCGTGTTGGCGTTCAGGACCAGGATGCGATTGCCCGGATGACGCGACTTAAAGCCCTCGATCGATTTGGCTTGATAGTCGGTAATCATCTTCAAGCCCTGATCGGTGATGAACAGGCGTTGAGTCGTCGAGTCGTACGCGATGTTCATCGGTTGATCCGACTGGGTCTGAAAACGTTGCGTCACCACCTGAGTCTTGGTGTCGACCACGACGACCTCGCCCAGCAAGTTCGACGTGAACACACGGCCGCCCTCGGCATCCAGCACCAAACCCGGTGCCTTGGCGTTACCCAGGCCGGGGATGGTCTTGATGACCCGGTTGCGGCGGGTATCCACCACGAACAACACGCTGCCCTGCTCCGAGTGACCCGTCACATACAAACGATTATTGGCCGAGTCGACCACCAGTTCGCGCAGGTCATGGGTATAAGCAGGGCGGCCGTTGGCGCTCTTTTTCTTACCCATCAATTGGATGGTTCGCACCACACGATTGTGTTGGGTGTCGACCACCGTTACCGACAAATCCACCGTATTGCCCACATACAGGCGGTTCTTGGCATCGTCCAACGCGACGCCGAAGGCTTGGCGACGCAGCGGTATCTCTTTCTCGACTTCCAGCGTCTGCGGGTTCAAACGAGCCACCATGGGCTTGCCCGGCACCTTGCTGAATCCACCCGAGACCGCCACGAACACGGCATCTTGTTTGGCGCTGTAAGCCAGCTCGTAAATGCCCTTGGCAATGTCCTTGCGCTCTGCCGGCAGAATGGACTGGGCGGTGGTGCTGACTTCTGCTGCCTGATCGGTGCCGCGAGAACCTGCCGCGCAGCCGCCCAGCACCAATGCCGTCATGACGGCGGCCAGCAAACGTGCTGGGGTGAACCTGTCCAAACTCATATCGCTGACTCCCAAAAAACCGTCTGTAACCAACTCGGTAGCGGGACAGATTATTACAAATGGGTCTCATTTGAACAAGCGATAAGGCCATCCGGAAGCCGGAATCGCTCCTCCGCGTCCCGCCTCGACAGCAATCAATGGACTTTCATCGGGGCTTAATGTTGGCTGTCATTCATGTTTCGGCGAGTCCGACTGCACGACAAAAGCATCGGACTCATACGCCGGTAGCGGCACGTCAAAAGAGGACTATGTTCACTGAATTTTCTATCGGGCGACTGCGGCTTCCCAACCGAATTGTCATGGCACCCATGACGCGCCTCCGAGTAGGCACAGGCAACACCCCAACGGCGTTGAACACCTTGTATTACGCCCAGCGCGCGTCCTGCGGCCTCATCATCAGCGAAGCCATCGCCATTTCACCGCAAGCGCGCGGCTACCTCGGCACGCCCGGGCTGTACTCGCCGGAGCAGTTGCTCGGTTGGACTCACGTCGTCGATGCCGTGCATCGGGCGGGAGGACGGATTGTCGCCCAGCTCTCGCATGTGGGACGCGTCTCGCACACCTCGGTACTGCCTATGGGGTGTGCGCCGGTGTCGGCCACGGCTAAGCATGTCGAAACGCTAGAAACCTTCGCCATCACCGTTGGCGGCAAGCCCGGCAGGGTTGTCGTCAGCCCGCCACGCGCCCTGTCGGCCGCCGATATTGCCGAAGTGGTCGCGCAGTTCGCTCGAGCGGCGTCACTCGCACGTCAAGCCGGGTTCGATGGCGTCGAGATTCTGGCCGGCAATGGCTACCTGATCGAAGAGTTCTTGAACGCCGCCAACAATACGCGAGACGATCGCTATGGCGGACACTCTGCAGAAAACCGCTGCCAAATTCTGCTAGATATTTTGGAAGCCGTCGCTGCCGAACTCAATGATGAATGTCCCATCCTGGTGCGCCTGTCGCCCTATGGCTTTTTCAATTGCATGCCAGCTGACCCGGATGTCGAGGCGACCTATCTCCATCTGGCCAACCGACTACGCGAACTCGGTATTGCCTGCGTGCATTTGAATAACGAGCGAGCACCGATCGGCTATTTGAACAACACTGCCAACGCACTCGCGCAGGCATCGCTACAACGATTGATCCCGCCTGCGTTCATCACTCGATTCAAAGCGCGCTTCGACGGACCGATGATGCTGTGCGGCGCACTCGATGGCGATTCAGCAAGACAACTTTTGCGCAAGAAGGAGATCGATTTGGTGGCGTTCGGCCTGCCATTCGTCGCCAACCCCGACCTGCCCGAACGGCTAAGAAATCACTGGCCACTCGCAGAGCCAGACACTACAACGCTTTATACGGGCGAAGAGCAAGGCTACGTCGATTACCCCCCCTATCGTTGATTAACTCCCTTCTTAAACAACAGACTCTCCTCGATGGTCTTACTCGACGCGCTTCGATCTAGCGACGATACGATCGAAAGCGAAACGCACAGGTCGAAGGGTTTTTTTATTACTCGACGATGGTCCGGGCCTCCTTTTGTGGTCTCGATTGCACTATCTCATCTGCTTCGAGCTTTGGCCAAAGACGTACGGCAGCCGTCACGGCCGAGATGGCTATTCCCGCCAACACGAATGACGCGACAGGCATACCAGCTAAAGACCCTATCAAACCAGCCAGTGGGTAGGTAATGAGCCAACAACTATGGGACAAGGCAAAATGCGCCGCGAAGATTGCTGGACGATCCTCGGGATGAACAGAGCGTCGCAATAGTCTGCCTGAAGGCGTCTGAGCCAGCGAATACCCAACACCCAGCCAAAACCAGACGGATAAGAGCATCCCATATCCACTCAACAGTCCGCCAGCCACCAGCCCTAACACCAGCATCAATGCACCGGCCAGCATGGCGTCACGGTCCGCCACCCTATTCAGGAGTTTAGGCAACAGTAAGGCCGCGATCATCGAACCGCCACCGAACGCCCCAAGGCCCAATGCCGTTGCACGTTGATCCAGGCCAAACGACGATTGCACCCAAACCACGGTGTTGACAATGACCATCGAGCCAGCCGCGGCAATTGCCATATTCAAGGCAAGCAATCCGCGTAACCGAGGGGTAGCGAGATATATGCGGATGCCCCGAGTAGTGCGCTCGTAGATGCCGAAATTCTCGGAGGGTATGGCAACAGGTAAGACGACGGACATGACGAGCGCAGCGGAGGCCAGAAGGCCGACAGCCGTGCCTGCGAAGAGGCCGTGAAAGCCAATGACGGTCAACAGCGATGCTGCCAGCACAGGACTGGCCAGGCTTTCCAGGTCGTAAGCTAATCGAGACAGTGACAAGGCCTGCGTGTAGTCTTTCTCGTCGGACAGTACGTCTGGAATTGTTGCCTGGAAAATAGGCGTGAATGCCGCAGAAGCGGACTGCAAGGCGAATATCAGCACGTAGACCTGCCAAACCTCGGTAACGAATGGCAGCGAAGCGGCGAGAAGCGCCCGAATCACATCCAAGCAAACCAGTATGGTCCGTCGCGGCACACGATGGACCAATGCGGTCGCAATGGGCGCTACGCAAACGTAGGCAAGCATTTTGATCGCCAAGGCCGTTCCAAGCACAGTTCCCGCGTTGACGCCTGCTAGGTCATATGCGAGAAGGCCCAGTGCAACGGTCGCCAAGCCTGTCCCGACCAGCGCCACCAACTGCGCAAGAAAAAGATGCCGATATGTGCGATTGCGTAAGACATAGAGCACGACGCCCCCCTGCCGTTCTCCCGTCACAGATACTTGGCAATCTCTTTGAATGTGTCGATGGAACTTCTATCGACGGTCGACAACTCGTCCAGTAATGTGTCCAGGCAGTGATTTAAGTGATCTTGAATGAGCGTTTTCTTCGCTTGCTGTATTGCTTTTTCAACGGCATGCAACTGCTGGGCGACATCCAGGCATGAACGACCGGACTCGATCATCTCGACGATGCTCAGTAAGTGCCCATTGGCGCGCTTCAGCCGTTTGATGACGGCGGGGTGTGTGCTGTGCATATGAATGTTGTCCATACCCGTATCCCCCCAGGGGGGATATTACAGGCAAAAGCTCGGTTTTGGAAGTCGTTACCAGCCCATAACGCGTCGGCCTAGCTTCGCAGTCGACAACTCGAATTGCGTGCGTTCCCTACTCGCCAAGCGCAAGACGATCATTTACGAAGACAGTCGGAGGCGTCGACGCCGATACGAGCATCCTGGAGGCCGCATTCAACGGTACCCATGGGTGGTGACGACGCAACCGAAACAAAGAGGCGGTCACCCTCAGATTGCGTATACATGGCGATAACACCGACATTGGACAATGAACTAAACCGTTCTCGATCGACCAACATCTCACCGCTGCCTGACGGCTGGACCGCTTATCTACACTAAATATCCAGATTCCCCGCCTGCAAGGCGTGCGTCTCGATAAATGCGCGGCGCGGTTCGACGTCGTCGCCCATCAGGGTCGTGAACATCAAATCGGCGGCCAGCGCGTCTTCGATCTGCACGCGTAGCAGACGGCGCACCGTCGGATCCATCGTGGTTTCCCACAGCTGCGACGGATTCATCTCACCCAGACCCTTGTAGCGCTGCTTGGTCAGCCCACGCTCGGCTTCCTTGCGCAACCAGTCCACGACATCCTGCACCGTCTTCACGGGCATTTCACGGCGCTTCTCGCCTTCGCCTCGGGACACCACACCACCCGGGCCGATCAGCTGCAAGAACGTGCGCGCCGCATCCGTCAGCACGGCGTAGTCCGACCCTTCCAGGAAATGCGTATCGATGGCGCTCACGCGCACGTTACCGTGCACCATGCGGCTGATGGTCAGACGATACTTCTCGGTGGATTCGTCGAACTCCGACTCCACTTCGATGCCTGCCGGCAGCAAGGGATCGACCATCGCCCCACGCAGACGGTCGGCCGATGCATTGGCCCGCGCCTCGTCGGCCAGCTCGACGGTCACGCCATCCAAAATCGCACGCAAGGCCGACTGATCGACTAGGCGCGACGCGCGCGCCATGACCGCTTCGGCCAGAATTAATTTGTTGGCGATCGCCCCCAGGGCATCGCCGCTGATCGGTGCAGCACCTTCGCTGGGCACCAACTCGGCGTCCTTCAAGGCCAGTTGCAGCATGAACTGCGCTTCTTCCTGGGCGTCCTTCAGATAACGCTCTTCGCGGCCAACCTTGACCTTGTACAGCGGCGGCTGCGCGATATACACATAGCCGCCCTCGACCAACTGCGGCATTTGGCGATACAACAACGTCAACAACAGCGTACGAATGTGAGCGCCATCGACGTCCGCGTCGGTCATGATGATGATGCGGTGGTAACGCAGCTTCTCGACATTGAAGTCCGGGCCGATGCTCGTACCCAGCGCGGTGATCAAGGTGGCGATCTGCTCGCTGGCGATCAAACGATCGAATCGTGCTTTCTCGACGTTCAGCACCTTGCCGCGCAAAGGCAGCACGGCCTGGAACTTACGATCGCGCCCCTGCTTGGCCGAACCGCCTGCCGAGTCGCCCTCGACGATGTACAGCTCGCACAACGCAGGATCTTTCTCCTGACAGTCGGCCAGCTTACCGGGCAGGCCCGCACCTTCCAGCACGCTCTTGCGACGCGTCATTTCGCGCGCACGGCGAGCCGCCTCGCGCGCACGGGCAGCATCCACCACCTTGCCGCACAAGGCCTTGGCATCGTTCGGGTGTTCGAGCAACCAGGTTTCCAGCGTACGACCCACGGCTTCTTCGACCGCCGGACGCACTTCGCTGGACACCAGCTTGTCTTTGGTCTGGCTGCTGAACTTCGGCTCGGGCACTTTCACCGACAGCACGCAGGCCAAGCCTTCGCGCATGTCGTCGCCCGTGGTCTCGACCTTGGCTTTCTTGGCGATTTCGTTGTCGGCGATGTACTTGTTCAGTACACGCGTCACCGCTGCGCGAAAGCCCGTCATGTGGCTGCCGCCATCGCGCTGCGGAATGTTGTTGGTGAAGCACAGCACGTTCTCGCCGTAGCTGTCGTTCCATTGCATGGCCACTTCCACGCCCACGCTCACGCCACCGGCGCTGGACTCAGCCTCGACCGCGAACACGTTGGGATGCAGGACGGTCTTGCTGCGATTGATGTATTCGACAAAGCCTTTGACGCCGCCCGAGAACGCGAAGTTCTCTTCTTTGCCCTGACGTTCGTCGATCAGGCGGATCTTCACGCCATTGTTCAAGAACGACAGTTCGCGCAGACGCTTGGACAGAATCTCGTAGTGATACTCGATGTTGTTGAAGATGGTGGCATCGGCCAAGTAGCGCACCTCGGTACCACGCTTTTCGGTAGTGCCGGTAACAGCCAAAGGCTCGACTCGCGCCCCCTGACGGAACTCCATTTGATGCACTTGGCCATTACGGCGAATGGTCAGACGCAACCATTCCGACAACGCGTTCACGCAAGACACACCCACGCCATGCAGACCGCCCGATACCTTGTAGGAATTCTGGTCGAACTTACCGCCGGCGTGCAGCTCGGTCATGACGATTTCCGCGGCGCTGCGCTTGAATTCGTCGTCTTTGTGGATGTCGGTCGGAATACCGCGACCGTTATCGGTCACCGAGATCGAGTTGTCGGTATGGATGGTTACGACGATGTCGTCGCAATGACCGGCCAGGGCTTCATCGATCGCGTTGTCCACCACCTCGAAGACCATGTGGTGCAGGCCCGTACCGTCGGACGTATCGCCGATGTACATGCCTGGGCGCTTACGCACGGCCTCCAGGCCTTTCAACATCTTGATCGAGTCGGAACCGTACTCGGACGGTTGGGGAGTCACATTGGTTTCGTCGGACATAATGGATGCATTACACCTATTTAAGCGGCCTCACGGCCGTGCCGACCAGCAGCGCGCCGGTCGGACAGGGTCACTGTCGCTGCGATGTGCGCTTAAATGCGCATCGGCATCACGACGTATTTGAAGTGGTCGTCGCCCGGCAGGGTGATCAACGCCGAAGCGGACGGATCGGATTTCACCGACCACAACACCGCTTCGGTCTTGATATTGCCCAGCACGTCCAGTAAATAGCTGACGTTGAAGCCGACGTCCAGCGGATCGAAGCTGTAATCGATGTCGATTTCTTCCTGGCCTTCTTCTTGCGCGGCGTTGGAAGACGAGATCTTCATCTGATGATCGGCCAGTTGCAGGCGCACGCCTTTGAACTTGTCCATCGTCAGAATGGCGGCACGTTGCAAGCTGCCTTGCAGAACTTCGCGGCTGACTTCGAACTGCTGCGTGTAATCCTTGGGGATGGCACGAGTGAAGTCGGGGAACTTGCCCTCGACCAGCTTGGATACCAGCTCGACATCGCCAAACCGGAATCGAATCTGACCGGGCGCAACGTCGATATTGACGGCGTCGTCGGAATCGTTGAGCAAACGCAGCATTTCGAGCACCGTCTTGCGCGGGACGATCACGTCCTGGCGCTCGGCCACACCTTCGACCACGGCGGCGCAATGCGCCATGCGATGACCATCGGTGGCGACCGAACGCACGAAGCCGGGTTCGAACACCAACAACATGCCGTTCAGGTAATACCGGATGTCTTGCTGGGCCATTGCGAAATGCACCATGTTCAACAGATGACGCAAAGTCTTTTGCGGCATCGTGAGCGAGGTCGAGAACTGCTCGGGCACGGTGACGGTCGGAAATTCGGACGCGGCCAGGGTTTGCAGCTGAAAACGGCTCTTGCCGGTCTTGACCGTCAGCTTGCTGTCGTCCAGCGTGACCCGCACATCGCCCACGTCGGGCAAGGCTTTCAGAATATCCAGCAGCTTGCGCGCCGCCACGGTCACGGCGCCATCGCCCTCGCCCGAACCGATGTCGGCCTGCGTGGTGATCTGCACTTCGAGATCGGTGGCGATGAATGAAACCTTGCCGCCTTCCTTGCGCATCAGGATGTTCGCCAGAATCGGCAGCGTATGGCGTCTTTCAACAATGCCCGCTACCGTCGAGAGCGGTTTGAGCAACGCATCGCGTGTCGTTTGTACGAGTTGCATGATCATCCTTTTAGAGTTTGTTCCAACACATGCAGGGTATGGTTAAGTTCGGCCTGTTTGCCGCGAGCGGCCGCAATCTTACGCACCGCATGCAGCACGGTGGTGTGATCGCGGCCGCCAAATAGGTCGCCAATTTCCGGCAGGCTTTTTTGAGTCAGCTCTTTTGCGAGGTACATCGCCACTTGACGGGGCATCGCGATATTCGCGGGCCGCCGCTTGGAATACATGTCGGCTACTTTGATCTTATAAAAATCGGCCACGCTCTTCTGGATGTTTTCGACCGTGATCTGACCATTGGACACCGACAGCAGATCTTTCAATGCGTCCTTGCACACTTCGACCGACAACACGTCGCGGCCGTGAAAGCGGGCATAGGCCAATACTTTACGTAACGCGCCTTCCAACTCGCGCACATTGCTGCGCAGATGCTTGGCGATGAAAAACGCCACTTCTTCAGGCATCGGCAGCCCTTCGGACTCGGCCTTGCGCAACAGAATCGCCACGCGCATCTCCAGTTCGGGCGGCTCGATCGCCACCGTCAAACCCGAGTCGAAGCGCGAAATCAGACGGCTATCGATACCGGCCAATTCCTTAGGATAGGTATCGCTGGTGATGATGATCTGCTTGCGCTGGGCCACCATCGCCTCGAACGCATAGAAGAACTCCTCCTGCGTGCGGTTCTTGCCGGAGAAGAACTGGATGTCGTCGATCAGCAGCAGATCGAGCGAATGGTAATAACGCTTGAAATCGTCGAATGCCTTGCGCTGGTAAGCCTTGACTACGTCCGACACGTATTGATCGGCGTGGACGTAGCGCACGCGAACGCCCGTGCCGGCAGCCACCATGGCATTGCCGATGGAGTGGATCAGGTGTGTTTTGCCCAAGCCCACCCCGCCGTACAAGAACAGCGGGTTGTACGAAACGCCCGGATTCTCGGCCACTTGCAAGGCAGCGGCGCGCGCCAGCTGGTTGGCCTTACCGGTCACAAAGTTGTCGAACGTCAGGTCGGTATTCAGGCGCGAGCGTTCGTAGACGATATTGGCCGCTTCGGCTTGTGCCGAGGCGGCGCCCACGAAGACGGGATTCTCGACGGCCGTCTGAGGCGCGCCGTAACCCGCTCCTTGAGCGGGGGCGGGCGTTGCCTGACCCGGTGTTGCGCCAGTGCCATTGGTGTGGTACGCCGCCGACGGTGCCCCCATTGGCGCAGGCGTACCTGGACGCGAGCTGGTGGGGATGCGCGGGCCCGCGCCCTGACTGGGCAACTCGAACTGCACCTGTACCGGCTTCTGGAACCATTCGGCCGCCAGCGCTTCGATCTGCGACGAAAAATTCTTGCGCACCCAATCCAACTTGAATCGATTGGGCGCGGCGACGCGCAGGACCGCCTCGTCCTCGTCGTAAGCGACGGGGACCAGCGGCCTGATCCAGGCACTGATTTGTTGGGGAGGGAGTTCCTGCTCAAGGCGACTGACGCAGGTCTGCCAGAATTCTTTCATGTCGCTCGCTATTCAAACCTCGATTCTACCCTGTCGGGGCCTAGGTTATCCACAGCCTCTGACACAAATACGCGCGAAGGTACTGGCTAACTGATTGACAAGCAACGATAAACTTGATGAAATGTTGGGCTTTTAGCCGAATTCCGTCTGTCGGAAGGATGGCATCGTGGGTCGCCAACTCATTATGAGACCGGTGTTCTCCCCCCTTTCTTCCGACTTGTTCTTTGTGGGTCTGTCATGAAACGTACT
Organism: Bordetella parapertussis; assembly: GCA_945903445.1. Lineage (GTDB taxonomy): Bacteria > Pseudomonadota > Gammaproteobacteria > Burkholderiales > Burkholderiaceae_B > Schauerella. The sequence goes on from CAMDNZ010000009.1 coordinate 55,499, forward strand.
TTCCAACCTTCCGTTACCCGTCGCAAGCGCACTCATGGTTTCCGTGCTCGCATGAAGACCCGTTCGGGCCGTGCCGTCCTTAGCGCACGCCGCGCCAAGGGTCGCAAGCGCCTGGCCGTCTAAACGACGCGATCCGGTGATGACCGACGCGAGCTTCCCCCCGGAGGCCCGCTTGCACCGCCCCTCCGAGTTTGCCGCCGCCCTCAAGGGCAAGCGTCTGGCCCGAGGGGCGTTGTTTATTGTGTCTGCCGCCTCCATGGCTCCTGTGGTCGAAGGCGCGACGCCCGGTGCCCGCTTGGGCCTGATCATCGCCAAACGATTTGCCGCGCGTTCGGTTACGCGCAATGCGATTAAGCGGGTGGTGCGCGAAGCCTTCCGGCATACGCGTAATACCCTGCCACCGGCCGATTACGTGGTGCGCCTGAACGCCAAGGTGCCTGCGCTGTCGTTGACCGCTCTGAAGCAAGGCGTGCGTAACGAAGTTGACGCACACTTCGCCCGGGTCGCTCGGCGATGAAAGCCTTGCTTCTGCTGCTGATCCGAGGATACCGGCTGATACTTAGCCCCTGGATCGGCAGGCAGTGTCGCTTTACCCCCAGTTGTTCGGCCTACGCCATGGAAGCCATCGAGCGCTACGGTGCCGGACGCGGGGGCTGGCTGGCAGCACGCCGGATTGGGCGCTGCCACCCGTTTTCTCCGGGGGGATACGATCCCGTCCCGGATCGTGATGAAACTTCTGGTCGTGCTTGCTGCTCTCAGCATCCTCGTAAGCCCGGCGATTGACGCTAAACTGGCGGGCTGTTTTGGTCCGCCCCTTACCTCGTAGGCATTATGGATATACGCCGCTCCGTCCTCTGGATGATCTTCTCTTTCTCGTTGTTGCTTCTGTGGAACAACTGGCAAGTCCATAACGGCAAGCCTTCGTTGTTCGGCGGCACGCCCGCCGCGCAACAACAGGCCGCCAACCCGGATGCCGCGGCCGCCAAGGCGGGTTCGGGCGCCATCACGCCGTCGGTGCCCGCCGGCACCCCGGCCGCACAGGCGGGTCCGTCCAGTACCGTGCCCGGTTCGGATGCACCCATCGCCGCAGTGGCCGAGCAAATCGTGATCGAAAGCGACGTGTTGCGTCTGACTTTCGACACGACCGGCGCTCAGATCATTCGCGCCGAATTGCCGATGTACCCGGTCTCGGGCGACGTCGACCATCCGTTTGTGCTGTTGGATAAGTCCAACGCCCTGACCTACGTCGTGCAGTCCGGCGTGGTCGGTGCGCCAGCAGGTCAAAGTTTCCCCACGCATCAAACGCCCTTCAAAATGACCTCGACCGAGCGCACGTTGAGCGGCGAGCAACTGGTGGTGACCTTCGAAGCGCAATCGGGCGATCTGCGTTTGATCAAGACCTACACCTTGCGTCGCGGCCAGTACGCCATCGACGTTCGCCACGACGTGCAGAACCTGGGCAGCCAGGCCGTCACGCCGTCGCTGTACTTGCAGTTGGAGCGCGACGGTAACGATCCGGCCGATACCTCCAGCTTCTATCACACCTTCACCGGTGTGGCGGTGTACTCGGATGCCGAGAAGTTCCAGAAGGTCACCTTCTCGGATATCCAAAAGAAGAGCAACAGCTACGTCCGCCAGACCGACAACGGATGGATCGGCATCGTTCAGCACTACTTCGCCACCGCGTGGGTGCCGCCGCAGGGCAAGGCCCGTACCAACGAACTGCTGCAAGTCCAGAACAACCTGTACGCCGCTCGCACCATCGAAACCATGGGCAGCGTCGCGCCCAACGGCACTGCCTCGGTCGATTCGAAACTGTGGATCGGCCCTCAGGACCAGACCGCCATGTCGCAAGTGGCACCTGGCCTGGAACTGGTGGTGGACTACGGTTTCCTGACCGTGATCGCCAAGCCGCTGTTCTCGCTCATGACCTGGCTGCACTCCTTGCTGGGTAACTGGGGCTGGACCATCGTTGCCCTGACGGTCATCATCAAGGCGGTGTTCTATCCCTTGGCCGCGACCAGCTATCGCTCGATGGCCCGCATGAAAAACGTGGCGCCTCGCCTGCAAGCCTTGAAAGAGAAGTTCGGCGACGATCGTCAGAAGCTCAACACGGCCATGATGGAGATGTACCGCACAGAGAAGATCAATCCGCTGGGTGGCTGCTTGCCGATGCTGGTGCAGATTCCGGTGTTCATTTCGTTGTACTGGGTGCTGTTGGCCAGCGTCGAAATGCGTGGCGCGCCCTGGATTCTGTGGGTTCAGGATCTGTCGGTACGCGATCCGTTCTTCATTCTGCCGGCCATCATGATGGCCACCATGTTCCTGCAGATCAAGCTGAACCCCACGCCGCCCGATCCCATGCAGGCCAAGATCATGATGATCATGCCTTTGGTGTTCGGCGGAATGATGTTCTTCTTCCCGGCAGGTCTGGTGCTGTACTGGTGCGTGAACAACACGCTGTCCATCGCACAGCAGTGGTACATCACCAAACAAATGGAAAAGACGACGGCGGCGGCTGCTGCCAAGCGCTGATCGATCGTATTTCTCTTAAAACCCGCCGCGTCGTAAAGACCGGCGGGTTTTTTATTGCAAGTTGAAATCGACGCACAAGCGCCGCACGAATCGCGCCAAGCCGCGCCAATGCTAGCGCTTCGGGTATATCGAACGAACTCGATTCGATCGCACGCTTCTCGTTCTCCTGCTCCGATACCTATTCTGGTTGCCCAAGCCGGCACACCGGATCACGCGCAATCCGTGGTGCTTCGTACGGCAACCCGCGCAGCTAGGTTTCGCCATTCGGAGACAGACATGCACACCCTCATCCTCAAGAACTTCATCGACGGTCGCTATGTCGATGCGATCGGCCAGGACACCTTCGATCTGATCAGCCCGGTGACGGGCCTCCCTTACGCACGCTCGCCCAACTCGGGACAAGAGGACGTGGACGCCGCCTATACTGCAGCACTTGCGGCTTTCCAGATTTGGGGCCGCAGCACGCCATCGGCCAGACAAAAAGCGCTGCTGGCGTTGGCCGATGCCATCGAACGCAATGGTGCGCGTCTCGTCGACGCACAAAGCCGCAACACTGGACAGATCAAGTATCTGATCGCCCAGGAAGAAGTCGCCACCTCGGTCGACCAGATCCGCTACTTCGCTGGCGTGGCGCGCTGCCTGGAAGGGCGGGCGACAGCCGAGTACATGACCGGGCTGACTTCCAGCATTCGCCGCGAACCGCTAGGCGTCGTCGGTCAAGTCACACCATGGAACTATCCATTGATGATGGCCGTATGGAAAATCGCGCCGGCACTGGCAGCGGGCGACACCGTCGTGCTCAAACCGAGCGACACCACACCGGAGAGCACCCTGCTGCTGGCCGAACTCGCTGCGCCCTACTTTCCGCCAGGCACGTTCAACGTGGTGCTGGGCCGCGCGGATACCGGCGCGCTGGTGGTGTCGCACAAAACACCCGCCCTGGTGTCGATCACGGGTTCTGTGCGGGCCGGGTTGGAGGTGGCCGCATCGGCTGCTGCCAACCTCACTCGCGCTCATCTGGAACTGGGCGGAAAAGCACCTGTTGTCGTGTTCGACGATGCCGACCTGGATACGGCTGTGTCGCACATCGCCATGACGGGCTATTTCAACGCCGGACAGGATTGCACGGCAGCGGCGCGGGTGTTGGTGGCAAGGTCGATCTACGACGCGTTTGTCCTGCGGCTGGTGGATGCGGCACGAGCGACTCGGTATGGCGACCCAGATAGTCAGGATGCCTTGTACGGCCCACTCAACAACGCGGGCCAATTGGCGCGCGTTCAGGGCTACATCGATCGATTGCCTGCACATGCCACCATCGAGATCGGCGGACGCCACGTTGACCAACCCGGCTACTACTTCGAACCGACGGTCATCACGGGTTTGAAGCAGCACGACGAAGCCATTCAGAACGAAATCTTCGGCCCCGTGATCACTGTTCAAGCTTTCGATAGCGAGCAAGAAGCCGTCGCGCTCGCCAACGGCGTCGAGTATGGCTTGGCCGCGAGTGTCTGGACGCGGGACCACGCACGTGCGACGCGCCTGTCGCGCGAATTGGATTTCGGCACGGTGTGGATCAACACGCACATTCCCTTGACCGGCGAGATGCCACACGGTGGGTTCAAGCATTCGGGCTACGGCAAGGATCTCTCGGCCTACAGCTTCGAGGAGTACACCCGCGTGAAACACGTCATGAGTGCCAACACCTAACCGTCAAGGAGCATGTTCATGTCTACATCTATCGAATCATCTCGCTTTATCGAATCGTCGCGCGACCGAGTCGTTCGAGTCCACGACACGCTGTACACCCTGCACGACACCGATACGATCGAGTCGGATTTTTCGCCCGACTACATCGATCACTCACCGCTGATCGCCGACGGCCTGCATGGCGTGAAAACATTGGTGGGGCAACACCCTTTACTGTGTCACGAAATCCATCGGGTGTTGGTCGATGGCGATCTGGTGGCGCTGCACGGGCGTTACTGCGGCCTGGGCGATCGCAATCTGGTCGGATTCGACATCTACAGGGTCGAGCACAGCAAGATCGTCGAGCACTGGGCAGGGTTGGTCCCGGAAGCCCACGCCAACGCCAGTGGTCGAACCCAATTGGACGGCCCCTGCGATCCAGGTTCCGATGACGACACCGAATGGAATCGTGATCGGATTGTCGAGTTCTTCACTCGGACATTGATCAACAACGACTACGAGGGTTTCCGGCGCTACACCGATGGCCACGCCTTCATTCAGCACAGTCCCGACATCGCCGACGGCGTAGACACCGTCATCGCTTTTCTAGAACAACTCGAGACACAGGGGCTAAAGCTGGAGTATTCGCGCCTTCATCGCACGGTGGCCGATGGCCAGTTCGTCTTGACCCACTCCGAAGGCAGCATCGGCGATGTTCGCCACGCCTACTTCGAACTGTGGCGAATGCAGGAAGGCAATCTGGTGGAGATGTGGGACGTCATCGCGCCGGTGCCTACGGATGAGGAAGCCGTGCATCAAAACGGCATTTTCTAACGCGTCAACGGTATTGCGAGGAGACAACAATGCATTACTACCTAAAAGCAATAAGCAAGTACGCCGACTTCAAGGGGCGGTCGGGACGAGGCGAATTCGCTTCGTTCATGACAGGCCAGATCGTCGCGATCCTGGTGATTTCGTTCCTGGAACGCATGGCGGGTATCGCCAATCCCGAAGTGCTGTTCGGTGCGATCACCACTCTGTTCGTGTTTGCGACGTTCGTACCGGCATGCGCGGTCAATGTGCGACGACTGCACGATCTCGGCCATAGCGGCTGGTGGTTGCCACTCTATCTGGTGCCATTGGTCGGGCTGCTGATGGCCTTATGGCTCGCCCTTCGATCTGCTCCAAAAGGAGAACTGGCATGACATCGAACCGAAGAGATTTTTTGACTAAAGCCGTAGCGGTTTCCGGCGCAAGCGCCTTAGCTGCGCTGCTGCCTGCGACACAGGCGCTCGCACAGGCTACGGGGTCCGGGCCCGTGGCAGGCACAGGGGCAAATGCGATTCCCAAAGCTCGCATCGGCACAGTGGAGAGCCCTCGCATATTGGCGGATGCCGTGCCGATACAAAGCCGCTTACGCGTGGATCCCAGCATTTGGAATTGGCATCGCGATACCAAGACCGGTGGCCCTTCGCCCGCTAACTACTATGAAGCCTCGCTTGGCCCATGGCATTCCTTCGACGCGCTACCCGGCGACCAGGATTGCGATGTCGTGATCGTCGGGGGCGGGCTGCTGGGCGCATCGACCGCATTGCATCTGGCCGAAGCGGGGGTAGATGTGATTCTAGTGGAACAGGATCACATCGGATCGGGCGCGTCGGGTCGAAACGGTGGTCAGTTGACACCCGGTATTGCGCGCTGGAAAGCCGACTCGATGATCGAACACTATTCGCCCGAAGAGGCCAAACGACTCTGGCGATTGGCTTCGGTCGAAACCATGGATTTGGTACAAGCGCTGTCCGATCGCTACGGCTTCTCATGCGACTACAAACGCGGCCATCTGACGACAGCCGTTCACGCCGGGCATATGGGCGGATTGGTCAGCAGCGCTGATGCACGGCGGCAGCTGGGCGATACGGCAGTTCGCATCATCGGTGCTGGAGAATTGAAAGAGCGCTATTTACGCTCGGACATCTATCACGGTGCCGCGGTCGACAGCATGGGAGGACAAGCGCATCCCTTGGCTTTGCTGCGCGGCTTGGTATACGGGTTCGCCAGCCTAGGAGGACGCGTCTACGAAGGTACTTCTGTCGAGGCCATCGAACAGGAAGCAGGCGGCACAACGGTGGTCACCACACAAGGCACTATTCGAGTACGCAAGGGCGTCGTGCTGGCGGTGCATGGCTCGACCTTCAGATTCTTGGAGGGTTCGCCGACCACTGTGCCCTTTTATACCTATGTATCGGTGACCGAACCGCTCGACGATGCAGCTGGCTTGATACCGTCTGACTACGCCGTGTACGACACCCAGCTACAAGTCGATTACTACCGCGTGGTGCGCAACAATCGGCTGCTATTGGGTGGGCAAGGAACAGGTAACTCCTGGTCGCCTAGGGATGTGAACAAGTATCTGTCGAATCGGATCAATACGGTGTTTCCACAGTTAGGCAAACCTGCATTGGAGTACTCCTGGGGCGGTATCAGCGATCTCACGCTAAATGGCGCAGCCGATGCACGCAAGAGCGACGACACCGTTCCCGTCTACATGGTTCATGGGTGGAGCGGGCACGGTGTCCCACAGGCGGTGCGAATCGGCAAAGCGATCAGCGACGATCTGACAGGCCGTAATGACGATTTCGCGATGCTTACCAAAGTCGCCCACGCAGGCATCCCACTGGGACGGCTGCTTTCTCCCGCGGTCATCCCTGTGGTGAAAGGTGCGCTCACCGTGCGCAACAGCTTGAGTCCGGCAGACATGATTTCGTTCTGATCGCTGCATCATTGCAATTTACTATCAAATTAACAGGAACAATTGATTTAACAAATAGGGCCACATTCGATACTCTAAGCGTTCTCGAAGAAACTACCGGATATCGACATGGCCCTTACCCATCTCACCACGGCAGCCGGTGCTCCCGTTGCCGACAACAACCACAGCTTGACCGCAGGCCCTCGCGGGCCCGCACTGCTGCAAGACTTCTGGTTGATCGAAAAGCTGGCCCATTTCGCGCGTGAACGCATCCCTGAGCGCGTCGTTCATGCCAAAGGATCTGGTGCATTCGGCACGTTTACCGTCACACATGACATCTCGGCCTACAGTCGCGCCAAGCTATTTTCGGAAGTGGGTAAACAGACTCCGGTGTTCCTGCGATTCTCGACCGTCGCGGGCGAACGTGGCGCCGCCGATGCCGAGCGCGACGTTCGCGGCTTTGCCGTCAAGTTCTATACCGAAGAAGGCAATTGGGATCTGGTGGGTAATAACACGCCTGTTTTCTTTGTACGCGACCCCCTGAAGTTTCCCGACTTCATCCACACCCAAAAGCGCGATCCGCAAACCAACCTGAGAAGCGCCACCGCGGCCTGGGATTTCTGGTCGCTGCACCCCGAGTCGTTGCATCAGGTGACTATTCTGATGAGCGATCGTGGCGTGCCTGCCAACTACCGCCAGCAACACGGCTTCGGCTCGCATACCTACAGCTTCGTGAATGCCGATGGCGAACGATTCTGGGTGAAGTTCCATTTCCGTTCTCAGCAAGGCATCGAGAATCTGACCGACGCCCAAGCTGCATCGGTCGTAGCCGATGACCGGGAAAGCGCTCAACGCGACTTGTTCAATCACATCGCCAACGAACAATTTCCGAGTTGGACCTTAGCCGTGCAGATCATGCCTGCGACCGATGCCGAAACCTACCGCATCAACCCGTTCGATCTGACCAAGGTTTGGCCGCATGGCGACTATCCGCTGATCGAAGTGGGTGTGCTCGAATTGAACCGCAATCCGGACAACTACTTCGGCGACGTCGAACAAGCCGCACTGACCCCGGCCAACGTCGTGCCGGGTATCGATTTCTCGCCGGACAAAATGCTGCAAGCGCGGATTTTTTCGTATGGCGATGCCCAGCGCTATCGTCTGGGTGTGAACCATCACCATATTCCCGTGAATCAGGCGCGATGTCCGGTGCATAGTTTCCATCGCGACGGCGCTGCCCGTGCCGATGGAAACGCCGGTAGCACGATCAACTACGAACCCAATCGCGAAGGTCAGTGGAAAGAAACACCGACAGCCGGCGAACCGCCATTGCCTTTGGATGGCCAGGCGGCTGCACGTTGGAATCACCGGATCGATGAAGATTATTACTCGCAGCCCGGTGCGTTGTTCCGGCTGATGACCTCGGACGCGCAGCAACGCCTGTTCGAAAACATTGGCCGTCATATGACCGGTGTGCCTGAAGCGATTCAGCGCCGCCAGTTGGATCACTTCCACCGTGCCGATCCGGCCTATGCCAAGGGTGTCGCAAAGGCATTGGGCTTGACCTACGACGGTGTGACGAAAACTGCCAATCTGGCATTGGCGGGCTGACGCGGCAATGTGGCGCGTCCTGTTTTCGTGAAGGACGTGCCACGGTGGATCGAAGCGTTCGACCGAGCCGGTATAGTTCCAGCTTGTGCAGCCTCATCTCTCATCATGGCTATTCCTCATCAGATTCCGGTCGTCGCTATCGCAACCGCCCCCGGTCGGGGCGGAATCGGCGTCGTGCGAGTGTCCGGTCCGGCATTGCAAGCGCTCGTGTATGCACTGTTCGGGCGAACCTTGACGCCGCGACATGCCCATTTATTGCCTTTCAGCGCAGCCGACGGCACGGTGATCGACGAAGGGCTGGCGCTGTTTTTTCCAGCACCTCATTCATATACGGGTGAAGACGTTCTGGAATTGCAGGGACATGGTGGGCCCGCAGTACTCAAGCGGGTCTTGCAACGCTGCCTGGAAGCCGGTTCGGCGCTTGGCATCCGCCTGGCTGCGCCTGGCGAATTCACTCAACGTGCGTTCTTGAACGATCGCCTGGATCTGGCACAGGCCGAAGCGGTTGCCGATCTGATCGATGCTTCTTCTGAAGCTGCCGCGAAAGGCGCGATGGCGTCCTTGTCGGGTGTGTTCTCGCAACGGGTGGCTACGCTGTCCGAACGGATCGTGCATTTGCGCATGCTGGTGGAAGCCACGCTGGATTTCCCCGAAGAGGAAATCGATTTCCTCGAGAAGTATCAGGCTCGACCTGCCTTGATCGCCATACGAACCGAATTGGACGAGTTGGTCGCGACTTCTCGGCAAGGGCAACTGCTAAGAGAAGGTCTGCATGTGGTGCTGGTTGGCGTACCCAATGTGGGTAAATCCAGTTTGCTCAACGCGCTGGCGGGTGAAGACGTGGCCATCGTGACACCGATCGCCGGGACCACACGCGATAGGGTGATTCAGAATATTCACATTGAAGGCGTGCCACTGCATATCGTCGACACGGCAGGCTTGCGCGATACCGACGATGAAGTCGAACGATTGGGCATCGAACGAACCTGGAAAGAGATCGAACGAGCCGATTTGATCGTGCATCTGCAAGATGCGACGACACCGGACCTGCCGGTCGATCCTTCGATACTGGCGCGACTGCCTGCGCGCACGCCACTGCTACGGGTGTTCAACAAGATCGATTTGTTGGGTGCGACCGAGACGACCGATTCAGCGGGTTCGACGGTGCTGCATATTTCTGCCAAACACGGCGTCGGATTGGATGCGCTGCGACGCGAGATATTGCAGATTGCAGGTTGGAATCCAGGCATCGAGTCGCCCTGGCTGGCGCGCGAACGACATCTGGCGGCCTTGTTCGAGGCCCGCGATCATCTGGAACTTGCACAGGGCCATGCGGCACACGATGATCGGGTGCTGGATCTGTTCGCCGAAGAATTGCGATTGGCGCATCTGAGCCTGACTCGGATCACGGGTGAGTTCAGCAGCGACGATTTGTTGGGCGAGATTTTTTCTAGCTTCTGCATCGGGAAGTGAGAAGCTTATGGATTCCCACCAAAAGCTACCTAAATCACTGCCGAACGCTTGATCGAAGTCAATGGGACAAGTAGAGGGCTGACTATATCCGCACTCGGGCACAAGACCACGAGTTCTATGCCAAGCTATTGACCGACTACCTAGAGAAGTTTGACCGAGCTAATCGTGCGGAGATTAACCAGTTGCTCATGGACAAATTAAGCGATGCGCTGGATGGCAAACAGAAATACAACAAAATTGGCAGCCTATTAACCAGGCTGCGTCGACATGGGGTGATCGTAAACACAGGATCAGACACTGCTCCTTGCTGGCGACTGACAAAGAGAATTTCTTAGATATCTTAGAGAACCAAAAAGAGATATTCAAAAAATCCATAACAATCAACAACTTAACTCTCTCTGCAACGTGCCGAAAGCAGGGCCTTTGCAGAGAGAAATAAAATTAGGCATCAGTGATGCCGTACCCTGGCAACAAAAAAAGCCGCGACCCAAGTCGCGGCTTTTTCATCCACCCGTACCAAGCAAACTTACTTCTTGGCCGGCAGGGTCCAGGCAATCACGCTGTCGCCGTGCTGGGTCATCATGCGGTCGTGACCGCCGATAGCCGCCACGATGTACTGACGACCGTCGATCTCATAACTCAGGGGCGTGCCTTGCGGACCGGCAGGAACACGCACTTCCCACAACAACTTGCCTGTCTCGGTATCGTAACCCCGCAAGAAATTATCCAGCGTCGCGCCGATAAACGTCACACCACCTGCCGTTACCAGCGAACCGCTGTTATTTGGCGTGCCCATTTCCAGTTTCACGTACGACGGAATACCCAGCGGACCTTGGTCGTAACCCGTGCCCAACGGACGCTTCCAGATCACCTCCTGCGTACGCAGATCGACACCCGAAATGTAGCCCCAAGGCGGTGCCACGCAAGGCGTTTCCAGCGGTGACATCCACGGCTCCTTACGCGCACCGAAGGCCAAACCCTCTTGAGCCATATAGCCCTTGGTCTTGCTGGTGCCATTGAACACCGACACCACGCCCAGCTCGTCCATCTTCTCGCGCGGATAGACATGCTCGGTGTAAGGCAGGCGGTTGCTGTTCATCACCATGATGCCGCGCTGAACGTCGACCGCCACACCACCCCAGTTGATACCACCGTGGTTGCCGGCGAAGCTCAACGAACCTTGCAGGCTGGGCGGCGTGAACATGCCTTCATAACGCAGCTTCTTGAACTGGATACGGCAAATCAACTGATCGAATGGCGTAATGCCCCAGGCATCACGCTCGACGATCTCTTCGTAGTCTTTACTCGGCGCGCCTACGGTATTGGGCATACCCGGCGAAACCGGTTGAGTCTTGGCCGTCCAATCACCATGATCGGTACCTTGCGGCACGTCGATGTACTGAACCGGCATGATCGGCTCGCCCGTCGCGCGATCCAACACGAACACCTGACCCGACTTCGTCGCCTGAATCACAGCCGGACGCGTACCACCGCCCGGCACAGGAAAGTCAACCAGGTTAGGCTGAGGACCCAAGTCGTAATCCCACAGATCGTGGTTTACCGTGCGGAAATGCCAACGCTCTTTGCCCGTCGCCGCATCCACAGCCACCAGGCTCGCGGTGTACTTTTCTTCCTGTTCGGTACGCTGCTTACCGTAGAAGTCACCCGATGCGTTACCCGTGGGCAAATACACCAAGCCCAATTCATCTTCGGCGGCCATTAACGTCCACACGTTTGGCGTGCTGCGGGTATACACCTCGCCAGCGGGCGGCACGGTCGTGGTCTCGGGGCGGCCCAAGTCCCAGGCCCAGCGCAGTTCACCGGTCACTGCATCGAATGCTCGCACCACGCCCGACGGTGCATCGCGTTCCTGACCGTCACGCACTTGACCGGTCGGCTGAATGACGACACCGCGCATCACCATCGGAGGCGAGGTCGGACCCACGAAACCAGGTTTCGTGTTGCCGGTATCGGCGTTTAAATCGACGTAGCCTTTATTACCGAAATCTTGACAGAGTTCACCCGTCTTCGCGTCCAAGGCACCCAGACGACCATCGACCATCGGCCAGAAAATACGCGTCGCGCATACACCCGTCGCTTGAGGCACTGCGTAATACGAGACGCCACGACAAGTGGTCGCAGCCACACCACCCATGGCCGTAGGATTGGTCTTGGGCTCGAAGCGCCATTTTTCTTTGCCCGTGGCCGCATCGACAGCAATCACTTTCTGCGTTGGCGTACACACGTACAGACTATCGTCGACCTTCAAGGGCGTGTTTTGGAAGGCATAGCCCAGCTTCGTACCTTCGGGCTTCATGTCGCCCGTATGATATTCCCAGGCAATTTCCAGATCTTTTACGTTCTCCGGGGTGATCTGCGCCGATGGCGTATAGTGGTTCGACAAGTTCGAACCTGCATACGATGTCCAGTTACTGGCATCGTGATTGGCTGCGACGTTACCATCGGGCGACTTCACTGTGCCACGGCTAAACGCTTCGGTCGGACGTTTGGCCGCAAGTTCAGGTGACGCCAACTCGACGAACGGCGACGACAATAAGGGCACCAGAATCGTCAACACCATGATCACAGGCAAAACAGCCGTGATAATGAAGAAGCCGCGTTTGGACACACCGAGATAACGCGAGCGAACGACCGGCCAAAACGCAGCGAAAATTAGTCCAACGACAGCCAACCAGGCCAGACGCGGAATGTAGGCCCAGCCGTTATTGCCCGACTCCCAGATCGCCCAGATCCAGGTCGCCAACGACGCCAAACCGAATAACCACAAGCCCGAACGGCGCTTGGTCAATAACAGCCCCCCTGCAACGATCAGCGCAATGCCCATCGCCAGGTAATAAATAGAGCCGCCGACGGCTACCAATTGGCCGCCTTGATACGACAGCGCCACGCCCAACAGGACGATCACGACGCAGAAGAGCGCGAAAAGTACGCTCCCCACGGACCGTCTAGCGGCCGGTTTGCTAGCAGACATGAAACTTCTCCAGGAATATCGACAATTCGACCGGCAATAACACCAGTCGGCCAGAAGTCTACCCCCAACGAGCTTACAAATAGTCGTAGACCCTAATATTGGTTTGGAAACTGAGGGAAAATTTCCGCATCTACTATTGAGCAATCATTATGAAGCCAAAACATTCGAAAGGGGCATCGTCCCTCTCGAGCGGCCAGCATACGTCATGCCGCGGTATCAACCAGCACCATTTCGGTATCTTCTATCGCCACGACATCGATAAATACCTCGTCCCGAATAGCGCCCCCATCGCGAGCCATCAGACGCACACCATTGACCTCGACAATTCCGGTCGCTGGCACAAGATATCCCAGGCGCTCGGCACCCAGCTCGTAGCGAACCTTCTGACCTGCTTTAAGCGTCGCGCCCAACACCCGGGCATCAGATTGAATCGGCAACGCATCGCTATCGCCTGCCATGCCGCTGGCTAGTGCGACGAAACTACCCGAACGCTCGCCTTTCGGAAAAGGCTTGGCACCCCAGCTTGGGGGAGAGCCCGGTCGGTTCGTTTGAATCCAGATCTGAAACAACCGAGTCGTTTCGCTTTCGAGGTTGTATTCAGAATGGCGCACGCCCGTTCCCGCGCTCATGACTTGAACATCGCCCGCGCCGGTTCGTCCTCGATTGCCCAAGCTGTCGGTGTGCGTAATCGCACCTTCCCGTACGTACGTGATGATTTCCATATCGCGATGCGGATGCGGAGGAAAACCCGTTTGCGGTGCGATTGCATCGTCGTTCCAGACTCGAAGCGCGCCCCATCCCATACGCTCGGAATCGTGATAATTCGAAAACGAGAAGTGGTGTTTGGCATCCAGCCAGCCATGGCTGGCACCGCCCAATGAATCAAAACTACGACGGTCGATCATGATGCTGCTCCTAAGTTGTTCGTCGATGAAGACACGATACGGCGCGCTGATTCATAATGGAATAGAAACGCTGGAAACTCATTCATTCCAAATTCGATATGAAAAATCTTCCTGACCTGGAGGCGTGGGCGATTTTCTCGACAGTGGTCGAGGAAGGATCGTTCGCCAAAGCCGCACTCGCGCTTGGGATTTCTCAAGCTACCGTTTCTAAGGCCATTACCCGGCTCGAAACCCGGTTGCAAACCACGCTGTTCCATCGCACCTCACGCCGGGTCACGCTGACCGAAAGCGGCCGATTGGCCTTGCCACGTGCTGACAGACTGCGCCAGGAAGGCGAAGCGGTCGAAGCGGAGATCACCGAACAAGCCGCCACGCCGCGCGGCCTCGTCCGAATGGCAGTGCCAATGTCTTTCGGGTTGGGTCACGTCGCGCCCTTGCTCCCCGAGTTCATGGCCCGCTACCCCGACATCACGCTGGAACTGCATTTCAGCGACGGCATTACCGACCTGGTCGAACAGGGTATGGATTTGGCCTTGCGCATTGCCGCACTCACAGACTCCAGCATGCGGGCGCGCCGTATCTGCACTGTCAACATTCTTCTCGTCGCCGCTCCCGAATATTTCGCCAATCGAGAGCGTCCTCGGCATCCGGCCAATCTCGATCGACACACTGGCCTTCTATATACGCGTTCCCAAGCCGGTTCTGCCTGGCACTTTCAACACCCCGATCATGGCGAGTACGCCATCGCCATGTCGGGATCACTGCGCGTGGACAACGCTGACGCGCTCATGCCGGTACTTCTGGCGGGTGGCGGTCTGGCCATGCAGCCCGAATTCATCGTCTGGCGAGAATTGCGCAATGGCTCGTTGGAGAACGTGTTGCCACAGTGGCAAGTTCCTCCCATCAGCCTGAACGTCGTTTTACCTCCCGGACGCCGTCGCCCTGCCCGGGTCAATGCATTGGCGAACTTTTTGGCGGAGCGTCTGGCCAGGGCGCCATGGGCTTTTGGGGTGTGAAAAGCCTGTGTGTGAACTGTGCATGAAATAGGGACAACTAGCCTCGTCGAACTCATCCGCGAAAGTTCTACCCAAAGAACGCGGGATCGGTGCCCAGCTTCATGCACATCGAAATCTGCCGCAAGCCGTTGATTCAACATCAGAAGATAAGTTGTCCCAGTTATCCACAGGCCTTATCCATTACTAATCTCTATATATATAAAAGAAAGAAGAACTACTTAACTTCTTGTCTCGCGCACGCCTTTCAAGCAAAGCCTGTCCAAGGGTAACGAGTTCAAACACGCTGACTCGGACACTTAGCATGCCGAATGTCTTTGCTCTTCGCTCAGCTTCGTCACCGTATGCAGGTCGCTCAATTCTTGCCGGATAGCGTTTTCAAGGCCAAATCACGCTTAGTTGTTCAATGTTTGAGCAGCGGAGAGCTGCAGCTTCCCATGAGTTCGCATTAAAAGTGATTTTGGAAGCGTTTAAGGCATTTTTCCGTGCTGGACACACCCTCCCCTGAGTGTTTGCTTAAAACGCGGCCAGCGATTCGGTTGATAGGGTTTGCAGCGGTATTCCTAACGAAAGGCGTCAGCACTGTCAGCGTGTGGCACGCAAAGATGCGAGGTCCATGCGTCGTGGAGCAGCATCGGGCCACGACCCCTCGCAAAGCTGGCGATTACGCTCGGTCGAATGTCAAACCTGTGGATAAGCTCTATGGCGCACCTATGTTGATGGCCCGTGGATGAATGTCGAACAACCCGTCTTTTTAAGGTGTTCGAAAAACTTGTTCAACATTGAGCAAGTCCTCAAACATGACTGCTGCACAGGCAAAAAATACTCTCAAGCCTATGATTTTTATCAGAATTTGAAAACTTACCCAGTTATCCACAGTGCTTATCCATTACCACCATAGATATATATAAAAAGAACTAACAAAACATAGTCTCCCAGCAACGCGCCTCAAAAAAACCAGCTAATCTAGGAACGAGTAGCTGGATCTTTCGGTTCCATTTCGTCCCCTCACGCCGTAGCAATGCTTAACTCCAGTGGCAGATCGGAACGCACAAGCGAAAAAAAGGCGCCCTCCCAGGCGCCTTCCAGAACAATATCGTGCGCTACTGTCGTGGAACCCTACGCAAACGCTCCACGGCAGCGTCCAGCGTCTCCTGACGCTTCGCAAAGCACAAACGCAGCAGACGATGGTTGGAGGATTCTGCGTCAGGGTCTTCGTAGAACGCCGCCACCGGAATGGCCGTAACACCGAACTCGGTCGTCAACTGACGGGCATAGGCGAGTTCGGGCGCATCGGAGACCGCCCCATAGTCGACCAGCAGAAAAAAGCTTCCAGCGCTCGGTAATGGCTTCAAAGCCGTACTCAGCAAGGCTTTTGATAATGCATCGCGTTTGGATTGATAGAACGCACTGAGTCCGCTGTAGGTCGACACATCCTGCATATACCCGGCCAGAGCCACTTGCATCGGCGCCGATACGGTAAATACGAGAAACTGGTGAATTTTGCGGAGTTCGGCACTCAACGCAGGCGGTGCGCAGACATAACCGATTTTCCAACCCGTGATGTGATAGGTCTTGCCGAACGAAGCGACCACGAACGTACGCGACGCTAGTGCTGGCCTGCTGGCGAGACTTAAATGTCGTTCCCCGTCGAACACGATGTGTTCGTAGGCTTCGTCGGAGATAATGACGATGCCGGTGTTATGCACAATAGTTTCCAACGCGATCAGATCATCTTCCGTAAAGACTGTCCCGGTTGGATTGTGCGGGCTATTGACCATGATGACGCGTGTGCGCGAAGTGATCGCATCGCATACCTGATCCCAGTCGACGCGATAGTAAGGGTCGCCTTCAGTGGGCGCACGCATGCCGACGGATACTGGCCGTGCCCCGGCTAGTTGGATAGCGGGTCGGTACAAGTCGTAGCAGGGCTCGATGACAATCACTTCGTCGCCCGCTTGTGCACATGCCATAACCGCTGCCATAAGTGCTTCGGTAGCGCCGCTCGTTACCGTAATTTCAGTTGCCGGGTCGTAACGTCGCCCGTACTCCCTGACTACTTTTTCGCTGATGGCCTCGCGCAAGCTGGCCACGCCTGCCATGTAGGGGTATTGATTGTGCCCGGCTTGCATGGCTTGGGCCACCAATTCACGCAGGCGAACGTCGGGTTCGAAATCTGGAAAGCCCTGCCCGAGGTTGACCGCTTGATGTTCTGCGGCCAATTGGCTCATGACGGTGAATATCGTGGTGCCCACACCGGGCAATCGGGAGGTGATCATGGATGAGTAAGTCGAATAGGTTGTCGGGTAATCGAGGCTATTGTCGCGCCTGAAGCTTGAAGGATAATACGTCCGATATTTTTGAACACCGTTGCGCATGCGAGGTCGTAAGCGTGGCGGCGTATCCGATTCGGAGATGGCGGGTTTCGTGGTCGAGCTCATGATTTTTCGTTGGTTGGGTGGTTTTGCAATTGCATTGATTGGAGCATTGGCTGCGGTTCACGTTGGTGCGCCATTACCTTGGATGCTAGGTGCGCTGATATTTACAGCGGCCACGCGCATATCGGGTGTACCGACGGCTTGTCCGCGGCCTATGCGTTACGGCGGACAATGGGTGATCGGTACTTCTCTCGGTCTGTACTTCACACCACAAGTGGCCATGCACATCGGCGCTCATTGGGGCGTAGTTTTGTTTGCCGTATCGATGGCAATTGGTCTTGGTGTCGCAGGTGCGTTTTGGATAGCGCGTTTTGGTGGCGTCGATTTCAAAACGGCATGGTTTAGCGCTGCCATCGGTGGTGCCAGCGAGATGTCTAATACGGCTGAACAACGCGGTGCTCGCCTCGATCGGGTCGCCACTGCACACAGCTTGCGTGTATTGATTGTCGTGTGTACGGTGCCGTTCGTGTTCAATGCATGGGGCGTTGCCGGTTCCGATCCCACTCAACCCGGTCCGCGCTATTTTGATCCTGCGGGTTTTGCATTGCTGGTTGTATCCACGCTTGTCGCTGTGGCCTTGTTCAAACGATTTC
Organism: Bordetella parapertussis; assembly: GCA_945903445.1. GTDB lineage: Bacteria > Pseudomonadota > Gammaproteobacteria > Burkholderiales > Burkholderiaceae_B > Schauerella. Next base: position 73,494 of record CAMDNZ010000009.1, read on the forward strand.
GCTTACCTAGTCCGTGGGTGTTGGGCAGTCTGGCGATGGCCTTGGCGCTGACCATTAACGGCATCGAGCTTTCGGCATTGCCTCAGTCAGTCGTGGTTGGCGGCCAATTATTGATCGGGTGGTCTTTGGGCGATAAATATCGGCCAGATTTTTTTCTGGCAGCACCCCGATTTCTGTCGGTGGTTGCAGTGTTCACGGTCGCAGCATTAGTGCTGTCTGCGCTGTTTGCATGGGGAGTGTCTCATGCGGTCGATATACCCTTGCCAGTGTTGATTCTTGGTATGACGCCAGGCGGTATTGCCGAAATGTCCCTAACGGCCAAGGCGCTCCAGTTGGGCACTCCTATTGTCACGGCTTTTCAGGTCACTCGCATGGTTGCGGTGGTACTTGTGACTGGCCCTTTTTATGACCTGTTAGCCAGACGGTTTCCACACACGTTGGGCACTTCCGAAAAGCCTGACGAGTTAGGGTAAACAGGTATTCAGCACGTAGCTGTTGCGTCGTTATGCTGTATCAAGTTGTTTACTTCTAGAGGGCATGGTGCAGCATGGCGCAGAAGGGTAAGGTCAAGTGGTTCAACGCCGAGAAAGATTTCGGCTTTATTACGCCCGATGGTGGCGGTAGCGATGTCTTCGCTCATTTCTCGGCAATCCAGGGAAAGGGCTATCGCAGCCTGGAGGAAGGTCAGGGAGTCGAGTTCGAAACGAACGATGGTCCAAAAGGACCTCAGGCACTGGAGATTCGTCCGATCGCAAGCTAGCGATATTCGAGGTACTCCAAACATAGATCAAAAAAGAAAACGCCGATAAACCGGCGTTTTCTTTTAAGCACGGAAATAGTAAGCGCTTACATCTATATGTTGAATGCGTTCCCATGCTCGCTTCAAAGCTCAAGTGCGTTGCCAAGTTGACGAGCACAGTGCTTTTACATTCATAGCCGGACAGATTCCGGGGGCGAAACATTGTGGATAACCCTGTGTGTATCTTCGGGATATCTATTGGCGCGTTTCGTACTGTTTTCACTTGCAGATGCGACGGATATTTTTAATCCCCAAGGTTGTACACAGCATATATCGCATCTATCTGGGCATTTACCTGCTCGTACATGAATCGTGAATAACGTCTCGCTCTAGCAGAATGCGTCTTAAATGTAGGCGAATTGCCGGATAGTGCGCTTTCAGGAATTGCACACATCACCAATCTTATCCACAGGTCTGCCTAGGCGTTTAGTTCAGGTGTCCAGCTCGCTGATCGATATGCACGGGAGGTGAGTAAATCATGACCTCGGCGGGATTTTCAGGGACAAAACAGAATTGCAGTGGATTGCGCTGCTATCGATCATCGTCCACATGCAGGTGGTTACGACGCTGTCTCGCTGAAAATTATGGTCGGTTTGGCGCGAGGCAGGGATAAGTCGCCGACCGATCATGACCTACCTGACAACGGCCACCATGGATAGCGATGTCGAATATAGCGCACTAACGTCATCTACCCCGGATAGTGCATGGTAGCGTGATGAATTGGTAAATCTTTAATTTCGCTTAGTGGGTGCAGTTATCCAAGCTGCGGGCAATCACTCTGATCGAGCGTATTTAAAAAGTCGGAGAATTAATTGTCTTTTGTCGATGCCGACCCCGATACTTAATAGTCATTGCCGACCATAGTTCTTGTTCGATTGATGTGGCTCTGTGAGGTCTGCAATCTTTTTGATTTTCTAGTTCTGTCATGTTTAAAAATGGCCGTTTTCGTCCGTATTGCTTCATAACTACCAATAACCCCCCCTAAGCGAAGTGCACAGCTTGCACCGACAGATAAACAATCCTCTAGTGTTTCCGAAAGGGTTGTCGCAGTGTTTTATTTCGTCTGTTGACGACTATCAAACGACAGCTGCTTGGTAGTGATGACGTAATCGAAGTTAATTTTTCCGATAGTTATCCGTTTTGTGACGGGGTGCGTGTAGATACCGTGTTTTAAAGGCAATTTTCGTCTGCATCGTGTTTCACGTGAAACAGAAATCTATTCGCCCTGCTCCTCTCATTGGTTTTTAGGTTTTGCTATCGCTTTGAGTGGTTCAATGCAGACTCAGCGTTTCGTTTATTTTGTGATCTAAACGTGTAATCGATCAGTCGGTCTACAGAGAGCTTTGAGTCCTCTAAGACGCACCAAAAGCTATGTGTTCCACGTGAAACATAGACCCAAGTCCAAGTCTCGATGCTAGTCATGGGTAGAACGATCAGTAATGTTCCACGTGAAACGGTGTGGGCAAATGATCATTGCGTTACAGATGTGGATGTTTATCTACCGATAGCGTGTAGTTAGAATCTGTCGCTAAAAACGATCGACAAAAAATTTAGATGTTCCACGTGAAACATCAAAGCGTGACAAGCTACGCCGGCTGTTCCACGTGAAACACAATGATCCTGGCGATCGGGGACTCAGCCGTTATAATCAATCCACGCTCTCTATACACTTCATCATGAATTTCCCCAACGAATTCGACGTCATTGTCGTCGGTGGCGGCCACGCTGGCACCGAAGCCGCGCTGGCCGCCGCCCGTTCCGGCGCCAAGACCTTGCTGCTTACCCACAACATCGAGACGCTGGGGCAAATGTCCTGCAATCCGTCCATCGGGGGTATTGGCAAGGGTCATCTTGTCAAAGAGGTCGATGCGCTGGGCGGTGCGATGGCTATCGCGACCGATGAGGCGGGTATCCAATTCCGTATTCTTAACGGCTCCAAAGGGCCTGCCGTTCGTGCAACCCGTGCCCAGGCGGATCGGGTTTTATACAAAGCCGCCATTCGCCGGCGCTTGGAAAACCAGGAGAACCTGTGGCTGTTCCAACAGGCCGCGGATGACATCCTGGTGGAAGGCGATAGGGTAGTCGGTGCCGTCACCCAAATCGGACTGCGGTTTCTGGCGAAGAAAATCGTTCTGACTGCGGGCACTTTTCTGAATGGCTTGATCCACGTTGGACTCCAAAACTACTCGGGCGGCCGGGCCGGCGATCCGCCTGCTAATTCGCTTGGGCAGCGTCTAAAAGAACTTCGCCTGCCTCAAGGACGTCTGAAAACGGGGACCCCACCGCGCATCGATGGTCGGTCGATCGATTACTCCCATCTGGAAGAACAGCCAGGCGACCTGAACCCGGTGCCAGTATTTTCGTTCATGGGCAATGGGGCAATGCATCCTCGGCAGGTACCTTGCTGGATCACCCATACGAACGAACGAACGCATGACATCATCCGTGGTGGCCTGGATCGTTCACCCATGTATAGCGGTGTGATAGAAGGCGTCGGGCCACGTTACTGTCCTTCGATCGAGGACAAGGTTCACCGTTTCGCCGACAAGACTTCCCATCAGGTATTTCTAGAACCTGAAGGATTGGATACGCACGAGATTTATCCGAACGGGGTGTCTACCAGTTTGCCCTTAGATGTACAGCTCGCGTTGATCCAGTCGCTTCCCGGGTTGGAGAACGCGCACATCCTGCGACCGGGATACGCGATCGAGTACGACTACTTCGATCCGCGTGGCCTAAAATCCACCCTGGAAACCAAAACCATCAAAGGTTTGTATTTCGCCGGGCAGATCAATGGCACGACGGGCTATGAAGAGGCCGCTGCCCAAGGTTTGCTCGCCGGTATCAACGCATCACTGGCTGCGCGAGAGCAAGACGCTTGGACCCCGGCGCGTAACGATGCATATCTGGGCGTATTGGCCGACGATCTAGTTACCCGCGGCGTGACCGAACCCTATCGCATGTTTACTTCGCGTGCTGAATACCGCCTTAGTTTGCGCGAAGACAATGCCGATCTGCGTCTGACGGAGACGGGCCGACGGTTGGGCTTGGTGGGCAATGCGCAATGGCATGCATTCTGCACCAAACGCGATGCGATCGATTCCGAAATGGAACGTTTGAAAAGCACATGGGTGAATCCCAAGGTCATGCCAGCCCATATCGCCGAACCTTTGCTGGGTAAAGTTATTGAACGTGAGTACTCACTAACCGACCTGTTGAAACGTCCTGACGTCCGCTACGAGGCACTAATGGCCGCGACGGATGACAGCGGGGCGCTTCTGGCCGGACCTGGTGTGCTGGGTAGTGACGTGATCGAGCAGATCGAGATTCAAACCAAGTATGCCGGCTATATCGATCGCCAGCGCGACGAGGTCGCGCGTCAAGCTGGACAGGAAAAACAATCGATTCCTGCCGACATCGATTACGACGCCGTCACCAGCTTGTCGTTCGAGGCGCGTCACAAGCTTAAAGAACATCGACCGGAGACGATAGGGCAGGCGGCCAGAATTTCAGGTGTGACGCCCGCGGCGATTTCCCTGCTATTGATTCATTTGAAGCGGCTGCATTACGGCGCTCGCGAGCGGGCAGTCTGACAATGTCGCATACGCCCCAAGAGGCGCAATTCGCCTCACGTATTGGTCGTGCCTGCGACGCGCTTGGGTTGGCCTACTCCCCGGCGCAAATCGATGCGTTGTTAGGCTATTTGCGTGCGATGCAAAGGTGGAACAAGACGTACAATCTGACCGCGCTGCGCGATCCCGAGCAGATGCTCGTTCAGCACGTGCTCGATAGCTTGTCCGTCGTGCCGCCCCTGGTGGCGCACTTCGGTGCCGATCAGCCGCGTACTGTCTGCGACATCGGCTCCGGTGGTGGTTTGCCCGGCGTGGTCATTGCCGTCATGGTGCCTGCCTGGCAGGTGCAATGCATCGACGCGGTTGAAAAGAAAACGGCGTTCCTGCGGCAAATGACGGGCGCGCTTCGATTGCCTAATTTGCGTGCAACGCATGCGCGAGTCGAATCCTTGCCGGCGCAAAACGCCGACATCGTTATTTCACGCGCTTTTGCAGCCTTGCACGATTTCGCCACATGGTCCGGCCAGCATGTCGCGCCGGAAGGCATGTTGGTTGGCATGAAGGGCAAGTCGCCCGACGACGAGATCGATGCCTTGCACGCCGCCACGTCTTGGCGCGTCGATCATATCGATGCGTTGGAAGTACCCGAATTACACGCCCAGCGTTGCCTGGTCTGGATGTGCCGCACAATAGGAACCCCATGAGCGATAAGCCCCTGAAAACCGCCAGCGTGTTTTGCATTGCAAACCAGAAGGGCGGTGTCGGCAAGACCACCACGGCGATCAATCTGGCCGCTGGATTGGCGGCCAACAAGCAGCGCGTGCTGCTGGTCGATCTCGACCCGCAAGGCAACGCCACCATGGGCAGCGGCATCGACAAAAGCGGGCTCGAATTCAATCTGTACCAAGTGTTGATCGGCGAAGCGACGATCGTTCAAGCGCGCGTTGCGTCCGAGACGGGCGGCTATGACGTGCTGCCTGCGAACCGCGAGCTGTCGGGTGCCGAGATCGATCTGATCCAGATGGAGCAGCGCGAGCGTCAACTGAAGCAAGCGCTAGCCTCGGTGGCCGCCGATTACGATTTCATTCTGATCGATTGTCCGCCCACGCTGTCGCTGTTGACCCTGAACGGTCTGGCTGCCGCGCATGGCGTCATCATTCCGATGCAGTGCGAGTACTTCGCGCTGGAAGGCTTGTCCGACTTGGTCAACACCATCAAGCGAGTCCACCGCAACATCAATGAAGATCTGACCATCATCGGACTGTTGCGTGTGATGTTCGATCCTCGCGTCATGTTGCAGCAGCAAGTGTCACGACAACTCGAGCAGCATTTTGGCGATAAGGTGTTCACGACGGTGGTGCCACGTAACGTTCGCTTGGCCGAGGCCCCCAGCCACGGCATGCCAGGCGTCGTGTACGACCGCCGTTCCCGTGGTGCGCAGGCTTATCTCGACTTTGCGCGCGAAATGATCAAACGAGTGAAGGCCAAGCCCTAATGCCATCCCCCGCCCCGCGTAAAACCGCCGCTCAGAAAAAAACGACGGCCGCCAAATCGACAGTGAAAGCGGCGGCGAAGCCTGCGGCTAAACCGTCATCTAAAGCGGCCACCAGACTTTCGTCCAGAGTGCCGCCCAAGCCTGCGTCGAAATTGCCGGCGAAGCCCGTGTCCAAAGCGGTCGATAAGTTAGCTGCATCGCCGCGTGCCGCTTTAGGTGCCTCGCCGCTCGATTCGATCACCACCCCGTCCAAGGAGAAGCCCATGGCCACAAAGAAACCCAAAGGTCTAGGTCGTGGCCTGGACGCCTTGCTGGGCGCCGATATCCCTGCGATCGAAACTTTCAGCACATCCAAGCGTGAACCGGTCGAAAGCGACACGCCGCCGTCCACCTTGCCGGTCAGTCGGATGCGTGCGGGCAAGTATCAGCCGCGTACCCGGATGGACGAAGGTGCACTGAACGAACTGGCCGAGTCCATTCGCGCGCAAGGCATCATGCAGCCCATCCTGGTTCGTGCGCTGGACGGCGAGTCGCCAACTCAGTACGAAATCATCGCGGGCGAACGACGTTTTCGTGCGGCGCAACTGGCGGGTTTGAAAGAAGTGCCCGTCTTGGTGCGCGAAGTGGCCGATGAGAACGCGGCTGTGATGGCCTTGATCGAGAACATTCAGCGCGAAGATCTCAATCCGCTCGAAGAGGCGCATGGTGTTCGCCGTCTGCTGGACGAGTTCGGCTTGACCCATGAGCAAGCCGCTCAGGCTATCGGCCGTTCGCGCTCTGCCACCTCCAATTTGCTGCGTCTGCTCAATCTGGCCGCACCGGTACAAACGATGCTGCTGGCCGGTGACGTCGATATGGGGCACGCACGGGCATTGCTGAGTGTCGATTCGGCTACGCAGATCCAGTTGGCCAACTCAATTATTGCCAAGCGACTGTCGGTCCGCGAGGCCGAGAAGCTCGTCGCCCGCACGTTGAAGGAAGCGGACACGCCCTTATCGAAAATCAAGCCGATCGGTGCCAGTCGCGATGTCGCGCGTTTGGAAGAGGCATTGTCCGACGCGTTGGGCACGCGCGTCACCTTAAAAGTCGGGGCGCGAGGTAAAGGGCAACTGCAAATCGACTTCCACGGTTGGGAGCACTTGAATGCCCTGCTCGACAAGCAGGGGCTTGGCAGCGTCGTGGACGCCTGATCGATGAACAGGCTTCCCGAGATTCATGTGCTGGCAACGGGCGGCACGATAGCGGGTGTGGCCGATCCCGAAGCGGCAGTTCGATATTCTGCAGCAGCGTTGAACGCCGATGCATTGATTGCCGCAGTGCCCGGATTGGATCGCTTGGCGCGTATTCAAACCGAACAAATCGCCAGCGTCGGTAGCCAGAACATGAGCCACACCATCTGGCTGGCATTGGCGGCGCGTGTTCGCGCGCTGATGGCCAACGATAAGGTCGACGGCGTGGTGATCACCCACGGCACCGACACGCTCGAAGAAACGGCTTATTTTCTGAGCCTGGCGTTGGGGCGCGAAAAGCCCGTCGTGCTGGTTGGCGCAATGCGGCCTGCCGATGCCTTGAGTGCAGACGGCCCCGGCAATTTGGCGCGTGCCGTCGCGTTGGCTGGCGATCCGCGTGCGGCGGCGTACGGCCCCCTGGTCGTCATGAACGACACGATTCACCGGGCGCGCGACCTGCAAAAGATGGCGGCGTCGGGCATTGTGGCGTTTGCATCGCCCAATGGCGGTCCGGCAGGCGCCATGCACGGGGTACGCGCTCATTTTTTCGGTCCGCCACCTGCCGACCTTCATAGCGCCGAATCCGACGCCGATCCGCCGTATCCCGCATTTCCGATCCACGACGCCGTGACCGCCGAGCAACTGCCTGCGGTGGCCATCGTCTATGCCCACGTCGGAATGTCGGCCGATATGATCGATGCCATGGCCGCCACACATGTCGGCTTGGTGCTGGCAGGCGTCGGCGAGGGCAACGCGAGCGATCCCGCATGGACGGCATTGCGCCGGGCCGCCGATCGAGGCGTGGCTGTCGTGCGGTCGAGCCGCTGCGGCAGCGGCGCGGTCATCGCTCAAGGCGAGATCGACGACAGAGGCTGGGGAACCATCGCCGCAAACGATCTGAATCCCCAGAAGGCAAGGGTGCTGCTGATGCTGGCACTGCATGTCGGCGCGACGGTGGCGGCGTTGCAGAATATTTTCGACCGGTACTGACACTTTTTTTGTGTTTCTCCCTATTTCCTGTTTGACACGTCCCAATTAATTCCCCATAATCCTCAGTTCTTCGCGGAGGGGTGCCCGAGTGGTTAAAGGGGGCAGACTGTAAATCTGTTGACCTTGCGTCTACGTTGGTTCGAATCCAACCTCCTCCACCAGAAGATTCAAGCCTACTTGCCATCTGGTCGTGCGCTCGGCGCCACCAGATGTTTGTTTGTAAGCTTGCAGTGTTGTTATCAGTTTTAGTGCAGATCTTGCGGTGTCACCTACCAATGGCATCGTTTGGCAACTAGTACCAAGTCGTTCATGCCGAAAGCTTGGACGGGTGTAGGAATCGATGCGGGTGTAGCTCAATGGTAGAGCAGAAGCCTTCCAAGCTTACGACGAGGGTTCGATTCCCTTCACCCGCTCCACCGAACACCACCCAGTACTAAGCGCCTGCTGTATTAATTCCGTATAAATGCCCATATGGCTCAGTGGTAGAGCACTCCCTTGGTAAGGGAGAGGTCACGCGTTCGATCCGCGTTATGGGCACCATCGAATTTACCGTCGTCTTCTAGTTAGAAATGTCGACACAAGTCAGGAGTCAGCCATGGCAAAAGGCAAGTTTGAGCGTACCAAGCCGCACGTGAACGTGGGTACGATTGGTCACGTTGACCACGGCAAAACGACGTTGACGGCGGCGATCACGACGGTGTTGGCGAAGAAGAACGGTGGCGAAGCCAAGGGCTACGACCAGA
>CAMDNZ010000010.1 GCA_945903445.1 Bordetella parapertussis
AGATGGTGATGCCTGGTGACAACGTGCAGATGCAAGTGACCTTGCTGGCCCCGATCGCCATGGAAGACGGTCTGCGCTTCGCCATCCGCGAAGGCGGTCGTACCGTTGGCGCCGGCGTCGTCGCCAAGATCACGAAGTAATTGTTTGAACAGCAACGCCGCCCCCTTGAATTGGGAGCGGCGTTGTTTGTCTGCCAGCGATAAGTATTGACATATGCTGGCAGCTAGTAGTAGACGCCAAATAGTAGTATGATGCTTGACTCGCGACGCCTAGCACGCAATGGGCGAAAAAAGTAAGCAGTTAAATAAGTAGTTAAGTAAGTAGTTTTAAGCAGAAGTGCTGGTAGCACGTCGCTTTTTTAGGGGCATAGCTCAATTGGCAGAGCGTCGGTCTCCAAAACCGAAGGTTGTAGGTTCGATTCCTACTGCCCCTGCCACCCGCCGGAGATAACCGCGAGCTACGCACATACGGCGGGCGCGCGCTGCAAAATGTCGAATAATAGTGTTGAAACCGTAACCAGCACCGCCGACCGCCTAAAAATGGCGCTGGCGGTTCTTGTCATTATTGCGGGCATCGTTGGTTTTTCGATGTTGAGCACGCAGCCCATGGTGGCACGCGTGGGTGTCTTCATCGGTAGCCTGGTGCTGGCTGCGCTGATCGCCTGGACCAGCGAGCCGGGCAAGCGCACGATCAGCTTCGCTGGCGAGTCCTATAACGAAGTCAAACGCGTCACCTGGCCGACCCGCAAGGAAACGGTCCAGATGACCGGCACCGTATTCGCGTTCGTCGCTGTGATGGGTCTGTTTCTGTGGCTCGTCGACAAGGGCCTCGAATGGATCATTTACGGCGTTGCGCTGGGCTGGAAATAAGGACGGCAAATGAGTAAGAAATGGTACGTCGTCCATGTGTATTCCGGCATGGAAAAAAGTGTTCACAAGGCATTGGTAGAGCGCATCGAGCGCGCCGGTCTTGAGGCGTCCTTCGGTCAGATTCTGGTGCCGTCGGAAGAAGTATCGGAAATGAAGAACGGCAAGAGGTCGGTCACTGAGCGTCGTATTTTCCCGGGCTACGTCCTGGTCGAAATGGATATGAACGACGAGTGCTGGCACTTGGTCAAGAATACGAACCGCGTCACGGGATTTTTGGGTGGATCGGGTCCGCAAGGTCGTCCGACGCCGATCTCGCAGCGCGAAGTCGACGAACTGCTTCAACGCGCCGAGAAGGGTGCCGAAAAGCCCCGTCCCAAGATCCTCTTCGAGGTGGGCGAGCTGGTTCGCGTCAAGGAAGGTCCGTTTGCCGATTTCAACGGCAACGTCGAAGAAGTGTTGTACGAAAAGAGCAAGGTGCGTGTGTCGGTGACCATTTTCGGTCGCGCCACGCCTGTCGAGCTCGATTTCAGCCAGGTCGAGAAGACCTGATTTTCCCAACCCCGGGGAGCCGCGATGCGAATCGCGGCGCAAGCACCCGTAAGGAGTAAAGCATGGCGAAAAAAATCGTCGGCTTCATCAAGCTGCAAGTGCCAGCTGGTAAGGCCAACCCCTCCCCCCCGATCGGTCCGGCGCTGGGTCAGCGCGGCCTGAACATCATGGAATTCTGCAAGGCGTTCAACGCCAAGACGCAGGGCATGGAGCCCGGTCTGCCGATTCCCGTGGTAATCACGGCTTTCGCCGACAAGAGCTTCACCTTCATCATGAAGACCCCGCCTGCGACGGTCCTTATCAAGAAGGCAGCTGGTGTGCAGAAGGGTTCTGCCACCCCCCATACCGCCAAGGTCGGCACGTTGACTCGTGCCCAGGCTGAAGAAATCGCCAAGACCAAAGAACCGGATCTGACCGCCGCCGACCTCGATGCGCGTGTCCGTACGATCGCCGGTAGCGCCCGCAGCATGGGCATCACCGTTGAGGGAGTGTAATCATGGCTAAGTTGTCCAAACGCGCCGCCGCTCTGGCCGCAAAGATCGACCGTAGCAAGCTGTACCCGGTCACCGAAGCCTTGACCCTGATCAAGGAAACCGCTACCGCCAAGTTCGACGAATCGGTTGACGTGGCTGTGCAACTGGGTATCGACCCCAAGAAATCGGACCAACTGGTTCGTGGTTCGGTCGTGCTGCCCGCCGGTACCGGTAAGTCGGTTCGCGTTGCCGTGTTCGCCCAAGGCGACAAGGCTCAAGCCGCCCGTGACGCTGGTGCCGATATCGTCGGTCTGGACGATCTGGCAGACGCCATCAAGGCCGGCAATATCGATTTCGATATCGTGATCGCTTCGCCCGACACCATGCGTGTCGTCGGTGCCCTGGGTCAAGTGCTGGGTCCCCGTGGTCTGATGCCCAACCCCAAGGTCGGCACCGTGACGCCTGACGTCGCGACCGCTGTCAAGAACGCCAAGGCCGGTCAGGTGCAGTACCGCACCGACAAGGCCGGCATCATCCACGCCACCATTGGCCGTGCTTCGTTCGACGTCGAAAAACTGCAATCGAACCTGGCCGCTCTGGTCGACGCGCTGCAAAAGGCTCGTCCTGCCGCAGCCAAGGGTGTGTACCTGCGCAAAGTTGCCGTTTCGTCCACGATGGGCGGCGGTGCTCGCGTAGAAATCGCTTCGCTGTCGGCAGCCTGATCCGCGAGGATCGGTCTGTTGGCAGAATAACTGTACTTTGGGCTGTGTCTGGCATTGTGCTGGACATTGCTGTCAAAGACCGCTGGAGTGACGCAGGAAAGAAGCCAGGCACTCGTGCCCGTTGGACATCCTGCAACGCTTAATCCCGACGCCCTGTCGGATCCAGCGCAGACGGCGCCCATGGAAGAATTCTTTTTTGTTTGAAGAGCTCGTCCAGGTCGCCGCAATTCGGTTGATGCAAAGGGAATGATTCCCAGCGCATCTTTTGATGGAGTGTCTAACCGTGAGTCTCAATCGTCAAGAGAAAGCGGTCGTGATCGAAGAAGTGGCTGCGCAAGTCGCAACCGCCCAATCGATCATCATCGCTGAGTACCGTGGTTTGGACGTCGCCTCTGTCACCGTACTGCGCAAGACTGCGCGTGAATCGGGCGTGTACCTGCGTGTTCTGAAGAACTCGCTGGCACGTCGCGCTGTTGCCGGCACCCCTTTCGAGGGTTTGTCCGAGCAACTGTCCGGTCCGTTGATCTATGGTATCAGCGCTGATCCGGCCGCGGCTGCCAAGGTCCTCAACGACTTCAGCAAAACCAACGACAAACTGATCATCAAAGCGGGCTCCTTGCCCGGCAACGTGCTCAGTTTGGATGGCGTCAAGGCCCTGGCCTCGCTGCCGTCGCGCGAAGAGTTGCTGTCGAAGTTGTTGGGCACCATGCAAGCCCCGATCGCTCAATTTGTGCGTACGCTCAACGAAGTTCCGACCAAGTTCGTCCGCGGCCTCGCAGCCGTGCGCGACCAAAAGGCCGAGGCTTAAATATAGCCCTGCTGTCGGAGCTCGTCGAAAGACCGAGCGACACCCAATCCTGGCATTACACCTATTTTGGAGTTCTTTGAAAATGGCATTGAATAAAGCTGAAATCCTGGAAGCCATCGCTGGCTTGACCGTTCTCGAACTGTCCGAACTGATCACGGATCTGGAAGAGAAGTTCGGCGTGTCGGCTGCTGCCGCCGCTGTGGCTGTGGCCGCCCCCGCCGCTGGCGGCGCTGCTGCTGCTGCTGAAGAAAAGACCGAATTTGACGTCGTGCTGCAAGAAGCCGGCGCCAACAAGGTCAGCGTCATCAAGGTCGTGCGCGAACTGACGGGCCTGGGCCTGAAGGAAGCCAAGGATCTGGTCGACGGCGCACCGAAGCCCGTGAAGGAAGGCGTTGCCAAGGCTGATGCCGAAGCCGCCAAGAAGAAGCTGGAAGATGCCGGCGCCAAGGTAGAAGTTAAGTAACACCTTGCGTCGTCTGCCCGGGGACAGAGCTTCAAGCCCGTCCCCGGGCTTTTGCGTTTCCAGGAAAGCCCTCTGGGCAAAGTCGGGAATCCAAAGATCTCCAGACGGATTTCCTGGAGTCGTATCACCCCAGGGCCGTGGTTTGACGGCCTATGTAACCTCGAGTCGGAGTGCTCATGCCTTACTCGTACACCGAAAAAAAGCGCATCCGCAAAAGCTTTGCCAAGCGTGAAGATGTTCAGCAAGTTCCCTTCCTTTTGGCAACTCAGCTTCAGTCTTACCTCACTTTCTTGCAGGCCGACACCAGCCCGTCGGAACGCAACAGTGATGGTCTGCAAGCGGCCTTTTCCTCCATTTTCCCCATTTCCAGCCATAACGGGATGGCACGCTTGGAGTTCGTCAGCTATGTGCTGGGCGAACCGGTGTTCGACGTCAAGGAATGTCAGCAGCGTGGCCTGACCTATGCGTCGCCGTTGCGCGCCAAGGTGCGTCTGGTGCTGCTGGACCGCGAAGTCAGCAAGCCCACCGTCAAGGAAGTGAAAGAGCAGGAAGTCTACATGGGCGAGATTCCGCTCATGACCGGCACCGGCTCGTTCGTGATCAACGGGACCGAGCGCGTTATCGTGTCCCAGTTGCACCGTTCGCCTGGCGTGTTCTTCGAGCACGATCGCGGCAAGACCCACAGCTCCGGCAAGTTGCTGTTCTCGGCCCGCGTGATTCCTTACCGCGGTTCGTGGCTCGACTTCGAGTTCGATCCCAAGGACGTTCTGTTCTTCCGTGTCGACCGTCGCCGTAAGATGCCCGTGTCGATCCTGTTGAAGGCCATCGGCATGAACCCCGAGACCATCCTGGCGCACTTCTTCGATTTCGACACGTTCGAGATCAAGGACGAAGGCGCATTGATGGAATTCGTGGCCGAGCGTTGGAAGGGCGAAATGGCCCGCTTCGACATCGCCGACCGCGATGGCAAGGTCATCGTCGAAAAAGACAAACGCGTCAACGCCAAGCACCTGCGTGACCTGTCGAATTCGGGTATCGAGCGTATCTCGGTACCGGAAGATTTCCTGCTGGGCCGCGTGCTCGCCAAGAACATCGTCGACCCCGATACCGGCGAAGTCATCGCCAACGCCAACGACGAGCTGACCGAGTCGGTCATGGCCGCGTTGCGCACGGCAGGTGTTCGCAGCATCCAGGCGCTCTACACCAACGATCTGGATCGCGGTAACTACATCTCGCAAACCCTGCGTACCGACGAAACCGCCGACCAGTTGTCGGCGCGCGTCGCGATCTACCGCATGATGCGTCCTGGCGAACCCCCGACCGAAGAAGCGGTCGAGGCTTTGTTCCAGCGTCTGTTCTATAGCGAAGAAACCTACGATCTGTCGCGCGTGGGCCGCATGAAGGTGAACAGCCGCCTGCGTCGTCAGGAGACCACCGAAGGTCCGATGACGCTGACCAACGACGACATCGTGGAAACCATCAAGCTGCTGGTAGACCTGCGTAACGGTCGCGGCCAGATCGATGACATCGATCACTTGGGTAACCGTCGAGTGCGCTGTGTGGGCGAACTGGCCGAGAACCAGTTCCGTGCCGGCCTGGTGCGTGTCGAGCGCGCCGTCAAGGAGCGTCTGGGCCAGGCCGAGACCGAAAACCTGATGCCGCACGACCTGATCAACTCCAAGCCGATCTCGGCTGCCATCAAGGAGTTCTTCGGTTCGAGCCAGCTGTCGCAGTTCATGGACCAGACCAACCCGCTGTCCGAGATCACGCACAAGCGTCGCGTTTCGGCACTGGGGCCGGGCGGTTTGACGCGCGAACGCGCCGGCTTCGAGGTGCGCGACGTGCATCCGACGCATTACGGCCGGGTCTGCCCGATCGAAACGCCCGAAGGCCCGAACATCGGTCTGATCAACTCGATGGCTTTGTATGCTCGCCTGAACGAATACGGTTTTCTCGAAACGCCGTATCGCAAGGTGATCGACGGTCGCGTCAGCGACGAGATCGAATACCTGTCGGCCATCCAGGAAAGCCACTATGTGATCGCCCAGGCTAACGCGGCCCTGGACGCCGACCGTCGTTTTACCGACGATCTGGTCGCTTGCCGTGAAGCAGGCGAAACGATGCTGACGGCGAACGCCAACGTCCACTACATGGACGTGGCCCCTTCGCAGATCGTGTCGGTCGCTGCATCGCTGATTCCGTTCCTGGAGCACGATGACGCCAACCGTGCACTGATGGGCGCCAACATGCAACGCCAGGCCGTGCCTTGCCTGCGTCCCGAGAAGCCTGTTGTCGGTACCGGCATCGAGCGTACCGTGGCCGTCGACTCGGGCACCACCGTGCAAGCCTTGCGTGGCGGTGTGGTCGACCACGTCGATGCCGAGCGTGTCGTGATCCGCGTCAACGACGCCGAGAACGTCGCCGGTGAAGTGGGCGTCGACATCTACAACATGATCAAGTACACCCGTTCGAACCAGAACACGAACATCAACCAGCGTCCTATCGTCCGTCGTGGCGACAAGGTCGCTCGGGGTGACGTGCTGGCCGACGGCGCATCGACCGACCTGGGCGAACTCGCGCTGGGCCAGAACATGCTGATCGCGTTCATGCCCTGGAACGGCTACAACTTCGAAGACTCGATCTTGATCTCGGAGAAGGTGGTTGCCGATGACCGCTACACCTCGATCCATATCGAGGAATTGACGGTCGTCGCCCGCGACACCAAGCTCGGACCTGAGGAAATCACCCGCGACATCAGCAACCTGTCCGAAACCCAGCTGAATCGCCTGGACGACTCCGGCATCACCTATATCGGTGCCGAAGTGAACGCCGACGACGTGCTGGTGGGCAAGGTCACGCCCAAGGGCGAGACCCAGCTGACGCCGGAAGAGAAGCTGCTGCGCGCCATCTTCGGCGAGAAGGCGTCGGACGTTAAAGACACCTCGCTGCGCGTGCCCTCGGGTATGACCGGCACCGTCATCGACGTGCAAGTGTTCACCCGCGAAGGCATTGTGCGCGACAAGCGCGCTCAATCGATCATCGACGACGAATTGCGTCGCTATCGCCAGGACTTGAACGACCAGCTGCGCATCGTCGAGAACGATCAGTTCGATCGTATCGAGAAGCTGTTGGTGGGCAAGACCGTCAATGGCGGTCCGCGCAAGCTGGCCAAGGGCGCTTCGGTCACCAAGGACTACCTGGTGGACATGGATCGCTGGCAGTGGTTCGACATCCGTCTGGCCGACGAAGGCCACGCTGTCGTGCTGGAGCAGGCCAAGGAATCGCTGGAGCAGAAGCGTCACCAGTTCGACCTCGCCTTCGAAGAGAAGCGCAAGAAGTTGACCCAGGGCGACGAGTTGCCCCCGGGCGTGCTGAAGATGATCAAGGTCTATCTGGCCGTGAAGCGTCGTCTGCAACCTGGCGACAAGATGGCCGGCCGTCACGGTAACAAGGGTGTGGTCTCGCGTATCACCCCGGTCGAAGACATGCCGCACATGGCCGACGGTACCCCCGCCGACATCGTGCTGAACCCGCTGGGCGTGCCTTCGCGGATGAACGTCGGGCAGGTACTCGAAGTTCACCTGGGCTGGGCTGCCAAAGGCGTGGGACATCGCATTGCCGACATGCTGCGTGACGAGCGTACCTCGCAGGTACAGAACGTGCGTGCCTACTTGGATAAGGTCTACAACACGACGGGCGCGCGTGCGCGCATCGACGAGTTGACCGATACCGAGGTGGTCGAGATGGCCCAGAACCTCAAGAACGGCGTGCCGTTCGCAACGCCGGTGTTCGATGGTGCGACCGAAGAGGAAATCACCAGAATGCTGGAGCTGGCCTACCCTGACGACGTCAAGGGACGCCTGAATCTGACCGATTCGCGCACCCAGGCCTGGCTGATCGACGGCCGTACTGGTGAGCAGTTCGAGCGTCCCGTGACGATCGGCTACATGCACTATCTGAAGCTGCATCACTTGGTCGACGACAAGATGCACGCTCGTTCGACCGGCCCGTACTCGTTGGTGACCCAGCAGCCCTTGGGCGGTAAGGCCCAGTTCGGTGGCCAGCGCTTCGGGGAAATGGAAGTGTGGGCACTGGAAGCCTACGGCGCGTCGTACACGCTGCAAGAAATGCTGACCGTGAAGTCCGACGACATCAACGGCCGTACCAAGGTGTATGAAAACATTGTCAAGGGCGATCACGTCATCGACGCGGGCATGCCCGAGTCGTTCAACGTGCTGGTGAAAGAAATTCGTTCGCTGGCCCTGGACATGGATTTGGAGCGTAACTAATGAAAGCGCTACTCGACCTCTTCAAGCAGGTTTCGCAAGACGAACAGTTCGATGCCATCAAGATCGGCATCGCCTCGCCGGAGAAGATCCGTTCGTGGTCTTACGGCGAAGTTCGCAAGCCCGAAACCATCAATTACCGTACGTTCAAGCCCGAGCGTGACGGCCTGTTCTGCGCCAAGATTTTCGGTCCCATCAAGGACTACGAATGCTTGTGCGGCAAGTACAAGCGTCTGAAGCATCGTGGCGTGATCTGCGAGAAGTGCGGCGTCGAAGTGACCGTCGCCAAGGTTCGCCGCGAACGCATGGGCCATATCGAGCTGGCCAGCCCCGTCGCGCACATCTGGTTCCTTAAGAGCCTGCCCTCGCGTCTGGGTATGGTGCTGGACATGACCCTGCGCGACATCGAGCGCGTCCTGTACTTCGAGGCATGGTGCGTGATCGAGCCGGGCATGACCCCGCTCAAGCGCGGCCAGATCATGACCGACGACGATTTCCTCGCGAAGACCGAGGAATACGGCGACGATTTCCGTGCCCTGATGGGTGCCGAGGCCGTGCGCGAACTGCTGCGCTCGATCGACATCGATCGCGAAGTCGAAACGCTGCGTGGCGAATTGAAAGCCACCAGCTCGGAAGCCAAGATCAAGAAGATCTCCAAGCGCCTGAAAGTGCTGGAAGGCTTCCAGAAGTCCGGCATCAAGCCGGACTGGATGGTCATGGAAGTGCTGCCTGTGTTGCCGCCGGACTTGCGTCCGCTGGTGCCGCTGGACGGTGGCCGCTTCGCGACCTCCGACTTGAACGATCTGTACCGCCGCGTCATCAACCGCAATAATCGCTTGAAGCGCCTGCTGGAACTGAAGGCGCCCGAAATCATCCTGCGCAACGAAAAGCGCATGCTGCAAGAGGCTGTCGACTCGCTGCTGGATAACGGTCGTCGTGGCAAGGCCATGACGGGCGCCAACAAGCGTCAGTTGAAGTCGCTGGCCGACATGATCAAGGGTAAGAGCGGTCGCTTCCGTCAGAACTTGCTGGGTAAGCGCGTCGACTACTCGGGCCGTTCGGTCATTGTGGTGGGTCCGCAGCTCAAGCTGCATCAGTGCGGTTTGCCCAAGCTGATGGCGCTGGAACTGTTCAAGCCCTTCATCTTCAATCGTCTGGAGATGATGGGTCTGGCAACCACCATCAAGGCAGCGAAGAAGCTGGTGGAAAGCCAGGAACCGGTGGTGTGGGACATCTTGGAAGAGGTGATCCGCGAGCATCCGGTCATGCTGAACCGCGCGCCGACGCTGCACCGTCTGGGGATCCAGGCGTTCGAGCCGGTGCTGATCGAAGGCAAGGCCATCCAACTGCACCCGCTGGTTTGCGCAGCCTTCAACGCCGACTTCGACGGCGATCAGATGGCCGTCCACGTCCCGCTGTCTTTGGAAGCTCAGCTGGAAGCCCGTACGCTGATGCTGGCCTCCAACAACATCCTGTTCCCGGCGAACGGCGAACCGTCGATCGTGCCGTCGCAGGATATCGTGCTGGGTCTGTACTACACGACGCGTGAGCGCATCAACGGCAAGGGCGAAGGCTTGTTCTTCGTCGACGTCGCCGAAGTGCAACGTGCCTACGACAACCGTGAAGTCGAGCTGCAAAGCCGTATCACGGTGCGTCTGGTCGAGCACGAGCGCGACGAGCAGAACGAATGGCAGCCGGTGATCCGCCGTCACGAGACGACGGTCGGCCGTGCGCTGCTGTCCGAGATCCTGCCGCGTGGCTTACCCTTCTCGGTGCTGAACAAAGCGCTGAAGAAAAAAGAAATCTCGCGCCTGATCAACCAGTCGTTCCGTCGTTGCGGTTTGCGCGACACGGTGATCTTTGCCGACAAGCTGATGCAGTCGGGCTTCCGCCTGGCGACTCGCGGCGGTATTTCGATTGCCATGGGCGACATGCTGATCCCGAAGGTCAAGGAAGACATCCTGGCCTCCGCCAGTGCCGAAGTGAAAGAGATCGACAAGCAGTACTCGTCGGGTCTGGTCACCTCGCAAGAGCGCTACAACAACGTGGTGGACATCTGGGGCAAGGCTGGCGATAAAGTCGGCAAGGCCATGATGGAGCAACTCGCAACCGAGCCGGTCATCAACCGTCACGGCGAAGAAGTGCGCCAGGAGTCGTTCAACTCGATCTACATGATGGCCGACTCGGGTGCTCGCGGTTCGGCAGCCCAGATTCGCCAGTTGGCCGGTATGCGCGGTCTGATGGCCAAGCCTGACGGCTCGATCATCGAGACGCCGATTACGGCGAACTTCCGTGAAGGTCTGAACGTACTTCAGTACTTCATCTCGACCCACGGTGCGCGTAAAGGTCTGGCCGATACGGCACTGAAGACGGCAAACTCGGGTTACCTGACGCGTCGTCTGGTGGACGTGACCCAGGATCTGGTGATCACCGAAGACGATTGCGGCACCTCGCTGGGCTACGCCATGAAGGCGTTGGTCGAGGGCGGTGAAGTGATCGAGCCCCTGCGCGACCGTATTCTGGGTCGTGTGGCCGCTATCGCCATCGTCAATCCGGACACGCAGGAGACCGCGATTCCCGCCGGCGTCTTGCTGGACGAAGACATGGTCGACATGATCGACCGTCTGGGTATCGACGAAGTCAAGGTGCGTACGCCGCTGACCTGCGAAACCCGCCGTGGCCTGTGCGCACACTGCTATGGCCGCGACCTGGGTCGTGGTTCGAGCGTGAACGTCGGCGAAGCGGTCGGTGTGATCGCCGCTCAGTCGATCGGCGAGCCGGGTACCCAGCTGACGATGCGTACGTTCCACATCGGTGGTGCGGCATCGCGTGCAGCCATGGCCAGCGCGGTCGAAACGAAGTCGACCGGTGTGGTGGGCTTTGCCAGCACGATGCGTTATGTCACCAACGCGAAGGGTGAGCGTATCGCCATCTCGCGTTCGGGCGAAATCGCGATCTTCGAAGAGAATGGTCGTGAGCGCGAACGTCACAAGATCCCGTACGGCGCGACCGTGCTGGTCGGTGACGGCGAGGCCGTGAAAGCCGGTGCCCGTCTGGCGACGTGGGATCCGCTGACCCGTCCGATCGTCTCGGAATACCAAGGTACCGTCCGCTTCGAGAACATCGAAGAAGGCGTCACCGTGGCCAAGCAGTTGGACGAAGTGACCGGTCTGTCGACGCTGGTCGTGATCACGCCGAAGTCGCGTGGTGGCAAGATCGTGGCGCGTCCGCAGATCAAACTGCTCAACGAGAATGGCGACGAGGTCAAGATCGCCGGTACCGACCACCCCGTGAACATCTCGTTCCCGGTGGGCGCACTGATCACCGTGCGCGACACCATGAACGTGGCCGTGGGTGAAGTGCTGGCGCGTATTCCGCAAGAATCGCAGAAGACCCGCGACATTACCGGCGGTCTGCCGCGTGTGGCCGAACTGTTCGAAGCCCGCTCGCCGAAGGACGCCGGTATGTTGGCCGACGTCACCGGTACGGTTTCCTTCGGTAAGGACACCAAGGGCAAGCAGCGTCTGGTCATTACCGACCTGGACGGCGTGAGCCATGAGTTCCTGATTCCGAAAGAGAAGCAGGTGCTGGTGCACGACGGTCAGGTGGTGAACAAGGGCGAAATGATCGTCGACGGTCCGGCCGATCCGCACGACATCCTGCGTCTGCAAGGTATCGAGCGTCTGGCGACCTACATCGTCGACGAGGTGCAGGACGTGTATCGCTTGCAAGGCGTGAAGATCAACGACAAGCACATCGAGGTGATCGTTCGCCAGATGCTGCGTCGTGTTCACATCACCGATGCGGGCGACACCAGCTTCATTACCGGCGAGCAGGTCGAGCGTTCGGAAATGCTCAACGAGAACGATCGCATGGTGGCCGAGGAAAAGATCCCGGCAACGTACGACAACGTGCTGTTGGGGATTACCAAGGCATCGCTGTCTACCGATTCCTTCATCTCCGCGGCGTCCTTCCAGGAAACCACGCGCGTGTTGACCGAGGCTGCCATCATGGGCAAGCGCGACGACCTGCGTGGTCTGAAAGAGAACGTCATCGTGGGTCGCCTCATCCCGGCAGGTACGGGTATGGCTTACCACGGTGCGCGCCGTGACAAGGAAGCGCTGGAAGCCGCCGAGCGCGAAGCCGCGCGTCAACTGGCCAATCCTTTCGAGGATGCGCCGGTGGCAGCCGGTGCGGATCACATCACCGATGATGACGAGCCGTCGTCGCCGGGCGCTGACGTGTTCCGTACCTGATCGCGACGCGGCGTTCAGCCGCAAGTAGATCGAACAACCCGCCGATTGAGAAGTCGGCGGGTTTTTTCATGGACAACGCTTCGAGTGGCTTTACCGCCAGTGAGAACGGGCGGCTATTGCTTTACGAGCAGCCGGGTGCGCAAGGTCCATAACGCAATCAGGGTCAGGGCGGCGAAACCTGCGCCCGCCATGAACGTCGCATGGGGGCCTGCGACGTCCCACAGCACACCTGCCAGAACGCTGGCGACCAATAACGCGACCCCCGTCATCAGATTGAACATGCCGAATGCCGTCCCACGCAATTCGCCCGGCGCATGATCGGCGATCAAGGCGCTGAACAATCCTTGCGTGAACCCCATATGCAATCCCCACAAGGCCGCACCCAAGCCCAGACCCAGCACGCCGGGAACGAACGCCAGCGTCAGATCGGCTGCGATCAACAGCACCAGTCCGACCGACAACATGGACACGCGTCCAAGCCGATCCGATAGCGCACCGGCGGGATACGCGGACAATGAAAACGCCAATGCCATGACAACCAGCACCACAGGTGCCCACATCAAGGGAATGCCCAGCGAGTCGGCTCGCAGGATCAGAAAGGCTTCGCTGAATCGCGCCAGCGTGAACACGGTGGCTACGCCCACCACCCACCAATAGCCCGCGCCCAGGCGCGCCAGTTCGCGGCGACTCAGTGGCGCTCGGACGCGCTTGGCAGGCGCTGCCGAAGCCGCTGGCTCATGCACGGCAAAGATCAGGACCGCGACGGCGGCAAATGCCGGAATCACGGCAATCCAGAACACCGCTTGAAAATTGCTGGCGGTCAGCACCATCAGGCCGATTGCCAATAATGGCCCGAGAAATGCGCCGATCACATCCAAGGTCTGGCGCACCCCGAACGCCGCGCCGCGTACAGCCTGCGGCGTCAGATCGGCAACCAATGCATCCCGGGGCGCGCCGCGAATGCCCTTGCCGATGCGATCAACGAAGCGTGCCCCCACCAGCCACGCCAACGTGCCCGCCAAAGGAAAAACAGGCTTGGTCAGCGCGCCCAGGCCGTAGCCGATCACGGCCAATAGTTTGCGCTTACCCAGCTTGTCGCTCAAGGCACCGGAAAACACTTTGACGATGGATGCCGTGGCCTCGGCAATACCCTCGATGATTCCGACACTCAAGGCCGACGTGCCCAGCACCGCAACCATATAAAGCGGCAGCAAGGCGTGGATCATCTCCGATGAAATATCCATCAGCATCGACACGAATCCCAATGCCCAGACGCCGGTCGGCACGGCACGCCAGCCTGTCGTTGGCATGGAGCCGGTCGGCACGGACGGTAGAGGCTTGTCGGCGTTCGAAGGCACAGGTTCAGGGGGCATGGGACACCAGAAAAGGCGTTGGGAGGTGACGGCGGGAAGTGAGTGCGAAGCGTGCGGCGAAATATGACTGCGAGACGTGGCAGCAGGCGGGGACAGCGAGAATGTAGCGCAGACGCACGTTCCAGGCGACATATACGCCTGAAGGACGCGCGCACTATTTCGGCGGCGGACCGCCCTGCGGCAGGAACTCGCCCTGCCGGTCAAAATCGCATACTTCCTGCATCAGCTCGATCAGTTTGGTGATCACCGGGTTGACCGTCCTGCGCCGGAACACCGCGTAATACCGAACCTGAGGCAGGGGTGGATGAACGTTCAGTTGCTGCAACAGCCCGCGATCCACGAGCGGCTTGAAATACCGCTCCTGTAGATGGCTGATACCCAGCGACATCATCGTCAACTTGGCGATCATTCCCAGGTTATTGCAGGTGATCACCCGTTGAAATGTCAGGCCGGCCTCGGCGTACCACTGCTCGTGAATATGCGCCGCCGCCGAAGTCGAGGGCTGCGAAATGATGGGATAACGCTCCAGGTCCGCTGGCGTCATCGTGACATCGGGGTCGATGCCGAGGCTGGGACTCGCCATCCACACCTTTTGGACCGATCCCAGATACACCGCATCGAACTCATAGCTCCAGAACGGACCGGGCAGGATCGCCACGTCGATCTCGTTGCGCCGTAATCGCTCATACAAGGTGATGCCGCCATCCATCTCGGGCAACAACTGGAGCTTGGGATGACGTTGGCGCACCGAATGAATCAAATCGGCCAGCCAGGTCAACCCGATAAGTTCGGTGGTGCCCAGTTGCACCACGCCTTCCAGCGCGCTGGGGTCGGCCATCTTGTCGATAATGCGGCTGTTGAGCGTCAGCATCTCTTGTGCCAGCGCATACAGCGTATGGCCGGCATGCGTGAGCCTGAAAGGCGTCGTGCGCTCCAACAGCGGCTTGCCGACGAACGACTCCAACTCGGCCACACGCTTGGCGACGGCCGATTGGGTCGTATGCAGCTTCTTCGATGACGCACTGAAGCTGCCCAACAGGCAGCTCCAATAGAACGCCTCGATTTGCTTGAGGGTATACATCATCGTCCGAACCGGCGCCACCGGGCACCTCAGGTCAGACGATACCGCAAGCGCTTTCACCTCGTGTGAACGTCGCTCAAAAAGCGCTGCGCTCGTGGATGCTGCGGTTGCGTGAAGAAGGTCTCGGGATCGGCGCTTTCCAGGATCTGGCCAGCATCCATGAAGACCACCCGATCGCATACCTCGCGCGCGAACCCCATCTCGTGGGTCACGCACACCATGGTCATCCCCTCTTTGGCGAGACCTTTCATCACTTGCAGGACCTCGCCCACCATTTCGGGATCGAGCGCACTGGTGGGTTCGTCGAACAGCATGACCGGCGGCTGTTGAGCCAGCGCGCGTGCAATCGCCACCCGTTGCTGCTGACCGCCCGATAAAGATCCTGGATAGGCGTCGATCTTGGCGGCCAGGCCGACTCGGTCCAGCAAGGCCCGGGCCGTCTCGATCGAGGTTTTGCGGGGCTGCTTCTGAATGGTCACCAGACCGAACAACACGTTTTCCAGCACGCTCATGTGCGGGAACAAGTTGAACTGCTGGAACACGAATCCAATCTTCTGCCGCAACATGTTGACGTTCGCCTGGCTGGCATAGATGTCCTGGCCATCGACCTCGATGCGGCCTTTTTGAATGGGTTCGAGGCGGTTGATCGTGCGGATCAGGGTCGATTTTCCCGACCCCGATGGTCCGCAGATCACGACGACCTCGCCGGTCTTCAAGGTCAGATCGACGTCGGTCAGCACCTGGTGCTCGCCATACCACTTGCTTACTTTTTCCATCTTGATCATGAGCGTTCCTATCCGTTCAAACCATGGCGCGTGCACGGCGCACTCGCCCATCCAGCCACCGCAAGCCACGGCTCAGGCTGAAACACACCGAGAAGTACATAATCGCCAGCACGCCAAAGGTCTGCAAGGGTTGCGTGAGGACCAGGTTATTGACCTGATTGGCCGAGAACGTGAGTTCGTTGACGCTGATCACATAGCCCAAGGACGTTTCCTTGATCGTGGACACGAATTGATTGGTCATGCTGGGCAGTACATTGAATAGCGCCTGCGGCAGAACCACCCGGCACATTGTGGTCATGTAGCTGGCACCCATCGACCTCGACGCCTCGATCTGGCCTTTGGGAATGGCTTCGATGCCGCCTCGGATGACTTCCGACAGATAGGCCGCCTCGTAGATCACCAGCGCACACACCAGGGTCGTGAATCCGCTGACCGAGGTTCCAATCAATTTGGGCACCACAAAATAGGCCCAGAAGATCAACATCAATAGCGGCATGCCGCGTACGACCCGCACGAACTGCGCAGTGACGAACGAGAGCCAACGGATCGGACTGACGCGGCACAAGGCGATCGCCAGCGACAGCGGCAAGGAAAGCGCCAGCCCCAGCGCAGCCACCAGCAGCGTCAACGCCAGTCCCCCCAGCGGGCCGTGAGGATATTGCCCGATCAGCAGCAGCGGCCAATATTCCCGGACGATATCAAGCATGGTGTCCCCCGTTGGTGGCGAAACGGGCGTGGATGCGCGAGCCGATGAACATGATCAAAAACGAACCCGCCAGATACAGCAGCGTGGCTACACCGTAGGTCGCGAACGTACGATAGGTTTCGTTCTCGATTTCGCGTGCCTGATACGTCAGCTCGGCTACGCCTATGGCCATGGCCACACTGGTGTTCTTGAACAGCAGGAGCGCTCGACCGATCAGCGCAGGCACGGCATGTCGCAGGGCCTGCGGCACGATGATGTGGCGCATGCATTGCAGATAGCTGGCGCCAATGGCGCGTGCCGCTTCGAATTGCGTCGCGGGAATCGCCCGCAGACCGCTGCGGATATCTTCCGAGATATAAGCGGCCGAACCCAGAGAGATCGCGATGGCGGCCAGGGACATTTCGGCGTTGTGCTGGTAGAGCCACATTCGTACGCTTTCCGGCAGCAGCTCGGGCACGCCGAAATACCATAACAATACGTGCACCAAAAACGGTACGTTGCGGTGGTACTCGACGTAGGCGTCGACCAGCCAGCGTGCGATGGCGTAGTCGGTGGTGCGAATGACCACCAGCGTCAACGCCACCGAAAACGCCAGCACCCAGGAGATGGCAAAGAGCTGCACGGTCGTGACCACGCCGCCCAGCATCTGGTACAGATACTGCGGTTCCAATAAAAACATACGACATGTGCTCCAGGTCGTTATCACCGGCCCGCGCGGCGCACCGCGCGAGTCTCCTGCGTCTTACAGATTGGCGATGGGCTCGACCTTATAGGCGCGCTCCATCTTGTAGGTCGTATCTTTGCCGAACCACGTATTGAAGATCGCGGTGATCTCGCCCGCACGGTCGGCGTCCATCAGGATCTTGTTTACCGCCTCGAGAAAGCGCGGCTCGTCCTTGCGGATGCCAAGGCCCCAGGGTTCGGTGAACACGGCCCGGTCCAGTACCATCAGCGGCGAGGCTTCCGGCGCTTGTTGTACGAAGCGCATCAAACCCGCCTCGGACGCATACTGGGCATCGATTTTCTTTTGCTGCAGGGCCAGGTAAGTGGCCGAGCCGTCGGTATAGCCTGTCACAGTGGACTTAGGCAGGCGCTCCTTGATGTCGCGCTCTGAACTCGATCCCTTGACGGCGCCGACACGCCGACCGTCGAGTTGCTCGATCGTGCTGATGTTCGATTCCTTACGCACCATCAGCATCTGGCGGCTGGCAAAGTACTGATTGGAGAACGCGATTTGTTCGGCTCGTGCTGGCGTGAAGCCCAGGTTGGCCGCGACGATGTCCACGCGTTTCTCGTTCAGCTCGGGTACGCGCGAAGCCACCGACATCTGCTTGAATTCGATTCTTACGCCCAGCTTGGCTGCCACCAGCTTGCAGATATCGACATCGAAACCCACCAGTTGGCGGGTGTTGTTGTCTTGGAAGCTAAAGGGCTGGGAGGTGCCCAAGGTGCCGCAATTCAGGACGCCGGCAGCTTTGATATCGTCGAGCTGATCGGCGTGGGAAACGGCGGCGGCCGTGCAGAGCGAAGCGGCCAGGACAATACGGGATACGAAGGTCAATGACATGGATTTTTTCCCCTTGAGATAGAGTCGATTAGGCCTGCAGCTTCGCTGCGGCCGCCTGCATGTTGACGCATGCCTGATTGATGTTGTCTAGCGAGTTGGCATAGGACACACGGAATGTGCCCGGCACGCCATACGCTGTCCCATCGATCAAGGCTACGCCAGCTTCGCGCAGAAAATACGCCGTCAGGTCGGAATCGGTAGCAATGACCTTGCCGTCCGGCGTTTTCTTGCCCAGTAATCCGATGCACGAGGGATACACGTAAAACGCGCCTTCGGGCACCAGCACATCCAGCCCGGTCACCTGGGACAGCCCGGCTACCGCAGCATCGCGGCGAGCCTTGAACACCTCTCGGAATTCGGCCACGCACGCTTGCGGACCCGTTAATGCCTCCAGCGCGGCAGCCTGGCTGATGGCAGAAGTGCCCGAGGTGCATTGGGATTGAAGCGTCGACATCGCCCGGATCAGCGCCGAGGGACCCGCGCCATAGCCAATGCGCCAGCCGGTCATCGCATAGGCCTTGGACACGCCGTTGACGATCAGGCTGCGCGACTTCAGTTCCGGTGCGACTTCCAGAGGGTGAACCGTACGCTCGCCGCTAAAATTCAGATGAGCGTAGATGTCATCGGTCATCAGCCAGACTTGCGGGTGACGCAGTAGAACCTCGGTCAGACCTTTGAGTTCGGCGCGGGTGTACAACGCGCCGGTCGGGTTGCAGGGCGAATTCAGCAACAGCCACTTGGTGCGCGGCGTAATGGCAGCTTCCAGCGCTTGGGGCGTGAGCTTGTAGTCCGACTCCGGCGACGCCGCCACTCGCACGGGCGTTCCGCCATTGAGCAGCACCATGTCGGGGTACGACACCCAGTAAGGCGCTGGAATGATGACCTCGTCGCCCTCATTGACCGTGGCGGCCAGACCGTTATAAATCACTTGCTTGGCGCCGGTGCTGACGATGATGTCGGCTTCCGGATAATCGAGACCGAAGTCGTCGATGAACTGCTGGCGCACCGCGCGGCGCAGCGCCGGGGTACCTTGGACGTGGGTATAGCGGGTCTCGCCGCGTGCCGCAGCTGCCAGTGCGGCCTCGCGGATATGGGCGGGCGTGGGGAAGTCGGGTTCACCGATGGTAAGGTCGATCACTTCCCGGCCTTGTTCCCGCAGTTCGGCAATGATGGCGCGGGCCGCGCCGCTGGGCGAGGGTTTGATGCGCTGGATGCGCTCAGCAATGATGCTCACAGCGCCTCCGTCTTTTGAGCGATGGTCGCGTCGATCCACGGCTTGGCTCCGCCTTCACCGGCAAGGATCTTGCGTTTGGTGTCCACTTCGGCCGCTTCTTTTTTCAAGGCCCATTGCAGCACATCGGCTGCACGCGCGGCTTCGATGAATACGACCCCATCGGCGTCGCCCACCACGACATCCCCTGCGTGTACGACTTGGCCGCCGACCGAAATGGCTACGTTGATTTCGCCGGGACCATCCTTGTAGGGGCCCTTGTGCGAAACGCCGCGCGCAAAGCAGGCGAAGTCTTGTTGAGCGAACGTGTCGGCGTCGCGAATCGCGCCGTCGATGACGAATCCGGCAATGCCGCGCGCCTGAGCTTGCATCGACATCAACTCGCCGACCAGTGCGTTGGTGAGATCGCCTGCGCCATCGACCACGATGACGTCACCGGGACCGGCCATCGAAATGGCCTTGTGGATCATCAGATTGTCGCCCGGACGGGTTTTGACTGTCACTGCCGTTCCTACCATGCGAGGCCCACCGGGCTTGTGGCGCGGAGACAGCCCCACCACGCCGTACAGACGTGCCATGCAGTCGCTGATCTGGGCGCTGCCAACGGTGGCGTACTCGGCTAGCGCTTGCGCCGATACGGCTGGGCCGGGAGAAGTTTCAATGCGAAAACCGATCTTGCTCATGGTGGAGAAGGTCTCTGCGGTGACGGAAAACCGTATTACAGAACGATGTCGCACCACGACCAAAACGATATAAATTCCGCATCAAATACGAAAAAAATTCCTGGCACTGAAAAAGTGCAGGAGAAATAGACGGCGATGCGTGATGTTTCCTGCAGAACTCCCGTTTTACGCACCACGACAGTGCAAAACGCCGCTATCGCACGAGGGAGATTTGTCCGGATACGAGCGATATTTTCAGAACTAGGAATTTCCCTAGGTG
Source organism: Bordetella parapertussis (assembly GCA_945903445.1). Lineage (GTDB taxonomy): Bacteria > Pseudomonadota > Gammaproteobacteria > Burkholderiales > Burkholderiaceae_B > Schauerella. The sequence continues at coordinate 20,112 of CAMDNZ010000010.1, forward strand.
CGTGTGCGGAAGATCGACCGTCGATATCCCCGTGTTTTACGAGACGGACAGCCAGGACTCATTGGATGGCCGCCTTCACTGCTTTCAATGAATAGTGAATCCAGCCGGAAAGCGCGGCCTATCGCAGCTAAGCTCCAATTTTTATTCATACGTAAGTGACGTATGCTATGAAAGCAGGATGCGTCATCCCCGGAACCGGGGGATGACGCAAAGTTCGCTTTGCAGATGGACGTAAGCAACAGGGCAAGCGAGGTGGTTTGCGGGTGATCTACTTTTGGTGGCCGGAAGGTCGCCAGTTTTGTCTGTTCACCGTATACGGCAAAGATACGCAGGATGACTTGAGTGCCGGTCGAAAAGCGCACTCACACGTTGACGCTAGGTGAACTGGCGCCCATCGACGCAAGTGAGCTTGTCGCTATCAGCGAAGCGTTGAATATGTCGCGCCCCGTCTTCGCCATGTATTTGCGCACCAATCCGCGTACGCTCGAAAACTGGGAGCAGGGCCGGGCTCGACCTAACGCCCAGGCCATTGCACTGATAAGACTCGTGCAGAAGTATCCCGAAACTGTCGGGCATCTCGCTACGTTGGCGTGATCGCCACAGTCTGCGCCAGGTTAAACAGCGAGTTGGTCGATCATCCAACCCCCTGCAGGCCCCGGCAGTCGCTCACCGGATGAAATCACATCGATATCGATGATTTGAGGCCAATCCGGCACGATCAACTCTTTCAGCACGCCGCTAGCGGACTGGTTCACCAAGCGGCGCGGCAATATGGACCAGCCGAATCCTTTCTCGGCCAGGTCGAGCAAAATCAACAAGGATGACGAGGACCAGCGGCGCGCCATGGATGTCGGTTGGCCTTTATTCGAGGCGGGCTGTAGGTAGAGCTGGCGAAACTCGTTTAATTCGGCGTGCGTGACCACGCGCGAATTCGCCAAGGGATGATCCTGGCTGACATAGACAGCCATCTCCGACTTGAAAGGCAGGCGTCTGGATCGTACTTCCAGTGGATAGCGCGGTTGCGCCGCCACGATGCCGACGTGGGCACGCCCCGATTGCACCAGTTGCACCACGTCTTCGTTCTCGGCCAACATGACTTCCAGCTCGACAAGCGGAAAAGTCTCGGAAAATTTCTCGAGCACGCTCTCGTAATCGTCGAGATGCCAAGTGTCGGTGATGACCATCGTCAATCGAGGTTCGGCAGTATCCGAAAGCCGGGCCGATGCATCGTCGAGCATATCGCTCGCACGCATGATCGCTTCGATGTAGGGCACGAGACGTTCCCCGGCAAGGGTAAGCGTCGTATGGCGTCCATGGCGCAGGAACAACTCCACCCCGAGATCTATTTCCAGATTGGCAATGGCCGTGCTGATGGTGGACTGACTTTTATTCAGCCGTCGGGCTGCGGCGGAAAACGAACCCTCGAGTACCGTCTGCTGAAAGGCAATGAGTGATTCCCGAGAGAAGTTCATAAGCTATCGGCCAAATCGATGGCTAGTCATTATAGAACGCCGGCCTTGACTCTTAATATAAAAAACAGGCTGGCTTTGATGGTCGCCGTATCTGACGATTTATTCGGTAGGTGTTTCATATCGGCAGATTTCGACGCCGAATATTTACGGTTGGTTTGAACCAAACGATGCGTCACGCCTTCCTCATTAATACCTTTGTTTTGATGGATTCAGGAGCACGAAAATGACGACTCGTAATGATGTATTGAGCGGTGGTGTTGCCGCACTGATCGCAAGCGGCGCCGCGGGTGCAGCCGATAAGGCTGTCGATAATCCCGCTTATTTTTCCGCCAGTATGCTGCTGAGGCTGTTTCGCGAAGGCGATTTATCGCCTGTGGACGTTCTGGAACGGCAGATAGCCCGAATCGAGGCCGTAAATACGAAAGTCAACGGCATTAGCGCCAAACATTACGACGCAGCACGGGCCGCGGCGCGTGATTCGGAACAACGCTACAAAGCGGGTTGTCCGCGCCCGCTGGAAGGCATCACCATCGGGGTCAAAGACGAGTACAGCGTGAAAGGGTGGGTCGTGACCATGGGATCGGCATCGATGGCCGACTCGGCTCCCAAGCAGGCCGATGATGCGGTCATCGAACGCTTGCGTGCCGCCGGTGCGATCCTGCATATCCAAACCACCGTGCCGGAGTTTTATCTTTGGGCGACGACCGCTTCGACGCATGGTGGCGTAACGCGCAACCCATGGAATCTGGCCTATTCGCCCGGCGGTTCATCGGGTGGCTCCGCCGCTGCACTGGCGGCGGGTTTCGCTACGTTGGCGCTGGGTTCGGACATGGGCGGCTCGATTCGAATTCCAGCCTCGCTCAGCGGGCTATACGGATTCAAACCCCCCTTCGGCCGCGTGCCCACCAGCGAAACCGCGTATGAGTCGGGCGGTCCGCTTGCGCGCACATTCGACGATCTCAACTTGCTTACGCAAGTCATGTCAGGACCGCATCCCTTAAATCACGCTTCGATACGTCCAGGTCTCGACTATCCAAAGCGCTATGAATCGGTCGATGGGTGGAAGGTCGCCTACGATCCAATGCCCGAGATGAGCCCTCTCGACCCGTCCGTTCAGACCGCGATGGAACAAGCCATTCGAGGTTTACAAGACATTGGCGTTACAGTCGAGCGAGTCGATCTGGGCTTCAGCGTATCGGACTGGCCCACTTATTTACTGGGTTTGGGCTCGAGCAGTCTCGGTGCCCTGCTTCCCGAAGACGGCATGGATATGAGCACGGTCAGCCCTTACGTCTCGTACGTGAGTGGCGAAATAGCGGGTGCAGTGGGCCCTCGCGCGCTGGTAGCGACCGACGCGCTGGCGGCTCGCTACCATGCAAGCGTTCAGGAAAAAGTATTTGGTCGAGGTTTCCACGCCTTGATCACCCCCGCGTTGGCCACCCCGTTTCTTCCCGCTAATCACGGGATGAGCCCAACGGTAGATACCGTTCTTATCGGTGGCACACCCGTATCTGGCCTGGGCTTTAATCCCAATTGGGTGTGGAACCTCCTGAACCGATATCCCGTCGTTGCGGTGCCGATTGGCCAGGGTCCGAACAAGATCCCTATCGGTATGCAGATCGTCGGCAATACTTTTGACGATCTTGCTGCTTTTTCCCTGGCCTCCGCCTGGTCGCAGGCTGCCCCGCAATTCTTCACGGGCGATGCGTTTCCGGATTTTCGTCATCAGATGAACTGAACGCGCTCACACTGGGTAGAACCGCTGCACGCCGCTGTCGTCCGTGCGGCGGGTCAACTGCCCGCGAGCGACTAGCGTATTCAAGTGCGCGATGGCTTCACCCATGGCAAAGGTCAGTTGATGGGTGTCCAGCGTTCGATTGAACAGCACGGGGATGATTTCTGCTGCGCACCGGCCATCCGTGCAGGCGCGCAGCACGTCGTCTAAGCGGTCGCGGTGATGATCGCGTTGCTGTTGTATGCGTTCGTGCAGCCCGGTGAACGGCTTGCCATGCGAGGGCAGCACCAGCGCATCGGCGGCAAGCGGTTCGTATTTATTCAGCGAATCCAGATAGAGCTGCAAGGGATTGCCGTCGGGTTCGTAATCGAACACGCTGACGTTGGTTGAGATGCGCGGCAACACCATGTCGCCAGCGATAAAAATATTCGTGCCTATGTCGTACAGCGAGATGTGTTCGGGCGCATGGCCATAGCCGATGATTACCTTCCAATCGCGACCGCCCATGCGCACGACTTCGCCATCCACCAGTCGACGGTAGCTGGACGGCAGGGGGGCGACCAGGCTGGGGTAGTAGCCTGCGCGCTCACGAATCTTGGTCAGATGCTCCTCGTCGGCCAGACCGTGCCTGGCAAAGTAGGTGACCGCCGATTCTCCACCGCGTGCGCCCTTGTCTTGCGCTGTACGAGTCCACAGATTGGCGACGAAGAAATCTGTCATCGTCATCCACAAGGGCGCGTCCCACCGTTCGCATATCCATCCGGCTAACCCCACGTGATCGGGGTGCATGTGGGTGACCAGCACCCGTACGATAGGCAGGCCATCTAAGCAATTCTCGAACACCTGCTCCCACTGCGCTTTGACGGGGTCGCGTGCCACGCCGCAGTCGATCAGCGTCCAACCGTCGCGCCCCTCGAACGTATCGCGCAGCAACCATACGTTCACGTGATCGAGTGCGAAAGGAAGCGGTAATCGAACCCATCGGAGACCGTCGGCGATCTCGATGGCATGGCCCACGTCGGGCAAGCGGTCGCCCCAGGGGTAGTTCAGCTTCTGCTCGTTCGAATTCATGGTGCCTCGCGGATCGGTAAGCGTCGAATGATTGACGTCAGAGTCATCATAATTTACGTTTACGTCAACTGCCGTTCCGACTGCCGGAAGGCCCCCCTTATTTGCCGTTTATCCTCATGTCTGCTCAAAACTGGACGATTTCCGACTTGGCGAGTGAGTTCGATATCACGCCGCGCACCATTCGTTTTTACGAAGACCAGGGCATCGTCAGCCCAGGGCGCATGGGCATGCAGCGGGTTTATAGCGCCCGGGATCGCACCCGACTGATGCTGGCGCTGCGAGGCAAACGGCTGGGCTTGCAACTCGCGCAAATCCGCGAATTGATCGATATGTACGAAAGCCCGACCGATACCGTGCCGCAGCTTCGGCATTATCTGAGCGTGTTGGCGACCCAACGTGAAGCGCTGGTCGCTCAAAGGCGCGATATCGACGAAACGCTGGCGGAAATCGAGGCGCAGAACGCGCGCTGCGAAGTGTTGCTGCGGCAACACACCCTTTGATCAGCGATTTCCCTGTTCCCGTGCCGGGCAGGACGACTGACGCCACCCGGCGCGAATCGCCGCCATCTCGCGGGGCGAGTCGGCCAGCACAGCATCGATGCCCAGGCAGGCCGCCGTCCGATAGGCCGCCGCGTCGTTGATGCCGATCGCCAGAATATGGACGAGTGCGGCGTCCTGGCGCATACAGCGCACCGAGGCGGGCGTCCACAATACCGCTTCGACCTCGGAACGCCCTTCACCCAGGGTGAATTTTTCGGTGACGCTCAGCTTCCTGTTCAGCTCGAAACCGGTCCATGTCGATGCCACAGGCGCCTCGACACAGCCAGCGCCCAGGAGCGCATGTAGCAGGCGAAAGCGTGTCGCATCGCGCGATTCGAACAGCCGGGCCAGTGGATAAGCCGAAAAGCTCTCCTGATAGGCAGCGTCGGTCGAATAAATCACGACACGGTGCCAGGCGTGCTCGTCGGTCAACACCCGTGCTACCGCTGCCGATTGCGGCGCGGCAGGCAAGGCTTTCATATCGAGAAACAGCAGCATGTCCATCGGTACGAGGCGCAGTGCGTCCTGCAACGTCGGAATGCCTATCGGATTGCTCCGGTAGGGCCGCAAGCCCGACTGGCCGGGCAGCTCGAACGTCCACCCCGCATTGACCGCGGCCAGCTCGGCGGCACTGCGACTGGACACCGGTCCGGATACGTCGGTCAACGCCGACAGATCGGCCGGCCGGTACAAGACCGGCACGCCATCCTTGCTCAACTGGACCGTCAGCCAAATGCCATCGGCGCGATGATCGATCGACCGTCGAATGGATTCCAGCGTGTTCTCGGGCGCGTCCGCCGCCCCGCCGCGGTGGGCAATGACCAGCGGTGGCGACCCTGTCACGGAAGGTGGCGATAAGGGGACGCATGCGTTGAGCAGCGTGGTACAGCACATCAGCAAGCAAATCGTGCGCATGATGGGTTCCTCCGTTTGGTTCCCGAAGATTATCAGGGAAAACCCTGATATAAGTGACGTTTACGTAAACGTAAGATCGACCTCATGACAAGACATGGCCGGGCAAACGAAACCGGCTTATGCTGAGGCGATCAAAACGCCTTTGCGTCACAACACGAGGAGACAAGGATGGCCCTACCCGGCTTGAGCTTTGATCTGGGCGAAGACCTGGACATGTTGCGCGATGCAGTACGCACCTTCGCCGAAGCGGAGATCGCCCCGCGTGCCGCCGAGATCGACCGCAGCGATCAGTTTCCGATGGATTTGTGGCAGAAATTCGGCGGGCTGGGCCTGCTGGGCATGACCGCCGATGAAGCCTACGGCGGCACCGGTCTGGGCTATCTGGCCCACATGATCGTGATGGAAGAGCTGTCGCGCGCCAGCGCCTCTGTTGCCTTGTCGTATGGCGCGCACAGCAACCTGTGCGTCAACCAGATCCATCGCAACGGCACCGAAGCGCAGAAGCAGCGCTATCTGCCGAAGCTGATCAGCGGCGAGCATGTGGGTGCGCTCGCCATGAGCGAGCCGGGTGCGGGATCGGACGTGGTGTCGATGAAGCTACGGGCCGACAAACGCGGCGACCGTTATGTGCTGAACGGCACGAAGATGTGGATCACCAATGGCCCAGACGCCGATACGCTGGTGGTGTATGCCAAGACGACGCCGGACGCGCACGCCAGGGGCATCACCGCTTTCCTGATCGAGAAGTCGTTCAAGGGTTTCTCGGTGGCGCAGAAGCTGGACAAGCTGGGTATGCGTGGCAGTCACACCGGTGAGCTGGTGTTCCAGGACTGCGAGGTACCTGAAGAAAACGTGCTGGGCGAGGTGGACGGCGGCGTGCGGGTGCTGATGAGCGGGCTCGATTACGAACGTGCGGTGCTCGCGGGCGGCCCGTTGGGCATCATGCAATCCGTCATGGATGTGGTCGTGCCGTATACGCACGATCGCAAACAATTCGGCCAGGCCATCGGCGAATTCCAACTAATCCAAGGCAAGGTGGCCGACCTGTACACCACGCTGCAAGCCAGTCGTGCCTTTTGCTACGCGGTTGGCAGGCAGCTCGACCGCCTGGGCGCGGGCCATGCCCGAACCGTGCGCAAGGATTGCGCCGCATTGATTCTGTATTGCGCCGAGCGCGCGACATGGATGGCTGGCGAGGGTATTCAGATTCTCGGCGGCAATGGCTATATCAACGAATATCCGGTCGGTCGAATGTGGCGCGATGCCAAGCTGTATGAGATTGGCGCAGGCACCAGCGAAATTCGCCGAATGCTGATTGGCCGCGAACTGTTCAACGAGACGGCTTGAGTCGTCGACACCAGGAGCTTTGCATGTCTGATCCGATCGTCATTGTGAGCGTCGCACGCACGCCGATGGGGGCCATGATGGGTAGCCTGTCCGATCTTGCCGCGCATGAGTTGGGCGCGGTGGCGATTCGCGCTGCCGTCGAGCGTGCCGGTATCGCCCCGGACGCAGTGCAAGAAGTCATCATGGGCAACGTATTGCAGGCCGGGCAAGGCCAGGCTCCGGCACGACAGGCAGCCCTGGGTGCTGGGCTAGCAAAGGGCGTGGCTTGCACCACCATCCACAAAGTGTGCGGGTCGGGCCTGAAGGCTGCCATGTTCGCACATGATCTGTTGGTGGCGGGCAGCGCCGATGTGATCGTGGCGGGCGGCCAGGAAAGCATGAGCAACGCGCCGTATCTGCTGCTGAAAGGACGCCAGGGTTATCGCTACGGCCATGAGACCGTCTACGACCACATGGCCCTCGATGGCCTCGAAGATGCTTACGATCGCGGCAAGGCCATGGGCGTATTCGCCGAAGATTGCGCGGGAAAATATCGCTTCACCCGAGAAAACCAGGATGCGTTCTCGTTGGAGTCCTTGCGTCGTGCGCGGGCGGCCTCCGATGACGGATCTTTCGATTGGGAGATCGCTGCGGTCAGCGTGCCGGGGCGCAAGGGCGACACACTCGTCGATCGCGACGAAGCGCCGGCCCGTGCGATGCCCGAGAAAATTCCTCAGCTCAAACCCGCGTTTCGCAAAGACGGAACGATCACGGCGGCCACGTCGGCATCGATCTCCGATGGTGCTGCGGCGATGGTCATGATGCGTGCCTCGACGGCCAAAAAGCTAGGCGTGACGCCGCTGGCCCGGGTGGTGGCGCATGCTCAACATTCGCAGGAACCGGGTTGGTTCACGACCGCGCCGGTGGGCGCGCTGAAAAATCTGTTCGCCAAGACGGGCTGGCAACCGAAAGAAGTCGATCTGTATGAGATCAACGAAGCCTTTGCGGTGGTCACCATGGCGGCCATGAAGGAATTCGATCTGGCACACGACAAGGTCAACGTTCACGGCGGCGCGACGGCCTTAGGCCATCCTATTGGCGCGTCCGGCGCACGCCTGGTGACCACCTTGGTGGGTGCATTGCGCAAGACCGGTGGGCGGCGTGGCGTGGCGACCCTGTGCATCGGCGGTGGCGAGGCCGTCGCCATGGCAATCGAGACGCTGTAATCCATCTGAGAGCAAAGGCCCCACATGCCCGTGATCAGTACCCAGATCCAGACTCGTAGCGCCGACTATGCCGCAAACGCGCAGGCGATGCGGGCGCTGATCGACGATCTTCATGCCCGCCTGGCGCAGACGGCGCGAGGCGGCAGCGACGAGGCGCGTGCCAAGCACGTCGCGCGTGGCAAGTTGTTGCCCCGCGATCGGGTAGAGCAGTTGCTCGATCCTGGTACACCGTTTCTGGAGTTGTCGCCGATGGCGGCACACGATATGTACGATGGTGAGGCGCCCGGCGCGGGGCTGATCACGGGGATCGGACGAATCAGCGGCCAGGCGTGCGTGATCGTCTGCAACGATGCGACGGTGAAGGGCGGCACCTATTACCCGTTGACGGTGAAAAAACATCTTCGCGCTCAAGAGATCGCCGCGCAGAACCGGTTGCCATGCATCTACCTGGTGGATTCTGGCGGCGCCAATTTACCGCGTCAGGGCGAGGTGTTTCCGGATCGCGATCACTTCGGCCGCATCTTCTTCAACCAGGCCACGATGTCGGCGGCAGGCATTGCCCAGATCGCCGTGGTGATGGGGTCGTGTACGGCGGGCGGTGCGTATGTTCCGGCGATGAGCGACGAATCGATCATCGTGCGCGATCAAGGCACGATTTTTCTGGGGGGGCCGCCGCTGGTCAAAGCGGCCACCGGCGAGGTGGTGTCGGCTGAAGATCTAGGCGGCGGCGACGTGCATACGCGTCTGTCGGGCGTGGTCGATCATCTGGCTGTGGACGATGCCCATGCGCTTCGATTGGCGCGCGATGCAGTGGCCCGGTTGAATCGACGCAAGCCGGAAACGGTGGCCTTACAACCCGCGCGTGCGCCGATCTACGATTCTCAAGAGCTCAACGGCATCGTTCCTGCCGATACGCGTCGGCCCTACGACGTGCGCGAGATCATCGCCCGCATCGTCGATGGCTCCGAGTTCGACGAATTCAAGGCGCGATTCGGCAACACCCTGGTGACAGGGTTCGCGCACATCGAAGGTATGCCGGTAGGCATCGTGGCTAACAACGGCATACTGTTTTCAGAATCGGCGCAAAAGGGCGCGCACTTCATCGAACTGTGCGCGCAGCGCAAGATTCCCCTGGTGTTTTTGCAGAACATCACCGGTTTCATGGTGGGCCGCAAATACGAGAACGAGGGTATTGCGCGCCATGGCGCCAAGATGGTGACGGCGGTGGCGACGGCGGCGGTGCCGAAGTTCACCGTGCTGATCGGCGGGTCGTTCGGCGCGGGCAACTACGGCATGTGCGGTCGGGCGTTCTCGCCCCGGATGCTGTTCATGTGGCCGAATGCACGCATCTCGGTGATGGGTGGCGAGCAGGCCGCCAGCGTGTTGGCCACCGTGCGCCGCGATGGCTTGACTGCACGCGGTGAGCAATGGAGCGCGGAGGACGAGCAGCGTTTCAAGGCGCCGATCCAAGCGCAGTACGAGCGCGAAGGGCATCCTTATTACGCCACTGCAAGGCTGTGGGACGACGGTATCATCACGCCGGCCGATACCCGCCGGGTGTTGGCGCTGGCATTGGCTGCGGCGCTTAACGCGCCCATCGAGGACACGCGCTTTGGCGTGTTCCGCATGTAGGCGGAGGAATCGACGTGTTCAAGACTGTGCTGATCGCCAATCGCGGCGAGATTGCGTGCCGGGTGGCGGCGACTGCGCGACGGTTAGGCATTCGAACGATTGCGGTGTATTCGGATGCGGATGCCGACTCGCGCCATGTGGCGGCTTGCGATGTGGCCGTGCGACTGGGCGGGCCAGCGGCAAGCGACAGCTATCTACGGGCCGATGCCGTGTTGGCAGCGGCGCAAGCGCATGGCGCCGACGCGATTCATCCGGGTTATGGATTCTTATCCGAGAACGCGCCCTTCGCCGAGGCGGTCGAAAAAGCGGGCATGGCGTTTATCGGGCCGCCTGCGTCGGCTATTGCCGCCATGGGCAGCAAGTCGGCCGCCAAGGCATTGATGGCGCAGGCGGGCGTGCCGCTGGTGCCGGGCTATCACGGCGATCGGCAAGATGCCGAGTTTTTGCGCCAGCAATCCGACGCCATGGGCTATCCGGTGTTGATTAAAGCTAGCGCGGGCGGCGGCGGCAAAGGCATGCGGGTGGTGGCGTCGTCCGACGCATTCGACGCAGCGCTGAGTTCGTGTCGTCGAGAGGCCGCCGCCAGTTTTGGCGACGAGCACGTATTGGTCGAGCGGTATCTGCAAAAGCCCCGTCATATCGAAATCCAGGTGTTCGCCGACACGCACGGCACGTGTTTGTATGTGTTCGACCGCGACTGCTCGGTGCAACGCCGTCATCAGAAAGTGGTCGAAGAGGCGCCTGCGCCGGGTATCTCGAAAGAGATCCATCGGGCGATGGGCGAGGCCGCTGTCGCTGCCGCACGCGCTGTGGGGTATGTGGGGGCGGGTACGGTGGAGTTCATCGTCGAGCCCGACGGCACGTTCTACTTCATGGAGATGAACACCCGACTGCAAGTCGAACATCCGGTCACCGAGATGATTACCGGGTTCGACTTGGTGGCGTGGCAACTGCGCGTGGCGGCGGGAGAGCCTTTGGATCGAACCCAGGCCGATCTTCGGCGCGAGGGACATGCGATCGAGGCACGCATCTATGCCGAGAACCCGGACAATCGTTTTCTTCCGTCCACGGGCAAGCTCGTGTATTTGGGGCTACCGGATCACGTCGCTTTCGAGAACGCTCGGGTGCGTGTCGATTCTGGCGTGCAGACGGGCGACGCCATCACGCCGCATTACGACCCGATGATCGCCAAGCTGATCGTGCATGGCTCCGACCGCGACGATGCTCGCCGCATGATGTTGGCGGCGTTGGAGCAGACTCACGTGGTGGGCGTGCAGACGAACGTGGCCTTTTTGATGCGCTTGATGCGTGACGAAGCCTTCGCGACGGGCGATATGGATACGGGCTTGATCGAGCGGCGCTCGGCGACATTGTTGCCTGGGCCGATCGCCGCTAGCGAAACGATGCTGGCGGTGGCTGCTGCGGCTCGGTTGGCGCGTGAGCATTGCGACGGGCTAGGCGATCCATGGTCTGCGACCGATGGGTGGCGAGTGGGGGGCAGTTATCGCCGGGTGTTTCACTGGCGTGAGCGTGATGCCAGGCGTGAGGCGACCTTGACTCGGACAGCCGATGGCGCATGGACGCTGGGCTTCGTGGGCTTCGGTTCAGCGGCGGAGTTACCTGCCTCGGCACAGTCCACAGCGGCTTTTTCCTGGCGCGTCGTCAGCGTAACCCCGACAGCCACCAGCGACCCCGCGTTGGTGCTTCGTGTCGTGCTGGATGGGCAGGTCGTCTCCGCGACGGTGGTGCCGGACGCCGGCGACGACATCGTGTTCCATGAGGGCAATACGGCGCGATTGACGCGGGTGGTGCCGGGGGCGGATATCGGTTCCGACGACACGCATGGCGGCGGCCTGACGGCCCCCATGCCGGGCAAGATCATTGCCGTCAACGTGCAGCCAGGCGCGGCGGTCAAACGTGGTGCGGCACTGCTGGTGATGGAGGCGATGAAGATGGAGCACACCATCACCGCGCCGCACGACGGAATCGTGGGGGAAGTGTTTTACGCCGTGGGCGATCAGGTGGCCGATGGCGCGGAGTTGCTGGCGCTCGCTGCCGAATAACGTCAATTTTCCGTCCCGATCATCTACATGTGGGTATGGTCTTGGCTAGTTATAGCCATGATCTTTTTTCCGCCGTCCTCACGGTAAGGCACGGAATAGCCTGCGCGCTACTTGGAACTGCGCCACGTAATAGGACGTTGTGTCGCTTCGACACGTTTGGGCTGGACGACTTGATCGTAAACCTAAGGACTGCTTCGCCTTGTTTTGAAGGCAATGCCACGAATTTCGAGATTGGACTTCACACATAACAATTCGACTGTTGACGTCATCCACCCTGGCCCCTGATCTTAACGACACGATTGTTTTAGGAGCCTCGTCGTCAGCTAAGGACTTCAGGCGGGCCGATTGCCTCAGCTCCTGTGTAGAAGATAACGATGGAAGGGCATATGCTTTTGAAAAGCGTCGGGATTCTTATCGTTGAGCAAGTCCGAGAACCAATCGGAATATTCTGGTCGTTAGTGGCGCCAATTGCCTACATCGTTCTGGTGGCAAAGGTGCCTGACGGCCTTTATCTGTCGGTTGATTTGTATATCACGACCGCAGCATGGAGCCTTTCTTACATTGCGTTAATCGGTGCATGCAACGGCTTCGGGCTTTACTTGGTAGGGCGTCGGGAGAGTGGATTCGTTCGATCGTTCTTGAGCAACTCATCAAGACGCCGTAAATTCATCCTCGCCCAATATCTGGCATCGGTGGCCCTCACGCTGATGTTCGGCGCGGCCTTAATCGCCATAACAGGCTTCGCATTGGCGGATATTGGGATTGCGCAGGTCGCTACGTTGTTCATGAAGTACGTTTTGATCGTTGCAACGTTTACCTTTGCCGCCACCTTGTTCGCCGCTTTGCCCCTGACATTTCAGTCAGTCAGTAGTGTAATTTCAGTGACGCTAACTATTATTATCGTGGCTGGACTTGCTACCCAATCGGCCGCCGGGGCGGCTCATCCCTGGGCGACTTATCTCAATCCATTCGCGACGAGTGCCTATTTCATAGCGGCGAGTACACCCTCACACTCGATGCTATCGACTCTCGCGGCGCAGCTTGTACTACTGGGTTTGCTAGGCGTTTATGGACTGTCGCGCTTCCGCGTCAATCCTGAATGGAGCAACCGATGAAGGCATCTGATACCAGCAGCGACGCTCCGATGGTGCAAACGCTGGATATCTCGATGCTTGGCATGAACGACATCGTCTTCCGCCGGAAGGGCAGACTCGTTCTCGATCATGTGTCGCTCGTCGTGCGGGCGGGTACCATCGTCGGATTGTTAGGTTCGAACGGTGCCGGAAAGACCACGCTGTTCGACATCGTCTGTGGCCTTCGTCAGCATGAGTCGGGGCGCGTGACGGGCCGGGCGCTACACGATCGTATCGCCTACCTCACCCAAGTAGTGACCATTCCCGATGCGCTCAAGTTGGGCGAAATGGCTCAGTTAGTCTATGGATTGTCGGGCGCGAGCGAAGTGCGCATGGCGACGGTGCTTGAAAGCGTTAGCCACAAGGTTGTCGATAAATTTTGGATGTTATGGAAGCGACGTGCCAACAGCTGTAGCTATGGAGAGAAGCGATGGTTCGTCTTGATGATCATTCTGTCGCTGGACGCGGATCTCTATATCTTGGATGAGCCTACCGCAGGCGTCGATCCAGAGTATCGCTTCTACATCTGGCAAGTTATTGCCAGCGTTCGGGATAATGGCCATTCAGTCATGTTCTCGACGCATGCCGTGAACGAAGTTGAACGACCATGCGATTGTTTTTATTTTCTCCACGATGGCGCTGCCCGTCGTTTCGACTCGACCACGCAGTTCATGGAAATGGGCATGGCCAATACCTTGGAGCAAGCCTTTGTTAACTACGTATCCAACTAGCCCATTGGCGCTGGCGACTGAATAAAGAAACGTCACCTCGCTTTGAGAGCGAAGCGACGTGTGCGACCGCCTTAACGCAGTTTCGCGATAACGCCGTCGAGCAGTTCGAGCATCTGCGCGACTTCTGCTTCGGTGACGTTTAACGAAGGCATGAAGCGCAGCAGGTTGCTGCGCGGCGCGTTCAGCAGCATGCCTTCCGGTTCCAGCAGACGTGCGGCTTCGACAATGGCGGGGCCGTTGTCGCGATCCATGACCAGTGCGCGCAACAAGCCCTGGCCGCGCTCGCCCTTCATGCCGTACTTGGCCGACAAGGCCAGCAGGCCCTGCGACAGTTGTTCGGCACGTGCATTGACCGATTCCATGAATCCGGGTGTCGTCAACGCATCGAAAATGGCCACGCCCACCGCCGTACACAGCGGGTTGCCGTTGTAGGTGCCGCCCTGGTCGCCATGCTGGAACACCGAAGCCTTCTCGGTCGCCAGCAGCGCGGCCAGCGGCACGCCGCCGCCAATGCCCTTACCCAGCGTCATGATGTCGGGCGAGATGCCCGAATGCTGATAGCTGAACAACTTGCCCGTGCGGCCCATGCCGGTCTGCACTTCGTCGACGATCAACAGCAGATTGTTGTCGTCGGCCAGCTTGCGCAAACCCTGCATGAATTCGACCGATGCCGGAATCACGCCGCCTTCGCCTTGAACCGGTTCGAGCATGATGGCGACGGTCTGGTCGTCGATCAATTTCTTCACCGAGTCCAGATCGTTCAGTTCAGCCTTGGGGAAGCCGTCAACTTGCGGCGCGAACAGCTTGTCCCAGCCGGGCTTGCCCGAGGCCGACATGGTCGCCAGCGTGCGGCCATGAAAGCCGTGGTTCATGGTGATGATCTTGAACGCGCCCTTTCGGTGTTTCTGGCCCCACTTACGAGCCAGCTTGATTGCGCCTTCGTTGGCTTCGGCGCCGCTGTTGGCGAAGAAGACCTTGTCGAAACAGCTCGCGCCCACCAGGCGGGACGACAACGCGATCGACGGCTCGTTGTAGAACGCAGGCGACGGGTTGAGCAGCTTGTCGCTTTGCTCGACGATGGCGCGGCGCATTTCAGGGGCGCTGTGACCGAGCGTGTTCACGGCCCAACCTTGCACGAAATCCAGGTATCGCTTGCCGTTATTGTCCGTCAGCCACGAACCCTCGCCTC
This sequence comes from Bordetella parapertussis, assembly GCA_945903445.1. Taxonomy (GTDB): domain Bacteria; phylum Pseudomonadota; class Gammaproteobacteria; order Burkholderiales; family Burkholderiaceae_B; genus Schauerella. The sequence goes on from CAMDNZ010000010.1 coordinate 35,144, forward strand.
GTACGAAGACGAGATCGGGGCGGGTGGTGATGTCCATAAGGGCATTGACGTTGTACTGATTGAATTCCATGTGTGGTGTCCTGGTTACGAGCAAGGGTGTTGAGTCGTCAATATACCCAATGTTTACGCGATCTAGGGTTTCCGATAGGAGCGTGCACGAGGCGCTTTCTCGGTGCATGGCGAGCTTAGGAACATGTGCCCTTCGGCCGGCGAAAAATCGCTTTTTCCCCTATGACAGCAGCATGACAAGCAGGCTTCGATTCGTCCCCATCATGAGACCCATACGCAAAGCGTATCGATAGCGCATAACAAATTGGTATGGAAAAGCGGTATTTTGGTATTTGACCGGTATGGAGCGCGACTTTCAGAATGGGCTTCGCATTTGGCCCGAGTCTGTCCTCGTGACCGTTCGTTTACCCAAGGGGAATCACAATCATGAAGGTACGTCTGAACGCTGTCTCCGCCGCTTTGGCGGCTGTCTGTTGCCTCGCTTCCGTTTCTGCTTCGGCGCAAACGCTGTATGTGGCCGCCAATGGCGGTTCGACCGAGCGCTTGATGAAGGAAAAACTGTTCCCGGCATTCGAGGCCGAGAATCCCGGCGCGAAGCTGGTGCAGGTCACTGGCACCTCGACCGAAACGCTGGCCAAGCTACAAGCGCAACGCAACAAGCCCGAGATCGGCGTGGCCGTGATCGACGACGGTCCCATGTGGCAGGCCCTGCAACTGGGCTTCTGCGATCCCATCAAGGCCGATACCTTCGAGGGTCTGTACCCGATGGCCAATATCGACGGCAAAGCTGTCGGCGTGGGCCTGGTCTCCAGCGTGCTGGCCTACAATACCGAAGCGTTCAAGACAATGGGCCTGCCCGCGCCCACTTCCTGGGAAGCGCTGACCGATCCGAAATTCAAGCAAAAGGTCGTCGTCCCCTCCATCACCAATACGTATGGCTTGCATGCATTGGTGGTGTTCGCCAAGCTGCGCGGCGGCAGCGAAAAGAACATCGAGCCGGGCTTCAAAGCCATGATCGACGAAGTGGGGCCTAACGTCGTGGCGTGGGAGCCGGCGCCGGGCAAGCTGTCGGAGATGTTCCAGAACGGCAGCACCATTTTGGCCGTGCATGGCAGCGGTCGCGTCCAGGCACTGAAGAACACCGGCTTCCCGGTCGAAGCGGTGTATCCGAAGGAAGGCGCTGTGGCATTGCAGGTGGCGGCTTGCCCGGTGGCCAAAAGCCCGCAACCTGAGCTGGCGCAGAAATTCCTGAAGTTCATGGTGCGCCCGGAGAACCAGCAACTGCTGGCGGCCAGCGAGGGTTGGGGGCCGACCAATAAGTCGACCAAGCTGCCCGACGACGTGGCCAAGCGTGTCGCGTATGGCGAAGAGGCGGTCAACAAGATGATCGTGCTGGACTGGACGACGATCAACGAGAAGCGCGGCGAGTGGACCACCCGTTGGAACCGTACCGTCGAACGCTGATCTTTTCGAACGCTTGAACGATTGGCGCGCGCGGCCATCGAGGCTGCGCGCGCGTCTGGAACCGCCATGACCTATTTGACCCTTGATGGATTGAACAAGCGCTACGGCGACATAAATGTCGTCGAAGACGTGAGCCTGCAAGTCGAACAAGGCGAATTCGTTTCGCTGCTGGGCCCCTCGGGCTGCGGCAAGACGACCACGCTTCAGATGATTGCCGGCTTTGCCGAGCCGACGCGCGGGCGCATCGTATTGGAGGGCCGCGATATCACTTCGCAGCGGCCCGAAAAGCGTGGCATGGGTATTGTGTTCCAGAGCTATGCATTGTTCCCTCACATGACGGTGAATGACAACGTCGGCTTCGGTTTGGAAATGCAGGGCATGGGTGCTGCCGACCGCAAGCGACGCATCAACGAGTCGCTCGAACTGGTGCGCCTGGGTGGGCTGGGCGAACGTTATCCGCGCAATCTTTCCGGAGGTCAGCGCCAACGCGTGGCGATCGCCCGCGCACTGGCTATCCGCCCCAAAGTGCTGCTGTTAGACGAGCCGATGTCCAACCTGGATGCCAAGCTGCGCGAAGAGATGCACGTCGAGTTACGCGGCATTCAAAAATCGCTGGGTATCACCACCATCCTGGTGACGCACGATCAGGTCGAAGCCATGACCATGAGCGATCGGATTGCAGTGATGTATGGCGGCAAGCTGGTGCAGGTGTCCACCCCCTTCGAAGCCTACGAGAAGCCGGAGTCGGCGTTTGCGTCGGGCTTCCTGGGCAAGACCAACCGCATTGACGCACGAGTCGTTCAACGTCACGACCGCTGTTGCGACGTGCGTGCCGGGGCCTTGGCCTTGCAAGTGCAGCATGAGGATCGCCCCTGTCCGGACGCCGTGCAGCTGTACGTGCGTCCTGAAAAAATTCGCTTGGTGCCGGCCAATGAAGCCCGTATCACCGGCACGGTATTGACCCGCATGTTCTTGGGTTCGCACTGGGCCTTGGAGGTCGATAGCGCCTTGGGGCCCTTGCGCATCAGTGTGCCCAACGTCGGCGTGGCACCGGCTGCCGAAGGCTTGCCGGTGTATCTGGGCTGGCAAGACGACGACGTTCGTATGCTGGCGGCCGAGGCCAATCATGGCTAGCGCAACCGCCCAAGTGCTGCCGAACGCCGCGCGCGCCCGGCTCAATCCCATGCCGTGGTTGTTGTCGGCCCCCGCGCTCTTGCTGTTCGTGGGCTTGTTGTTAGTGCCCTTGGGCCTGACCGCGGTGCTGTCGTTCTCGGTGTACGACCCGACGCTGGGCGTTGGTGCAGGCTACACCTTCGGCAATTATCTGGAAGTGCTGTCCGACGATTACTACCACGAGATATTCCTGCGGACATTCTGGATGTCCTTGGCGGTGACGGCGCTGTCGGTGGCACTGGGTGTGCCCGAAGCCATCATCCTGTCGCGCATGCGCAGCCCGTGGCGGGCCATTTTTTTGATGGTGATTCTGGCCCCTTTGCTGATATCGGTGGTGGTTCGAACTTTGGGCTGGGCCATTCTGATGGGCAACGAAGGCTTGATCAACACCGCGCTGCGGGCCATCGGCCTGATCGATAGTCCTCTGCGCATGTTGTACACGATGGGTGGCGTGACCATCGCGCTGACCCACGTGTTGATTCCCTTCATGATCATTTCGATCTGGGCATCCTTGCAGAAGTTGGACGACTCGGTGGAAAACGCAGGGCTGTCGCTGGGCGCATCGCGTGGCACTGTGCTGCGCCGTGTAGTGCTGCCGCAGATCATGCCGGGCATTCTGTCGGGCGGCATCATCGTGTTCGCATTGGCCGCCTCGGCCTTCGCCACGCCGGCCATCCTAGGCGGGCGACGCCTGAAGGTGGTGGCCACCGCCGCGTACGATGAATTCACCGGCACGCTGAACTGGCCGCTGGGTGCTGCCATCGCCGTCCTGTTATTGATCGGCATGCTTGCCGTCATCCTGGGTAGCAATCGATTGATCGAACGGCGCTATGCGCAAGTGTTCGAGAGCTAGGAGCGCGTCATGCAAAAGAATGGTTGGCTGGGCCTGACGTTTCACACATTGTTCATTCTGTTCATCCTTGCGCCCCTGGTGGTCGTGGTGGCCGTGTCGTTCACGCCCGAGGGATTTATCTCGCTGCCGGTGAACGGGCTGTCCTGGCGGTGGTTCGAGGCGATCCTGGATCAAAGCCAGTTCATCGACGCCTTCGTGATGTCGGCATGGCTGGCGCTGGTTTCTGCGTCGGTGTCAGTGGCGCTGGCAGTGCCTGCCGCATTGGCACTGGCCCGTTATCGCTTCCCCGGTCGGGGCATGTTGACGGCGTTCTTCTTGTCGCCGCTGATGATTCCCCACGTCGTCATGGGCATCGCGTTTCTGCGCTTCTTCAACATGGCGGGCATGTCGGGATCGTTCGGCTGGCTGTCGATGTCGCACGTCATTATCGTGTTTCCGTATGCCTTGCGCCTGACCCTGGCCTCGGTCATAGGGCTGAACCGCGATGCCGAGTTGGCGGCGATGTCGCTGGGCGCCGGGCCGGCAACGGTCTTTCGCCGCATCGTGCTGCCCCTGATCGTGCCGGGCGTGGCGGGCGGTTGGATGCTGGCTTTTATTCAGAGTTTCGACGAAGTGACCATGACCGTGTTCGTGGCGACACCGGGCACCACCACGCTGCCGGTCGCCATGTATAGCTACATTTCGCAGAGTATCGACCCGCTGGTCGCATCGGTCTCGACCGTGTTGATCGTGGTGACGGTAGCGGTCATGCTGCTGATGGACCGCCTGGTCGGGCTGGACCGCGTGTTGGTTGGGAAGGGCTGAAGCTCATGCATCATACGAGTGACATCATCGTTATTGGCGCCGGACTGGTTGGTTCGGCCTGTAGTTATGGCCTGTTGCGCCAGGGCCTGAAAGTGGCCCTGCTGGACGAGGGCGATATCGCCCATCGCGCCTCCCGCGGTAATTTCGGTTTGGTGTGGGTGCAGGGCAAAGGCTTCGGTTTGGCCGACTATGCCCGCTGGTCGCTGGGATCATCCGAACGCTGGCCCGGACTGCGCGACACCTTGCGAGACGAGACTGGCGTGGATGTCGTGCTTCAACAGCCCGGCGGGTTTCATTTCTGTTTGACCGAAGCCGAGTTCGTCGAGCGCGAGACTCGCCTGAAGTGGTTGCAGGACGAGGTCGGATCGCACTACCGGTACGAGATGCTGCCTCAAGCCTCCTTGCGCGACCGGTTGCCCGGCGTTGGGCCAGACGTCTATGGCGCCAGTTATTCGCCCATGGACGGACACGTCAATCCGCTGAAGCTGTTTCATGCCTTGCATAGCGCCTGTGACAAGCGGGGCGCGGCCTACCGCGTCGAGCGTCGAGTGCAAGACATCGCATTCGCCAATGGTGTCTATACCGTCAAGAGCGGCGGTGACACGTGGCAGGCGCCGCGTCTGTTGCTCACTGCCGGTTTGGGCAACCCGGCGCTGGCGGCCCAGGTAGGCTTGCATGCGCCCGTCAAACCCAATCAGGGCCAGGTGCTGGTGGGCGAGCGGGTGCAGCCGTTCTTGAAGAACCCGACCATTTTCGTGCGGCAGACCGACGAAGGCACGATTCAGATCGGCGATTCCCTGGAAGACATGGGGTTCGACGACACCACTCGAACGGAAGTATTGGCGCGCATCGCACAACGCGCGCTGGTGTGCTTCCCGCAGCTGGCTGGTTTGAATCTGGTGCGTAGCTGGGCCGCACTGCGGGTCATGTCGCCGGACGGCTATCCCATTTATCAGGCGTCTGAGACACACCCCGGAGCATTCGTGGCCACCTGTCATAGCGGCGTGACCTTGGCGGCTGCCCACGTCGAGCGCCTCGCCCCGTGGATTGCGGGCGGCGATAAGCCGGAGGGCATTGATGTCTTTTCCGGCGACCGTTTTCTGGACCCCACTAAAGAGTTCCACCATGGCCACTGAGTTATTCACTGTTTTGCCGGAAGCGGCTGCCACGCGCTCTGTACGGATTACGTTCAACGGCGTATCGAAGTCGGTCGCCCCGGGCCTGACCGTGGCGGCCGCCTTGCTGGGTCAAGGCGAGTCGCGTTTGCGTGCGTCTCCTGTCAGCGGCCAGTCGCGTGCGCCCTATTGCATGATGGGGGTGTGTTTCGAATGTTTGGTGGAGATCGATGGCGTGCCCAATCGTCAGAGCTGTTTGATTCCCGTTCGTGAGGGGATGGCGGTGTGTAGTCAGGAAGGCCGCGCCCAGCTGGATCGCGAAGAGGTGGCACGCCATGAGTGAAATCGTCGATATCGTGGTGATCGGTGCCGGTCCGGCAGGCATGGCCGCAGCCACCGCTGCCGCGAAACGAGGGGCCAGTGTCGTGTTGCTGGACGAGCAGGCTGCGCCGGGCGGGCAGATCTGGCGCAGCATTCTGCAAGCGCAGCCGGGGCGTCTGGAGCGGCTGGGGCCGGACTATGCTGCAGGACGCGCGCATGCCGAGCGTTTTCAACGCAGCGGTGCCCGGCACATCACGCGTGCGGCCGTCTGGCAAGTAACCCGCGATGGCGTCGTCAACTATCTGGAGAGCGGCGTCTCCCAATCCATTCAGGGCCGCCGTGTGGTGTTGTGCAGCGGCGCGATGGAGCGTCCATTTCCGATTCCCGGCTGGAACCTGCCAGGCGTAATGACGGGCGGTGCAGCGCAGATTTTGTTGAAGAGCGCCGATACGGTGCCCGCCGCGGCCGCCGTGTTGGCCGGCTGTGGACCTTTGCTGTATTTGCTGGCGTGGCAGTACGTTCGTGCCGGACAACCCATAGCCGCCATCGTCGATACCACCACGTCGGACGATTACCGCCGCGCCTTGCCGCATCTGCCGGCGGCGCTGGCCGCTTGGCCCTACCTGAAAAAGGGTCTGGGTTTGATTAACGCCATCAAACGCGCTGGAGTGCCGTTCTACAAAGGGGCCTCAAACCTGGCGATCGAGGGCGAAGACGCCGCGCGTGCGCTGACCTTCACCAGTGGCGGACGTCAGCACCGTATCGAGACCCCGCTCGTCTTGCTGCATCAGGGTGTGGTGCCGAATACGCAATTCACCTGGGCCTTGCGCGCCAAGCACACCTGGGACACCGTGCAATTATGCTGGAAGCCCGATGCCGATGCCGATGGTCGTTTGCACGACCTGCCGCAGATTCTGATCGCCGGTGACGGTCGCGGCATTGGCGGCGCAACCGTCGCTTATCTTCAGGGCGAGCTGGCAGGTCTGGCGGCGCTGATGGATTTGAACCTGTTGGCCACGACCGAGGGCGAACGTCGGGCGGCATCCCTGCGTACCGAGATCGCCAAACAGTTGCGCATTCGGCCTTTCCTGGATGCCTTGTATCGTCCGAAAGAAGCGAACCGTGTGCCGGTGCAGGACGACGTGTTGGTGTGCCGCTGCGAGGAAGTGACCGCAGGGGCCATTCGCAGCTATGTAGCCATCGGCTGTGCCGGGCCGAACCAGACGAAGTCTTTTGGACGCTGCGGTATGGGCCCGTGCCAGGGGCGAATGTGTGGCCTGACCGTGACCGAACTGATTGCCCAGACGCGTGGCGTATCGCCCGCAGAGGTGGGCTACTATCGAATCCGACCGCCCATCAAGCCGATTACTTTGGCTGAATTGGCGGCCACGCGCGACGATTTTTCAACTGCTACACCAGGAGCTTGACCATGACCGACATTACCCGCATCGAATCCAATGCCCGCATGAGCCGTGTGGTCGTGACCGACGGTATCGTGTATGTGGGCGGATTGACCGCTGGCGATGCCTCGCAAGACATCAAGGGCCAGACGGCTCAGGTGCTGGAAAAAATCGAACACTATCTGGGTCTGGGCGGCAGCGACAAGTCGCGCATGATCTCGGCGCAGATCTGGCTGAAAGACATTGAACGCGACTTCGCTGGCATGAACGAAGTGTGGGACAAGTGGCTGGATGCCGGCACGCAGCCCGTGCGCGCCACCGGCGAATCGAAGCTGGCTCGCAACGATCTGCTGGTCGAGATCATCGTCACGGCCAAGGCCAACTAAGCTGGCCTTTCTGGGGCTGACATGAATCCGAAGGAAATCGAGGCTTTTCGGGCAGTGATGCTGTCCGGCTCGATGACGGTGGCCGCGAGGGATATTCACACCACGCAGCCCAATGTCAGCCGCTTGATCGCGCATCTCGAATATCAACTCGATATGAAGTTGTTCGAGCGTGCGGGCAACAAGCTTACGCCCACTGACGAGGCGATCGCCTTCTTCAGCGAGGTAGAGCGGTATTACCTGGGCTTGAAGACGCTCAAGGATACCGCTCGCAATATCAAACAGTTCGGTGCCGGACGCTTACGCGTGGCGACGGCCCCCGCCTTGAGCGGAAGTTTTCTGGCGCGCGCTGTGGCCCGTTTTTCCGAGCAACGCCCGGGCGTGACTTTGTCGGTTCGCACGAATTATTCCGAGGCCATCGAGAATCTGGTCGCATCGCAGCTGGCCGATCTGGCGCTGGCGGTGTTCGTGGGCAATACCGTCCAAAGCGCGGTGAATGCAGAGCAATTGGTTTCTGTTCGGGGCGTATGCATTTTGCCGCCCGGTCATCGCTTGGCCGATGCCAAAACGATCAAAGCCGCCGATCTGGCCGACGAGCATTTCGTGTCCTTGTCCCATCATGACGGATTGCGCGAACGCATCGATGAGGCGTTTCAGTCCAAGCGAGTTGTGCGACGCATGACGCTGGAGACCGAGTTCATGGCGACGATCTGCCAGATGGTGTTGGAAGGCTTGGGCGTGAGCGTGGTAAGCCCGATCATGGCGCGCGATTACGAGTCGTGCGGGTTGATCGTCAAGCCGTTCTCGCCTGCGGTGTCGTTTCCGATCTCGCTGCTCAGTTCGAAGCACCGGCCTACCGGCATTCTCGCAAAGGCCTTCACCGACGCGGTCATGGACGTGTTGGCGGAGGATGGATACGTCCTGGCCAAAACGCGAAGCTAGGCTCGATCCAGGTGGTCAGCGTTCGAGGGTCGTTGCCGTACACGCGCCGAGCGACCTCTGTCGGGTGAGCGACGTTCAAAGCGAATTCCGCCACGACTGCCATCATGTCGATAGGGTTGGAATGTCTGTGGTTCGGCAAATCACGAGCCAGGCGTCACGATGTGGCAGGCATCGTTAGGTAATCGACGAGCAGGCGGGCAAAGGGCGACAGCGCGCCATTGCCCGGATAGGCCAACAGCAATTGCCTGTGTGCCCAGGAATCGGCCATGGGAATCCTATGCAGGCGGTCGATCGAGGCGCAACGGCGTGCCGCAGTCTGGGGCACGATGCCCACACCTATTCCCGCACCGGCCATTTTGCACACGGCGTCCAAAGTACCCAAGCGGACGCGGTAGCGTAGTCGAGCGCCCAGACGTCGCGCCTGAACGTCGATCAGCCTCTGCAGGGCGCTGCGGTCGTTCAAGCCTACAAAATCCATGTCCAGCAGATCGGTCAGCGCGAGGTGGCGCGAGGCGGCCAGACGATGGCCGCGCTGGACGACCGCGACCAGCGGGTCAGAGCGGATGTGTTGGGTATGCAGACCGGCCAGATCCTCGGCATTGGAGAGCAACCCGATATCGCAGGTGCCCATGCGTAGCGCATCGGCGATCGCGTGGCTCGAGTGTTCCTCGATCTCGATGGCGACGCGCGGGTACTTGTGCAAAAACGCCGGTAAGACGGCCGGTAGATGCTCCTGTGCGCCAGCCGTGTTGCACATGATGCGGACATGGCCAGCCAAGCCGCGCCCGAAGTCGTCCAGATCGCCGTGCAGGCGATCCATTTGCGCGAGCACCACCCGAGCATGGCGCAGCAAAGTGTGACCCGCATCGGTGAGCGTACAGGCGCGGCGTCCGCGGTTCAGCAATGGGACATTCAGCGCCGACTCCATGCCGCGGATGCGTTCGCTGGCCGAGGCCACCGTCATGTGGGCACGTGTCGCGCCGGCGGTAATCGTGCCGCTGTCGGCCACATACACGAACAGTCGCAGGTCGGTCAGATCGAATCGCATGACGGGAAATCTAGCATGTTCAGCCTCAGGCTGTTCCATAGGCCAAGTAAAGCAAATCCTGCTGGCCGGAAAGATCGGGTCGGCCGCAGAATCGAGGTTTCGATGCGTGCGCTGCGGTGGTAGGAGAATGGGATGGACGGAGTCGATGCGACGGGGTGGGCAACGGCGTTCGCCTTAGGTGTGTTTCTGCTGGCGGGCGTGGTCAAGGGCGTGGTGGGTCTGGGTTTGCCTACCGTGGCCATGGCGCTGCTGGCCTTGGTGATGGAGCCGACGCAGGCGGCGGCATTGTTGATCGTGCCCTCGTTGGCGACCAATTTCTGGCAGATGCGGACGCTTGCCGAACTAAAGAAATTGTGGCGACCTTTGGCGGGTATGCAGGTGGGCGTCGTGATGGGAACGCTGGGCGGTGCCTGGTACCTGGGTGCGCCATCGGGACAGGTTGCCGGGTTTGCCTTGGGTGCTGCGCTAGTGGCATATGCCGTATGGGGATTGTGGGGCAGGCCGCGCACGGTGCCCGAATCGATGCGGGTCTACTGCGGTCCGGTAGTGGGCATATTGACGGGCGTGGTGACGGCGGCGACAGGGGTGTTCGTGATGCCGGCCGTGCCCTACCTACAGTCGATCGGGCTGTCGCGCGATGGTTTGATTCGAGCGATGGGCGTGTCGTTCACGGTATCCACGCTGGCGCTGGCCGTGGGCTTGAGTGTCAATGGCGGCTACGACGAAAGTATTGCAGGGTGGTCGTTGGCGATGCTGCTGCCGGCCCTGATCGGTATGGCCGTGGGACAGCGCTTGCGGCGTGCGATGTCGCCCGTCGTCTTTCGGCGAGTGTTCATGGTCAGTACACTGGCGCTGGGGGCGTACCTCATGCTGCGAACGCTTTGATCTCAGCCGAGGCTTGCCGTATTTTCGGCCTAAGCAGCCGCTATTCGGGCGCTATGCTGCTTTAGCTTGCGTGCTAGCGAGCGCCTGAAAACGAGCGGGCGACAATCCGCTGATATCCACTTTGCTCGTGCCATCCAAAATCAGTTCGGAGACCGCGCAACCTGCTGCGGGCCCGAGTTGAAAACCGCTGGCCGAGAATCCGCAGGAATAGACCAGCTTCGGGATGTTGGGGCTAAAACCGATGATGGACGTCTTGTCGGGCGAGAAGCCGTCGATGCCGGACCACGCCCGATTCATCGACACGTTGGCCAAGAACGGGAACAAGTCGGTAACGATCCGAGCGCTGTTGGCCAGACGCGAAAAATCCAGCTCGGCATGAGCGGCCTCGAAATCTACGTCGCAATGCAGCTCGCCGCCAATGACGACCGTACCATTGTCGTATTGTTTGAACGACAGGCCGCGCGAGGCCGCGCCAACCACGGGATCGACGAAATGTGGCAGGCGCTGGGTGACCATCAGCATCAGACCGCCCGGCTCGACGGGCAGTTGTTCGCCGAGCGTTTCGGCCAGTCTGCCGGTCCAGGCGCCGGCAGCCATGACGACATACTCTGCCGATATTGAGCCGGTGGCGCTGTCCAACTGCCAGTTCGCGCCGCGTTGGTCGATGCGGTTCACTCGGCTGTTCTCGCGGATCTCGGCACCGGCGGTTTGCGCTGCACGGCGATAGGCCGTGACCGATTTGAAGGGGAGCGCGAAACCATCGCGCTCGACCCAGATTGCGCCCGTGACGTGCTCGGATACAGCAGGCAACAAGCGTCGCGTCGTCTCGGCGTCGATCATCACTTCGTGGGTGTAGCCGTGCCGGTGTAGCGTGTCTACACGCTCTTGCAGGATGGCGATGTCGGCGATGCTCTCTGCGACTTTGATCTGACCACCGGTATAAAAGCCGGGGTCTTCGCCTAGTTCATTTGCCAGGTCGTGCCAGAGCGTACAGGACGCCAGGGACAGTGGGATTTCGGCGATCTTGCGACCCAGCGTGCGAACGCCTCCGGCGTTCACGCCCGAGGCATGGCGACCACAGTATTCGGCTTCCAGCACGACCACCCGCGCCCCGCGGCGCGCCAGATGGTAGGCCGTGGAACAGCCGTGAATACCCCCGCCGATGACGGCAACGTCGTATGCGGTATTGGCCATGATGCGCGATCCCCTTGTGTTGAGAATCAATGTACCGGGATGCCGTAGCGGGGGCCAATACGGATATCGAGGGGGGATATGCGGGAAACGTATGAAGTGGCTGCGAATGTCGGTGCACATGCATCGAGCAGCTGTCTAAACCATCCCTGAGAATCAGGACGCGCCTTGAACGATGCGAACGACGGACTCCCGCTACACCCCCATGGCAAGCACCACCCCATGCAGCACCAAACCGATGATTCCGCCGACCAAGGTGCCGTTGTAGCGGATGTACTGCAAGTCCTTGCCGATGCTCAGTTCCAGCTCATCGACCAACTGACGTTCGTCCCAGGCGCGTACCGTCTGCGAAATGTGCTGTGTGACACCTTGGCGTAGCCGATCCGTCAATCTTGCGGCACCGTCCAGCAGATGGGTGTTCAGCGCATCGCGCAAGGCAGGATCCGACTGAAGGGCGTTGCCGAAGGTGTTCAGTCCACTGGCGAGATGGCCTGCAATGGCCGATTGCGGGTCTTCCAGATCCTTGCGTAAGGCGTCGCGCACGTCGTCCCACAGCGCTTGAACGTAACGCTGCAATTCAGGATGATCGATCAGCTTGCCTTTGATGTCGTCCACCCGGGCGATCAGTGCGGGATCGCTACGCAGCCGATCGACATAGCGCTCGAGCCAACCCGCGTAGTCGGCCCGCAGCGGATGGGCAGGATCGGCCAGCACAGCTTGCAGCTCATCGACCAGGGCTCGTGCCAAACGGTCTGCAAGACTGTCCGATATATCGTCGATGGGTTTGATCAGATTCACCGTGCCGACGATACGTGGCCATTCCTGGCGGGCAAACTTCACCATCACGGCCGACGCCCGCCGCCTGATCGATTCGTCGTCCAGATAGGCGCCCAGGCGCTCGAGCGCCTCGTCCAGCAGCGCTTGATGACGACCGTCTCGCGTCAGCACACCCAATACGTCGCCCGCCGTCGCGCTGGCATCCCATTGGCGCAGCCGCAACACCACGAAGGACTGAATCGCACCGCGTATGGCGCGGTCGTCCAAGGCGTTCAGACCTTGCGCGGCCCAGACTCGCACCATGTCTGCAGCCATGCGGGCCTGCTCCGGCTGCTGCAACCACTGACCCAGACGCTTCGCGGGATCGAACACTTTCAGCTTGGCCAACAGGATATCGGGCGTAAGGAAATGATCTCTGACGAACGCAGCCAGATTGTCGGCGATGCGCGCCTTGTTGCCTGGGATGATGGCCGTGTGTGGCACGGGTATTCCCATGGGATGACGGAACAAGGCCACCACGGCAAACCAGTCGGCCAAAGCGCCTACCGTGGCAGCCTCGCAGAAGGCGCGCACCCATGCCCATACACCCTGATTGCCCATGGCGTGCGCGACTACGAAGCCGGACGTCGTCAACCCCAGCAGCACGAAGGCGCAGGTCTTCATACGCCGCAGCTCGCGGCGTCGGAAATCGTCAGCGGCCACTAGGCACCCCGGTTTCAAAATTGAGCCCTACATTGCCACGAACGCCTCGCGGATGACCAGCGACGAGAGGCAAGGTCACAGTTCCTCACACATCGAGACGTAATTCGAACAATCATGAAAATGACGCGATTCATGCAGCATTCACCGTCTATGTCTGCGAATGCCTTGCCATCAAGTGCCATTTGTAAGCCTGGGCAGGCTGGCACCTCAGGTGGTTGTCAGTGACATGGGAGATGCTCGTCTTTCGTGCCTACTACCTGAAGCCAAAAGTGAAGGTTAGTAGAGGAAACCTTCACGCGTGGTTCTACCCTGAGGTGCACGAATGTCCACTGTCCCTTCATCTCCTACGCCGCAGCGCTCTGTATTGCGCGGCATCGTTGGAGTCGTCGCGGTCGTCGCCGGCCTGACTTATCTTGGCGCGGGCGGCTGGCTCGGCTTTTTGGGCGGGTCTTGGTATTACGCAATTGCCGGCCTGGCCCTCATTGCATCGGGCAGCTTGTTGCTGTCGGGTAATCGGGCGGCTTTGGGCATTTATGCGGCGTTGTGCGCCGGCACGGTGCTTTGGACGGCGTGGGAATCGGGTCTGAATTACTGGGGTTGGGTGCCGCGTTTGGGCTTCATCGTGGTCTTGGGGGTTTTTGTCGCCTTGACGGCACCGACGCTTGCACCGGGTCCGTCGCGCGGCGTGGCGCGCGGCGTCGCCGGTCTATTTGTGGTAGTGCTGTTGGCCGCGGTCGGTCTGGCGTTCGTGCCCTACGGCTTCGAACGTCCAGGCACTCTGCCGCAAGCACGTATCGATTCCTTGGCGACCGACGTGGGTAATGCGCAGGTGGCCGATGCGCCGCCTGCTGGCGATTGGGCCGCATATGGCGGCAGCAATACAGGTACGCGTTATTCGTCGCTCACGCAGATCAACCGCGATAACGTCAAACAACTGACTCGTGCCTGGGAATACCGCACGGGCGACCTGCTTGAATATCGCTGGGGCGCTGAAACTACGCCGCTCAAAGTAGGCCATTCGCTGTACTTGTGCACCTCGCGCAACGTGGTGATTTCGGTTGACGCCGCAACGGGCAAAGAGCGCTGGCGCTACGACCCCAAGGTGCCCGACGAAGCGATTCCCTACACGGCTGCTTGCCGTGGCGTGAGTTACTACGAAGTGCCGAAGGCGCAACAACAAGCTGTCGCCGCACCGGCGGGAGATGCCGCTGCTGGCACCACGCCGGCGACGCCCGCAGCACCCGTAGCCAATGTCGCTCAAGCAGGTCAATGCGCAGCACGTATTTTCGCGCCGACCCTGGACGGCCGCATTCTGGCCCTGGACGCCGCTACCGGCGAACTGTGCAAAGGCTTTGGCAATAACGGTCAGGTCGACATCAAAGAAGGCATGGGTGTCACCCCGGCGGGCTACGTGTCCATCAACTCGGCACCGACGATCGTGCGCGATGTCGTGGTGACGGGTCATCAGGTGCTGGACGGTCAGCGTCGCGATGCGCCATCGGGCGTTATCAAGGGCTTCGATGCCATGACCGGCGCGTTGCGCTGGGCGTGGGATTCGGGTCGTCCCGAGCGCAGTGGTCCGCTGGCCGCCGATGAAACCTATACGCGCGGTTCGCCCAATATGTGGACCACCGCGATCGGCGACAGCAAGCTGGGCCTGGTCTATCTGCCTATGGGTAACGCCGCCGCCGACTATTGGAGCGGATCGCGCACGCCCGCAGAGGACAAGTACGGCACCTCGCTGGTGGCGCTGGACGTGACCACGGGCTTGCCCAAGTGGCACTTCCAGGTCGCACGCAAGGACGTGTGGGATTACGACTTGGGTTCGCAGCCGACGCTGATCGATTTCCCGGCGGCAGACGGCAAGAAGGTGCCGGCCATTCTGTTGCCGACCAAGCAGGGCGACATCTACGTGTTCAATCGCGAAACCGGCGAATCCTTGTTCGGTATCGATAACCGGCCTGTTCCGCAAGGCGGTGCCGAGCCCGAGCAACGCTCGAGAACTCAGCCGTTCTCGCGTTATCACACGCTGCAAAAGCCCGATCTGACCGAGCGCTCGATGTGGGGTATTTCAGCGTTCGATCAGATGTTCTGCCGCATTCAGTATCGCCAGGCCAGCTATCAAGGCATCTACACCCCGCCTGAAGCGGATCGCCCCAACATCCAGTACACCGGCTATAACGGTGGTTCGGATTGGGGCAGCGTGGCTGTCGATCCGGTGCGTGGCGTGATCGTGGCGAACTACAACGACATGCCCAACTACAACCGACTGGTGCCGCGCGAAGAAGCCAACCGCAAAGGCTGGAAGCCGCGTGAAGAGTTGGACGAATTGAAGGGCGGTGCCGAAGGTGCGGGCGATCCGCAAGCCGGTACGCCGTTCGCCATCGACGTGAACGCGGGTTGGCGAGTGCCGTTCACCGGAATGCTGTGCAAAGAGCCGCCTTACGGCGGCATCCGCGCCATCGATCTGGTGACGGGCAAGACCGTGTGGGATCGCCCCCTGGGCACCGCTCGCAAGAACGGTCCCTTTGGCATCCCGTCGGGCCTGCCGATCGAAATCGGTACGCCGAACAACGGTGGCTCGGTGGTGACTGCTGGCGGTTTGGTGTTCATTGCCGCCGCGACCGACGATCTGATCCGCGCGATCGATCTGGAAACGGGCGAGACCGTGTGGCAGGACGTGCTGCCGGCAGGCGGCCAAGCCAACCCGCTGGTGTATGAGGCAAACGGTCAGCAGTATTTGCTGATCGTGGCAGCAGGCCACCACTTCATGGAAACCCCGACGGGTGACTATGTGATCGCCTACGCGTTGCCGAAAAAGCAGTAAGCGTTCGACGCTAAGCATGGCTGGCGCTCGCATGTGAAAAGCCGGGGTGCGCCGACGAGTGCCCCGGTTTTTTTACGCCGTCGATGGCGATAGGATTTTCGCGCGATATGCGGCAAGGCTAAGATCTTGTCGCTACCGTCTTTGCCGTGATTACAGAGCTGCCAGCTGCATTAACCGCTCCAGGTACTGGCGTTCTTCACGCAGCATGGCGAGCACTTCGCCCTCCACCCGTTCGAGCGGATAGTCGTTCATGTCTACCGACATCCCCAGCGCCAGCAAGCGGGTCTCGCTGATATTCAGCGAGATGGCAATGGTGAAGTGGCGTTGCGCGGGGTAGTGGGCCAGCCGCCATTCGTCGCGCGGCGCATCCAGCGCCTGATAAAGCGCGGCGGTGTGAGGCAAGGCACTGCCGACCCGCAGATTGACGATCAACAGCTTGCGCCGTTCGGCCTCACTGGTCGCACGGGCCAGCAAGGTGACGGCATCTTTGTTTTTCTCGCCAATGTTGACGGTGCCCGAGCACGCATCGGCCAAGCGTTGCAGGGCCTCCTGCACGGCGGCCGTCACCCCCATGCTTTCGAGCGTGGTGAAGCCCAGCTCCAGCATCTGCGGCCCCAGGGACCACAGCGATCCCTCGCGCCGCACATAGCCCTCGCGCTCCAACGTATTCAAGAACCGCAGCACCGTGGAGTGCGGCAACTCGACGTTCTTGGATAGCTCGGCTAGCGTCTGCCGTGGCCGTTGTCCAAATGCGCGTAATACGGATAGACACCTCTGAACCGACCTGTTATCGTTCATTTTAATCACCTGATGAACACAATGTTCATTAAATGAACATTGTAGCAGAGCAAAACAGGCCGGCATCATACGAACCGGCCATTCAGTTCCAAAACGGGGAATGTTCATGACTTATCGAGTCGGGGTAGATATCGGCGGATCGTTTTGCGATTTCGCCGTGTATGACGAAACAAAAAAAACCATCCATAGCCTGAAGGTCTTTTCCAGACCCGACCAGCCCGGTGCCGACGTGATGGCAGGCATCGAGATGCTGGCTTCGCGCTACGACATCCAGCCCGAAGACATCAGCTATTTCACCCACGGTACGACCGTGGGCATCAACACGGTCATCCAGCGCAAAGGCTTGAAACTGGCCTTGTTCACCACCGAGAACTTCAGCGACGTGCTGGAAATCGGACGCTTGAAAACCGTGGACATGTACAGCCTGCTGTCGCGCCGTCCCGCGCCCTTGATCAAACGCAATCTGGTATTCGGCATCGCCGAGCGTATCGGTCCCGACGGCAGCATTCGCAAGCCGCTGGACGAAGCCAGCGTGGTTCGTGCCATCGAACAGGCTGTAGAAGAGCGGGCGGAAGGTATCGTCATTTCGCTGTTGCATGCCTATCGCAATCCCGCGCACGAACTGCGGGTGAAGGCGCTGGTGGCCCAGCACGCTCCCCATCTGCCCGTGACATGCTCCAGCGAAACCTGGCCCATCATCCGCGAATACGAGCGCACCATCACCGCCGTGATCGGTGGCTATGTCCAGCCCCGTGTCGCGCAGTACCTAGGGGCGTTGCAGGATGCGCTAAAGGCCGCAGGCGTGCAACCGCAGCCGCGTCTCACCAAATCGAACGGCGGCGTGATGACCGCCGAGCAAGGCAAGCGCGATTGCGTGCAGATGATCCTGTCCGGCACGGCTGCTGGCGTCATCGGGGCCAGCCACATGGCCGCGGCCTGCGGCATCGACCGCTGCTTGAGCCTGGATATCGGCGGCACGAGCGCCGATATCGCCGTCATCGTCGATGGCAAGCCACAGTATGGCAATGGCGAGCTGATCGGCGATTTCCAGATATACATCCCGTCCATCTCGGTGTCGTCGGTCGGAGAGGGGGGCGGATCGATCGCCTGGATCGACCCGCAAAATATCCTGAAAGTAGGCCCAGAAAGCGCCGGCTCGACGCCGGGGCCCGTGTGCTACGGGCGTGGCGGCACCCGTGCGACGATCACCGACGCCTTCGTAGCCTGCGGCCTGGTAGGCCATTCCGAGCTGGGTTACGACGCCGTGTCGGTAGATGCCCAGGCCTCGCGCGATGCCGTCGCGGTGTTGGCCGACGGCTTGGGCCGCAAGCTCGAGGACACCGCGCAAGGCATCATCGACATCGCAATATCGGGCATGTTCGCCGAGGTCAGCGGAATGGTCTCCCGCTATGGCATCGACTTGCGCGAGTTCTCTATCCTGGCCTTTGGCGGGGCCGGCCCGATGATGGCCTGCTACCTGGCGCGGGAGTTGGGCGTGAAAGAGGTGGTCGTGCCGCCTGCGCCGGGTACGCTCAGCGCGTTGGGCGGATTGATCGCCGATCTCAAGAACGATTTCCTCAAGACGGTCTATCTCGACCTGAACGCCGAGAGCGCCGCTGCCATGCGTGACGAATATGCAGTGCTGTTGAAGCGCGCTCGACAGTGGCTGGACGACGAGCAGGACGGCACGGCGGACGCCGAGGCCACCTACTCTGCCGAGATGCGCTATCGCGGGCAATCCTACGAACTGGATACGCCCATTGCTTATCGAGACATCGCCGCAGGCAATGTGGATGCCATCGCTGGCGCATTCCATGCTGCACATCGGCGCATCTACGGCCATGCCGACGAGCAGGCGCCGATTCAGGTCATCAGTCTGCGTCTGGTCATGGCGGCCAACAGCGACAAGCCGCAGTTCACGCGCTATCCGCTGCAAGCCGGAGCGGCGACGTGCAAGCGTCACGTTGTCGTGTGGATGGACGGCGCGCAGCGTGACGTCGCGTTGTACAGCCGTGCCGATCTGTCAGCCGGCCAGCACTTGAGCGGGCCGGCCATCGTGGCTCAGGACGACAGCACGACCGTCATCCTGCCTGGCTACGTCTGCCGCATCGACGAGTACGCCAACTTGCGCATCAGCCGTGGAGAATCCCTGTGAGCATCGACAATATCCGACTCCAAGTTCTGGCCAATCACTGCACGGCGGCTGCCGAAAGCATGGGCTATACGCTCATGCGCACCGCTTACTCCAGCTTCGTCAAAGAAACCGAGGACTTTTCCGCGCAATTGATGACGCCTTCGGGCCAGACCTTCGCATCGCCCCAAACCTTCGGAGCGACCTGGTACACCGGTCTGGACTACGGCCCGGTGATCAGGATGTTCGACGATTATCGTGAAGGCGATGTCTATCTGACGAACGATCCTTACAGCGGCTACGTGGCGACGCACACGCCCGATATGAACGTCTGGAAGCCGGTGTTCCGTGACGGCATATTGGTGTGTTTCGTCGGCTGCCACATCCACAACACCGACATGGGTGGCGCGGTGCCTGCATCGCTGTCGCGCACACTGACCGAAGTTCATCAGGAAGGCTTGCGTATCCCGCCGATGTTGCTGATCCGCGATGGGGTGATCGACGACAAGTTGCTGCAGATCATGCATGTCAATGTGCGCGCCCCCGAGCAGAACCGTGGCGATTTGAACGCGCAGCTGGCCGCATTGAATACCGGCGAGCGGGCTGTGCACGAAATCATCGACCGTTTCGGCGTCGCCGACTTCATGGCCGGGGCCGAACAGATTCTGACCTACGGCGAACGGCAGGCCCGTGCCCTCATCGAGGAGATTCCCGACGGCGAATACTTCTTCTCGGAATATGCCGACGAAGATTCGGTGGGTGGGTATCCCTGCCGTATCGCCATCACCTTGCGCATCAAAGGCGACGAACTCGAACTCGATTTCACCGGCAGCGATCCGCAGGTGGCGTCGTCCTTGAACATGCCGACAGGGGGCGATCCGCGTCATCCCATCGTGACGGTGGGTCTGATTTATGTGCTGCATACGCTGAACCCCCGCAACGTGTTGAACTGCGGCACGGTACGGCCATGCCGCGCCATCTTGCCGCCCGGGTCGGTGGTCAATCCGGAAGCACCTGCGGCCGTGGGCATGCGTAGTTTGATGGCGGCCGTCGTTCAGGCTTGCACGTTCGGCGTCTTCAGTCAGGCGCTGCCCGATCTGTTGCCCGCTTGCCCGGCTGGCGGCTCGACCTTGTTGAACGTCAAAACCGCGACCCGAGGTGGGCGGCAGGTGTTGGCTTCGATCGGACCCTGCGGCGGCGGCGCGGGGGGCGGGCCCGAGTACGACGGCGTCGAAGCCTGCGGCGCGAACTCGGCGTTTTTGAAAAACACGCCCATGGAGATCAACGAGGCCGAAGTGCCCATCGAGATCGTGAAATATGGCCTCGTACCCGATACGGGTGGCGCGGGCCGCAACCGGGGCGGCAACGCGGCCACGATTATCTTCAAGCTGCTGTCGCCCAATGCGATGGTGACTGCGCGCAATCGGAACCGCACTGATCTGGCCGCGTGGGGCGTATTGGGTGGGCACGCGGGGGCCAACTCTCGTTTCACCAAGAACCCTGGTAGCGATGCCGAGGTGGATTTGCGCAATACCGATATCGTGGCGTGCGCGCCGGGCGACATCATTCGCCTGGAAGGTCCGGGCGGCGGCGGTTACGGCGATCCGTTCACACGACCCATCGATCAGGTATTGGAAGACGTGCAGTGCGGATTCGTTTCTCGTCTTCGCGCCCGTGAAGCGTACGGCGTGGTCATCGACGAAGCCGGTGTCGTCGATCGTGCTGCGACGCATAGCTTGCGTGCCGATCGAGGCACGAACAATGACGCTCATTTTCACTATGGACCAGGGCGCGATCGATTCGAGCGAGTCTGGACGCGCGCTCGTTACGATGTGCTCACCCAGATCATGCACGATGTCCCGGTGCCGTGGCGTCATTACGTGAAGCATCATCTGTTCAAGGTCATGGCGGGCCGCGACGCGCCAATCGATGACGACGGTATCGACGTTGCACTCGCCTACGCTGCCTTGGCCGGCTTGCATGCCGATCTGCCAAAAGTGGGCATGCTGACGGCACGGACGACGGAGCCCGATCTTGTCCAGGGATGATGCGTTGTTCGCCGCCGACTACCGCGCTCGGCCGTATTGGTGGGAGGCGTTCGAGCCACCGGAAAGCGGAGACGATGCCTTACCCCAGCACGTCAGCGTGCTGGTGGTGGGCGCAGGCTACGCGGGGACGTGTTGCGCGTTGACGCTGGCCGAGGCCGGGGTGGATGTGTCGGTGCTGGAGGCCGGGCGTCTGGGGCAGGGCGCCAGCACCCGTTCGGGCGGGCAAGTGACGGGCGGGGTGAACGTCCAGAGGAAAGCACTGGCCGCAGGTGTTCAGCAGGCGCCCGATAGCGAAGCACGCATGGCGGCGCGTTTGCGCGACACCGCCGATGCGATGACCTATGTCGAGACACTGATCGCTGAACACGGCATCGATTGCGGTTGGCAGAAAACCGGCCGTATCACCGGCCTGTGGTTGCCGCAGCACCACGCCACCTGGGCCGCACGCCTGCCGATCCTAAATGCGCTGACCGGCGCCGACGCCCGGATGATGGACGCGCAAGAAGTTCGAACCGAGGTCGGCACTGAGGTCTATCATGGCGCGGCGCTGATCGGCCGGGCCGGTCATCTACATCCCGCGCAGTTGTATGGCGGCATGTTGGCGGCGGCACGACGTGCCGGTGCGAAGCTGATGGGCGACACACCCGTCACCAGCATCACGCGCGAGGCCGGTTATTACACCGTACAGACCGCAAGAGGCAGCGTACGCGCCGACCAGGTGGTGATCGCCACCAATGGCTACACGACCGAGGTCACGCCAGCATTGCGGCGCGGTGTCGTGCCCATCACCAGTCAGATCATCGCGACCGAACCGCTGTCGCCCGATCTGGCGCACAGCGTGCTGCCGACCAACCGGGGCGTGTCAGAAACCCGGCGGGTCGTGAACTACTACCGCCTGTCGCCCGATGGCACGCGATTGCTGTTCGGTGGCCGGGCGCGTTTCGTGAAGACGGGCGAGGACACCACCGCACGTCTGTTGTATCGCGCCATGACCAAGCGTTTTCCCCAGCTGAAAGGGACTCGCCTCAGCCATAGCTGGGGCGGTAACGTGGCGATGACGCTGGATCAAATCCCGCATATCGGCAGCGCGCAGGGTTTGCACTATGCGCTGGGCTGCAATGGCAGCGGGGTGGCGATGATGAGCTATCTGGGTCATAGCATCGCTCGAAAGATCATCCGAACGGGCGAAGCGCCCATCAATGCATTCGACATGGGAGAGCTTCCGAGTCATCCGCTTTACTTTGGACGGCCATGGTTCTTGTTTGCCATCGGCAGCTGGTATCAGTTCCGCGACGCCTTCGATCACTGGCGCGCACAACGCAGGGAATAAAAAAAGCCGCTTAAGCGGACAATTACACAAGGGGTAAAAACGATGGATAGGCAACGCCGAAGGTCATTGAAGCTTTTCTCCAGTATTTGTGTTGCAACAGCTTTACCCAGCTTTGCGCGAGCCCAGCAGGGCGCGTATCCCGCAGACACGGTCAGCGTGATCGTGCCGTATGGCGCGGGCGGAAGCACCGATTACTTCGCGCGCCTGATGGCCGCCGACATGGCGGCCAGGCATAACGGCAAGTTCGTGGTCGAGAACAAGCCTGGTGCCGCAGGCAACATTGGCACACGTCAGGTGGCCTTGTCACCGCCCGATGGCAGAACGCTGCTGTATGCCACGGCCACGCCTTTTTCGATAAATCCCTTTATCTATCAATCTTTACCCTACGATCCGGACAACGGATTCGAGGCGGCGGCCATGACGGTCCAGGTGCCTTTGGTGCTGGTGGCGCCCGTCAGCTTGGGCGTGAAGACCTTGCAAGAGTTGATCGATTACTTACGCAAGAACGAGGCGTCCAGCAGCTTCAGTTCGTATGGCATAGGCACGTCCAGCCATCTATCTATCGAATGCCATTTTCACCCGGGCGATAGGCGTGCCTGGCGTGTTGCATGTCCCATACAAAGATTCCAGGGCCATGCCCGACTTGGCAGCGGGCCGCAATACGTTTCAGGTCGATGCATTGTCGGCGGTCGCGCCCTTGGTCTCTGCAGGAAAACTGGTGGTGTTGGGTGTGTGCGGGCCGAAGCGTTTGCCGTGGATTCCTGACGTACCCACGGTGTCCAGTGTGATCGGTCAGGAATACGATATGTCTACGTGGCATGGGGTATTCGCACCTAAAGGCACGCCGGCCGCCATCCTCGATACCATCAACCAGGAGGTCAAGACGACGATGGCCAAGACGAGTGTGCAAGATTTGGCCATCGCGCAGGGGTTTGTGAGCTATCCGTACAAGACCCGGGCCGAGGTGGCGGCATTCGTGCGCGAGGATAAGGCGCGCTGGAAACGTCTTGTAGAACTGGCGGGTGTAGAGCCAATGTAAGGCAGAAATGCCGCGTGGCCGGACATGAGGCCGCGCGGTTCTATACCATCCGCTGCACTTCGTGCTCGCGCCGTGTTCACATTGACGTGCCCAGTGGCATCGTCGCGGATAGATATGGCTTGGAACGACGGCAATCTCCCGCATCCTGTCGCGCAGGTGAGCGATGGCAATGAGTTCGGAATAAATGTGAGTTACTCGCCCCGCCCCCGCCCGCACGTCGCGTGGGTACGGAAAATGTCTTACGGGCCTGCGGGGATAAGCGATTTCACAACGATGCAAAGCGCGGCCCGCTCGAATGGGGGAGCGGCATGCGTTTCAAATTTCTTGCGTTTGCGCTTGCAGCCATCTTGCTGGGCATCTCGGCGAGATGGACGGGCGGACACGAACCGGGGCTGCCCCCGGGCGGGCCTTCGGCCGCTGTCGTATCTGAACCGTCGCCGGAGGACAACACACCCAAGCTGCCGCCCGTCGATCGCTTCAAAGCGATCGTGGAAAAGCTCGAGGACGAGGGCAAGTTGCCGAAGCTGGATCGCACCGACTCGGTGGCAGGTATCGACGCCGATGGCAACGGCGTGCGCGACGACCTCGATGCGTACATCGCGAAGCGATTTACCGAGCCGTCAGAGCGTGCGGCGGTCATTCAATACGCTCAGAGCTATCAAGCCTATCTGTTAACCGATCCTGAAGATATCGACGCTTTGGGAAAAGCTTTTCAAATGCTGCAAGCGGCAAGCGCCTGTGTGCACCATCGATTCGACGAATGGTGGGACACGGGCGGCCCGAAAAGCCCCTTTGTCATTAATGCAGATATTAGCCAACTGACATTAAACACTAGAAAAAGGCTGCTTACCTCTGTTCAACTGAGCCAGGCAATGAGCGGGATGAGCTGGTCTCACATTAGTGGAGATACCTGTGAGAAATAATTTTTCCAAAACATATCGCCTTGCTTTAATTCGTGCGCTAGTTATGGTGGTCACCGTCGTCTCAGGTAGCCCAAGTGCTGCATGGGGCCAAGCTGGACCTCGGCTGCCGTGTGCTAATCCGAAAATAGTCATTGCCTATATAAACGGTGTTTTGACTACAGAGCAAGAAGCAATGGAAACGACTAAGACCCTTGAGGAACTGCTTGGTCCTGCTCGAAGCACAACTCCTCTTAATACGAAACCCTTTATAACGACACTCGCGGCCTAACCGATTTCATAGAAGTGTTTACTTTGCGTTTAAAAGAGCGGGGCGAGACGATAGCCGAGCAATTCGAACTATTTTCCGAGTTCATTCGCGGAGGTGGGCCAATGCTGCAAGAAATTTTGAAAAATACTCCCGAGTTGGAGTCGTTGATTTCAGAAATTTTTGCCGACTACCAAGCGTATATTTTACATTCTACAGCGCAGTTGGAAAGCGAGATTGTTTCAGATCAAAATAATGGCAAATTGGAAAAGCAACTTTCGCGTTCGGCCACAACGTCCGCAGTACTCGCCCGACATCGTGAACGAGTGGAGACCTGGGTGGAAGACCGTCGCGATGTCATTGTTCTTACGCATTCCCAAGGCAACCTGTTTGCCAATGCCGCTTACAAACATGCCAGGTCGATCCAAGAATCTATAGGTATCGATTATGACAATTATGCATATCGCACCCGCCTCTATTCAAACTCTGGGTTTGCTTCATGCCAGAGTTGATTTGGACGTGGTTCTTAATCTTTTAGCAATGCATGGCCAAATTCCTGGCGTAACGACCGAGATCCCGAATTACTGGTCCAGGCCACCGGAACTCAATGGGCGTACCGATATTTTCGGGCATGGTTTGCTTGAAATTTATCTCAATAAGAAACTTGCGGCATTTGAGAGAATTGTGAGCGGAATTGATTATCAGGTAGGGAGAAGGAGCCTTCGCAGTCAAACTGGAATCGGGAGTTATCCCGCTCTTTTCACGATACATACTAATAAGCATACACATAGGAACAATGAAATTTATTTAATCGGTCCCACGTGGCGGGATGATCGCTCAATTAATGGCAGCCGTTCATTTTGCCAACACCGTGATAACCAGGGCCTTGAAGGTGCAAGCTCAGCGAAATTAGGCGTTTATACGGTGAGGGCGAGATTCGGTTGGCTGATTCCCGGCGAAAACACCATCTCTGCTCGACTTGTCGATCGCGATGGTGTCGAGTTGATAACGAAAACTGTGACTTTTGACGACGAGGAATATAGAAAAGGAAACGGGGTTCTATTCAGTTTTCAAGTACTACGCGACCCGGTGACGATGCTTTACGACGTTCAGGTTTTACCTTGAAATAACTGCCCCAATTACCCTGATGAAAAAATCGGGATATTGATCGTTCACTTCAACTATCTTGGCAATCGAGTTCTACCTTGAATTCGCGCGTCGTGGTCTTGCGTTTTCGCCCTCGCCCCGGTCACCTCCACGGTCATGGTTAGAAACTGGTCAGGACTGGTCCGCGTCGGAATGTAATTGTTTGGTCGTGCCGCATTCAGCCGGGATTTGAGTGTAGATAATGACCCATACCAAGACGATCCGCTCATTCAAAGAAGCGAATCTGCGTCTCGGAGTTCCGCTGGTCGATCAACTCATGGAATCGTCGAATGGGTCGTTATGTCATCGCTTTGTGTGCGATCGGCCTCTTGCTCGTCGTCGCCGCGAAGTGTGCGAGTTCGGCTCGCACACCCACACACTCGATTGAGTCGGACGCTACCCCTACGCCAGCCGCAGCGCTCAGGGACGACTCACCTGCGCCGAACCGATTAACCGCCATTGTAGAAAAGCTCGAAGCCGATGGCATTCTGCCCACGCTGGATCGAACCGAAACGGTGGCCGGGATCGACACCGATGGCAACGGCGTGCGTGACGACATCGACGCCTATATCGCGCAACGTTTCGACGAGCCGTCAGAGCGCGGGGCCGTCACCCAATACGCGCGGGGTTATCAAACGTTCCTGTTAGCCGACGTTGCCGATATCGACGCCGTGCTGGACGCGAATCGAGCGCGGCGGGTGGGCGCAGCATGCGTGTTTCATCGCTTCGAAGCGTGGTGGGACTCGGGCGGTGCGAAAAGTCCTTTCACGATCGTCGAAAGCATCCAAACGTTGACGGTCAACACCAAAGCCAGGCTGTTGGCCTCGATCCAACTCGGCCGCGCGTTGAACGGGCAGAGCTGGCCACACCTAAGCGGAGATACTTGTGAAAATTAACGTGTCGAAAAGAAGCTTTCAAAGCCTCCTCAGTATGTCCTTGATGATCGCTCTCGGCGCGTCGGGCGGGTCGATCGCCTCGACTGCCCCGAGCGGTCAAGTGGTAGTCGCCTACATCAACGGGATACTGACTAGCGTACAGGACGCAGACAACGGAACGCATGCGTTCGCCATGCTGATCGGCCCCGAGCGTCATGGACAATCGCTGCGCTATGAAACCCTGTACAACGACACGCGTGGCATGACGGATTTCGTGGAATTGTACGAACAACGCATGAACGAGCATGGCGAGGCATTGGCAGGAAGGTTCGAGTTGCTTCCCGAATTGATACGGGGTGGCGGTCCGATGATGAACGCGATCATTGCGGCTGCGCCCGAATACGAATCGCTGCTTGGCGATGTAATGTCCGACTACAAGGCCTGGGTTCAGACATCCCAGGCTCAAGTGAAGGACGACCTTGCTTCTATGGCGGACGATGGGACTTCGAGTACAACGCCCTTATCGAATTCGACCGCCGCGGTGGTCGGACGACATCGCGCTCAATTAGACGAATGGATGACGGCGGGCCAAGGCGTGATGCTTGTCGCCTACTCGCAAGGCGCATTGTTCGGAAACGTCGCGTATCTTCACGCGAAGTCGAAGCAGCGGCTTGCCCCGTTTGAAATGGTGCATATCGCACCGGCCTCCTCGCACTCACCAGGCCAGGGTCATACGCGGGTCGATAAAGACACTGTCCTCAATTTACTGGCCGCGGTCGCTACGATTCCAGCGGTCACGAATGCCATCGCGAGCTATTGGTTCAGACCCGCAGGTTTAAACGGAAAGACCGATTTCATGGGCCATGGGCTATTAGAGGTCTACCTGAATCCCCATCTGAAATCATCGACGCGAATAGTCGATCAAATCGATGCAGCGCTTCGATCGATGTCGTTAAAAAGCGAACCGACCGTTTGAAAATAAACCAGGGCCGCGCGCACCGCCTATACCGAATGTACAGTAACAATTTTCTTTTCGATTGAATACATCGTCGGGCAGCGAAAAATCGCGTTATGTCCGTTTATTTCCGGATCCGCGCCCGGCGGCGTTTTTTCGATCCAAGTATGACCCTTTTTCCCATCGCCCTCGTCACGCTTATACATGCGGGCAGACCAAAAATATTTTTGGAATGAATTGGGTCTATTTTCGACGAGGTTACACTAAGTTGTTAATGATTAGCTATCAACACCATTGATTTAATAAACTTCCGAATCCCCGTTGCCGTCGATAGTGTGACAAAGCTATACACACCACGGAGAGCTCAAATGAAGTTGAAAATTCGCGATACGAAGTCGTTCATTGCGGTGTTGATCACTGCCGCCGCCGCGCAGGCGGCAGCCACGACGATGACTCGAGATAACGGCGCGCCTATAGGCGACAACCAGAACTCGCAGACTGCTGGACCCAATGGCCCCGTGCTATTGCAGGATGGGCATCTGATTCAGAAATTACAGCGCTTTAGTCGCGAGCGAATACCAGAGCGTGTGGTACACGCTCGTGGCACAGGTGCTTACGGCACGTTTAAGGCGACCCAAGACATTGCTCACCTGACCCGGGCCAAAGTGTTCACGCCGGGAGAAGAAACGCCCGTATTCGTGCGTTTTTCCAGCGTCATACATGGCAATCATTCACCCGAGACGTTACGCGATCCGCGGGGATTTGGAACCAAGTTCTATACCCGCGAGGGAAATTGGGATTTGGTCGGCAATAACCTACCGATATTCTTCATTCGCGACGCAATCAAGTTCCCGGACATGGTGCATGCACTCAAGCCTGCCCCCGATACCAACTTGCAGGATCCGAACCGAGTTTTTGATTTTTTTTCGCAACGACCCGAAGCCACGCATATGTTGACTCGGCTTTTCAGTGACCAGGGCACGCCCAAGAGTTATCGAGAAATGGATGGCAACAGCGTACACGCTTACAAGTTCGTCAATGCTGACGGCGACATCCATTACGTGAAGTTTCGCTGGAAGAGCTTACAGGGCCAGAAATCCTTAAACGCCACGGAAATACAGGCACTGCAAGCTAAGGATTTCAATCACATGACGCGCGATCTGATCACGGCCATCGACGAGGGCAATCACCCGAAATGGGACCTGTATATCCAGGTACTGAAACCAGATGAGCTCGGTAAGTTCGATTTCGATGCCCTGGACGCTACCAAGGTGTGGCCGAACGTGTCGGAGATGAAGATCGGAAAGATGACCTTGAATAAAAACCCAGGCAGTGTGTTTTTGGAGACCGAACAGTCCGCGTTGGCA
Source organism: Bordetella parapertussis (assembly GCA_945903445.1). Classification (GTDB taxonomy): domain Bacteria; phylum Pseudomonadota; class Gammaproteobacteria; order Burkholderiales; family Burkholderiaceae_B; genus Schauerella. The sequence goes on from CAMDNZ010000010.1 coordinate 63,894, forward strand.
CCCTCCAACCTGGTGCCGGGCATAGAACCCTCTGAAGATCGGCTGTTGCAGGGGCGCCTCTTTTCGTATGCCGACGCGCAGCTATATCGAGTGGGAACCAACGCGCATCAGCTGCCGGTAAATCGTCCGCATGTTGCCGTCGTCAACTACAACCAGGATGGCAACTTGAACGCAGCGGTCCACCGAGAAAACGTGAACTACGAGCCTAGTCATCGTACCAAGGTGGTCGTGGACGCGGCAGCCAAAAGCAGCAGTTCGCTTTTGCAGGGCGCCACTCAGCGGCAGGGTATTGCACGCACGCAAAACTTCAAACAGGCGGGTGAGTTTTACCGATCGCTTTCGGCGCAGGACCGGGTTAACTTGGTCAGCAATCTGAGCGACGAGCTTCGGCAAGTCAAGGACGACAACGTGAGGTACACGATGCTATCTTATTTCTATAAATCCGATGCGGACTATGGCCAAGCCCTGACGCGCGCCACACGAGCTGACCTCTCGCGCGTAGAGGCGTTGGCGAAAAAGCTCAACGAATAGATCGAGTCCAGGAGCCGGGCCAACACGCCGGCCGTTTCGACGAGTCTGGCGTTGGAGCGGCCCGGTCTACTCCAGAGAAAGCTTCAACGCGTCGATCACCCAGTCCCAGCGTTTTTTCTCGGTCGTCATCAACGTCGTTAATTGGGCAGGCGACGAGTAGGCCGGTGTGAAGTACTGTGTTCGCATCAGCGTCTGGATTTTCGGATCTTTTAACGCAGCGTTGATATGCCGATTAAGCGTATCGACGATTTCAGGCGATGTGCCCTTGGGGGCAAGTATCGCGTTCCAGGAAATTGATTCGAACCCGGGATACCCCTGATCGGCCATGGTGGGAATACCCGGAAGCGTATCGCTCGGCTCCAGGCTAGTCACCGCCAAAGCGCGCACTTTACCTGCGCGAACTTGCGGCATGGCTATCGCAGGCACCATGAAACCGGCCTGTACGTCGCCACCGATAATGGCGGTAATCACCTGCGAGAAACCGGCATAGGGCACATGCAGCAAGTCGATACCGGCTTGTTGCTTGAACATTTCCATGGCGAGATGAGCAGAGCTGCCGGCACCTACCGACCCATAATTCCAGCGACCCGGATGCGACTTAACGGCTTGAACGAAGCTTGGAACGTCCTTGGCTGGACTGTCGGCGGGCACGGTTAGCACGTTGGGGCTGGTGCCCACCAGCGATACGGGTTGCAGATCGGCGAACGGGTCGTAGCCCAGCGTTTTCTTGTACAGCGTCGGAGCGGTGACTAACGGGCCGTTGATGGTGTAGACCAAGGTATAGCCATCGGGCGCGGCGCGGGTCACGAAGCGTGTGCCGATGTTGCCGCCCGCGCCGGGACGGTTTTCGATGACGATGCGTTGTTTCAGCGAGGTCGACAGCGGTTCGGCCAATGCGCGCGCCAGCGTGTCGGGCGACGATCCCGGCGGATAAGGCACCACCATGCTGATCGGGCGATCGGCGGGCCACGATGCGTGAGCGGTCGCTGCGCCCAGAGCAAGTCCGAGGGCAGCGGCGAAGGCAGTCGCTCGATAAAGAGCTTGCATGAGTATGGGTCCTGATTGAGAACAGTTAGTCGTTGTGCTCGGATCGGGCATCGCGAGCCAGCAGCGACGACACGGCAGTGACCGGTGCGACGCCGTCGAACAGCACGGCGCAAACCGCTTCGGTGATCGGCATATCGACGCCCAGGCGTCGGGCGCGGGCCAGTACGGCTCGGGCGCAGCGCACGCCTTCTGCGGTCACGCCCTCGGCCAGTATATCGGCGACGGCCCGACCGGCTCCGATCTCACGGCCCACCCGGCGGTTCCGTGACAGGTCGCCCGTGGCGGTCAGCACCAAATCGCCCAGACCCGTCAAACCGGCGAAGGTTTCGGCTTGCGCGCCCATCGCCACGCCGAAGCGGGTCATCTCGGCCAAGCCACGGGTAATCAGTGCCGCGCGGGCATTGGTGCCCAGGGCCAGACCATCGCCGATGCCGCAGGCCACCGCCATGATGTTTTTCAATGCGCCACCCACCTCGACGCCAACGACGTCGGTGCTGGCATACACCCGCACGGCACCGCCATGCAGCGCACGAGTGGCCACTTCGCTGACGGTGGCATCGAGTGCGGCGGCAGTCAGTGCGACGGGCAGGCCGGCCGCCACCTCACGCGCGAACGACGGGCCGGACAGCACGCCAGCGCTCACGCCCGGGGCGTGTGCGAGGGCTTCGGCCGCCAGCTCTTGCGGGAATTGGCCGGTGTCTGGATCGCACCCTTTGCACGTCCAGACCAACTTGACGTGTTGCAGGCCCAAAGCAGGCAGACGGCGCGCCAGATCGTGGCACATGGCGGCCAAACCAGCCATGGGCACGCCAAGAATGATGAGGGATTCTCCTGGGGAATCGGCCGCCATGCCGGGCGCGCCCGCTAAGTGAGCCAGTGCGGCGTCGATATCGGCGGTGTACGACAGGGCAGGGGGCAGGGCCACATCCGGCAGATAGCGCATATTGCGCTGCTGGCGGGCGAGGTCGGCGGCCTGGGCTGCGTCGCGTGACCACAACACGGTGGGAGCGCGACGAGCGGCCACGGCTGCCAGTGCGGTGCCCCAGCTTCCAGCGCCCAGGATGGCGACCCGAGGAGGGGCAGGACGCACGCGGATTACTGACGGGTCGTGTTGGGCGGCAGCACGATGCCCGACTCGGGCGCCTGGCTGCCACCGGCCTCGGCCTGTTCCTGCGCCAGGCGTTGCTCGAACATGGCTTGGAAGTTCACTTCGGCCAGATGCAAAGCGGGCAAGGACGCGCGGGTGATGGCATCGGCCACGTTGCTGCGCAGGTACGGGTACAACATGGTCGGGCAGACGATACCCAACAGGGCGTTCATCTGATCTTCGGGGATGTTGGCTAATTCGAAAATGCCGGCTTGCGTGCCTTCGACCAAGTACAACACTTTGTCGTTGATGCGGGTGGTGACGGTGACCGTGACGGTCGATTCGAACACGGTATCGGCCAGACGCTGACCGCCGACGTCAATGCTGACCTCGACCTGCGGCGTTTCTTGTTCGAGAAAGACGTGCGGCGAGTTGGGTAGTTCGAGTGACAGGTCTTTCAGGTACACGCGCTGCATGTTGAAGGACGGTGCGGCGGCGTCAGTCTGAGCGCCTTGGTTCTGTTCGGCCATGAGTCTTAAGTCTTAAAAGAGGTTGAAAACGGAGTATCAGGCATCCAGCAGGGGCTTCAAACCACCCGCGCGGTCCAGCGCTGCCAGGTCATCATAGCCGCCGATATGTTGCTCGCCGATGTAGATCTGCGGAACAGTTCGACGACCGGTGCGTTCCATCATGGCTTCGCGCTGGCCCGCTTCGCGGTCGATCAAAATCTTCTTGATCTCGGTCACGCCGCGTTGCTTGAGCAGCATTTCAGCGCGCGAGCAATACGGGCAGACGGTGGTGCTGTACATAGTAATTTCAGCCATGGAGCATTCCTTGTTCAAGCTTTTTGAGTAACCGGGAGCGCCGCTTGCGTCCAGGCGCGCATTCCGCCGTCCAGCACATGCACGTCGGTGAAACCGAGGGTGCGAAGCTGGGCGGCGGCTCGGCTGGCGTCGCGGCCACCGTCGCCCACCACGATCAGCGGTTTGTTTTTGGGCAGATTGGCGGCCTTTTTGTCCAGCCCGTCAAATGGCACGTTGCGTGCCTGGGCGATGTGGCCGGCTTGGAACTGTTCGGCGGGGCGGACATCGACCCAAATGCCTTGCTGGCGATTGGCCATCTGGATGGCGGCAGCAGACGACAAACCACCGCCGCGACCGGCTTTGAGCGAAGGAATCATGAGCATGACCGCTGCGGCCACGGCCACAACGGCGATCATGAGGTTACTGGGGCTGATTAGAAATTGCAGAAGATCCACGGACGTCCAGGCTCGATGAATAGGCGTGAGAAAGCCAGTTACAGGCTCGCCCGCAGAAAGACTGCGAGCGGAATGAGTAGTCAATTATAAAATGACTACAGAGCCTCACTTTAACCGCGTTCTCGATCGGACCTGAAATGCATAAACTCGTACTGATGCGCCATGGCGAAAGCCAATGGAACCTGGACAACCGTTTTACCGGCTGGCACGATGTCGATCTGACCGACACCGGCCGCGAACAGGCCCGTAAAGCCGGCGCGCTGCTGAAAGAAAAAGGCTTTCAGTTCGACCTGGCCTATACCTCGGTGCTCAAGCGCGCCATCCGCACGCTGTGGATTGCGCTGGACGAAATGGACGCCATGTATACCCCGACCGGCATTAGCTGGCGCTTGAACGAGCGTCATTACGGCGCTTTGCAGGGCCTGAACAAGGCCGAAACCGCCGCTAAGTATGGCGACGAGCAGGTGCTCATCTGGCGCCGAGCCTATGCCATCGCGCCAAATCCGCTGGATCTGGACGACGAGCGTCATCCGCGTTTCGACAGCCGTTATGCCAAGATCGACCCGGCCGAACTGCCTGCAACCGAGTGCCTGAAAGACACCGTGGCGCGCGTGTTGCCGTTCTGGAACGAGTCCATCGCACCCGCCATCCGCTCGGGTCGTCGCGTGCTGATCGCCGCGCACGGTAACAGCTTGCGTGCCCTGATCAAGCATCTGGACAACGTGTCTGACGACGATATCGTCAGTTTGAACATCCCTACCGGTCAGCCTTTGGTCTACGAGCTGGACGATTCGCTCAAGCCGATTCGCCACTACTACCTGGGCGATCCTGCCGAAATCGCAGCGGCAATGGCTGCAGTGGCAGCACAAGGCAAGGCGAAACAAGCCTGATGTCTGCTGCCAGTGCGTCGTCGTTGTTGCTGTGGCCTCGGGCGGTTCTGCCCGGCTGTCTGCTGGTTGCCGCCTTGGCAGTAGCAGGTGCTGCCAAGGCGCAAGGAACCGATCTATCGGCCCGGCAAAGCGCTGCCGAGGAACAGCGCGGCGAGCTGCGCGAACGGATCGACAAGCTTCAGCAGGAGATCGACCAGCGCGAATCTGACCGAAAGGATGCCGCTGATGCGCTCAAAGCATCGGAAACCGCTATTTCGCAGATCAACCGCCGCCTGGGCGAGTTGACGGTGTCGAGCCGCGAAGCGCAGGCGCAACTGGCGACCCTGCAAGCCCAGGTTAGCGAACAGGAAAGCGCGTTGGTCAAGCGCCGGGACGAGTTGGCCGGACAATTGCGGGCGCAGTATTCCAGTGGGCTGTCGCCCTGGGCAGCCTTGCTGTCCGGCGACGAGCCGCAGGCGCTGGGACGCAATCTGGGTTATCTGGAGTACGTCTCGCAGGCCCGCACCCGGGTGGTGAAAGCACTGCAAGCCGACATCGAGCGGCTGGCCGTGTTGCAGCAGCAGGCCGATACACGGGCTGCCCAGGTCAAAGCGCTGGCCGATGAAACCGCCACTCGGCGTGCCGAGCTGCAAGCACAACAAAAAGAACGCTCCACCGTTTTGGCGCGCCTGGAGGGTCAGATCGCTGCACAGCGTTCCGAGGCCGTCAAGCTGGGCCGCGACGATCAACGTCTGGCACGGCTGATCGGGGGGCTGGAAGTGGCCATCGCCGACCAAGCCAAACGCGAAGAACAGGTTCGGCGCGAGGCTGCCGAGGCCGCACGCCAGCGGGCCGAAGAGATCCGGCGTAAGGCGGAAGCCGCACGCGAAGCGGAAGTGGCGCGTCAGGCGGCTGAAGCCAAACGCCTGGCCGAAGCGAAAGCGCGTGCCGATGCGGCACGTCAAGAAGCAAAGGCGGCCCAGGCCGCCGACGCCGAGCGCCGTTCTGCCGAGTCGGCACGCCGCGCTAAGTTGGCTGCCGAGGCCGCGCGCGACGCCAGCCGTGCCCGCGAGCAGGCCGAAGCCGAGATCGAGCGTGCGAAGACACAGGGGCGAGGCGGTGTCATCGAAGTGCGTGGCCCGCTGATCGCGTCCGAGGCCCGTGGATCGCTGGCCCGCCCACCCGCGGTGGCCGGTGGCGGTGAATCGGGCAAAGGCTTGAGCCGCGGCATGCGTGCGCCGGTGGCGGGCGAGGTGCAGGGGCGCTTCGGCGTCGGCCGTCCCGATGGTGGTACTTGGCGCGGTATTGTGCTGCGGGCCGCCGAGGGCACGCCGGTTCAGGCCGTAGCCGCCGGCAGCGTCGTCTATGCCAATTGGCTACGCGGATTCGGCAACATCATCATCGTGGATCACGGGAATCAATACCTGTCGGTCTATGCCTATAACCAAAGCCTGTCCAAACAGGTCGGAGACAAAGTGGGCCGGGGCGAGACCATCGCGGCTGTCGGTGCGACCGGCGGCCAAGTGGAATCGGGCCTATACTTCGAAATTCGCCATCAAGGCGCGCCGGTGGACCCGGCACAGTGGCTGGCCCTGTAGTCGGCGTCAATATTGGGAAGCGTGCATGAGCACTCGCAAGTTCGGTAGTTTTGGCCTGGTTACCGCTGGAGCGGTTGCTGGCGTTCTTCTCAGCGTCGGGGTGTCGGCGGTCGCGCAGCGCGGTAATCCGCTGCCCTTGGAAGAACTACGCCAATTCAGCAACGTGTTTGGCGCCATCAAGGCCAACTACGTCGAAGAGGTCGATGACAAGACACTCATCAACAATGCCATCTCTGGCATGGTGAGCAATCTCGACCCGCACTCGGCCTTCTTGGACAAGGATGCGTTTGCCGATATGCAGACCTCGACCCAGGGCGAATTCGGTGGCCTGGGGATAGAGGTTGGCGCGGAAGACGGCTTCGTCAAAGTGATTTCGCCCATCGAAGACACGCCGGCCGCTCGTGCGGGCGTGATGGCGGGCGACTTGATCGTGAAGATCGACGACACGCCGACCAAGGGCCTGGCGCTCAACGACGCAGTCAAGCTGATGCGCGGCAAGCCCAAGACGCCCATCAAGCTGACCATCATGCGTGGCGAGGAAAGCGCGCCTCGCGTGCTGGAAATCATGCGCGACATCATCAAGGTGCGCAGCGTGCGCAGCAAGATGCTGCCCGACAACATCGGTTATGTCCGTGTGGCGCAGTTCCAGGAAAAAACGGGCACGGATCTGGCGCGTCACCTGACCGACCTAGGCGTGAAGGGTGCGTCGCGGGGTCTGGTGCTGGACTTGCGTAACGATCCGGGTGGTCTGCTGACCGGCGCTATCGGTGTGTCGGGCGCGTTCTTGCCGCCCGATACCCTGGTGGTGTCCACCGATGGCCGCACACCCGATTCGCGTCACAAGTACTTGGCGACCCCGTCGGAGTATGCGCGTGGCGAGCCGGATTACCTCAAAGGCTTGCCCGCCTGGGTCAAGACGGTGCCGATGGTCGTGTTGGTGAACGCCGGTTCGGCGTCGGCCTCGGAAATCGTGGCCGGGGCCTTGCAGGATCACAAGCGTGCCACCGTGATGGGTAATCGCACGTTCGGCAAGGGCTCGGTGCAGGTCATCTTGCCGCTGTCGGAAGAAACCGCGATCAAGCTGACCACTTCGCGCTACTTCACGCCGAACAACCGTTCGATTCAAGCGACCGGTATCTTGCCCGACGTGATCGTGTCCGACACCGAGAAGGGCGACCTGTTCCGCCTGCCGCGTGAGGCCGACTTGCAGCGTCACCTGTCCAACAAGCAGACCGCCGACGAGATCAAGTCGTCTGCCGATGCCGCTGCGCCTGCCAACATGAAGATGTTCGAGTTTGGCGGCGCCGACGACTTCCAGTTGAAGCAGGCCATCAATCAACTGCAAGGCAAACCGGTGCAGAAGGGCGAGGCTCGTCCGATCACGCCGGAAAGCCAGAAGGGCGACACGACTACCGCCGCCAAGCCCAACCCGCCCGAACTGCCGCCGGGCGCGAAGAAGTAAGTCGGGCGGGGCATGGACGATCCGCAGTTGCTGCGGTATGCCCGCCACATCCTGTTGGATGAGGTGGGCATCGAAGGCCAGGAGGCGTTCCTGGCTGCGCGGGTGTTGGTGTTGGGCGCAGGCGGCTTGGGTTCGCCTGCTGCGCTGTATTTGGCGACGGCGGGCGTCGGGCATCTGACACTGGTCGATGACGATGCCGTCGAACTGAGCAACCTGCAACGCCAGATACTGCATCCCCAAGCGCATTTGGGAATGAGTAAAGTCGAGTCGGCCAAGCGGACGCTTGCGGCTTATAACGACGGTGTGACGGTTGATACGCATGCCTGTCGTGCTGATTTCGAGGCGCTGAGCGCCTTAGTGGCTCAAGCCGATATCGTTCTGGATTGTTCGGATAATTTCGCGACCCGTCATGCGCTGAATCGTGCGTGCGTGGCGCATCGCAAGCCACTGGTATCGGGTGCCGCCATTCGTTTCGACGGGCAGGTTGCGGTGTTCGATTTCCGCCAGCCCGATGCGCCGTGCTACCACTGCCTGTTTCCCGAAGCCGAAGATATCGAAGCTGTCAATTGCTCGACGACCGGCGTGTTTGCGCCTTTGGTTGGCATCGTTGGCAGTATGCAGGCCGTCGAGACTTTAAAGCTGATTGCGGGCATCGGTCGCAGCCTGTCGGGCCGACTGGTCATGTTGGACGCGCGCGATATGACATGGCGCACTATCCTCGTGCCGCGCGATCCGCTTTGTCCTGTCTGCCACTCCAAGTCCTAGGCACAGCCCCAAAAATATACCTTGCGTTAAGCGGCGTTGTTACGATCCGAGAGCTTGTGTGGTGAGTTTCGCCCGCAATTTTCTTGCGGCGAACAAACTCATTTTTTATGAGTATTAAGCTCATATAAGGTTAGTAACGTTTATTCATAACGCGTTCTATTATTTGCCTACACCGTTCCTGCGGTCGATGACAACTATTAGGATAAATCATGAAATCTCATATCGTGGTGCAGTTCGATGATCCCTTGAAAAATCGCGGTGACTTTGTCGAAGCGGTTTTAACCGAAGTCGAAAGCGTTTTGGCAAACGAGCCTGACACGCGTTTTTATGCCGACGCAGCTTAAAGGACGGCATTATGACTAAACGTATTTTAGTTCTTGGTGCAGACCGCCTGGGTTTCGATTTAAAGGAAGCGATTAAGAACAATTTGGAAAATGACGAAAGATTTCGTGTGATCGATGTTTCGGCTGATGCCGCTATTCCTTATTATGATGTTGGAGCGGAGGTTGGAAAAGCAATATCCGCCGATCCTTCGAAGACTGGAATAATCTTCTGCGGGTCGGGCATGGGCGTGAACATCGTTGCCAACAAATTTCGCGGTGTTTACTGCGGTCTTTGCGAGAGCGTCACCACTGCTCGTCTATGTAGAATAATTAATAATTGTAATGTTCTGTCTTTGGGTGCATTGACAACGTCACCATACAAGGCCCAGATGATGGTCGACGCGTTTTTATCCACTGATTTTTCATTTGGTCTATCGGAAATAGAACCTGAAGGTTTACAGTATGCTTTTCAAGAAGTTCGAAGAATTGAAACCAACAATCTTATGTAAATAGTGGGCACCGGAAAACCTCGTCCGAGTAGGCAGGAACTTGTATCCTTTCGTCAATAGTTTGGGTGGCTGAGAAAACGGAACGGCGTACGGTCGAGGTCTAAATCACTTTACGCGGCTTGGGGCGAACGACTAGACGCAGCGGCGGTGACGTTGCTGACGAAATCTCGCATTACAGCAGAACGATCGCCGCGTCGCCAAACCGCGTAAACTGGAGTCTTCGGCAGCACTATATGCGCTGTTAAGTTCCGATAGAATGAGAACGTATTTGCCATATAAGTTTCGGGGACAAAGGCAAATCCAAGGCCTGCCTCCACGCAAGCAAGCGTCACCGGATAGGATTCAATTTCAATGACGGAAATAGGTTTAACTTGGTTTTTTTCAAGCCACAAGTCGGCCATTTTTCGATAAACGCATGTTTTTCGAAACACATATAACTCGAGGCCCACGAGTGCCTGTGGCGAGAGGTTTGTGGTTGTGATCGGTGTTACGCATAGCAGTTGAACGTCAAACGCGCGGCAGCTCTTTAATAGCGGATGCGTAATCGGGCCATCGGTGAAGATAAGGTCGAGCTCGCCCCCCATTAACTGGCGTTCGAGCTCCAGGGAGGGCGCTTGAGTGAGATGTGTCATTACTCTGGATTGCTGGCGGCGATAATGCGCGATCATCTGGGGTAGATAGGCATCGAGTGCGACGTCGAGCGCACCGATTCGCAGCTCGCCACGCCGCACCCTGTTCGTAAACAAACCTGAAACCTCTTCGACTCGATTCAGTATTTCTCTCGCCTGCTCATAAAGTAATCGACCTTCAGGGGTTACATATAAGCGATTCCGTTCGCGGTTGAAAAGGGTGACGTTCATTTGTTCTTCCAGTTCGCGAAGTCGCATGGTCACGTTAGAGGGCACACAAAAAAGCCGCTCCGCCGCGTGCGCTACGGTGCCACCTTCAACAACAGCGCAGAAAAATTTCAAAGGAGTCAGCTTGAGCATCGGGGTGCCTGCAGTTAGTCAGTTAGTGTCATGTTGAATCACTAGATTAGTCATTATCTGTGCTCACTCCTGGCCGCATGTAATCGAGGCTTGATGCTGCTGCGGTATGCTCGATGGCCACGTGCGCTCGGCGAGAACGCTATACCGTGGTTGATATCAATTGCTTTATGCCGCCCGCAATTGGCTACCGACCGACGGTCGGTAGCGTGCCGGTCGGCCAGCCTGACTGTCGACTTAAAACGGCGTGACCTTAGCTAGCCTTGCCTGTCGTGCGGACCTCGAGGCGCCAAGTGCGTGAGTGGGCAGCCCCATATCTTCTGTATTGTTCGGAGGTTTTCGCGAAGCGTCATGCGCTTAATTGCGTCGGTGTCGCGCGATCCGGGCTGTGCTGTTTGCGGATGGTCGGCTTTGCAGTCTTAAACTGCCCCTTCACTCTTTTTGTAAAGCGAGATGACGATGATTTGTTATGCTAGCCTGGGGTCAAACGATTTAGCTCGCTCTGCTGCCTTTTATAACCCGATGCTATCGCACCTGGGCTTGTATCCCGAGGTTTTGCCTACGGTGGTCTTTTATGCGAGGGCTGGGGGTGACGAAGAGGAGATCGTTCTTGCGATCACCCTGCCATATGATGGTGAACGCGCAAGCGTTGGTAATGGCACGATGATCGCCTTACATGCGGATTCGGAAGCCATGGTCGATGTGGTGTATGCCACGGCAATTGCGCAAGGTGGCGTGTCGGAGGGTGCGCCCGGAACTCGTCCGGCATATGGGCCCCGTAGATACCTTGCGTATTTTCGTGACCCGGACGGCAACAAGCTGTCTATCGTGTATTTGAAGCCTGCCGAATAAATGTCACGGTGATGTCGTACACGTGCGTGTAAGCTGCATTAAAGGCGTCGCTTTTAGAAAAATCGGCTATGCCCCAAGCCTTGAACTCCGAGGAACGTGGCGTAACGAGGCGGGTAAGCTATCGCCTCTAGCGAAATTCGATGCTTACTCAATAACAAACTTCACATCCCTCGAGCCCGGTCGATCAACCGCCGATCCCGCTTAGTCGGTCGTCCATCTACAAACGCCGAAGCGGGTTCGGGTGCCAGCCTCCTTTGTTCCGCCGCTCTTTTTCTGAGCGCGACACTTTCCGCCGTTTCCGCATAGAGCAGCCGTGCCGCTGTCGCAGGCCCGCGCACGCCACTTGCCGCCAATACGCGAACCTCCAGTGCCGGATCCTCTTTCCGAATGGTCACCACGTCTCCGTGCCCCACCTCACGAGCTGGTTTAGCGGCTTGCCCGTTCACCGATACCCGTCCTTTACCGATTTCTTGCACGGCCAGGCTACGCGTTTTATAGAACCGCGCAGCCCATAGCCATTTATCCAATCGAATCCTGTCGCTCATCGCTTTCTCCGCATCGGACCATTATCTCGCGCTACGACGTAAAAAGCCCAGACGTCGAAAACGTCCAGGCTTTTTATGCCATCGTATCGAATGACGGCAGACTAACCCACTCATCAGCTACCAGCCATCAAAACGCCGGAACCACAGCACCCTTGTACTGCTCTTGGATATAAGCCCTGATCTCAGGCGAATGCAGCGCCTCGACCAGCTTTTTCACATCGGCCGAATCCTTATTGTCCTCACGCGTCACCACAATATTTGCGTAAGGCGATTGAGCGCCTTCGATAAACAACGCATCCTTGGTCGGCACCAGCTTCGCTTCCAACGCATAGTTGGTATTGATCAGCGCCAGATCCACATCGTCCAAAGCACGCGGCAGCATCGCCGCCTCCAACTCACGGAACTTCAGCTTCTTGGGGTTCTCGGCGATATCCACCGGCGTGGCCGTAATGTTTTTCGGGTCGCTCAACTTGATCAGCCCCTGCTGCTGCAACAACAGCAAGGCACGACCACTATTGCTCGGATCGTTTGGGATGGCAACGGTCGCGCCTTCCTTTAAATCGCCAATCTGCTTGATCTTTTTGGAATACGCGCCAAACGGCTCGACGTGTACCTGACCGACCGACACCAGCTTGGTGCCCCGATCCTTATTGAATGTGTCCAGATAAGGCTGATGCTGGAAGAAGTTCGCGTCCAGATCCTTGTCGGCCACTTGCAGGTTGGGCTGAACATAGTCGCTGAACACTTTGATATCCAGTTCCACACCATTCTTGGCCAACCCAGGTTTCACCTGCTCCAGCAATTGCGCGTGCGGAACCTCGCTCGCACCAATCGTAAGCTTGCCTGCCTGGGCACCAAAAGCCAGCATCGCGGCGGCGGCCAGCACGGCCAGACGGGGGGCAAATGAAAACGTCATGAATTTCTCCAAAATTATGAGCAGTGGGCTGTGCCCATTACGACAGACTTTACCTGATCTCTAGTTATTTTCCAGGCGATTGTTAGACGATCCAGCTATAAGAAAATGAGGCGTTTACAATTCACGGATTAATCCGGCCTAAGCCCATTCGCCCAAGCCGCCAGCGTTTTCTCAACCCGACCGAGACCACGACAACCGACATGACTGACACGACTGCCAAGCCCGATGCCACTGCGAAGCTGCCCCGCTCGACCAAAGCCGATATCTTGTCCGAAGCGCTGCCTTATATCCGCCGCTTTCATGGCAAGACCATCGTCGTCAAATACGGCGGCAACGCCATGATCGACGAGAATCTGCAACGCAGCTTCGCCCACGACGTGGTGCTGTTGAAGTTGGTGGGCCTGAACCCTGTCGTGGTGCACGGCGGCGGTCCGCAAATCGACGACGCATTGCGTCGCGTCGGCAAGCAAGGCAACTTCGTGCAAGGCATGCGCGTCACCGACGCCGAGACGATGGAAGTGGTCGAATGGGTGTTGGGCGGTCAGGTGCAGCAAGACATCGTCATGATGATCAACGAAGCCGGTGGTAAGGCTGTGGGCTTGACGGGCAAAGACGGCAGCATGATTCGCGCCACCAAGAAGTTGATGCCTAATAAGGAAGACGCTTCGCAACCGCTGGACATCGGCTATGTCGGTCAAATCACCAGCGTCGAACCCGCCGTGGTGAAGGCGCTGCAAGACGATCAGTTCATTCCCGTCATCTCGCCCATTGGTTATGGCGAGGACGGCATGGCCTACAACATCAACGCCGACGTGGTGGCAGGCAAGATGGCAGAGGTGCTGGGCGCCGAGAAGCTGCTGATGATGACCAACACCCCAGGCGTTCTGGACAAGAGCGGTCAACTGTTGCGCAGTCTGTCGGCGCAAACTATCGACGAGTTGTTTGCCGACGGCACGATTTCCGGCGGGATGCTGCCGAAGATTGCGTCGGCATTGGATGCCGCTAAGAATGGCGTCAATTCGGTTCACGTCGTGGACGGTCGCGTGCCGCACTGCCTGCTGCTCGAAATCTTGACCGAGGAAGGCGTGGGCACGATGATCAGCGCGCACTGATGTGGGTTCGCCGCATTCTGCTCGCGCCCAAGGCGCGGCAGATGCGCACACGCCGCAGCGTGGCGGCGGGGACGCGTCTGTGGCTGTTTGATCTGGACAATACGCTGCACGACACGTCGCACGCGATTTTCCCGGCGATCGACCGCAGCATGACCGCCACCGTGCGGCAGATGCTTGGCGTAGATGAAGCCGAGGCGAACCGTCTGCGCGTGCTTTATTGGCAACGCTATGGTGCAACGGTAATCGGCATGGTGCGTCATCACGGTGTGTGTGCCGATACGTTTTTGACGCAGTGCCACGACTTCGAGATTCCACCGCTGCTGCAATTCGAGCGCGGCTTGCGCACAAAACTGCGCAGCTTGCCCGGCCGCAAGGTGCTGCTCACCAACGCCCCTTACGAGTATGCACGCGTCGTGCTCAAACACATGGGCATTCTGGCGCAGTTCGATAGCCTGTGGTCGATCGAGCATATGCAGTGGCATGGGCAATATCGTCCCAAACCTGCGCCAGCGCTTTTGCGTTATGTGCTCGCCCGAGAGGGCGTTGCCGCACATCAGGCCACGCTGGTCGAGGACACCTTGGTCAATTTGCGCGCAGCCCGTCAGGTGGGCTTACGGACGGTGCATGTGTACCACCCGGCTACACCGTTTGGCGGCCACAGCCGCGCGCGGGCGGGTTACGTCGACCTACGGGTTAATTCAATTTCCGACTTGTTGCTGCGTCGCCGTCCGCTGCGCGGTAAACGGGTCTAGGACTGGCTGACATCATGGCAAGCAAAACGGGCGACCGCAAATCCCAGATATTGACCACCTTGGCCGATATGCTCGAGCAACCGCGTGCCGCTCGTATTACGACGGCGGCCCTGGCCGCACGGATGCAGGTATCCGAGGCCGCGTTGTATCGGCACTTCGCTAGCAAGGCGCAGATGTTCGACGGCTTAATTACCGCCATCGAAACGACGGTGTTCGGCACGATCGGCGACATCGTGGACAGCTCGCGCAATGGCGTCGCGCAATGCCGCGAGATAGTGGTGATGCTGCTGGCATTCGCCGAGCGAAACCGAGGTCTGACGCGAGTGCTGACAGGCGACGCCCTGGTGACCGAGGACGACCGTCTGCAAGATCGCGTCAGCCACATGTATGACCGCCTGGAAGCGGCGCTGCGAGACGCCTTACGCGCCGCCCGGGTAGAGGGCAGCCTGCCGCCCCAGGCCAATGCCGAGGCGCAGGCCAGCGTGCTGGTGCATGTGGTGTTGGGACGATGGCTGCGCTATGCGCAAAGCGGCTGGAAGATGTCGCCCACGGCCGGATTGAGCGAGCAATTGGCGCTGTTGTTGCCGTCGCCGATTTAAGCGCCAATCGACCACCTTTCAGATCAACTCGCCGCCAGGGCCTTTTCGACCGTAGCGCGGAACTCCGCCTTGTCGTACTCGCCCAAATACCGCTTGATGACGTTGCCCTTCTTGTCGATCAGGAAAGCTGTCGGCGTGAGACGTACGTCACCGAACGCACGAGCGATGTCGCCCCGGGCGTCCACTGCGACGGTAAACGGCAACTTTCGAGTCTGTGCAAAATTGACGACGTAGTTGGCTGGATCGTATTGCATGGCCACGGCGATGGTGTCGTAGCCCTTAGGGGCATAGGTGTTGTAGTGCTCGATGTTGTCGGGCATCTGCTTCACACAGGTCACGCAGCTGGTGGCCCAAAACTTGACCAGCACGACCTTGCCGCGCAAATCTTGCGTGGTGATCTGCTCGCCCTCCAAGGAAGTGAAGGTCACGTCGGGAGCCGGTTGGCCCGCGCGCGTGGCGAACCATGCAATGAACCCTGCCGCCAGAACCAGTGCGACGATACCCGGGACGATGACCCGTTTCATTTGATGGGCATCACTTCAACACCGCCACCTGCGCCGCTGGCGGGGGGGTGATTGCCGCCTGCGTTGTCCTCGATAGGCGCGGCTTGTTGTTCGGCGATAGGGGCTTTCTTACCGTCGCCGCTCGCTTCGCCGCCCGACAGACGCACAGCCTCTTCACGGCTGATGGTCTCGAACAGCTTGACCACTTTGCGAACGCCGCCCACACCCGCGGCGGCCGAAGCTGCATAGCGGCCTTCGTTGACCGTGGTCAGACCCAACAGGTAGACCGTGCCGCGGCTAGTCGTGACGTTGATGGTGTTCGACGGAACGTATTGCGCACGAACCAGTGCGGTCTTGACTTTGGATGTCAGCCAGGTGTCGTTGGTGCGTTCGGACAGCGTTTGGGGCGTGCCCACGGTGAGTTGATTGACGACCGATTTGACGTTCAGCGTGCTGCGCGCGATGGCTTCGGCACGGGCGATTTTCCCGGCGTAGGGCACTTCG
>CAMDNZ010000011.1 GCA_945903445.1 Bordetella parapertussis
CTTCGCTTCGTTTTTCAGTTTGTCGACCAGCGTGGCCACGTCGGGCACTTTGATCCCGGCCTTGCGCGCAGCGGGTTCCACGACCTTGAGCGTCTTCAAACGCGGGGTGACATCCACGCCCAAGGATTCGGGCGTCTCGTTCTCGAGCGGCTTTTTCTTGGCCTTCATGATGTTCGGCAGCGTGACATAACGCGGCTCGTTCAAACGCAGGTCGGTGGTCACGATGGCCGGTAGCGTGAGCTTCACGGTTTCCAGACCGCCATCGACTTCGCGCGTCACGGTGACACTGTCGTCGGCCAGTTCGATTTTGCTGGCAAACGTCGCTTGCGGCCAATCGAGCAAAGCCGCTAAGGCCTGTCCGGTTTGGTTCGCGTCGTCGTCGATGGCCTGTTTGCCCAGAATCACCAGGCGGGGCTGCTCACGCTCGACCACGGCACGCAGCAATTTGGCCACGGCAAGCGGCTGCAATTCAGTGTCGCATTGCACGAGAACGCCACGGTCGGCGCCGATGGCCATGGCGGTACGCAAGGTTTCCTGCGACTGCGCGACACCGCAAGATACCGCCACGACTTCGCTCGCGCGGCCACTTTCTTTCAGGCGGGTCGCTTCTTCGACGGCGATTTCGTCGAACGGATTCATCGACATCTTCACGTTGGCGATGTCCACGCCCGAGTGGTCGGATTTCACACGGACTTTGACGTTGTAGTCGACAACGCGTTTGACGGGTACCAGTACCTTCATCCAGCTATCTCCCTAAGATTGTTTTTCATCGGCTACGCCGTTGTAGCCGGTCGATTCTACAACTTAGCCAGCGCACGTACATGGGCGACCACACTGCGGCCCAGGGCAGAAAGATCGTAGCCGCCTTCCAGCATACTGATTGCGCGACCTTCTGCATGGCGATCGGCCACATCCATGATCTGCTCGGTCAACCAAGCGTAATCGGCTTCGACCAAACCCATTTGTCCCATCTCGTCTTCCCGGTGGGCATCGAATCCCGCCGAAAAGAGGATCAATTGCGGACGAAAGACGTCCAAGCTCGGCAGCCATCGCTGCGTGACCAACTCGCGCACGCCCGCACCGGTGGTATAGGCCGGCACGGGCACGTTGAGCATGTTGTCGGCGACGTTCTCGGTACCGCAATTCGGGAAGAGCGGGCTTTGGAAAAAGCTGCACATGAGCACCCGGTTCTCGCCCGCCAGAATATCTTCGGTACCGTTGCCGTGATGCACGTCGAAATCGACGATCGCGACCCGAGTCAATCCATGAACATCGATAGCGTGGCGGGCCGCGATAGCGACGTTGTTCAGAAAACAAAACCCCATCGCCCGAGCCCGGCAGGCATGGTGACCGGGCGGGCGCACCGCGCAAAACGCGCTGAGCGCCTGCCCCGACAATACGGCGTCGACCGCAGCAATTCCCGCCCCAGCAGCGTGCAAGGCCGCGACCGCCGTGTTCGGCCCCTGCAGCGTGTCAGGATCCAAAGTGCGCGTGCCATCGATGGGCTGACCGTCCAGTAACCGTGCCAGATACGCTGGGTCATGAACGCGCGCCAAGGCTTCACGATTCGCGCGTGGCGCGTCTTGCGGACTTAAATAGGCGTGCAGACCGCTGGCCAGCAACTGATCATTGATGGCGTCCAACCGCTGCGGGCTTTCCGGGTGCCAATCTCCCATATCGTGCAGCTTGCACGCGGGGTGAGTAAGATAGAGCGTCTCCATAAGGAAGGATTATGTTCACCAGTTGGCGTTTCCTGCAAATCGGCGTGTTGGCCACCACCCTGTCCGCCTGTGCGGCCCAATCAGTCTCCCCTATGGCCCAACCCGGCGCGACGCCCGCGTCGACCCCAGCTACCGGCCCGGCCGTCAGCCCAGCCGAAGCAT
Source organism: Bordetella parapertussis (assembly GCA_945903445.1). Lineage (GTDB taxonomy): Bacteria > Pseudomonadota > Gammaproteobacteria > Burkholderiales > Burkholderiaceae_B > Schauerella. Next base: position 1,884 of record CAMDNZ010000011.1, read on the forward strand.
CGCTACGCTCGGCCGACCTGACGCTCGATGTGCAACAATATGTACAGGCCTTGGCGTCGGAGCGCCGATTACCTGCTGAACAGCTGGGCAATATTTTATCCTCGGCCCGTTTCGATCCCACGGTCGCCCGCTTGATCGCACCGAGTGCAGCGGGCCGCAAGGTGGTGCGTAGTTGGACGGTCTATCGTCAACGCGTGGTCGAGCCGGTTCGCATCGCTTGGGGTAACGATTTTTGGTCCGCCCATCGCGACACACTCGAGGCCGCTGCACAGCGTTTCGGCGTGCCGCCCGAGATCATCGTCGCGATCATCGGCGTCGAGACCAACTATGCACGTAATATGGGATCGTTCCCGGTGCTGGACGCGCTGTATACCCTGGCATTCAGTTACCCGGACGCCAAGCGCCCCGATCGGCAGCAGATGTTTCGCAACCAGCTCAGTGCATTTCTGGATCTGGTGATGCAAAACCGTTTGGATGTGACCACACAAGGCTCGTTCGCTGGCGCGATCGGCATGGCGCAGTTCATGCCGGGCAGCATTCAGCGCTATGCCATCGACGGCGACGGCGATGGTGTGATCGACCTCGTCAATAGCGAGAAAGACGCGATCTTTTCGATCGCCAACTTCCTGGTCGAACATGGCTGGCAGCGCGATGTGCCAGTGTTCGCGCCGGTCACACTCCCCACCGACGCGGCGCCTCTGGTCGATGGCGGACTGGTTCCGAAACTGAGTTGGATCGAACTGCAAGCCGCGGGTGCTCGCGCTTCGGGCGATCCCACCGCGAGCTGGACTCGGCACCCCCTGGGCATCGTGAATCTGCCTGACGAGCAGCATGGCACTGTCCAGTACCGCAGTGGTACGCCGAATTTCTTCGCATTGACGCACTACAACCGCAGCTATTTTTACGCCACCTCGGTGGCCGATCTGGCGCAATCGCTGGCACAGGGCCAGGCGCGCCAGGCTCGGGTGCCTTGAGCACACGGGCAAAGCCCGCCGCAAACGGCGCGCTTTGCCTAGGACTGCGCTGGCCTGACAGCGTCGACCTAGGCCGTTTTAATTAAATACGCCGGTGGACAGATAGCGGTCGCCGCGATCGCATACGACAAAAGCGATCGTGGCGTTTTCGACCTGCTCGGCCACCGCCAGGGCTGCCACAAGCGCACCAGCGGCCGAAATGCCTGCGAAAATGCTTTCTTCGGCAGCCAGACGGCGCGCCATCGCTTCTGCGGCGGCTTGCGAGACCGGCACGATCCGATCGACACGGCTGCCGTCATAAATGGCCGGCAAATAAGCTTCGGGCCACTTGCGAATACCCGGAATCTGCGAACCCTCTTCCGGCTGTGCGCCGACCACTTGAATAGCCGGATTCCGAGCCTTCAAATACGCCGACACACCCATGATGGTGCCCGTCGTGCCCATGGCACTGACGAAGTGAGTCAACTGGCCCTCGGTCTGCTCCCAGAGTTCAGGACCGGTGCCTTCGACATGCGCCAATGGATTATCCGGATTGGCGAATTGATCCAATACTCGACCTTCGCCCGCGGCTTGCATCTTTGTGGCCAGATCCCGCGCATATTCCATCCCGCCTTGCGCAGCGGGAGTCAGGATGAGTTCGGCACCGTAGGCCGTCATGGCGGCACGCCGCTCGATCGACAGGTTATCGGGCATGATCAGCACCATGCGGTATCCCCGCATAGCGGCCACCATGGCCAGCGCGATGCCGGTATTGCCGCTGGTCGCCTCGATCAGCGTATCGCCTGGTTTGATTTCGCCACGCGCTTCGGCATGGCGGATCATGGACAAGGCCGGTCGATCCTTGACCGAGCCTGCTGGATTATTGCCTTCCAGCTTGCCGAGGATCACGTTGCCTCGCTGGGCGTTGCCGTCGCCGGGAATGCGTTGCAGCCGCACCAGGGGCGTGCGGCCGACGGTTTGTTCGATAGTCGGATAGGTAGTCATGGCTTGGATGATAAACCGGCTGGCGGCGTTATAGGTCGCCTGGACATGGGGCGAGAATCGGACTGCGCGTTGCCCAAGGCGGGCCGCGGCACGACCAGCCCGGCAGCGCGCAGTCGGATGACGCTCTTGGCCCCGATGCCCCGCACGCGCTCGGCCAATTCGCCCAGCGACTCGAACGCGCCGCCACGCGCCCGCTCGGCCACGATGTTGGCGGCTGTGCGAGGGCCTATGCCCTTGATGGATTGAAGTTGCGAGGCCGTGGCGCGGTTGACATCCAGGGCGCCCGCCTCTTGAGGCCAACAAGCGAGTGCGACGCTACATCCGGCCAACAACACCGTCATGACACGCCGACGATATGAACGCCTGGCTGGAGGCGACGATAAGGACCACAATGGAGACGTCATGATGGAGGCTCGCGGAAGATCGCCGCATGCGCAGCGGAACGTCCATCATGCGCCGGCTGATGGTCGTGCGACCCGCGATGCGACCACGCCAGCCACTGCGGCAAACCGCAGGCGCGTGCCGGGCCTGCGCCAGCCCATCTACCCACCTATGCGTCCTGCCACTAACCTGCTTGCCGCATCGCGAACAGCGTCAAGCGGCGGCACTCAGTGTTGGCGTTTGGCGCGTAATACCTGCACATATTCGCCCACTCCCGTGGCGACGTCGCGCATCGGCGCGGTAAAGCCCGCCCCGCGCAAAGCCGTCACGTCGGCCTGAGTGAAACTCTGATAACGCCCCTTCAAATCGTCGGGAAAAGGGATATAGCGGATCAGACCGTTTTTCACCAACTCGGGCAGCGCCAACGCCGATTCGCCCTGTTCGACGCGTAGCGTATTGACTACCGCTGCCGCCACGTCGTTGAACGGCTGAGCACGTCCGGTACCGCAGTTATAGACGCCCGAGACCTGAGGGTTGTCCAGAAAGTGAAGATTGACGGCGACGACGTCTTCGACCGAGATGAAATCGCGACTCTGGCCGCCATCCGGATAGCCGTCCCAGCCTGCGAACAAGCGAACATGCCCTTCGTTCAGGAACTGACTCATGTTGTGAAACGCTACCGAGGCCATGCGCCCCTTGTGCTGCTCGCGCGGGCCATACACGTTGAAGTAGCGCAGACCGATGACTTGCGCAGTCAAGGACGACATCCGTGCGCGCAAGACCTGATCGAACAGAAATTTCGAATAACCGTAGACGTTCAGCGGGCGCTCGTTGTCGATGTGCTCGACATAGACTGACGAGCCGCCGTAGACGGCCGCAGACGAGGCGTAAATGAACGGGATGCGCTTGGCCTGAGCGTACTCGAACAATTCGAGCGTGACGCGATAGTTGTTGTCCATCATGTAGGCACCATTGCGCTCGGTGGTATCCGAGCAAGCGCCCTGATGGACGATGGCCCGCAGCGCCGGCAGCGTGTCGGCGGCCACTTTGCGCCGAAACTCGTCGCGATCCAGATAGTCGGCGATTTGGCCGTCGACCAAATTGGCGAACTTGTCGCCTTCGGTCAGATCGTCTACTGCGATGATGTCGCGCACCCCACGGCGATTCAAGCCTTGAACGATATTGCTGCCGATGAAGCCGGCCGCGCCCGTGACGACGATCATGTCGCATCTCCTAGAAGTTCTTGGGACGACACCGTAGAGGTCCCTAATTTACCTACCGCGATGCCACCCGCACGATTGGCCCAGCGCATGGCCTCGGACCAAGACAGGCCGGCCCCGTGGGTCACCGCCAAAGTGGCCAGCACCGTATCGCCCGCGCCCGAAACATCGAATACTTCGTGCGCTTGCGCATCGACATGATCGGCTCCCGAATCGGTGAACATCGTCATGCCCTGCTCGGATTGGGTCACCAGCAAAGCCTCCAGATCGAGCTGTTTGCGCAGCGACTGAGCACGCCCCGTTAGTTGCAGCTCGTCGGCCCACAGACCCACCGCCTGGCGCATTTCCGAACGATTTGGGGTGACCAAGGTCGCGCCTCGATAGCGCCTGTAATCCTCGCCCTTGGGATCGACCAACACAGGCAAGCCTTGCAGACGCGCGGCAGCGATCAAGGGTTCGACGTGGGTGAGTACTCCTTTGGCGTAATCGGACAGCACCAGCACGTCGTGCTGTGGCAAGGCATCGATTACGGCACGCTCCAGTCGCGCAAGCGCATCCGGCTGTGGCGCTTCTTCGAAATCGACTCGCAGCAATTGTTGCTGACGGCCCAGCACCCGCATTTTCAGGGTGGTCGGCAGAGCAGGATCGTCCACTAGCACGGCGTGCATGCCGGACTCGGTCGCCAAGTGCCGAACGCGTGCACCGGGTTCGTCCTGCCCAACCAGCCCCAGAAGGGTGGCTTGACCGCCCAAGGTAATGATGTTTCGCGCCACGTTGGCCGCACCACCCAAGCGGTCCTCCCGCCGCGCCACGCGCACTACGGGCACCGGCGCTTCGGGCGATATACGCTCGACCTCACCGAACCAATATCGATCCAGCATGACATCGCCCACGACCAACACGCGAACTCGGGCGATCGCTTCAAGGGGATACGAATTCATTGCAGCTCTTCCAAGCGCTTGGGTGCATAGGTCTCCCAACCGTTGCAGCCCGGACATTGCCAGTAAAACCGTCGCGCCTGAAACCCGCACTTGCGGCAGGCATATCGATCGAGGCGCTGGGTGTGTTTATGAATCAGGCTGCGCAACAAATTGATGTCGGCACCGTGCACCGGACCTGCGTCGGCCGCGCCGCCTTCCGAGGCCAGCTCGGCCTCCAGCAGGCGATCCAGCCCCAACAGCGAGGGTCGCACCAACAAGGCTTCGCGGGCGAAGGCCCAAGCCACGTCGGCCCCTTTCTGGGCGCGCAGCTCACGGAACACCACGTTGAACAGATCCAGGGATGGATGCTTGGCGTAGTGAGCGCTGAGAATAGCCAGACCGCCGGGTGCATCGCCTGCCGCCACGTAGTTGGCCAGCAAGGCGTCGGCCACCAGCCCCGCGTAGTCGGGTGCCTGCGCCAGGACGCCCGCCAGATGTAGCCGCTCTTGCTCGCGTGTGCCCGCCAGTTGTGCGATGCGCGCGCGCTGCAACGCAATGCGAACCTCCGCACCGCGTGTGGGCAGCGTGATCTGGGTATCTTGTGCTGCATGGTCGGCGGCATCCAGCGCACTCAAGGCTGCATCGATGTCGGGTGGGGTGACGCTCAGTGCAATCTGCGCGCGCTCGCAGTGGTAATGAACCAACTGGGGCACGGGCTCATCGACCAGCCCGCGCAGTGTCTTGACCGACTCGATCGCACGCGGCCAGTCATGCTCGGACTCGTAGATTCGGATCAGCGACTGCAAGGCCGGCAGGGCATAACGCGAGTCTTTCAACTGCTCGAAGCCGGACTCGGCCCGGTCCAGCATACCGGCTTTCAAAAAATCCTGAGCGAGTTCGTGCTGCGCTTGCTCACGCTGTGCCTGCGGCAGATCGGCGCGACTCAACAGGCTTTGATGAACCCGAATGGCGCGCTCCATCTCGCCTCGCCGCCGAAACAAACTACCGAGCGCGAAGTGCAACTCAGTCGTCTCTGGGTCTAATTTGGCCACTTCGACGAACGCGTCGATGGCACGATCGGGCTGCTCGTTAAGTAGGAAATTCAGCCCTTTGAAATAGGATTCAGGCAGCATTCGTGTTTCGGACAACATCTGCCGAATATCGACGCGTGCCGCCAGCCAACCCAGCCCGAACAGTAAGGGCAAGAAAATCAACCACCAAGGTTCAAAATCCACTGATATCGCTCAACAGGACAAGGGGAATCAAAGCGGTGACATCGGCGCGAGGGCTTCGGGCGGCAGATTGGCCGTGGGATTCTGCCCTTCGGCCAGCGCCTGAAGACGCTCGTTTTCGCGCCGCAAGCGTGCGATTTCTCGGCGGCGGCGCATGGCGGCAGGCACGGTCAACAGCACGCCGAAAACCGTGCCCAACACGAAGACCGCCAGCATGACCACGATCAGCGGCACATCGGGCAAAACGTGATTGGTGAAGAACGTGACGGACACGGGCTGCGTGTTCTTTAAGGCGAACATCAGCACCAGCACGAAGATCGCCAGCCTCAATATCCAGACGAGATAACGCATGGTGTCGACACTCCAATAAAGTTTAGACCGCAATTGTAAGCGACTCGGGCGCTCAAAAAGCAAAAGGGCCGCCGAAGCAGCCCCTTTGCAGGTCCATCATACCAACAGGTCAGTGCGCCACAGCCAGATTGAGCACCATGGCAGACTCGACCTCCGGATTGTCTGTTGCATCGCGTCGCGAGGACGGATCGAGATCGACCCGTTCGCGCAACTCTTTACCAGCCTTGAAGTGCGGCACCTGTTTACCAGGCACCATCACTTGTTCGCCCGACTTTGGGTTGCGCCCGACGCGTGCAGAGCGTTGCGACAACGAGAAACTGCCAAACCCGCGGATCTCGATGCGTTGGCCGCCAGCCAAAGACTGGGTCATCGCATCGAGCACGGTCTTGACCGCATAATCGGTATCGCGCGCCGCCAGCTGAGGATAGCGGGCGGCCAACGCGGCAATCAGTTCCGACTTGGTCACGGCTTAGCCGTCGTTGCGTGCCTGGTCCAGCTTCGCCTTGAGCAACGCACCGAGGTTGGTGGTGCCGGACGAGGCGCTGGCATCGGACATGCGTTGCAGCGAATCGGCGGTCTCGGCGTTATCACGCGCCTTGATCGACAGCTGGATCGAACGAGCCTTGCGGTCCACGTTGATGATCATGGCTTCGACGTTGTCGCCTTCCTTCAGCGCGGTGGTCGCGTCTTCGACACGGCCCGACGAGATTTCAGAAGCACGCAGGTAGCCTTCGACGTCCAACGACAGGGTCACCAAAGCGCCCTTGGCTTCGACCGACTTCACGATACCGGGAACGACAGCACCCTTCTCGTATGTGGCCACGAAGTTGTTGAACGGATCGCCTTCGAGCTGTTTGATACCCAGCGAGATGCGTTCCTTGTCGGTGTCGATACCGAGGACCACGGCTTCGAGTTCGTCGCCCTTCTTGAAATTGCGAACGGCTTCTTCGCCGGTTTCGGCCCACGACAGATCCGACAAGTGAACCAGACCGTCGATACCGCCGGGCAGGCCGACGAACACGCCGAAGTCGGTGATCGACTTGATGGCGCCACGGACCTTGTCACCGCGCTTAAAGTTGGTCGAGAACTCTTCCCACGGATTCGCACGGCATTGCTTCATGCCCAGCGAAATGCGGCGACGGTCTTCGTCGATTTCCAGAACCATGACTTCGACTTCTTCGCCCAAAGTGACAACCTTGCGCGGATCGACGTTCTTGTTGGTCCAGTCCATTTCCGAGACGTGTACCAGACCTTCGATACCGGCTTCGACTTCGACGAATGCGCCGTAGTCGGTCAGGTTGGTCACCTTGCCAAACAGGCGGGTGCTCTGCGGGTAGCGACGAGCCAGACCCACCCAGGGATCTTCGCCCAGTTGCTTGACGCCCAGCGAGACACGGCTCTTCTCTTGGTCGAACTTGAGGACCTTGGCTTCGACTTCCTGACCCACTTGCAGCACTTCGGACGGGTGGCGCACGCGACGCCATGCCATGTCGGTGATGTGCAGCAGACCATCGATGCCGCCCAGGTCGACGAACGCGCCATAGTCGGTGATGTTCTTGACGACGCCCTTGACGATGGCGCCTTCGTGCAGCGTTTCCAGCAGCTTTTGACGCTCTTCGCCCATGCTGGCTTCCAGCACTTGACGACGCGAGACCACGACGTTGTTACGCTTGCGGTCGAGCTTGATGACCTTGAATTCCAGGGTCTTGCCTTCGTACGGCGTGGTGTCCTTGACAGGACGCAGGTCGACCAAGGAACCCGGCAGAAACGCGCGGATGCCGTTGATGATGACGGTCAGACCGCCCTTGACCTTGCCGGTGATGGTGCCGGTGACCAGCTCGCCGCTTTCCAGCGACTGCTCCAGACCCATCCACGACGACAGACGCTTGGCGCGATCGCGCGACAGGTTGACATCGCCCAGGCCGTTTTCGAGCGAGTCGATGGCGACGGACACGAAGTCGCCGACATTGACTTCCAGCTCGCCCTGGTCGTTCAAGAATTCTTCGAGGGGGATGTGACCTTCGGACTTCAGGCCGGCGTTGACGACGACGAAGTTGCGGTCGATACGGACAACTTCGGCACTGATCACTTCACCGGACTTCATGTCCTGCTGTTTGACGCTTTCGGCGAAGAGGTCTGCGAAGCTTTCACCGCCAAAGGCGGTTGAGGGTTGGGATGACATAAATGGCAATCCATGGGCCGCGAAGCGACCCGGTAGTCACACACCGGAGCTTGATTGCCCCAGTGGAGTTGTAAAACCCCTTTGGATCCTGCCGCAGCATGCCAACTGGCTGCCAAGCCGGACTAAAGGGGACGAAGGTGTCGCGCGAGCGACGGTAAATTTTTTTCTGCTTAAATCGTGACTGCCAGCGTTTAAGCGACTGCCCGTTTTTGCCACAGATCGAGAATGGCATCGGTGGTCTGCTCAATCGAAAGCGTCGAGGAATCCAGCACATGGGCATCGCTCGCCGCAATCAAAGGCGCATGCTCGCGCTGTGAGTCAAGCAAGTCACGCTGCTGCAAGTCGCGTAGCAGGTCATCAAGATTAGCAGGAATTCCCTTTTCGTTCAACTGCTTACAGCGTCTTTGCGCTCTGGCGTGCACATCCGCCATCAGGAAAATCTTCAAAGACGCGTCGGGGAAAACGACTGTACCCATATCTCTGCCATCGGCCACCAGCCCAGGGGTCTGGCGAAACGCGTGCTGGCGCGCGAGCAAGCCAGCACGCACTTCGGGCAGCGCAGCCACGCGCGATGCGTTCGTTCCCACGAGTTCCTGACGAATGGCGTCCTCGACAGGCTCGCCATTCAAGCAGGCGCCCTGCGCACCGAAGCTGACATCCAACTCACGAGCCAACCGGCCCAGTGCCGCGCCGTCATCCAACGGCACCTGGGCGCGCATGGCGGCCAGGGCGGTCAAACGGTACAGCGCCCCGCTATCGAGCACGTGCCAACCCAAAGCCTGCGCGACGCGCAGAGCGACGGTGCCCTTGCCGGAAGCTGTCGGCCCATCCAAGGTGATGATCGGAGCGAGAGGGGAAGACGTAGCACTCATGCGGGGGTTCCTTCGGGCAAAACGTTGGCCGGCTCTACCAGCCCGGCATAAACGTCGAAATAACGGGGAAAAGTCTTGGCGACGCAATCTGGATCGAGAATGCGTACCGCAGCGGGTCCGAATGCGGCCAAGGAAAAGCACATGGCCATCCGATGGTCGTCCCAGGTGCCGATGTGCGCGTCGCGCCATGCGCCTGGCGCGGGTGGCGTGACCAACAGCCAATCTTCGCCCGCGTCCACTTGCGCGCCCAACTTGCGCAGCTCGACAGTCATCGCATGAATACGGTCGGTTTCCTTCACTCGCCAACTGCCGATGTTGCGCAAACGGCAAGGTCCGTCGGCATAGAGCGCCAAGGCCGCGGCCGTCATCGCGGCATCGGGAATCAAATTGAAGTCGGTATCGAAGGCGCGCAGACGCTGGCCTTTTGCGACATTGACGCCCTCGGCACTTACTCGGCCTGAAGTCGAGGTGATACGTGCGCCCATGGCACGCAGCGTTTCGGTAAACGCGTAATCGCCCTGGATGCTGTCGGCATCTAGGCCTTCGACCGTCACCGGGCCACCGCCGATCGCACCCAGCGCCAGAAAATACGACGCCGACGACGCATCGCCCTCGACGCGCAACCGACCCGGCGAAACATAGGCAGCATTGGCCGGTACCGAAAAGCATTGCCAGTCGGCACGATCGACGATCACCCCGAAACGCGCCATCAGGTTCAGGGTGATGGCGATATACGGCTTGGAGATCAGCTCACCCGCCACTTCGATCACGAGCGGCTTGCCCGTTTTGCGAGTCACCAGCGGGGCCGCCATCAACAGCGCGGTCAGGAATTGACTGGAGACGTTGCCCTGCACCTGCACATGGGCGCTTTGCCCCAGGGTGCAGGCGCCGATGTGCAGGGGCGGAAAGCCTGGCTTGCCCAAGTAATCGATGTGCGCGCCCAACAAGCGCAATGCATCGACCAGATCGCCGATGGGACGCTCGTGCATGCGCGGCACGCCCGACAGACGGTAATTGCCGCCTGTCAGCGCCAATGCTGCGGTAAGCGGACGAATGGCCGTACCGGCGTTGCCCATGAAGAGGTCGGCATCGGGGCGCAGCTGGCCCGCCGCCCCCTGCACGCTGAAGGATTGATCGCCCATGGGCATAACCGTCACGCCCAGGGCGCTCAAGGCATCGAGCATGACGCGCGTGTCGTCGGAGTCGAGCAGACCATCGACCTGGGTAGACCCAAACGCCAATGCGGCCAACAACAACACTCGATTGGAGATACTTTTCGAGCCCGGCAGTTGCATCGTGCCTTTAGCCGCCACGATGCGCGGTAAGTCGAGGTAGTCGGATCTCGTCATGTCGTCGGTTCTCGTATCGGTTCAGCGGTGCGCTTGAGCAGGCGGCGACGCGGGCGAAGATGCGGGCGAAATAATGGGCAAGGGTTCAGGTTGAATGGTGGACGAAGATACCGGCACGGCAGGCCAGGCGCGGCGTGCCAGCGCTGCGCGTTCCAGCATGGCATACAGTGCCCCGCCGTCGCCGCGTGCCAGTGCTTGCGATGCCTCGTCCAAGCGGGCGCGCAGCCGATCGAGTTCGAGCTGCACCGCAGGCGCATTGCTGAGGAAAATGTCGCGCCACATTTCGGCCGAGCCCGCCGCGATCCGCGTCACGTCACGAAACCCCGCGCCCGCATGACGCAAACAAACATCGGCGTCTTCGGCTGTCGCGATCTGATCCATGTAAACCGACGCCAGCAAATGCGGCAGGTGACTGATGGCCCCCAACACGGCATCGTGCTGCCCGGGCGACATCGTCGCCACCCGTGCCCCGCAACACAGCCATGCGCGACGAACCTGTTCGATCTGTTCGGGCGAATTCTCGGCCAGTGGCGTCAGCAGCACTTGCCGGTCACGATACAGCGTGGCGAAGGCGGCATCCGGCCCGGTCCGCTCGCCCCCCGCGATCGGATGGCCCGGCACGAATTGACCGATTCGATCTCCCAATGCTGCGCGTGCGGCGGCGATGACATTGCCTTTGGTGCTGCCGGCATCGGTCAATACGGTAGCGGGACGCAGATGGTCGCGCATGCTTGCCATCACGCTAGCCATCCCTCCCACAGGCGTGGCCAGCATCACCATGTCGGCGCGCGCCGCCGCTGTCGGCGCATCGACGATCTCGTCCACTAGCCCCAAGGCCACGGCACGTTGCCCCGTCTCGGGTTGACGCGTCACACCCAGTATTCGACTGACAGCCCCCTGCTCGCGCAAGGCGGCGGCGAACGACCCGCCGATCAAGCCCAAACCCACTACAGCCAGCGTGAAGGGGGCGGGTTTGTCAAAACGAGGAGAGTCGATCATCACAGTCACAGAGAATGGAGAAGCGGATCGCAACCGCTCGAACCTTGCATCATTGCGCCGGGTAAGAGCCCAGAATCTTCAAGAAGGCGGTCTGGCCCGACAAGGTCTCTAGCGCACGCTGCAAAGGCGCATCGTCGCGATGCCCCAACACGTCCACATAGAAATAATATTCCCACTGACCGTTACGCGCCGGACGCGATTCCAAGCGGGTCATCGACACACCATTGGCCGCCAAGGGCGCCAACATGTTGTAGACGGCACCGGCCTGATTGGGAACCGCCAGAATCAAACTAGTCTTGTCGCGACCGCTGGGTGCCGTATTCATCCGACCGATCGCCAAAAATCGGGTGCGATTATTCGGATCGTCCTGGATGCCCGCGCTGACCACGCCGAGCTTCCAGGCACGCGCCGCGGCCTCACCGGCAATCGCGGCAATGCTGTCGTCGCCCGCGGCGACACGCGCCGCTTCGGCATTGCTGGCCGCAGCGACGCGTTCGAGTGTCGGATGATGACGCGTCAACCAATCCTGACACTGCGCCAGGGCCTGAGGATGCGCCATCACCGTTTTCACACCATCGAGCGTGCCACTGCGGGTCAACAAAGAATGATGGATCAGAATGGAGCGCTCGCCCAACACCTGCACCTGCGCGCCGAGCAACAAATCCAGGCTGCGGTTGACTGCGCCCTCGGTCGAATTCTCGACCGGCACCATGCCGACATCGGCCTGCCCGGCCTCGACCGCGCGGAATACGTCGTCGAACGAGACACAGGGTACGCTGGCGGTGGCATGACCGAAATGCTCGAACGCCGCTTGTTCGGAAAAAGAACCTGCCGGACCGAGATAGGCCACGCTCAAGCTGCGCTCCAACCCACGGCAGGCCGAGATGATTTCTGTCCACACTGCCGTCACGCCGTCTGCCGGAAACGGTCCGGCATTCAGAGACCGCAGCGCGCGAATCACGTCGGCCTCGCGCTCGACCCGCAACACCTGAGGCTCGGCTTGCATGGCGTGCTTGATTTCGCCCACCTCGAGCGCGGCCTGGGCGCGCTGATTGATCAGCGTCAGAATCTGGGCATCGATCTGGTCGATGCGCTCGCGCAAAGGCGTGAGCCGACGCTTCAGTTCGTCATCCATGCCGCTGCTCGAATGCTTTCAGGTAGTCCACCAACGCCTGCACGCCTTCGAGCGGCAGCGCGTTGTAAATGGAGGCGCGCATGCCGCCCACGCTCTTGTGACCCTTTAACTGCATCAACCGGGCTTCGGACGCGCCTTGCAGAAAAGCGTCGTTGAGCGTTTCGTCGGCCAAAATGAACGGCACGTTCATGCGCGAGCGTACCGGCCCATGCACCGGATTGCGATAGAACTCGGTGCTGTCCACATAGCCGTACAACAATTGGGCCTTGGCGATATTGGCCGCCTCGACCGCCGCCAGACCACCCTGGGCCTTGATCCACTTGAACACCAAACCGGCGATGTAAATCGCGTAGGTGGGCGGCGTATTGAAGCGCGAGTGCTCGGCGGCCACATTCATGTAGTCGAAAGCCGAGGGGCAGATCGCCAGGGCGTTGCCGATCAGATCGCGCCGAACGATGACCATCGTCACACCGGCCGGACCGGCGTTCTTCTGCGCACCGGCATACACCATGCCGGTTGCCGTCACGTCCAGAGGGCGCGACAGAAAATGGCTGGAGGCATCCACGACCAATGGCACATCGGGTGCGCCGTAATCGCTCGGGGCGGGCAAGGATTCGATCTCGACACCACCAATCGTTTCGTTGCTGCACAGATGCAGGTAGGCCGCATCCTGGCGCACCTGCCACTGCGCTACCGGCGGCACCCAAGCGAACGGCGCATAGCTGCGACCGTCGATCTGGGTGGTGGCATCGCTAGCAGCAGCGATGCGCGCATCGCCGTACTTGCCGGCTTCCTTGTGCGAACGTTTGGACCAGTGTCCGGTGACGACGAAATCGGCAACGGGCGTGCCCACCCGGCCCATCAGATTCAAAGGAACGATGGCGTTCTCGGCAGTGGCGCCGCCCTGCATGAACATCACGGCGTAATTCGCCGGAATGTTCAGCAATTCGCGCAGATCGGCTTCAGCATCGTCGCAGATCTGCGTGAACTCTTTACCGCGATGGCTCATTTCCATCACGGACATACCGCTGCCCCCCCAGTCCAGCATTTCGGCCGCGGCCTGCTGCAACACCGACACGGGCAAGGCCGACGGGCCTGCCGAGAAATTCCAGGGTCGCGTCATCATTCGTCCTTCGATTCACCGCCGTCTTCGGGCGTGCTGTTGTCTTCATCCAATTTCGACGGCATGTCACCGGCGAATTCGTCGCCTGGTGCCGGGTCAGCCCCAGCATCCAAACCGCCCTCGTCGGCTTCATCGGCATCGCTTTCGACCACCCGGCGCACGCCCGACAGGCTGCTGCCATCGTCGACGCTGATCAGCGTGACGCCCTGGGTCGCCCGGCCCATCTCGCGGATCTCGCTGACCCGGGTGCGTACCAGCACGCCAGCCGTGGTGATCAACATGATTTCATCGGACGGACGCACCAGCACGGCGCCCACGACCTTGCCGTTTCGCGAGGACGTCTGAATCGCGATCATGCCCTTGGTGCCGCGACCATGGCGGGTGTATTCGCCAATCGGGGTACGCTTACCGAAGCCATTGTGGGTGGCGGTCAGCACGCTTTGCGTCTCGTCGCTGGCCACCAACATGGCGATCACCGACTGACCGTCTTCGAGCATCATGCCGCGCACGCCGCGAGCGTTACGACCCATCGGGCGAACGTCGCCTTCGTCGAAACGCACGGCCTTGCCGGCATCGGAGAACAACATGACGTCATGCGCGCCATCGGTTAGATCGGCGCCGATCAGGTAATCGCCCTCGTCCAGATCGACGGCGATGATGCCGGCCTTACGAGGATTGGAGAAATCCGACAACGGCGTTTTCTTGACCGTGCCGCGCGAAGTGGCCATGAAGACATAGTGATCGTCGCTGAACACCTTGACCGGCAGCACCACGGTAACCTTTTCGCCGTCGGCCAGCGGGAACATGTTGACGATCGGACGACCACGCGAGCCGCGCGAGCCCTGCGGCACTTCCCACACCTTCAACCAGTAGATACGGCCGCGATTCGAGAAGCACAATAGGAAGTCGTGGGTGTTGGCGATAAACAACTGATCGATCCAATCGTCTTCCTTCATCGCTGTGGCTTGTTTGCCACGCCCGCCGCGTTTCTGCGCGCGGTATTCCGACAGCGGCTGGCTCTTGATGTAGCCGCCGTGCGACAGCGTGACCACCATATCTACCGGTGTGATGAGATCTTCGGTGTCCAACTCGTAGGCATTGACTTCGATGTGCGAGCGACGGGCATCTTTGGTGCCCACCGAGAACTCGGCCTTGATGGCCTGAAGTTCGTCGCCGATGATCGTCGTGATGCGCTCGGGGCGGGCCAGAATATCCAGCAGATCGGCGATGGTGGCCATGATGTCGCCGTACTCGCTCAATACCTTGTCCTGCTCCAGGCCGGTCAGGCGTTGCAGGCGCATGTTCAAGATTTCCTGAGCCTGCACTTCGCTCAGGTAATACAGGTTGTCGGATTGCAGACCGAAAGCGATCGCCAGATCGTCGGGACGGAACGCCGCCTGACCACCCGGCGCATCGCCCTCAACGCGCGACAACATCTCGCGCACCAGCGACGAATCCCAACCCCGTGCCATCAGTTCCTGACGCGCCACCGGTGGGGTCGGCGCGGCACGGATGATAGCGATGAAGTCGTCGATGTTGGCCAGCGCCACGGCCAGACCCTCCAGCACGTGGCCACGCTCGCGCGCCTTGCGCAGCTGGAACACCGTGCGACGCGTCACCACTTCGCGGCGATGCGACAGGAAATACTCGACCATCTGCTTCAAATTCAGCAAGCGCGGCTGGCCGTCGACCAGTGCGACCATGTTCATGCCGAAGGTGTCTTGCAGCTGGGTGTGCTTATACAGATTGTTCAGCACCACTTCCGGTACTTCGTCGCGCTTGAGCTCGATCACCAGACGCATGCCGTCTTTATCGGACTCGTCGCGAATATCGGAGATGCCTTCGATCTTCTTCTCGTTGACGAGTTCGGCAATACGCTCTTGCAGAGTTTTCTTGTTGACCTGATAGGGCAACTCGTCGACCACGATAGCCTGACGATTATTGCTGCCCTTGATGTCCTCGAAGTGCGTCTTGGCACGCATGACCACACGACCACGACCGGTGCGATAGCCATCGCGCACCCCGGACATGCCGTAAATGATGCCGCCCGTGGGAAAATCGGGGGCCGGAATGATTTCGATCAATTCGTCGATCGAGCAGCCCGGATTGCGCAGGCAATACAGGCAACCGTCGATGGTTTCTTGCAAGTTATGCGGCGGAATGTTCGTAGCCATGCCCACGGCGATACCGGAGCTGCCGTTGACCAGCAGATTGGGCAGGCGCGAAGGCAACAACAACGGCTCGTGTTCGCTGCCATCGTAGTTAGGTCCGAAATCGACGGTTTCCTGATCGATGTCGGCCAACAGTTCATGGGCGATCTTAGCCAGACGGATTTCGGTATAGCGCATCGCCGCAGCATTATCGCCGTCGATGGAGCCGAAGTTGCCCTGACCGTCGACCAACATATAGCGCAGCGAAAAATCCTGCGCCATCCGGACGATGGTGTCGTAGACCGCCGAATCGCCGTGCGGGTGATATTTACCGATCACGTCGCCGACAACGCGCGCCGACTTCTTATAAGCGCGGTTCCAGTCGGTGTTCAACTCGTGCATCGCGAACAACACGCGCCGGTGTACGGGCTTCAGTCCGTCTCGCACATCGGGGAGCGCACGCCCCACAATCACGCTCATGGCGTAATCGAGGTAGCTGCGGCGCATCTCTTCTTCCAATGCGATTGGAAGCATTTCCTTGGCGAAGGAATCCATATATATGACGATTTAAACCGTGGATGACACCCGGGCCCGGGCTAACGGGCGATTCTAACATTCGATTTTTGCTCGCCCGGACCCTGGTCTATATGGGCGGGTGGGGCGAGGCGAAAGCAGGTTAAGTCCGGCACGATTCGTGCGTAGGCCCTTGCATCTGCCCTGTTGTCGAAAACCAACAGTAAGCGAACTACCGAGCTGGAAATAAGCGGAACTAGGCACCAAGGCCCTATTCGGGGGCACCAAATGCCTTAAGATTGTTTCCAGCACGCAGGAAAACCCAGTTGCAGGACTCTGAATTTTTTTTTAGCGTTGCTATACTGGCCCCGTTTCCTGATGCGGCGGGGGTTCGCTGCGAGTCACCACTTATCCAGCTTCAAGCTCAACGAGGAGAAACATGAATAACCCCTCCAAATTCGCTCTGGCGCTCGCCTTTGCCGCTGTCACGGCCTCCGGTGCAGCTTCCGCGCAGACCGTCGACAACTGGCAAAGCCCGTTCGGCGGCGTCTGGAAAAACGGCACGAACGAATTGTGCTGGCGCAATGCGTTCTGGACGCCTGCTACCGGTATCCCCGGTTGCGACGGCGTACCGGTTGCCCAAGCGCCCCGTGCCCCGGCGCCTACGCCCATGGCCAGCAAGGTCGTCTTTAATGCAGACGCCTTCTTCGACTTCGACAAGTCGACCCTCAAACCCGAAGGTCGCCAGCTGCTCGACCAAGTCGCTCAGCAGGCACAAGGCTTGAACCTCGAAACCATCATCGCCGTCGGCCACACCGACTCGATTGGTACCGATGCGTACAACCAGAAGCTGTCCGAGCGTCGCGCTGCTTCGGTCAAGACCTACTTGACCAGCAAGGGCGTGCCTGCTGATCGCATCTACACCGAAGGCAAGGGCGAAACCCAGCCGGTGGCTTCCAACGCCACTCGCGAAGGTCGCGCTCAAAACCGTCGCGTGGAAGTCGAGATCGTCGGCAGCCGCTAATTGTCGCGCTAGCCGCTACAATAAAGGGCCTCGCATTGCGGGGCCCTTTTTTTATCTGTACGGAGTTCACCATGCCTACCTCCACGGTCGAATCCCCTGCGAAAGCAGTCAACGTCAGCCAGGCCGAGATCGACAAGTTTGGTGCGCTGGCCTCACGTTGGTGGGATCCGGAAAGCGAATTCAAGCCCTTGCATGCCATCAATCCGCTCCGTTTGGGCTGGATTCAATCGCTCGCAGGTGGCCTGGCAGGCAAAACCGTATTAGATGTCGGCTGCGGTGGCGGCATTTTGTCGGAAAGCATGGCGGTCGCGGCAGCGACAGTCACTGGCATCGATCTGGCTGAAAAATCACTGCAGGTCGCCAAGTTGCACGGTCTGGAGACAGGCGTCAAGGTGGATTACCAAGCAATCGCCGTCGAAACCCTGGCCGAGCAGCGTCCGGCAAGCTTTGATATCGTGACCTGCATGGAAATGCTGGAACACGTGCCAGATCCCGGATCTATCGTTCGGGCCTGCTCGACCCTGGTTAAACCGGGTGGGTGGGTGTTTTTCTCGACGCTCAACCGCAACCCGAAGTCGTTCCTGTTTGCCATTATCGGTGCCGAATACGTGCTGCGACTCTTGCCGCGCGGCACGCACAGCTATGAAAGCTTCATCACCCCCAGCGAACTCGGCACAGCCGCGCGCGAGGCGGACCTCGACGTGCATTCGATGCGCGGCATGAGCTATAACCCGCTGACGCAGGTGTACGCCCTGGGCACCGACACCTCGGTCAATTATCTGATGGCGACGCGCAAGCCATGAATACATTGGTCCTGTTCGACTTTGACGGCACCTTGGCCGATACGGCCCCCGATTTGGCCGCTGCCGCCAACCGTCAGGCGACTCGGGCCGGTCATCCACCGGCGCCCTACGAATCCTTGCGGGCCGTGGCATCCAAAGGGGCGCGTGGGCTGCTTAAGGTCGCGATGGGTTTGACGCCCGAAGACGCTGCCTTCGAAGAACACCGCAAACAGTTTCTGGACGATTACGCTGCGGCGTCCACCGTCAATAGCCGTTTGTTCGACGGCATCGACGGGCTGCTGGCCGATTTGACCGTCCGAGGCATCGGCTGGGGCATCGTCACCAACAAAGTGACCTATCTTGCCCAACCCATCGTGGCTCATCTGGGACTGCTGGATAACTGCGCCACATTGGTGTGCGGCGACACGACCGCTCACGCCAAGCCACACCCGCTTCCCTTGCTGCATGCCGCCGAACAGGCGGGGTATTTGGCTGAGGATTGCATTTACGTCGGCGACGACTTGCGCGACATTCAGGCGGCTCATGCCGCGGGTATGCCTGCGATTGCAGCCGCCTACGGCTATCTGGGCGAGAACGCCGACTTCACCCAGTGGTCGGCCGACGCACTGGCCGAGACGCCAGCCGATCTCTGGCCCGCCATCAAGACGCTAATGGCCAGGCGCGCAATGAGTCTCAGACTCTAGAGGTTTTGAACCCATATTGGTTCGCCGCGCAGTCGACCGCACAGTCATCCCCCAGAATCGACCGACGAGTATCGACAATCTACAACGAGGCGCCCCATGCGCGATGCAAGACTTATTCTCGCACCTCGGGATATCAAGCCGGTCGCTCGAAGGAACTGCGGTACAATCACCTCACTGGGGCCGATCCGGATTCGACGGGGGTCGCGAAACAGTGCAGGGCATGTCGAGCACCAGTTCGCTCGTAAATCCACTGGAAACAATACAAACGCCAATCACGAGCGTTTCGCTCTCGCCGCTTAAGCGGTGAGCCGTTGCACTGATCTGTCCTTGGGTCAGGTGGGGTAAAACTCACAGCAACGTTATCTACAAGGAATCGGGATCTGGCCGGGTCACACGCGTCAGGCCTTAAAACGATGTGAATCGCCTCTGTCCGGCCTGTCGATCGGCTAAGTCGGGGGTTAAAACTCAAATAGATCGACTACACATGTAGAACTGCCTGCGGAGGGCTCGCGGACGGGGGTTCAATTCCCCCCGGCTCCACCAGATTGATTATCGCGAAACAGTGCTAGACAAGGCGACTCAGACACCTGAGTCGCCTTTTTTTTGCGCTAACGAGATGGAATTATAAAGTCCAAAAGTAACTAAGCCAACCGACGCGACAAAAGAACCAAACGTAATGAAATTCATGAGACCTGTTTGAATATAATTTTTACAAAGCATCAGTTACTTAGGTTAGTTGCTTAGGATACATATGAATCTAAGAGTTTGAATATTGGGTTGGTAATGAAAGTCGTTAGTCCATGCAAGAACCCGACTGGCTCGTTGTCGATTGAGGTCGACCTGCGCGAAGGCGCCGATACGATCGTGTTTCACTTTTCCGATTGCAACACCGCACGTGGAAAATTCAATCGTTTTCCTACCCCCCGTGGGGTTTCCAACGTTTACCTCAACCCCGCCAATTCGAATTGGTACCTCGATGGATTGCCAGACTTCGAGAATCTGAGCACAACGGTAGCAGCACTAAAATCGCTGGTACGTGACGCCGGTGCGTCCCAAATCGTTTGCATTGGCAGTGGGATGGGTGCATGGGGTGCCGCGTATATTGCCCCTATGCTAGAGGCACAGATCGCCATCCTGTTCTCGCCAGAGCTCCGGCTCAATTGCGTCGGCAGCATCTCCTCGCAAAGCATAGCGCTTAAAGGCTCGACAGTTCCGACGATTCATGCCACGAGCGGCTGTCGATATGTCATGGTCGCTGGCATGATGTCCCCATGCAATATTTACAGCGCGGCTGCGTTTTTTGGCGATGCAGATCTGTCTACGTGCTATTTCATTCCCTGGATGGGTGCTGCCACGGATCAAGAGCTCAGTCGAATTGGCGTACTGAGTCAGGTGATCGAGAACGTTTTGAGCGGCCGCAATAGCCTCCTGATTCTCGACGCCATGAAATTTCAGAACCAAGCTTCGATAGCTGAGTTCTTTGTGGGTCGGGAATACAACATCAACACCATTGCCGCCTATATCGACAGATTCGAAAAAGAAATGGATGCCGAGACTTTTGTCACCGGCATCGTCCAGGATTTAATCAACAAAAAACTTTACTCGTGTGCTTTCGCACTCCTATGGTCGCGCTTCGAAAAGAACAGTCTATCGAGCAACTTAAAAATGATGCTGCTGACGGCGGCCGGCAAAGCGAAGAAGCCGGCTCAGGTCCTGCGGGTTGCCGATGACATCTTGCAAGAGCGTGGTTACCGGAAGGATGCACTTTTTGCCAAGGCCCTGGCCCTCGAACGCCTCAACCGCATCCCTGAAGCGCGTGCAGAAATGTCCAGGCTATGCGTGGAGTATCTCCAGGATCCCATGTTCAAGGTGGCCAGCAAACGGCTGGCAGAGGTCCTCGATCCTATGGCTTTCCACATGCACAAACCAACCTACGTGCCTGGGTTCATGTCGAACACGCCATAAACCCGGCAGTCGCGTAGTGCTTGGCGTGCCAGCCCATACCATTTCCAAGACCAGACCTTCTATACTCACGCGAACTTTCTATATTTGGATTGAATTCGCATGACACTTGCCGCCTCTACTGTCCCTGCTGCGCGCTCTGCGCCGCGATTCGGGCTTCCCGGCGCAGGTGCCGCGCTGGCGCTGATCGTCGGTACAGCCATGCTCGGTCTGACCTATGGCACCAAGCAAGGCGCCTTGTTTCTGGTGGGCGGCGCATTAGGTATTTCGCTCTATCATGCCTCATTCGGTTTTACGTCCGCCTGGCGTGTGTTCATCGTCGATGGTCGTGGCCGAGGATTGCGAGTGCAGATGATTCTGCTGGCGCTGGCTGTCGTTCTTTTCTTTCCGCCGCTGGCCGCCGGTACGCTTTTCGGGCAAGAAGTGCGCGGTCTGGTATCGCCGCTCGGCACGTCGGTCATCGTCGGTGCATTCATGTTCGGCATCGGCATGCAGCTGGGCGGCGGCTGCGCGTCGGGCACGCTGTTCACCGCAGGCGGTGGCAATGCCCGCATGCTGATCACACTGTTGTTCTTCATCATCGGATCGGTGGTCGCCACCATTCATTTCGACTGGTGGCTGGCACTGCCTTCGCTCCCCCCCACTTCCTTAGTATCGACGCTGGGTGCCCCGCTAGGTATCGCCGTGTCGTTCGCGCTGTTCGCCGCCATCGCAGCAGTGACGGTTGCCGTCGAGAAACGTCGCCATGGCGCGCTCGAACAGGCGGCAACGTCGAATCGGGCTGGCCCGTCGCGATTCCTGCACGGTCCGTGGCCCATGGTATGGGGTGCGGTCGCACTGGCTTTGCTCAACTTCGCCACCCTGGCCTTGGCCGGTCGCCCGTGGGGTGTCACCTCGGCGTTCGCACTGTGGGGCGCTAAAGGCGCACCGATGCTGGGCATCGACCCGACCGCCTGGGCCTACTGGCAGGCCCCCGGCAATGCGCGCGCATTGAGCGAAAGCGTGTTTGCCGACATCACCTCGGTCATGGACTTCGGCATCATTGCCGGTGCCATGCTGGCCGCAGCGCTGGCCGGTCGTTTCGCACCCAACCTGACGATTCCGGCGCGTTCGATTCTGGCCGCCGTAGTAGGTGGACTGCTGCTGGGCTATGGTGCTCGGATCGCTTATGGCTGCAACATCGGGGCGTACTTCTCGGGTATCGCATCGGGCAGTCTGCACGGCTGGCTGTGGTTGATCGCGGCCTTCGCGGGCAACGTGGTCGGGGTGCGTCTGCGCCCGTGGTTCTTCATGGAACGCAGAGCGGTCTCGCGCGCCGACGGCTGATATGGCCGCCCGCTATCGGCTGGCCCTACACCATTCGCTGGACGATATCGATCCGGCGCAATGGGACGCATGGGTGGGCGACGACCCATTCATGCGCCATGGCGTTCTGCAAGCCTTGCACCAGACGGGGTGTGCTTCGCCGCGCACAGGTTGGACCCCGCTGGTGCTGGCGCTACACGATGCAGGCGGGCTTGGACAAACCAACGAACCCAGACCGATGGCGCACGACACTGCCGAACCCGAGGCAAAGGAAGACGGCAACGCCGATAACAACGATGCGCCACACGAAGCAAGCCATACGCCTGCGGGCAACGCGCCACTGATCGGTGCGATGCTGCTGTATGCCAAGCGCCACTCCCGCGGCGAATACGTATTCGATCACGCGTGGGCCGATGCGTACGCTCGTCACGGCCTGAACTATTACCCCAAGTTGCTCTGTGCGGTGCCCTTCACGCCGGTAGCCGGCCCACGTCTGCTTGCCGATACACACGATGCTCGGGTCGCACTGGCGCGCGCCGCCATCCATCTGGCCGACCAAAACGGCCTGTCGTCGGTCCATGTACTGTTTCCGTGCGACGACGATCTGAACGCCTTGCGTGCAGCGGGCTATATGCTGCGTCAGGATATCCAGTTTCATTGGCGCAATGCGGACTATACCGACATGAGCGATTTCCTAGCGACCCTGTCGCACGACAAGCGCAAGAAAATACTGCAGGACCGCAAACGCGTCGCGCGTGCCGAGGTGAGTTTCGAATGGCGAACCGGCGCCGCCATTACGGCTAGCGACCTCGATTTCTTCTACGACTGCTATGCGCTGACCTACCGGCAGCACGGCAATGCACCCTATCTGTCGCGCGAAGCCTTCGACCGGATGGCCACTGCCCTGCCCGATCACCTGGTTCTCGTACTTGCAAAGCGCAATGGCACACCTATCGCCGCCGCGCTGAACGTACGCAGCGGCGACCGTCTATATGGCCGTTATTGGGGCGCACTGGAGTTCGTATCGGGCCTGCATTTCGAAACCTGCTATCTGCAAGGCATCGAGTATGCGATTGCACATGATTTGAGCGTGTTCGAAGGCGGCGCGCAAGGCGAGCACAAAATGGCGCGCGGGTTGTTGCCAGTTGCCACCCACTCGGCGCATTGGGTGGTCGATCGCCGTTTCGCTGCTGCCATCGACGATTTTCTGAACGCCGAAGCGGCAGCGGTCAATCGCTATCAGGACGAACTTCAGGACCACAGCCCCTTCAAGACCAGAATTGCGCCCGAATGACGCGGTAAATCTGTTACTCGGATCGATCATTCCGACTCAAAGCATTGCTCAGTTGTAACACTGCTAACTGCGTGAGCGCGCGTCATCGAACGCCTGACGGACCCCCTGTCGCGCCGCTTTCCCATACAGGCCGGGACGCCCCCCCTGTGGCGCACCCAGAATCGCCTGAAAACCGCATGAATAAAGGCTCGGGAGACGTTACATTTTGCCGATAAGCAGCTTTGACGGGGTTATCCCCTAGGCGTAAGGTGGTGCCAAGAATTTTCATACGGGACGGCATCGAAGCCGGATAGAGGAGTAAACAACCATGCTGCATTACGCCATTGTATTTTTCATCATTGCCATTATCGCTGCCGTGTTCGGCTTCGGCGGTATTGCAGCCGGTGCCGCCGGTATCGCCAAGATCCTGTTCTATATCTTCTTGGTGTTGGCCGTCCTGTCAATTCTCAGCGGCATGTTCCGCAAGAAATAAACCTTTTTATCACCCGCTAGGAGCACACTATGAAAGCAAAACAATGGATGTCGGCCGCCGTTATCGGCCTGACCGCAGCTTCGTTCGGCGCCCCGGCCTTGGCTGACCATCACCAAAACAAAGACAAGCAATCGGTCGGTGAATACACTTCCGATGCGATGATCACGACCAAGGTGAAAGCGGCTATCGTCGCCGAAAAGAACCTCAGCGCCCTGGACGTGGCGGCCGAAACCAACAAAGGTGTCGTGACGCTGACGGGCACGGTCGCCACCGCCGCTCAAGCCGACAACGCCGCTCGCGTTGCACGTAGCGTCGAAGGCGTGAAGCAAGTCGAGAACAAAGTGACAGTGGATGCCAGCAAGGCCAAGTAAGCCTTTGGTCGCAACTTATCGCTTTGTCTGAAAAAGAAAACCGCGTCTCGTTCGAGGCGCGGTTTTGTTTCGTTCTTACTTACCGCGCGAGCCAGTGCCAGGCGGATTGAATGGAAAGTTGGAGAACATCGATCGGGTTTGATCTTGCATCTGATCCTGCATTTGCACGAACAGGTTTTTGCTCTGGTCGATGTAGCTATTCATCATGTTTTGCAGCATCGGCGTCTGCACATTCATGAACTGGGCCCAGGCTTCGGGACCGAACTGCGGACCGCCGTACAAGCCCTTGGATTGTTCGGCCATGCGATCCTGGATCTCGATGAACGCCTGGATGTTCTTCTCCAGGTAAGAGCCCATAATGCCCTGCATGGCGTGCCCATAGAAGCGGATGATTTGCGCCAACATCGGAGCCGAAAACATCGGAGCCCCCTCGCTCTCTTCTTCCAGAATGATCTGAAGCAGAATGCTGCGCGTCAGGTCGGCCCCCGATTTGGCATCCACCACTTGGAATACCTCATGTGCCAGCACCAGTTGTTTGACGTCGGCCAAGGTGATGTACGTGCTGGTTTGAGTATCATACAGACGGCGGTTGGGATATTTTTTTATGAGCCGCTCGGTGGCGCTTTTTTTAGCTTGGGTCATAGCTGTCCTAATGTCTCCGGTCGTTCCTGCGCCACAGTGTGCACGCGCATCATCCCATGTGCAAGCCGCCATTTAGCGAAAAATCGGCGCCGGTCGAAAATCCCGACTCGTCCGATGCCAACCACGACACGATAGATGCAATTTCTTCCGGCGTTCCCAAACGGCGCACCGGAATGGTGTCGACAATTTTTTCCAGCACATCGGGCCGGATCGAACGCACCATGTCGGTTCCGATATAACCCGGCGAAATGGTGTTGACCGTGACACCCTTGCTGGCCACTTCTTGCGCCAAAGCCATGGTGAACCCATGGATACCGGCCTTAGCCGTCGAATAATTGGTCTGACCGAACTGGCCCTTCTGCCCGTTGACCGAGCTGATATTGATGATGCGCCCCCACTGGCGCTCGACCATGCCTTCCAGGACCTGTTTGGTCACGTTGAACAGGCTATTGAGATTGGTGTCCATCACCGTCCGCCAATCGTCCAGCGTCATTTTGCGAAAGAGTCCATCGCGTGTAATGCCGGCGTTGTTGACCAACACGTCGATCGGCCCCAGTTCGGCCACGACCCGCCCGAACGCGGCTTCGGTCGAATCCCAATCGGCCACGTTGCCCACCGACGCGTAAAAGGTGAAGCCTTGCGCAGCCTGCTCGTCCAACCATTGCTTGTCGTTACGGCTCGGCCCGCAGCCAGCGACCACTCGGAATCCGTCACGGGCCAAACGCTGACAGATAGAGGTGCCAATACCGCCCATACCGCCTGTCACATACGCTACCTTCGCTGCCATCCCTTGTCTCCTATGCTCGTTTTTTGCCTGGATGATGGTGTGCGATACCATCGCAGGACGCCCTGCGGCTTACCTTAACAGAGCGATGCCCTATCGCGTGGCGCCGACTATCAAATTCTTACCTTTACATAGCGCCCGGGCGCCGGCTCGATCTCGGGCCATGTGTCGCTACCCAGGCGATTCGGCGGCTGCCGACGTCGACCCGAGTGCTTGCCAAGCCATGCATGCCAATTCGGCCACCAACTGCCCGCGGTCTCGTCGGCCCGATCCAGCCAAGCGACAGGATCGCTCGGCAAGGCTGCGGTCGTCGTGGCGGGATCGGACCAGTAGCTGCGTCGCTGCTTGGCCGGCGGATTCACGACGCCAGCGATGTGACCGGATGCGCCCAACACGAAACGCTCGACTCGCGGCAACAGCCCAGTGGATGCGTAGGCCGAGCTCCACGGGACGATGTGATCTTCGCGCGAACCGAACAGATAAGTCGGTATGTCGAGACTGGACAAATCGATCGCGGCATCGCCGACACGTACCCGTCCCGGCTGACAAAGGTTGTTTTCGAGATAGGTATTGCGGAAATACCAAGCGAAGAACGGGCCGGGCAAATTGGTAGGATCGGCGTTCCAATACAACAGGTCGAAGGGAGGCGGGGTTTCGCCCTTAAGATAGTTGCTGACCACATAATTCCAGACCAGTTCGTTTGGACGCAAGAAAGCAAATGTGGTCGCCAACTCGTTGCCCCACATCAAACCACCAGCACCGATAGCACGCTCGCGCAAGGCGGCATGGGCCTCGTCGACGAACACGTCCAGCACACCGGTGTCTCGAAAATCCAGCAGTGTGGTCAACAAAGTCAGCGCCCGCACCGGTCGCCGACCCCGTGCATGCGCCAATGCCAGCGCCGATGCCAGCAAAGTGCCACCCACGCAGAATCCAAGCGCATTGATCTGCTTCTGGCCGGATATTTCCTGCACCACCGCGACCGCGCGCAAGACCGCATCGTTCAGATAATCGGTCCAGGTGGCGGTATGAATGCCGTCCTTGTCGCCCGCCAAGGGATTACGCCAGGAGATCGCATACACCGTGAATCCCGCGGCCACCGCATGGCCGATGAAGGAATTCGCGGGCTGCAAATCGAGGACGTAAAACTTATTGATATTGGGCGGCACCACCAGCAGCGGCACCGTATGCACGGTAGGTGTGGTCGGCGAATATTGAATGAGCTGGAACAACGTGTTCTCGAAGACGACCGCGCCCGGCGTCGTCGCCAGATTGCGACCGACTTCGAATTGAGTCTCGTCGGTTTGGGTGATGCGGCCCCGGCCCAGATCGTTCACCAGATTCGACAGCCCCATATCCATCG
This sequence comes from Bordetella parapertussis, assembly GCA_945903445.1. Lineage (GTDB taxonomy): Bacteria > Pseudomonadota > Gammaproteobacteria > Burkholderiales > Burkholderiaceae_B > Schauerella. The sequence continues at coordinate 28,972 of CAMDNZ010000011.1, forward strand.
CCCGTCCCGCCGACGCGACGATGCTGGCCTGGGCTTCCGGATTGGTCGCCAGATAGTTTGAGGGCGACAGCGCATCGACCCATTGCATGACGGCGAAGCGCAAGCGCTCGCGCGCCGGCCCCTCGTGCACAACGGCATCCACCATATCGAGCATGGTGCGTGCAGACAGCAGATAGGCGTGTGCCATCAACAGATGATGAGCACTACCTGACCATTCCTCGCTTTTGAAACGGCGATCATTCAGCGGAGAAAGGCGACCGGCACGGTGCTCGTCGAGCAGGCGTGCCCACTCTTGCGAGAAACGTTGCTGAAGACCCGCCATGACATCGGGCGCGATATCCAACGGTCCCGTTGGAAACAGCGTTTTGGAGGAAGACAAAGGTACTCCGGGCGAACGGCAGGATCGGGAAATAATGCCCGCCGCGCGCGCCGCTTGTCAATGCAGGCGCTAGTCCAACCAGGCCAGCAAGGCCATGCGGCCCGTACGGCCATCGCGACGGTACGAAAAGAAGCTATCCGGTTCGCTCGCTGTGCACTGCCTGGCCAGCACCACGTTTTGCACACCCATGCGCCGCAAGCGCCGCTCGGCCAGTGCAGGTAAATCGCAGCACCATTTTTGCGCCTGGCCGTCGCATACCCGAAAGCATTGCGCGGCAAGCGGATCGTCCGACACGTAGGCGTCATAGACTTCGGCCCCCACTTCGAATGCGTCCGGCCCGATGCTCGGCCCTACCCAGGCACACCAGGCGTCGTTCTTGGCTGTGCGGCGCTGCATGACACCCAGGGTTTGTTCGAGCACCCCGGCGGCCAAGCCACGCCATCCGGCATGCGCCACGCCCAGAACGGTGCCGGTCGAGTTGGTCAGCATCACAGGCAGACAATCGGCCACCATGATGGCCAGCACCTGGCCCCGACGTTGCGTGACGGCGGCATCGGCCACGGGGGCCACGTCGTCCGGTCCGCTCAATGCGCCGGCACCGGTATCGGCTTGCAACACATCGACGCCATGCACCTGCTGCAACCACAGCGGCACTTCCGGCAGCATCCGAACGAGACGGCGGCGGTTTTCGTCGACCGCTTCCGGCGCATCGCCCACGTGCAATCCCAAATTGAGCGAGTGATAAGGCGGGCGGCTCACGCCCCCGGATCGAGTCGTGAAAAGGCTGTGCACGCCCGGCCAGGCAGGCCCTTCGATGACAATCGGTCTCACCATACGATGGCGTCCAGCACCGCATTCATGTCATCCGGCAGCGGGGCTTCGCAGCTGACGGTATCGCCATTGGCCGGATCGACGAAGCTCAGACGCCGGGCATGCAACATTTGCCGTCGCGCCGGCGGCAGCGTCCGGCCGCCGTAAAGCGTATCGCCCAACAGGGGATGGTTCAGACTGGCCAGATGGACCCGGATCTGATGGGTACGCCCGGTTTCCAGGCGGCAGGCCAATTGGGTAATGCCGGCATCGTCCAAGCGCCCTACCCGCTCGGTAATGTAATGCGTAACCGCAGGTTTGGGCGCGATGGGCCGCTCGACCGCCATGCGAACCGGCACGCGCGGATCTCGACCGATGGGGCTGTCGACTGTTCCGCTGGCTAGCGTTTGACCATGCACCAGGGCCACGTACTCGCGGCCCATACTGCGAGCCTGCAACTGGCGCACCAAATGTGTTTGAGCCGTGTCGGTTCGTGCGACGACCAGCAAACCCGTCGTGTCTTTGTCCAACCGATGAACGATACCCGCGCGCGCCACCTGGGCCAGCTCGGGAAAGCGATGCAGCAAGCCGTTAAGCAAGGTACCTTGCCAGTTGCCCGCACCAGGATGGGTCACTAGTCCTGCCGGCTTGTTGACTACGATCCACTCGGCGCTTTCGCGCACGACCCCGAAATCGACCGCTTGGGCGACGAATGCGTTGGCTTCGGGTGGCGTCTGCGGCCAGACGAGCAGGCTATCGCCCTCACGAACGAGTTGACGCAGCCTGGCGGGACGGTCGTTAACGTGTACGAAACCGTCTTCGATCCAGCCGGCAAGCCGGTTGCGGCTGTGCTCGGGCAGCAGGCTGGCGAGCACCTTGTCTAGCCGCTCGGCGAAAACGCCATCGGGTACGGTGAGCAGCAAGGGCTCGTCGTCGGACGGCGTCTCGCCCGGGGCAATCGAATCGAACATGGAACAGGTCATATAATCAGCGAACGCCATGCTACCACCAAGGATACAGCCGTCGTGACTTCTGCATTTCCCACTCTTGTGCCGCGTGCCCTTACGGCCCCGGCCCGGCACGCCGCGATCCGCCGCGCGCTGACCCTCGTGTTTGTCCTGCTGGCCCTGGCATTGACGCTTGCCGGCTGCGCGGGCAACACGGCCAAGATCGATCCCACCGCCGGTTGGAGCGCCGAACAGTTGTACGCCGATGCCCGCAGCGAAATCGATGCAGGCAACTGGACCAACGCCCGCGAGCGCCTGACGGCCATCGAGTCGCGTTACCCCTTCAGCATCCACGCGCAGCAAGCGCTGATGGAATTGGCCTACGTAAACTGGAAAGATGGCGAGAACGAGCAGGCGCTGGCCACCATCGACCGCTTCCAGCAACAGTTCCCGAGTCATCCCGGAACCGACTACATGTTGTATTTGCGCGGTCTGGTGAACTTCACCCCGGCCAGCGCCTTCATGGCCAACCTGACCGGTCAGGATCCGGCCGAACGCGATCCAAAGGGTCTGCGCGCGTCTTACGATGCGTTCAGCGAACTGGTCACGCGCTACCCCGGCAGCACCTACGCACCCGATGCGCAGGCGCGAATGAACTGGCTGGTCAACACCATCGCCATGAACGAGGTGTTCGTCGCCCGTTACTACTACGAGCGTGGCGCCTACATCGCGGCCGTCAACCGGGCGCAGATCGTGATTACCGATTTCGAGGGCGTTGCAGCCAACGAACAGGCGCTCTACGTCATGATGATGTCCTACGAGAAGCTAGGCATGGCCGACCTGCGTGCCGACACCGAGCGCGTGTTGGACCAAAACTTCCCCAACAGCACCATTAAGGCAAACGGTTTCGCCGCACCCGATAAACCCTGGTGGAATCCGAGCGGCTGGCTCTGAAGCGGAAGCGGCCCGAAGGTTCAGGCCGCCAGCTCGGACGACGCTCATGCCTCACCAAGCCTGGGGCCGCATGCTCGCAATATTCAAGCCAGGCCGGTTGCAGCCACTCGAGCCAAGCCTTGGCGCACGTTCACACGTGCCAGCAACGTCAACCCCAGCAGGAAAAAACCACCGCAGGCCAAAATGGCCAGGCGGTGGTCACCCCCACTGACCCAGGTCACCGTGCCGTAGCACAAGGGCCCAATGACCGCCGCGCACTGCGTCGCGACGCTCCACAAGCCATAAAATTCGCCCAGCCTGCCGCGTGGCGCGAGTGCGCCGGTCAAGGCACGGCCCGTACTCTGGCTGGTGCCCATGCACAGCCCCGCGAGCGTAGCGGCAATCCAGAACACCTCAGGGGTACGCGCCGCATAGGCCACACCAACCATGCTCAACCATCCGCAGAGTGTGAGCGCGAGTGCAGGCCGGTGGCCGATCCGATCCTGTACGAATCCGAAACTTAGCGCTCCCAGCGCTGCCGCGATATTGACCACAAAGATCAGCTTCATCACATCGACCATGTCGAAGCCCATCACCATGCTCGCGTACACGGCAGATAGGGTGATCACTACTGCAATCCCGGCCTGATAGGCCAGCAGGCAATACAGAAACGCCCGGAATTCGGGAAATTCCGTCCCTACATTACGCCATGACGCCAACAGACGGCCCAAAACCTCACCCACGACGGGTGCAGGGCAACGCGCTCCCGCCCGCTCGCGCAACAACAAGAAAGAAGGAAGTGCCGCCAGCCCGAACACCAGGCAGGTCAATCCCACCACCCAAGGCACGTAGGTGGTAGCGGGTACAAGGTGGTTCTTCGCACTCAACACGACAACCAGGGCCAGCCCCAAGGTCAGCATGCCGCCGAAGTAGCCCAGGCCCCAGCCCCAACCGGACACCCGGCCCAGGGCTTCGGGCCGTGCAAGCTCGGGCAGAAAAGAACCGATGGCCGATTCGCCCACACCGTAGCCATAATTGGAAATCGCCAGCGCGATCACGGCCAGCGCCACCGCCCCCGGCCCCGGCCCGACACTCGCCATGGCAGCGGTCCCGCCCAGGCAGACCGCGGTGCTGCAAAACAACAGGCGGCGCTTGGCGCCACGCGCATCGGCACGCGCGCCCAGCCAGGGCATGGTCAACATCACTGCCAGATAAGACACCGACAAGGCCGCGGTCCAGGCAAAGGTGGCCCAAGGGGCGTTCCCGGCGACTTCGGACACGAAGTAGGTGCTGAACACCGCAGTCAGGATGACCGTGGTGTAGCCCGAATTAGCGAAGTCGTACATCGCCCACGCCCAAAGCTCGCGGCGGGCGACGCCGGGGTTGCGAACGCTCATAGCTGGTTTTTCAGGGCTTCGACACCGGCCTGCGCCACCGCGACATCCTGCTCGGGCTTGACGCCGGAAACCCCGACCGAACCAATGACCTGGCCTGCGACCTCGATGGGCACGCCGCCGGTCAACATGCCGGTCACGTACGGAGCCGACAGAAACGCCGTACGGCCGTCGTTGATCATCTGCTCAAACGCACCCGACTCCTTGCGTCCCATGGCCGCAGTCAACGCCTTGGCCGGCGCGATGTGTGCCGAGATGGGCGCCGCACCGTCCAGGCGCCGCAAGCCCAGCAGATGACCGCCATCGTCGGCCACGGCGATCGTGACCGCCCAGCCCTGCTCTTTGGCGTGCGCGACGGCGGCATCGATCACGATCTGCACGAACGCGTCATTGAGAACAGGCTTGGTTTTCATGCTGATGGACTTCACGTGTAGGCATCCTTGATGAATTGGAGAGCGAGCTGATCTTCGATAGTCGATAAATCGCCGGGATCGCGGGCTTCGCACACCGCGACGATGGCTCGACGCACCACCTTGCCGGATCGGGTCTTGGGCAGGGCTTGCACATAGCGGATAGCAGCCGGACGGGCAAAAGCGCCCAAATGTTGCTGCACCCGCTGCATCATATCGTCTTCGAGCTGTTTGGCCAGCGTCTCATCGGGCAGATCAGGCTGCTTGAGCACTACGAAGGCGACGGCCACCTGACCGCGCATTTCGTCCTGCACCCCCACCACCGCGCATTCGGCCACGCGCTCGTCGCCGTTGATGGTCTCTTCCAATTCACGTGTGCCTATACGGTGCCCCGATACATTGATGACGTCGTCGGTACGGCCCAGGATGAAGAAATAGCCATCGGCATCGCGCCGCCCCCAGTCGAAGGTCGAATAGACTTCCCGACCGGGCACGGCCGTGAAATACGTTTGAACGAAGCGCTGATCGTCGCCCCACACCGTTGTCATCGCGCCGGGTGGCAGGGGTGGCACGATAGCCACCACGCCCTTTTCTTCGTCAGCCAAATCGGCGCCGGTGATTTCGTCGACGATGCGAACATCGAAACCGAACACCGGGAAGGACGGGCTGCCGTATTTCGTGGGCGTGCGTGACACGCCCGGTTGTGCGCTCAAGATTGGCCAACCCGATTCGGTCTGCCAATAGTTGTCGATGATCGGTTTGCCGATCCGATCGCTCAACCACCGCGCCGATGGCTCATCCAGCGGCTCGCCCGCCAGATAGATGGCTCGAAGCGCTGACAGATCGTGGCCTTGCATCCATTTTGCATCCTGCTTTTTAAGCACTCGAATGGCGGTAGGCGCCGAGAACAAGGTATTCACTTTGAACCGACTGGCCAGCCGCCACAGCACACCGGGATCGGGGCGCAGGGGCGTGCCCTCGTACAGAATCGTGGTCTGCCCGCCGATCAAGGGACCGTAAACGATGTATGAGTGCCCGACCACCCAGCCAATGTCGCTGGTGCAGAAAAACACATCGCCAGGCCGACTATCGAATAGATATTCCATCGAAGCCGCCAACGCAACGGCATAGCCGCCGACGTCGCGTTGCACTCCCTTCGGCTGGCCGGTCGTGCCGGAGGTATACAGCACGTAGGATGGCGCGGTCGAATCGAGCCAGACGACCGGTACAGTGGCCCGGACGTGCTGCGCGCAGGCTCGCGCCAGATCGTGATCACGTCCCGGCAAGAGCGGCGCGGGGGCCAATCCACGATCCAGCACCAGCACACTATCGACCCGATGACGGCACCGGGTCAGTGCCTCGTCCAGCAAAGGTTTATAGGGCACTACTTTGCCGCCCCGCGAGCCCGCATCCGCGGTGACGATCGCGCGAGGCGTGGCATCGTCGATGCGCTGCGCCAGACTGGTCGACGCAAACCCGCCAAACACCACCGAATGCACTGCGGCGATGCGTGCACAGGCCAGCATCGTAAAAACCGCCTCGGGCACCATCGGCATATAGATCAGCACGCGGTCGCCTGCTTGCACGCCTTGCGATTGAAGCACTGCCGCCATGGTCTGTACGTGACGCAACAGCTCCGCCCAGTCGTATATACGCTCGGCATCGACCTCGCTGGACACCCAGATCAGTGCCTGGGCATCCGGCATCGCCTCGGCCCAACGGTCTACCGCGTTGTGGCATAGATTTGTCTGCCCACCTGGAAACCACCGAGCGAAAGGTGGCCGACTGACGTCCACCACCTGATCGAAGGGGCGATGCCAATGAATGCGGGCAGCCTCCCGCGCCCAGAAGATTTCGCGATGATGTAATGATTCGTAATGGAAATCCCGGGTAGTCTGCACGTCGTCCTCCTGATATTTTTCAGCCTGACTATTCGATGGGCCGTTTCACCATACAGAATTTGCCATACTGCTGCGGTAGATTGTGCGGGCTAGGGCTTGCGCCATGCTTGCAGGGCGAGCATACGATCCATACACCTCGCGGGCTTAGTTCAGCGATATCCCACCCGGATAAGTTACACTTAGATAGAATTGGTATGATTCCAGCTTGCTAGAATTCGCTGCGGATTTCATCCGCAACACACTGATTTTTTTCAGGTTTTTTAAGAGGGCGGCAACCCTCGTTCTGACAAGGCGAGCATGGCGACCCCTCCCCCCCACCGATCTGCTTGGCGCTTGGCCCGACTTTCGATTTGCGCACTGTCCGCAGTCATTCTGGCCGGTTGCGCCGGTGGCACCCACCAAGCCTCGTCGGACGAGACGCACGCGTTCTGGGCCAACTCGTACAACGATCCTTACGCTAACTACGGATCTAACGAAGATCCCATCAATCGCCTGCTATCGCAACAGCGCCGCCCGCATTCGGGTGGTCAAGGCATTACCGCGCACGCCGCGTTAGTGGCCGAGGCCCTACGTCACCGGGGAATTCGCTATCGGTTTGGGGGCAGTTCGCCTGAAGAAGGTTTCGATTGCAGCGGGCTGGTGTCCTATGCCGTGTCGCAAGCCTTAGGATTGCGTCTTCCACGCTCGGCAGCCGAGATCGCCAACTTCGGTCAAACGATCGGCCGATCCGAATTGGTCGCTGGCGATTTGGTGTTCTTCAACACCATGGGCCGTAAATACTCGCACGTGGGCATTTATTTGGGCGACGACCGATTCGTGCATTCGCCCAGTGCCGGTGGCGTCGTGCGCATCGAGAACTTGACGATGGCCTACTGGAACAAGCGCTACAACGGCGCTCGCCGCTTGAGCGCCGCCGACCTGACCGCCATGCGCTAAAAGCGCACGGTCGATCGCGCGGGCCTATACCGATATCAGTGCTTCTTGCGGTTGGGGCACAAGCCGCACTGATCCAATGCCTGCTGCATGCTGCACACCGAGCGGCGACAAGCGACGACCTGAATACCCCCCTTTTGTGCGGCGGAGCGGAAAGTCTTCATGACGTTGTGGCCCAGAAAGTCGGTCAACAAAATGACCAGCTGAGTGCCCGAGGGCAGCTGCAAAGTTCGCTTTTGATGCGAAGGATCGCGGCCACTGATGTGGTGCGTGATCGCAATGTTGTGGCCTTTCAATAGATCGGGAATATTACCGAGCCGATCCGCTCCGACCACTACCGCGCTGAGTGCTGCCGTCATGACGACTCCATATGCCGTTGAATATGGAGAAGATGATAATGATTCTTGTTTTTTTACTCAAGACAAATGAGATGTATTATTATTTAAATTCTCTATTAGAGAATCTGAGTGCATAGCTGCAGGCGGAAACGCCATCCGACCGCCGGGATTCGCCCGCCCGGCAGCCTGACGAATCAACGGGCGCGGTCTTGCTGCACAGCGTCCTGCACTACGTCGCGTGTCAGTGCCGGGGCCAGCATTTCCAGGAAGGTATATACATAGTCGCGCAGAAAGACGCCGGATTTCATCCCCACCCGAGTGGTATGCGTACCAAACAGATGACCGACCGGAATGCCCACCAGATTGCTGTCGCGGCGCGGGTCGTACGCTACCCCGGCAATGATGCCGATACCCAGTCCGACATCGACATAGGTCTTGATTACATCGGCGTCGATGGCTTCGAGCACGATATCGGGATGGATGCCTTGCGTGGCGAATACCTCGTCGATCGTGCTCCGCCCGGTAAACGCGCGTTCGTAGGTGACGATGGGATAGGCCGCAAGCTGCGCCAAAGTAATGCGCTTGGCTTCACTCGAGGTCAGCTGCGCGAGCGGATGCTCGGGGTCCACCACGACGGTGTGCTCCCAGGTATAGACCGGCAGCGTCGCCAGCCCGGGGGTCAGCGCCAGGGATTCGGTTGCGATAGCAATGTCGGCCTGCTCGTGCAAAACCATTTCGGCCAACTGGGCAGGGCTACCCTCGGCCAAAGACAGATGCACCTTGGGAAACTGTTGTCGAAACGCGGGAATCACCCGAGGCAAAAGATATCGTGCCTGAGTGTGGGTGCAGGCAATGACCAGTCCCCCCTCGTCACGGCGCGCGAACTCTTCGCTGACTTTCTTCAGATTGTCGACTTCGCGCATGATGCGGTCGATGACTTGGGAGACCGCTAGACCAGGCTTGGTCAATCCCTTGATACGTTTGCCATGACGCTCGAAAATCTTCACGCCCAATTCATCTTCGAACTCAATAATGGCTTTGGATACGCCTGGCTGCGAGGTGTACAGCATGCGTGCCGCCTCGGTCAGATTGAAGTCGCGACGGATGGTTTCTCGCACAAAACGGAACTGTTGCAGATTCATGATAATGCCCTGGCTGAGTTCAGAACATTATAGGTAATATAGAACCCGGATTATATAACTTAAACGAATAAGTTTACGTGCGTGCCTGAACTGCTCACGCCGTTGCGGACAGCCTGGGCGACTGCGGCGCCTTGATCCTGAGTTTGCGCCTGAACAGGTAGATCGTCAGCACAATGACCACAGCGTGTATCGCCCATACCCCGACACCGAAATTCAAGGAGCCGTTGCCGATCCACGAGCGCGACAGATTGATCAGGTTCATATACAACAGGGCGATCAAACCAGACAGCAACAAATCGCCGGTGCGACCCATACGCGGATTGACGGCCCCCAATGGGATGGCCAGCAAGGCCAGGTTGAGCGTCGCGAGCGGCATCGCGATACGCCACATCAACTGCCCCCACGACCCGTCGGTCTGGTCGGAAATCAGCAGCATGGAGGGTCGCCCCTTACTCGAGTTTTCTGCGGCACGGCGAGCTTCGAGCCGGGCATCTGCCCCGCCCCGCTGTTCGATCCGAACGCCGTAACGATCGAAATCGACCAATTGCATTTCTGGCGTGCCGAGCTTGAAATCGTAGCGCCGGCCGTCGGTCATGACAATGAATCGGTCGCCGTTGGCTTCGGTCTCGATGTGCGCGCTTTCGGTAATGATCAGCGTATGCCACTCGGGATCGACGATGCGAGCGAAAGCCGCGCCAATCTCGTCGCCCGCACGCACCGGCTCGTCGGCGAAAAAGACGCGCGTGCCGCTATTGGACTCGATGAAATTACCGGAAGAAATACGAGAAAGATCGGAGCGTTGCTCGAACCGCTGACGATACTCGTTGATTTGTCGATAGGCCCAGGGCGATGCCGACAAGGTGAGGACGGCCACCAGCATCGCGACCGGCACGGCCAGACGCAATACCGGACGGACCCAGTCGGACAAAGACAGGCCGCTGGCGAACCACACCACCATTTCGGATTCGCGATAGCTGCGGGTCACTGTGGTCAGTACCGCAATAAACAGCGAAACCGTCAAAATGGTCGGCAGTGCCGTGATCGTGGAGAATGCCGCCAGTCCCAGCACCACGTCGGCACCGATCGCGCCGCCCGCCGCTTCGCCCAGCAGGCGCACCAGCAGGACGCTCAGCCACACGACGACCAGCGTCGAGAAGACGACGCCGGCGTGGCTACTAATTTCGTTGACGACAGAACGCTTGAATAGTGACATGGGAGAATATGCGGGATAATCGATTGCATCTCATCATCGACGCACCTGGGAACCCGAATGGAATTTAGCACACAGACTACCGCATCCCTGCACCTCGCCAAAACGCCCGCGCTGGCGGTAGGCGTGTATGCCGATGGCGTTTTGAGCGCTGCGGCTCAGCAAATCGACCATGCCAGCGATGGCGCCATCAAGGCGGTCGTCAAGAGCGAATTCCGCGCAAACGTCGGGGCTACCCTGGTGCTGCGCAACCTGCCCGGTGTCACCGCAGCGCGCGTGGTGCTGGTGGGCCTGGGCAAACAGTCGGCTTACAGCGCCACACACTATGCGTCGGCCGAACAGGCATTCGCCAAGGTGCTGGTCGGCTTGCGCCTGGGCGAAGGGACTTCGGCGCTGCTAGGCGTTCCCATGGAAGGCACCGATCTGACCGAGCGCGCTCGCAACGGCGCCTGCACGGTCGGTAACGCCGTGTATTACTACGACGGCACGTTTGGCAAGTCCGAGCGCGAAGGCCCGCCCAAACTCAAGAAAGTGACCTATATCGTCGAACGTAGCGATGCCGCACAGGTCAAGCAGGCCCTCGATCAAGGTGCCGCAATCGCCAACGGCATGGCCCTGGCCCGCACGCTGGGCAACCTGCCGGGCAACATCTGCACGCCCAGCTATCTCGGCGAAACGGCGCGCCAACTGGCCGCCGACTTCAAGAGCATCAAGGTAGAAGTGCTCGAACGCAAACAGATTGAAGCATTGGGCATGGGATCGTTCCTGTCGGTCGCGCGAGGTTCGGACGAACCGCCCCGCTTCATCGTGCTCAAGCACAGCGGCTCCAAGGCGAAGAAAGCCAAGAACGCCTCGGGCACCGGTCCAGTCGTGCTGGTCGGCAAAGGCATCACATTCGATTCTGGCGGCATTTCCATCAAGCCTGCCGCGACGATGGACGAAATGAAGTTCGACATGTGCGGAGCGGCCAGCGTGCTAGGCGCCTTCCGTGCGATAGGCGAACTGGACTTGCCCGGTGACGTGGTGGGCATTGTCGCGGCGTGCGAGAACATGCCCAGTGGCCGGGCCAACAAGCCGGGCGATGTGGTCACCAGCATGGCCGGACACACGATCGAGATCCTCAATACCGACGCCGAAGGCCGGCTGGTTCTGTGTGATGCGTTGACCTACGCCGAGCGATTCAAGCCGTCGGCCGTCGTCGACATCGCCACGCTGACTGGCGCTTGCGTCGTTGCGCTGGGACACGTCAACACCGGCTTGTTCTCAACCGACGACGATCTGGCCGACGCATTGCAGTCCGCTGGCAAACGCTCGCTGGACACCGCTTGGCGCATGCCGATCGAAGACGCCTATCAAGATCAGCTCAAATCCAACTTCGCCGACATCGCCAACATCGGCGGCCCTCCAGCCGGATCGGTGACCGCGGCCTGCTTTCTATCACGATTTACCAAAGCCTACCGCTGGGCTCACCTGGACATCGCGGGCACGGCCTGGAAAGGCGGCAAAGACAAAGGAGCCACCGGCCGCCCAGTACCGCTGCTGATACAGTTCCTGCTCGATCAGCAGGCACGCTAGGCGTTCATGGCCCGCGTCGATTTCGCGTTTGGTGCCCCCGATCGCCTGCGCACCGCCTGCCTGGTGACACGCAAGCGGTATTTGGCCGGACAAACCGTGCTGGCCTACAGCGCCGATGCACAACGGCTAGCCGCGTTCGATCGATTGTTGTGGGCATTTGACCCAGTGTCGTTCGTGCCGCACGTCGGCGTAGATGATCCTCTGGCGACCGACACGCCCGTCGTGCTGTCGATGGCCGCGCCCGGGGCATGGCTGGGCCGGTTGCCCGATGGAGTCGCTCTACCCTGGCTCCTGAACCTGGACGACGGCTGCCCGCCGGACGCTGGCCGGTTCGAGCGCATCATGGAGATCGTCGCGAGCGGCGATGCAGATCGCCAGCTGGCTCGTTCGCGTTGGCGTGAATACGCTGCTGCGGGGCATGACGTGCATGCACACGATCTGCGCTCTCCGGCCGGACCAGCACGGGGAGATGCCTAGTGACGCATTACCGTAGCCCCCATGACGACTCAGGCATCCCGACGCTGACGGTACGCCAACCCGAGCACGATCGACCGGCAGAAGACAAAACCGAACCGGCCAGCGCGCCCGATGCGCGTTCGACCGCTGCGACCTACCCTGAACCCGTGCTGCGCGCCGCATTGCAGGCCGCCATCGAGGATGCCGTGGACGAGGCCCTAGACGAAGCCATCGTCCATCTGCGTACTCGCCTTCAAGACCGCCTGCCCGAGATCGTGACGCGTGCCTTGCGTCAGACCCGATCGGGATGATGGGCTTCAGACAAACGCCCACGCCGTCAAGAATACGCGCGCAACAGCGCGCGATCCTAAGAGCCTAGAGACCAGGGTAGCGCGCGTTTGCCACGCGTCTGCTCAGGGCGACTCAAATAGCACCGGCAACAATTCGTACGCAAGTGCAGTATTCCAACGACTCTTTTCAATCTTATGTTCTGGAATGCAGTTGTTGGAGGGTGACATCAGGTCGTGGCTCGGCTGTCGAGACGGACAGGTGAACGATTGGGCAACACAAACGTCTACCGTTGAACCCTGCGCTGAATGAATGTAGCGGATATATTGCTCGGTTTCCTCCCACCGAGGCTCTGGATAAACTCGATATACACCGGAGCTGCGTTCTGCGACACCATTGAAACCTGGATTCCGAACATACTCAGGCTCAGCTATAGCCCCACCAGAATATCCCGCTATTTCAAATACCCCTCTGACTTGCTCTGGGAGGATAGGGAACGGCGTAAACCGACGAAAATCATGGTTCATATAGTTCAGCATCGAAGTGCGGTAGGGTTCATTCACTCGTGGTGCGTATTCGGCTACGGTCCTCCGCAAGGAAAAAATGTTGGGGTTGCCTCCCACCTCGTAGACGTAGGCGGGCTGACCGGTCAGATAGTTCAACGCCCTCGCGGCCCCCAGCGCCTCTTGCAGGTCTTGGATTAACGTTAAATAAGCGCTTTGATCGCACTGCACATTGGCAGTCAATCTGAACACATTGGTGTCACTCCCGGGTGCATGAACCGACTCGTCCAAAGGCGCGTTATGCACAAAATGATAAATGTGGGGTGTGTTGGGATTGGAGAAGTCTGCCGCGATTACCGTTGAGCTTAGATGCATGCCAACGGCGACTACAACCAGCCGAATTTGTGTACGAATCATCCTTTGGGTCTCCTGGTAGAAAGTGCTAGAGCATCGATTCACTCTAGCTGTCTTGCATATCAGGCTGGGCTGGGCGCCCCGCTTTCTCACCACTGGACGGTGTTGTACAAAAAAATAGATGTCGTGCTTGCTCGCCACCTGACCAATGTAAGCTGGCCGCAAGGTCAGTCCATTCAATACATTAGCGGCGGGCAACGCATCGGCCAGGTTCGGGTACAAGCTTAAATATGCGCTTAGATGGCATTGAAAGTGGCGGCCAGTCGGAACGAAGTGATATCAGTTCTTGAAGCGCCGATAGGCTTGGGCTTCTTCAGGTTCAGGGGCGCGCTATGCACAAAATAAAAGGACTTAAGTGGGTTGTGGTGGCGGTTGCCATCTACAATTACAACTGAGTTCACAAGCATGCCAACGGAGAATTCGATCAGCTGAATCTTCTTGCGAATCACCATCGGGCTCCTTTAGTGACAAGTGATTAAGCTGCAATCACTGTAGTGGTCGAGCGTGTAAGCTGAACAAACAGCCTTTCTTTCTACATTTAGCATTGAGCGGTGTCACCCGAAAAAATCGAAGGCTGGCGCTTCAGGAAACTGTCAGGTATTCTTCGTCATTCGACAGACCAACAACGCGATGCAGAGCACCTTGCCTGCAAGGCCCGCCGATGCAACGTGCGAGGAATACATTATGGATCCGATCAAGACGTCCCCGTTCGACCGCTCCACTTCCGCGCCGGGCGAAGTCGCTCGCAACCGCGTCCTGCGCAACACCTACTGGTTGTTGGCGCTTTCGCTGATCCCTACCGTATTAGGTGCCTGGCTCAGTCTGACCACCGGCCTGAATCAAGTCATGGCCGGCAGCCCCGGCTTAAGCACCATCGTCTTTTTGGTCGGCGCGTTCGGTTTGATGTTCGCCGTCGAAAAAAATCGCGACAACAGCCTGGGGGTCGTGCTGCTGCTGGCGTTTACGTTCTTCATGGGCGTCATGCTGTCGCGCATGCTGGGCTTCGTTCTGTCGCGCGGCAATGGCGAACAACTGATCATGATCGCCTTCGGCGGCACGGCGCTGGTGTTTGGCACCATGGCCACTCTGGCAAGCACCATCAAACGCGATTTGTCGAGCATGCAGAAGTGGTTGTTCATCGGCGCCATCGTCATCTTGGTAGCGGCCTTGGCCAACATGTTCTTGCAAATCCCGGCGCTGATGCTGACGGTATCGGTGCTGGCCATCGTGATTTTCTCGGCCTTCATGCTGGTCGACCTCCAGCGTGTGGTCAACGGCGGCGAGACCAACTATATTTCGGCTACCCTGGCGATCTATTTGGACGTCTACAATGTGTTCGCCAATCTGCTGGCCATCCTCGGCATCTTCGGCGGCAATCGCGAATAAACCTCGCCCAAGCGTTGCATATACGTGAAAGAGCCTGTCCCTAACGGACAGGCTCTTTTATTTCATAGCGCGTCATGCCAACGCTCAAATACGTTACATCGATACCTGTTGGACATGCCGAGGCAAACGCCCACCCAAGCGGCACCCGTCGCGCCAATAGAAACTTATTCTCTGGCCGAAAGCGTTTTTTTGCCCTGCTGCACCCAGCCCTCACCAATACATAGCAGCTTCCCCCGAGGGCTGCATTCCCCGAGATAAAATCGTAAAAACACCGTGGAGCAGTGCGCCAGCATATAAAATTTTGCCGCTTTTGTTTTCCGAATCGTCGAATTGGCGCTCACGCCATACAAACTAAGCGTGTGTACGAAAAATCCGTTCGCCCATGCGTACGGACAGCGTCACTCGCTGGTCGTCTTCGGTCGACGTGCGCGCATGCTGCGTCGCAGATAAAAGGTCGTGGCGGGTCATCGTCGGCATCTTCTAGCGGCGATCGCGAATAAGTCTCGCTGGAAGCGTCGCACAAAAAAAACCTCACGCTTAAAAATATGTCACTTGCGTAAGATTGAAGGCATTTCAAACCGCCAGCCGATCTGGCGCATTGAACCCAAGGTAATTAGACCAATCGAAAAACAAACATCGGTCGAATCTCGCTATGCATCCAGTAAGCTATGCTTTAAGGTTGTTGTTCCACAGAATCGGGAGGTGGCGTATGAATTTGCCACACATACGTAAGTTTATATTTATAGTTTGTATGATTCTCGGCTTGAACGCGTTCGCAGCAGATGGTAACGAAAAAAGTCGCTCCGAAAAATACCCATACATCCAAGACAATTATCTTTATTACTTACACAACGAGCCGCCATCCGTTGTTCATGAAAACGGCATTCAAGCGCCGGGCTCCAATTTAAATATTTTAAACTTATTCGCCAACATATATTGTGATGAAAGTGCTTATTTGGTTTTGCACCTACATCGGAGGGCCGCAGTCGACGAGGCATTCAGGTTAACCGATCAAACCAGCAGCCCTGTTTATATTTATGTTGTCGCCGCAACTTACGACGTATATCTTTTGCATCGCACTTTGACGCGCTACCTCGAGAGGTCACGAACGCAAAATACCGCAGCAAATCGTGCTTATGCAAACAATGAACGTCGATTATTCACGGCCACTGCAATCATACAAGACATGATTATAGGCGCACATATCGTAGACAGGGACGCGCCAGAAAATCCTTGGCCGCCTTACGTTGCCAATCCCAATTATTCCGCTCAAAGTCCCGGCATTAATACACATACGTACCCCGGCGACCAGCCCTCGGAAGAGGAGATCATGCAAAAATTTCATTATGTCGATATTGTGAAAACATCGACTTTTCATGACGTCTGTACGATTCAACCTTTTATGTGCCCTGCAAGCAGACCCGGCCCACATATAGCGGCATCCCCTGGGAAATGCATTTCACAAAATCAAATCGTAAAAATTCCTTTGAAAAATGCGCTGACATATAAAATTCTGCCGCTTTTGTTTTCAGAATAATTTATACGAGCGCTTCCGCCAGACAAAACCAAGTAAGTATAAGAAAAGCCTGCTTCGCCGATGCGAGCGGGCTTTGTCGTCGACTGGCCGCCTATAGCCGACAGGCAAATGCTAAGTTGCAGAAAAAATCTCGTGTCGATGCACGGAGCACCACTTTTTCGCAGCAGTATTCATCGAGGAGTGAATTGACTAAAATAAAACATGCTCGCCGGTGAAATGTCCGTAGGGATATAGTCGTTAGACTCCGCTGCTGACATAGCGACAGGCAAACACGGCATGTTGGAAAACGCCCTCTATCAATAAATTTTAAAAACTTGTCGTTGAGTTTAATTTAAAAAATTTAATAAAATTATTGTGTCCCAATAAAAATATCTGAACTCAATAAAAATATCTGAACTCAATAAAAATCATCGAATTTCAAATTGCTCGATCAACGAAATCGATGCTTTTTGACCAATTGAAACACAGCTCCCAGCATAAGCGTCTTTATGCGGTTGACGATATATTATTTAAGCGCCTGACTAGACAAAATTGGGGGGTTTGTATGAACGCGCAACGCATATGTAGGATCGTGCTGGCTGCTAGTACGATACTTAGCTCGAACGTGCTCGCAGCAGACAACACGCAACGTCACGCCAAAGCATATCCGGAAGAGAAAAAAAATTATCTCTATTATTTACATACCGAGCCTCTTACTGCCGTTCAGAAAAATCCTGTCCGGGCACCAGGTTCAAATTTAGATGTCTTGAACCTATTTGCCAACGTGGACTGTGGACAAAGCGCTTTTTTAGTGCTGCAACGATTGCGATCGCAGGCAGTCCGAGAGGCATTCGATCTAAACGAGCAAACCAACCAGGCCGTTTACATCTATGTCGTTGCCGCAACTCCGACCACTTATTCCTTGCGCAGAACCATAACTCATTACCTCGGCGGCGGGGTAGCGAGGCAAGATACCGCAACGTACCGTAGCTATGTAGCGAGTGACATGCGGCTCTTTACCGCCACCCCGATCACGGCAGACATGGTTGTGGGTGTGCATGTAGTAGACGCCCGGACATCACGACAAGCTCAATGGCCTCCTTTCACTCGAAACGCCACTTATTCGACTCCTAGTCCTGGCATTAATCCACGTCCGTACTCCGAGACCCGACCTTCGGCGGAACACACCATACAAACGCTCCGCTACCTCCAGCTCGCGAGGACGTCGACCGCTCACGACGTCTGTACGGTGCAGTCGTTTATGTGCCCTGCCGCCCGGCCAGACACATATATGGCGGCCCCTCCGGCAAATTGCATTTCCGAAGATCAAATCGTAAAAATTCCTTTTAGCACCGCGCTCGCATATAAAATTCTACCGGTTCTGTTTTCCGAATAGTCAAACGAGTATCTATGCAAAACCGAGTAGATGCGCGAAAAATCTGCTCGCCAATGCGTGCGGACAGCGTCGTTCGTTGTTATTTTTTGGTCGAGGTGCACGCATGCTAGGCCGTAAATAAAACGTCGTGTCGGGCCATCCTATGTATTTTCGGCGACGATTGAAAATGGGCTTCGGCATAAATGTCGCACATAAAAAAGAGCCTGTCACTTTTGGACAGGCTCTTTCGCTCGATCAAGCGTCATATACTCACGTTCAAAAAATTTCCATCAAAGCCGGATAGATGCGTCGGGCGAACGCTTGTCTAATCGAGATTTTTTCAATATCGGCCGTTGCAATGCAGTGATTTTGAGCTGCAAAAAGCCTCGCCCCGCTGGACGATCCCGAATCGCATCTGAACGCGGCCACGATACAGGCATCGATTAGGCGTCCGCCATGCTCCAGCCTGGCGAGACGCACGTAGTTGTTCGAAATGACCTGAGGCTGCGCAGCCATCCGGAAGAATCCCTCGTATATGACGGGTGCTCTTGGGACATAATTTTCATTCGGCCGGTGAATCACGGTCGGAAACCCCGCCATGATTCTAAGCCGATCGACATCGAAGCTGGCAACGATATCACCTGGCGCAATGGCATTCGGCGTAATCCATCTATCGTCCAAAGCCCCCAGCCTGATCACCATGTTATCCAGTTCGGGCGATATCTGATCGATGTTGTGCGCAACACTGGCAGCGAGCGAATACATGTTTTCGGTCGATCGCACTTCGTAGACGAACATTTGCCGCTGCAATTGACGACTCAGATCTGTCGCGACTGCCAGTGCCTCCCGCCGCGTCTGTAAAAGCGTGCGAAACCCCAACTGGCCGCAGTTGCTATTGGTCAGCAACGCGTAGACATTTTGATCTCCTGTGAGAGCGCCTAATCCTTCGGTATGCACAGTTTCCCAAGACTCGGAACTGACCGTAAAGAGCCTGCCGTCGTTGGCCCAGGCGGCAGGCATGCCGATCATGGTGTATATCGCGACGGCTATTACCCAAAATGCGATCTGCTTCATAAGAATCGCTCCCGATCAAAACGTGTGCGGATTATTGGGGCTTTGGCACGAACGGGCGACTCGTTTAGTCGTCCCGGATTCTCAAAATAGGCAAGAGCTTGCGCGCCAGTACTAACCTGGGGTGCAGTTCGATGAAATCGTCCTCGGTAACGCAGCCGTTCGAGAATGACGTGCTCAGTAAAGTCCGTCGCGGTGCAATACAAGTAAACGAATGAACCGTATAGGCATTGACGGTTCGATTTGCATATTCCAGCAGGGCCAGTCGAATGTATTGATTTGAAATCGCCGCTGGCTGAGGAGGCATGATGAACGGTTCGGCGCTGATTTCCGCAAAACGCCTGATGGAGTGCGGATTGTAATGAAAGATTATCTCTGCGCCGGAGATGTGCCCCCGGACCTCGAACGCACCGCGGATATCTTCTCGTGCAACAGCGTCAGGGGTGATCCACCTGTCATCCAGCATGGCCAGGTTGATCAGCTCGGAGATCAGCTCGGACGATATTTGCCCTCGGTTGGCCAAGGCACTTTTCCACATGGATCTCATATTCGCAGTCGATCTGACTTGAAAGATGAAGACCAACCGACTAGTCCGCCTGCTCAAGGCTCCTGCCGTTGAAATGAGGCCGGATAGGCTGGTATGCAAGGTCAAGAACCCGTTCAACCCGCATTGGTGATTGGTGAGCAATCTAAACACATTAGGGTCACCCGCGGGTACAGGTAAGCCTTGCGCGAACACCGTTTGGTAATCGTTCCTACTCAAGGTAAACAGGTGACCGTCGTTCACCTGGGCATGGGCCCCGAGTATGCTCGACATTAGGACAAGGGCAATCGTCCACCGAATGATGTATTTCATCGTGACACTCCACCTGAATTGGAGGCTGCGCTTGTCTATACGAGTGCATCGAGCCCTTACGGTCGGCCTCTGTATTCATGTTAGGGTCGCATTCAGATCGCTATCCGTGAGAGACCTAGCAATTACAAATGGTCCGCACTAAACGAAGTGTGTCTGCGGGAAATTATCCGCGGCGTTCGACGAATTGCCTCTGAAACTCCAACAGCACTCGGCGAGTTGATAAAGGCCGTCCTGTCAGTTGTTCGGTCAGCTTTTGGCGCAGCTGCATTCGCAGTTCGGGCTCGATGGTGGGATCGGTAAAGTCGGGTTCTGGGCCCGGCATACCGTAACCGCTTTCTCGCAGCAATACCCACTCGAATCGTCGCAATGCACCTGCAGCGCGCACGCCTGCGGCGCGGCCATCGGCCCCCAATTGAATCAGCGCAGCGTCGTAGGCATCGAACAGCAAGGGATGAGGGTCTTCCCGCGGAAGAAACCGCAGAAGCAGCTCGTTCATATACCAGCCCGACATCAGGGCCGCACCGGTCAATGCGCGAATACCGGCGACTTCGGCACGCGTCAGGGTTTTGACTTCACCCGCACCCGTCCATGACAGGGCCAAAGGCTGAAATGCGCCGAGCACGGGGCGCAAGGTCGAATAAGGTCGTTTCGCGCCCTTGGCCACCATCGCCACGCAGCCATGATCGCGTGAGAACACTTGCGCAATCAGCGAAGTCTCGCGCCAGGCTGTGGCATGCAACAGATAGGCCGTGCTATCGTGAACTGCGCGAGACCGCTTCGTCATGAGTCGCGCTTATTCGTAGCCCAGATCGCGCAAAGCACCTTCACGATCGGACCAGCCCCGGCGAACCTTGATGTATACCTCCAGGTGTACGGGCTTGTCCATCAACTTGGCAATATCCTGCCGTGCCTCGGAGGCGATGCGCTTCATGTGCGCGCCACCCGCGCCCAGCAAAATCGGCCGATGGCTGTCGCGTTCGACCACCACGCACGCAGCGATACGGGCATGACCATCGGTTTCTTCCCATTGCTCGATCACGACCGTGCAGCCGTAGGGCAACTCGTCGCCGACTAGGCGGAAGATCTTTTCGCGCACCAGCTCGGCGGCGATGAAGCGCATCGGACGATCGGTGAGCGTGTCGGCTTCGAACATCGGCTCGCTTTCGGGCAAGCGGGCCGCGATCTCGTCCAGCAAGGCATCGAGCTGTCGATTCTTAGCGGCGCTGACCGGGACGACCGCGCCGTAATCGTGCAGGCCGGCCAGTCGTGCCACATAGGGGAACAATTCGTCGCGCTGCTTGAGCGCGTCGATCTTGTTGACCGCCAGAATGCTGCGAGCGCCAGCCGGAATGATGGGTAGCAATTGCGCATCGCCCTCGGACCATTTACCGGCTTCGACCACATGAACCACGACATCCACCTGCGCCAGGGCCTGCGTGACCACGCGATTCATCATGCGGTTCATGGCACCGCCATGGCGAGTCTGAAACCCGGGCGTATCGACGAACACGAACTGCTCGTGCTCGCGCGTAAGCACGCCCTGAATGCGGTGACGTGTGGTTTGCGCCTTGCGCGAAACGATGGAAATTTTGTTGCCGATCAAGGCGTTGGTCAGCGTCGATTTGCCCACGTTAGGACGGCCGACGATAGCCACAAAGCCGCAGCGAAACGGTTGGGTCATTTGTTTTCCTGCGCAACCGCGACCGGTAGCGTAAGTTGAGCGGATTTGCGAGCCCGCTTGCGGGCGGCCTTCGGCGCCGGGGCGGCTTCCAGTAAGGCGAGCACCTCTTTGGCACCGGCTTGTTCGGCAGCTCGCCGACTGGCACCTGTGGCCGACACGCTGATGTCCAGCGCGGGAACAGCACATTGCACTTCGAATTGCTGGCTGTGAGCTGCCCCGTGCGTGGCCACTACGGTGTAGACAGGCAAAGCGAGCTTGCGACCCTGCAACACCTCTTGTAATAGCGTCTTGCTGTCCTTGCCCAAGGTGGCGGGATCCATGCTGTCCAGCACAGGCTGGTATAGACGACTGACCACGCCGTGCGCCGCGTCGAAACCGCCATCAATGTAGACCGCACCGAACAGGGCTTCGAGCGTATCGGCCAAAATGGACGGCCGCTTAAAGCCGCCGCTTTTCATCTCGCCTTCTCCCAGGCGCAGATAGGCCGACAGCCCGATGCGTTGACCGATGTCGGCCAAGGAGCCCTGTTTGACCAGATTGGCGCGCAGCCGTGACAGGTCGCCTTCGTCGATCTGATCGAAGCGGGCATATAACAAAGCGGCGACCACGACGTTCAGTACGGAATCACCCAGAAATTCGAGACGCTCGTTGTGATGAGCGCTATGGCTGCGATGGGTTAGCGCCTGCTCAAGCAGCTTGGGCTGCTTGAAAGCGTATTGCAGGAGGCCCTCCAGGGCGGCATTAGGCTGACGCATCAATCAAAACGGCCGATCCGGCCAAGATCCCCAAAATTCATCCAGATGAAAAACGCCTTACCGACGACGTTCCGGTCGGGCACGAAGCCCCAGTAACGGCTGTCGGCACTATTGTCGCGATTATCGCCCATGGCGAAGTAATGCCCCTCAGGCACGGTACACCGCAAGCCGTTACGGGCGTATTCGCAGTTCTCCCGATGCGGGAAGGCCCAGATCGGCGAGTAATCCTGCGCACGGCGCGGGTCCACCAAAATCTTGTGTGCCACGTCACCCAGTTTTTCGTCGAACTGAGCGATGTAGGATACGCGGTCCGGCTCGTAATAATCGCCGTCGCGAGTGCGCGCCACTTCGTTGCCGTTCACGTAGAGCTTTTTATCGACATAGGCGATTTCGTCACCCGGTACGCCGACGACTCGCTTGATGTAATCGATTTCGGGTTCGACCGGATAACGAAACACCATCACGTCGCCGCGCTGCGGCGAACCCAGATCGACCACCTTTTTGTCGACGATGGGCAAACGCACGCCATAGGAAAATTTGTTCACCAGGATCAAATCGCCCGACTGCAAGGTGGGCAGCATCGAACCCGAGGGAATGCGAAAGGGCTCGACCACGAAAGAACGCAGGACGAATACGAACAGAATGACCGGAAAAAAGCTGACGGCGTATTCGATCCACCACGGGGCTTTGCCTGCACGGGCGATGGCTTCCTGGCGCTGGCGGACGATATCGCCGCCATCGGTGGGAATGTTGCCGCTACCGTGCTGGCTATCGAATTGCGCCGCTGCGGCCTGCACGCGCGCCGCGCGCGCTCGCCGAGCGACGAAGAAATCGTAGGTCCAGACGATGCCGGTTACGATCAGCAGGATGAAGAGAACCAGCGCGAAATTCCAACTCATGGTGTGAAACCTTAATTTGTTATTTGTCGTCGACCTGCAAGATAGCCAGAAAGGCTTCCTGCGGAATCTCGACGCTGCCGACCTGCTTCATGCGTTTCTTACCCGCTTTCTGCTTTTCCAACAGCTTGCGCTTACGCGAAATATCGCCGCCATAACACTTGGCCAATACGTTCTTGCGCAACGCTTTGACGTTCTCGCGCGCCACGATTTCGGCACCGATGGCCGCCTGAATTGCGACGTCGTACATCTGACGCGGGATCAGCTCGCGCATGCGCGAGACCACATCCCGACCCCGATAACGCGCCACGCTGCGGTGCGCGATGATGGCCAGTGCATCGACCCGGTCGCTATTGATCAGCAGGTCGAGTTTCACCACATCGGCATTACGGTATTCCAGGAATTCGTAATCCATCGAGGCATAACCGCGCGAGACCGATTTCAGCTTGTCGAAGAAGTCCAACACGATTTCGGCCAACGGAATTTCGTACACCAGGTGAACCTGACGGCCGTGGTAGCTCATGTTCATCTGGTTGCCGCGCTTGTTATTGCACAGGGTCATGACTGGCCCGACGTACTCTTGCGGCATGAACAGCGTGACCTTAACGATCGGCTCTCGAATCTCTTCGATCTGCCCCACTTCAGGCATGCGCGAAGGGCTTTCGACCATGATCACCGTCTGATCGCGGCGCAAGACCTCGTAGACCACCGACGGCGCGGTGGTAATGATGTCCATATCGAACTCGCGTTCCAGACGCTCCTGCACGATTTCCATGTGCAAAAGACCCAGAAAACCGCAACGGAAACCGAAGCCCAACGCTTGCGACACCTCGGGTTCGAACATCAGGGATGCATCATTGAGCTTGAGCTTTTCGAGCGAGTCGCGCAATTGATCGTATTCGCTGCTCTCGACCGGATACAGGCCGGCGAACACCTGCGGCTGGACTTCCTTGAAGCCCGGCAAAGCTCGTGGCGCAGGCTTCGCGGCCAGCGTGATGGTGTCGCCCACTTTGGCGTGCGCGAGTTCTTTGATGCCGGCGATGATGAAACCCACCTCGCCTGCCGACAAGTGAGGTCGCTGCTGCGACTTCGGGGTGAACACACCGACCTGCTCGCACAGGTGAGTCGCATTGGCCGCCATCAGCAGAATCTTGTCTTTGGGTTTGAGCGTGCCGTTGACGATACGTACCAGCATGACCACACCGACGTAGTTGTCGAACCACGAATCGATGATGAGGGCTTGCAAGGGCGCGGTCGGATCGCCCTCGGGTGCCGGAATGCGGGCGATGACGGCCTCGAGGATGTCGTCGATACCCATGCCGCTTTTGGCGCTGGCCAGAATCGCGTTCTCGGCATCGATGCCGATGACGTCTTCGATTTCCTGACGTGCACCCTCAGGGTCGGCTTGCGGCAAGTCCATCTTGTTCAGGACCGGAACGACTTCGACGCCCAACTCGATAGCGGTATAACAATTGGCGACCGTCTGCGCCTCGACGCCTTGGGACGCATCAACCACCAGCAGCGCACCTTCGCAGGCCGACAGCGACCGGCTGACTTCATAAGAGAAGTCGACGTGACCCGGGGTGTCGATCAAGTTGAGCGCATAGATCTTGCCGTCGGCGGCCTTGTATTGGAGGGCGGCCGTCTGCGCCTTAATAGTAATGCCACGTTCACGCTCGATGTCCATCGAATCGAGCACTTGTGCGGACATCTCCCGGTCGGCCAAGCCGCCGCAACGGTGGATCAAACGATCCGCCAGCGTGGATTTGCCGTGGTCGATGTGGGCAATGATGGAGAAGTTGCGAATGTGCTGCATAACCAGTGCGCCGCGAGGCGAAAAATAGAGGGCTCGGCTAAAGCCCGAGACACGAAATGCACCGAGACACAAAAGAAAGGGGGCTTTACGCCCCCCTTCCCCGGCCATCCGGCCCCTCGGCCCCAGAAAAGCCAAAGGGTTATTCGGCAGTCAACCGAACATTTTAGCTGTTCTCGCGCTTATTTGTTTGGCGCGATCACCACCCACTGCGTGACGTCGGCGCGGCGAACCAACACGCCAGCGGAACGCCCGGCCTGTAATGCGCCCACCACCTTGTTAAATTGTTTCACATCCGTGATGTCGCTTTCGTTGATGGTCAGGACGATATCGCCCGCCGCGATGCCAGCCTCGGCGGCGGCGCCGGACGACTGCTTGACCTGCACGCCACGGTCGATGCCGAGCTTCTTTCGAATCTCGGCGGGGACGCTGATCGCCACAATGCCCAAGGCATTGCCAGCACTAGCCGTTTCTTCGGTTTCAGCCTTGGCGGCGATCGCTTCGCTCGGAATTTCCTCGACCTTGACGTCCACCGTCAGGCGTTTGCCCTTGCGCCAGAGTTCCAGTTTACCGGTCGTGCCCGGCGCAGTGCCGCCTACGATACGTGGCAAATCGCTCCAACGGACGATTTCGGCGCCATTAAAACCCAAGATCACGTCGCCCGGCATCACTTTGGCCGCCTCGGCCGGACCGCCCGGTTGCACGCCACTGACCAAAGCACCCTGTGCTTTGGGCAGGCCGATGGCCTTGGCCACTTCCTGGCTCACTTCGCCGATCTGCACACCAATCAGACCGCGTGTAACTTTGCCGGTTTTCTTGAGCTGCTCCTGGACTCTCATGGCTTCGTCGATGGGGATCGCCAGCGAGATGCCCATGAAGCCGCCGCTACGCGAGACGATCTGCGAATTGATGCCCACGACTTCGCCGTGCAGGTTGAGCAGCGGCCCACCGGAGTTACCCGGATTGACCGCCACATCGGTCTGAATGAATGGCAAGTACTCGCCGGTATCACGGCCAATGGCGCTGACGATGCCCGCGGTCACGGTTGAATCCAGACCGAAGGGCGAGCCGATGGCCAGCACCCAGTTGCCTTTTTTCAGCGCTCTGGGATCGCCGATCGGCAAGGACGCCATGCCGGTTGCATCGATCTTGATCAAGGCGACATCGGTACGCTCGTCGCGTCCGATCAGCTTGGCTTTGAACTCACGACCGTCGGTCAGGGTGACGAAAATATCCGTCGCATCCGCCACCACGTGGTTATTGGTCAGGATGTATCCATCCTGCGAGATGAAAAACCCCGAACCCAGACCGCGCGGTACGGTGCGGCCTTCGGGCGTACCGCCGCGCGGACTGGGCATGGGACCCTGACCGCGACCATCGCCGCCCGGGGGCTGGAAATCGGGGCCAAAGAAGTATCGGAACAATTCGTAGGGGTCGCCACCCGGTTGGCCATTACGGCCCGGCATCATGGCTCGCGTAGGAACCGTGGCGGTCGTGCGAATGTTGACGACGGCGGGATCGGCGCGCTCGACGATAGCGGTGAAATCCGGCAGCGACACCAGCGGCGCCTGCGCAGCGGCCGTTTGCGCCAAGGCGTTCGACACCGGCAACATGCCCGCAGACAGGGCGAGCGCCACCGAGGTGCTCAACAAGAGACGCCTTGCGGCGGGACGAATGACTTTCATTGTGAACTCCGAAAAAACACCTCGCCCGACGTGCGACACCGCACTCAGTCGGGTAATGGAACGTACTCGGTCGACTCGGCCAGCTCTTGTAGGGTGCTCACGGGGACTTCACCCATGGCGGTCAACCAGAAATCGGCGATACGCGTACCGAAGACGTTGACCGCACCGTGCTTGGCCGGACCTTGTTTCTTTTGCACCGAGCCTCGGGTGCTGTAGGGCTCGATGAACACCGAGATTGCGGCCAGTCCATCGGAGAAGACGATCTGGCTGACCTTGAGCGGATCGCCCATGACGCGCTCGACCTGCATGACCGGCACGAAACCCGGTGGTGGAGGCACGCGCCAGCCCTTGCCCGCGAGATCGACCGGGGTCATGGCCGATCGAACTACCGTCCAATCCTGGGTAGACCAGGACGGTCGCAGCGACTCGGCGACGATACCCTCGCCCACTTTGACCGAGCTGAACATGACCTGCTCGATCACGCTACGGTCGGCCGCCAAGGTTTGCGCCTTGAGCAACAGGCCGGTATCGGCGTCGGCACACAGCTTATAGCCGTAGCGGCGGCCATCCAGAGGTTCGATCATGACCAGATGACAGGCGCGGCCGGCCACCCGCCGGGTGCCGGGCACAGCCGTCACCCGATAATTCTGGCTCAAACCCGAAGGATCGCCCAGCAACAAGCCTGGAAAACGATCGGTTCGACGGCGTTCGAGCAAGACCTTCTTGCGCTGAGGCATCAGACAACGCACTTCGTCGTTGTGCCGGATGAATTCGAGCGGCTCGCCGTCCAGGACTTCCAAGCGCTCGCGCGACCCCGTGCCATCCACCATGTGAACGACTTGGGAGGACTGCGTAAATCCACCTTGGGAATAGACGAACACGCCCGAGTAATCGAGCTGGCGGGCAGCCTCCTGGATGCGCGCCAGCAACTGCAAAGGATCGGCAGGCGTATCGGATGCGGCGCGCACCGGCGCAGACATCGCCACGCAAGCGAGCGCGGCAAGCGCGGCGACCATGCCGCAACGCAAGACCTGCTGGCTACGCCACAGCCAGCGCGCACTCGCCTGAGCGATGTCGTCGGAGCGATCGTCGAGGGACAATGTCGCCATCAACGGCCAGCACCTTCAAAAGAGACCTGACGAATGGCGCTGGGACCAGCCATCTGGCGATGTGCTTCGAGGTAAGCGGACAAGGCCGTGTCGTCGGCAACGGGGGGCGTGGCGTCGGCCAGGATCTGAGCGGCGCCGCCGCCATCGGCATTGCCGCCGACCAACGCAGGCTGGGCTACCCACACCACCGTCGCTACGGCTGCCGCCATGGCCGCACCGGATAGACCCATGCGCCATGCCCCTCGCCGCGAGCGACGCGGTGCCGCGACGATCGGCAACTCGGCATCCAGTGCGCGCGACAGGCGCGCATGGAACTGCGCCGAGGGCTGCACCGCCAGCTCGTTGCTGCGCATCACGTCGCCGATCAGATGATAGGTGTCCCACACCTGGCGATTGACTTGAATCGAGGGCAGATCGTGATCGTCCATCGGCTGGCCGTCAAGCCAGGCCGAAAGAATCTCGCGGTTGGAAACATCTGTAGAAGTAGTTTGGGCGTTTTGCATGGCTATGCGTCCTTACCAACGACGCTCGGTGTCAGTACCTAGCAGCGGGCGCAGCCGGGTGGCAATGGCTTCGCGCGCGCGGAAAATACGCGACCGGACGGTGCCGATCGGGCAATCCATACTCTGGGCGATGTCTTCGTAACTCATACCTTCCATCTCGCGCATGACGATCGCGGTGCGTAACTCTTCAGGTAAAGCCTGAATCGCGGCATTGACCGTCTCGGCAATTTCACGGCTGGCCACCATGGATTCTGGTGTGCTGTTATCCGTTAGGTTGTCGGTTTCGTTAAAAGTTTCACCATCTTCTGTTTCCAGTGCATTGGGCGTGCTGGGGCGGCGTCCACGTGCCGCCAACCAGTTGCGGGCCGTATTGATGGCGATGCGATACAACCAGGTATAAAAAGCACTATCGCCGCGAAATTGCGGCAGCGCACGATAAGCCTTGATAAAAGCCTCTTGCGCGACGTCCTCGACCTCGTGGGGGTCGCGGATCATCCGCGACAACAGCCGCATGATCTTGCGCTGATACTTGAGCACCAGCAAATCGAACGCTTTCTTGTCGCCGCGCTGAACGCGAGCGACAAGTTCGGCGTCGACATCATTGGGATTCATCGCGCCTCACTGTGTACAGCCAAGGGATCGGGCATGTGTGCGGCAACGCACAATGCCCGCCAACAAGGGGGACGCACCGCACAACGCCACAGCGTCACCGCCGGGTGCTGCACAGGATGCCCCGCAGCGATGTTATCTGCCCACGAAGCGGAAAAAACAATCCAACCGCAACCCGTCGACCAGACCGGGGGGGCCAATGGCCACCACTGCGTCCCCACGCGGGCCTGCCAGCGGCCTTTCGGCAATCGCCGCAACGCCCGCAGGCCCCGAGGACGACGCTGAGCCAAACCGCCGAGTCTTGTACCGGTACAAGCCGGCAGCGCAATAAGCAGTGCGCTGTCGCCCCGCGGGCGGGCGGGGCGACGAGTGCGATCAGACACGGCGCACGGCCATGGAGCCGTTGGTGCCACCGAAGCCGAACGAATTCGACAAGGCGACATCGATCTTCATCTGGCGTGCGGTGTTGGCGCAGTAGTCGAGATCGCAGCCCGGGTCTTGATTGAAGATGTTGATGGTCGGCGGCGACACCTGGTGATGCACGGCCAGGGTCGTGAAGACGGCTTCGATGCCGCCCGCTGCGCCCAGCAAGTGACCGGTCATCGATTTGGTCGAGTTCACCACCAGCTTTTTGGCGTGGTCACCGAAGGCCAGTTTGAGCGCGTCGGTTTCGTTCTGGTCGCCCAGAGGCGTCGAGGTGCCGTGCGCATTGACATAGGCGATCTCGTCGGCATTGATGCCACCATTACGCAGCGCACCGATCACGCCACGGCGGGGACCGTCCTTGTCCGGTGCAGTGATGTGGTGAGCGTCCGAACTCATGCCATAACCCGCCAACTCGCCATAAATACGCGCGCCACGTGCCTTGGCGTGTTCGTACTCTTCGAGCACCAGCACCCCGGCACCTTCGCCCAGAACGAAACCGTCACGATCGACGTCCCAGGGACGCGACGCCGTGGTGGGATCGTCGTTGCGGGTGCTCAATGCGCGCATGGCGGCAAAACCGCCTATACCCAAGGGCGACACGGTGGCTTCGGCGCCACCTGCCAGCATGATGTCGGCGTCGCCGTATTCGATCAGACGGCCTGCATCGCCAATGCAATGCAGGCCGGTCGTGCAGGCCGAGACCACGGCATAGCTGGGGCCTTTCATGCCGTATTTGATCGACAACTGACCCGAAATCAGGTTGATTAGAGAACCGGGCACGAAGAACGGCGAAATACGCCGGGCACCGCGCTCTAGATAATCTTTTTGGGTTTCTTCGATACGCGGTAAGCCGCCAATACCGGACCCTACCAGCACGCCGATGCGCTCGGCGTTGGCGTCGGTGACTTCCAGGCCGCTATCGGCCCAGGCTTGAATGCCTGCGGCGACGCCGTAGTGGATGAAAGTGTCCATCTGACGGGCTTCTTTGACCGGCAGGTACTGCGCGATGTCGAAACCCTTAACTTCACCGGCGATGGTCGTCGTAAGGCCTGCGGCTTCAGCATCGAAACGGGTGATGCGAGCAATGCCGGAACGGCCATTCACGATGTTGTCCCAAGCCGTGTGCAAGTCGTTGCCCACGGGCGAGACGATGCCCATACCGGTGATGACGACACGTCGTTTCACGAAAAAACTCCTCAAGACTGACAAAAACTAAGGGCGGCAGCAGCATCGTCGCATGCAACGACGCACAGCCCACCCGTTAAAACGGCATGCTCGACGCGTCGATAGATATGACGATGCTGGCTGACCGCCCCGTATCGGGAGACGTGCCCGGCGAAGTGCTGAAAAAGCACCATGCCGGGCGAGCCCGCCAGGCGCGGATTAGTGCTTTTCGTGCGCCTTGCAGAATTCGACGGCCAAGCCGATGGTCGTGATTTTCTCGGCTTCTTCGTCGGGAATTTCCGTCGAGAACTCGTCTTCCAGTGCCATCACCAGTTCGACCATATCGAGCGAATCAGCGCCCAGATCTTCGACAAACGATTTCTCGTTGGTCAGTTCGGCTTCAGCAACGCCCAGTTGTTCAGCGACGATCTTTTTGACGCGCGCTTCGATGTTATCCATGCAGATCTCCAGTGGGAAAAATCCCGCGAATTATAGCCAAGCACGAGCGAATGGATAGGCTCGGTGCAAGCTTTCCTAAGACAATGCCTAAATTGGCGGCTG
The DNA here is from genome assembly GCA_945903445.1 of Bordetella parapertussis. Lineage (GTDB taxonomy): Bacteria > Pseudomonadota > Gammaproteobacteria > Burkholderiales > Burkholderiaceae_B > Schauerella. The sequence goes on from CAMDNZ010000011.1 coordinate 60,011, forward strand.
TCAGTGTACAAAGCCAGCCATTTTAAGCAGAAAAGCAGCATGCGACCACGGTCGGCAAACCCGACTTGTCGCCGCGATGCCGCAACTACTGCATATACATACCGCCGTTGACGTGAATCGTCGTGCCGGTAATGTAACCCGCCTGAGGTCCGGCGAGAAATGCGACGGCGTGCGCCACATCGCTGGGTTCGCCCAAACGGCCCAGGGGAATGTTCTGCAACAGGGCGGCCGTTTGCGACTCGCCTAGCGCGCGCGTCATGTCGGTATCGATAAAACCCGGTGCGACGCAGTTGACCGTAATGTTACGGCTCCCCAGTTCGCGCGCCAGTGCGCGAGCCATCCCAGCGACGCCAGCTTTGGCGGCCGCATAGTTGGCTTGCCCAGGGTTACCGCTGGCACCCACCACCGAGGTGACATTGATGATACGGCCCCAGCGGGCCTTCATCATGCTGCGCAGTACGCCACGCGACAGACGGAACACCGACGCCAGGTTAGTGTCGATCACCGCCGACCAGTCGTCATCCTTCATCCGCATGGCCAAGCCATCGCGGGTGATACCGGCGTTATTCACCAGAATATGCGGACCACCGCCTTCTTTGGCCAACTGATCCAGCAATGCGTCGATGGCAGCGGCGTCGTTGACGTCCAGCACCACGCCGCGCCCACCGAAAGGGGCAAGCGAGGCGGAAATCGTTTGCGCGCCGTTCTCGGACGTTGCGGTGCCGACGACCTGGGCGCCCAGTTTGGCCAGTTCCAGGGCGACGGCTTGGCCAATGCCACGCGTAGCGCCCGTCACCAAGGCGATCTTGCCCTGCAAGACAGCGGTGTGCTCAGTCATGTTTTCTTTACTCCGATAATGCAGTCAGTGCCGCGTCCAGGGATGCGGGATCGGTGATCGCCAGGCCGGTCAGAGTCGGGTCGATGCGCTTGATCAAGCCGGCCAAAACTTTACCAGGGCCACATTCGACGACATGTGTCACGCCTTGCGCTTTCATTGCGGCCAGGGTTTCGACCCACCGCACGGGATGCCACGCCTGACGCACCAGAGCGTCGCGCACGTCGTGCGGATCGATCGGCATGGCCACGTCGACGTTGTTGATCAGCGGCATCTGCGGCGACTGGACATCGACCTCGGCCAATGCCCGAGCCAATACTTCAGCAGCAGGCGACAGCAGGCTCGAATGGAACGGCGCAGACACTGGCAATACGACGGCACGCTTGGCACCGGCGGCTTTGGCTGCCTCGCAGGCGCGTTCGACCGCAGCCTTGTGACCGGCGATCACGACCTGCATCGGCGCGTTGAAATTGACGGCCTCGACGACCTCGCCCTGTGCCGCTTGCTGGCATACAGCGACGACCGCGGCGTCGTCCAAGCCCAGGATCGCAGCCATGCCGCCCGTGCCCACCGGTACCGCAGCCTGCATTGCATCGGCGCGAATACGCACCAAACGGACGGCATCTTCCAAGGCCAGGGCGCCGGCGGCCGTCAGGGCTGCATACTCGCCCAGGCTGTGACCGGCCACGATGCCGGGACGTGCTCCACCGGCAGCTATCCAGGCGTTATAGAGCGCCACGCCAGCCGTCAACATAGCGGGTTGGGTATTGGTGGTCAGATTCAAAGCATCGGCCGGGCCTTGCGCGATCAGAGCGGCGAGATCCTGCCCCAGGGCGGCACTGGCACGAGCGACCGTATCGGTCACGACGGCGTCGTCAGACCAACTGTCCAACATGCCGACCGATTGCGAGCCTTGGCCGGGAAACACGAATGCGATTTTTTTCATGGTGATTTTCACTCTATTTATAGGTCACGAATGCTGCATCGCACCAAGCCTGCCACGTAGGCGCGCTGAGCGCGAGAGTCCTGAATTTACATCCGAGCCAGCACCGAACCCCAGGTGAAACCGCCGCCGACGCCTTGCAGGAGAACCAATTGGCCGGGCTTGACGCGACCATCGCGCCGGGCGGCATCGAGTGCCAAAGGCACGCTGGCTGCCGAGGTGTTGGCGTGACTATCTACAGTGACCACCACTTTTTCGATCGGCGCCTCGAGCTTGCGTGCGAGGAAATTCAGGATGCGTACATTGGCCTGGTGCGGCACCAGCCAATCGACGTCGGCGACGCTCACACCAGCTTGGGCGCACACGTCACGCGCCGACTTGTCCAGCACGGTGACGGCCTGTTTAAAAACGGCCTGCCCTTCCATGCGCAAAAAGGGGTCGCCCGTGATCTCGCCGTAGGCGATGTTTCCGGCGGCGCACAAAATACCGGTGAGCGATCCGTCGGCATGCAGGTCGGCCGCCAGAATGCCGGGGGTGTCCGATGCTTTCAACACCACGGCACCCGCCCCGTCACCGAACAACACGCAGGTGCTGCGGTCGTTCCAGTCGAGAATACGCGAGAAGACCTCGGCACCGATGACCAGCGCGCAACGCGCGCGTTGGGCACGCACGAAGCAGTCGGCAGTGGCGAGGGCATAGACGAAGCCGCTGCACACCGCCTGCACGTCGAATGCGGCGGCACCGCGCGCACCTAACTCGGCCTGCACCAGACAGGCCGTGCTGGGGAATACGAAATCGGGGGTCGAGGTGGCCACCACGATCAGATCGACATCGGCGGCTGTCACGCCCGCGTCGGCCAACGCGCGTCGAGCCGCTTCGGCCGCCAGCACACTGGTGGTGACACCGGGATCGGCGAGATGGCGTTGGCGAATGCCGGTACGCTCGACAATCCATTCGTCAGACGTCTCGATGCCCCGCTCGGCCAATTCGGCGGCCAAGGCATCGTTGGAGACGACGCGCGGAGGCAGAAAGCTGCCTGAACCTGCGATTACTGAATACATCATGCCTGAATCCCTTGGGGAGGTGCGGCGCCCGGCGACGGCGGAACCACCGGAGCGGTAGCCTCGACGGGCCTGGCGTGGACAGTCGCGGCGATCTGGGCGACAGCCGTCGCCGTGCGTTCGAGCAAGTTGCTGGCGACTGCCTCGCGGGCGCGCTCCAACGCGAAGCCGAACGCGTAGGCATCGGCCGAACCATGGCTTTTGATGACCACACCGCGCAGACCCAACAGGGCTGCACCGTTGTATCGGCGGTTATCGACGCGCTGGCGCAATCGGTTCAACACGGGCTTGGCCACCAAAGCGGCCAACAGGCTGACGAAGCTGCGCTTGAATTCTTCGCGGATAATGTTGCCCAACATCTTGGCCAGACCTTCGACCGATTTGAGCACGACGTTGCCGACGAAGCCATCGCACACGACGACATCGACCGTGCCTTTGAAGATGTCATTGCCCTCGACGTTACCGTAGAAGTTCAAGGTGCTGGCACGCAGCAACTCGGCGGCCTCTTTGACGACCTCGTTACCCTTGATGACTTCTTCGCCGATGTTGAGCAGGCCAATCGTGGGCCGCTCGCGGTGATCGACCGCCTGCGACAGCGCAGCGCCCATAATCGCGAACTGCAACAGATGCTCGGCGGTGCAATCGACGTTGGCCCCCAGATCGAGCACGGTTGTGGCCCGGCCGGTCTGATTGGGGATGGACGTCGCAATCGCTGGACGGTCGATACCATCCAGCGTTTTCAGTACAAAACGTGAGATTGCCATCCAGGCGCCGGTGTTACCGGCCGAAACACAGGCGTGCGCGTGCCCGTCCTTGACGGACTGAGCCGCCAGACGCATGGAGGAATCTTTTTTGCGGCGCAGCGCCACCTCGACCGAATCGGCCATGGTGACGACTTCGCTGGCATGAACGACGTGCAGTCGGTCGCGCACTGCGCCGCCTCGGGCAGCCAGTGCTTTCTCGATGTCGTCCGACATTCCGACGAGCAAAAGCTCGACGTCAGGGTACTTGTCGGCGAAATCGATGGCCGCGGGGATCGTCACGGGCAAACCGAAATCGCCGCCCATGCAATCAATCGCGATGCGTATCACAGGCAAGCCACAGCGTTACTGGGCCGCTCGCGCAGCCCGGGAAAACGTTCCACGACGCGTCTACGCCGACAGACCGACAACCGACTTATTCGTCAGCCTTGGTCTTCAGCACTTTACGGCCGCGATACACGCCGTTGGGGCTGATGTGGTGACGCAGGTGCGTCTCGCCCGTGGTGGGCTCGACGGCAGTGGGGGGTGTCACCAGGAAATCGTGCGAGCGGTGCATACCGCGTTTCGAGGGGGACTTCTTGTTTTGTTGAACGGCCATGATGACTCCTAAGAACGGGCGGCATTGTACGCCAATGGCGCCCACAATAAGTGGGTTAGTCTTTTTTAAGCCGGGCCAGCACCGCGAAAGGCGATGGTTTGGCCGGCACATCCTCGGCCGACTCGTCCTGCTGCATGGGTGCGCGCAGCGACGAGGCGTCCGGACAATGTTCGTGTCGGGGAACGTAAGGCACACACAGCACCAACTCGTCCTCCACTTGCTCCAGCAGATCGAAACGCTGGCTACCGAGCACCTTTTCCGGGGCGTCCGGGTCAATCTCTTCGTCTTCGGCGAAATCCTCGCTATCTAGCTCGGATTCTTTCTCGACCAACTGCAATGTCACTTCGGATTCGACCGGATGCACCAGCGGGCTCATGCAGCGCTGACAAATCAAGGTCACTTGGGCGCGCACCTGCAAACGCAAAAACGCACGACCCAGAATATCGGTTTCGCCTTGCACCGACCAATGCGCCAAACCGGCTTCGCCGATCGCTTGCTCGGGCAGACCTTCCACCAGCCTTGATAACCGGACCAATGGCACGCTGCCTGCGCGTTGTTCGCGCTCGCGCGCCAACGCAAATGCGTCGATGACAGGACGAACAGACATGAAAATTTCCCTTAAGTCGCGCAACGTCGCCGACGATGCATCATGATCGCAGACACTCGTTCGCGAACTTCGGAAAGCGTTGCAGATTTAGCATCCGCCGCGCCTCGACCGTGCGCAGCATGCTTGGTGGCACACTACGCGGCACAGCTTACTCAGTGCAGCTTACTCAGTGCAGCTTACTCAGTGAAGTTTACTCAGTGCAGCCTACTTCGCGAAGCTACGCAATGCAGCCCACCATTTTCGTTAACCAGCAGCCCTCGCAGAACTTCACACAGTGACAGTATCCAGATCTATCCTGATGACTCACCTGAAGCCTAATCTCGACGACTTAAATCTAGACGACTCATCGGGCCCGGCCGCAAACTGTCGGGGGCGAAAAACATAAAATGATACTTCGCCAAACCAAACTCCGTCAACGAAAAGCCCACTCATGCCCGTAGCTCGCCTTATTTTGGCCTCGACCTCGCGATATCGCAAAGAGATGCTCGAACGCCTGCGCCTGCCCTTCGACACGGTATCGCCCGAAGTCGACGAGACCGCCCATGCTGGCGAAACGCCCGAGGCACTGGCGCTGCGGCTCGCACTCGAAAAAGCCCGCGCGGTCGCCGTGCGCTATCCTGGCCGTGTGGTGATAGGCGCCGATCAGGTTGCGACCGTCGATGGCTTAAGCCTGGGCAAACCGGGATCTCACGAGCGCGCCGTAGCGCAACTGCAACACCTATCGGGTCGAGAAGTGGCGTTTCACAGCGCCTTATGCGTCACCGATGGCCGGCGAGACGAAGTAGTCGATGTCGTCACGACCTGCCGGTTTCGCACCCTGTCGGCCCAGGAAATCGACGTCTATCTGCACGCCGAACGACCTTACGACACCGCAGGCAGCGCCAAGGCCGAAGGACTGGGTATCGCGTTGATGGACAGCATGCACAGCGACGATCCGACCGCCATCATCGGCTTGCCGCTCATTGCCTTGGCTCGGATGCTGCGTAGTTTCGACCTGAATCCTTTGTCCGGCGCTGCCATGCTGGCATCCTGAGCTGCGCCAAAATCGATAAATCGAGTAACGTAATGACTGTATTTGATCGCAGCCTTCACCTGATTCCGGTCGGCCTGGGCGAGGCCCCTACGACCGCCTGGCTTCCGGAAGAAGTTCGTGCCCTGGCCGCCCGCCTGGACGTGTATATCGCAGAGAACGCCAAAACCGCGCGAGCATTTCTGAAATTGGTCGAACCGATCCGCCCGATTCAAGCCATTACGATCCATACGCTATCGCCGCGCACCAAACAAGTTGAAATCAGTGCCTGGCTGAAAACCATCGCCCCGGGCGACGCCATGGGCCTGGTATCGGAGGCCGGCTGCCCCGCCGTCGCCGACCCGGGTGCCGCAGTCGTCGAAACGGCACACGCCATGGGGTTGACGGTGCGCCCCCACGTCGGCCCATCTTCCATTTTGCTGGGACTGATGGCCAGTGGCTTGAGCGGTCAGCAATTCGCGTTTCATGGCTATGCACCCATCGATCCCGGCGATCGCGCACGCACGCTCAAAGCCTGGGAAGCACACTCCGCTAAGCACAGCCAAACCCAGATGCTGATTGAAACCCCCTATCGCAACAACGCGATGTTTGCGACCTTGCTAGCCACACTCAAAGGCAATACCCGGCTGTGCATCGCCCGATCGCTGACGACCCTACAAGAATGGGTCAAGACGCGCACCGTGGCCGAATGGAAACAGCACGCCCCGCCCGATCTGGACAAGCAACCCACGTTGTTCCTGTTTCTAGCCCGCTGAGGTGAACCCGATGCGCACGCCCCGCTTGCCGGTCTGCCTGATGTTCCTCGCGGTGTTGGCGGCCTGCGGGTCGATGAACGAGCACCCTGGGGACCACACCAGCGAGCGTATCGGCACGGGCAGCGACATGAACAGCCGCGACGGCACCACGAAGCCTCACAGCCCGATCGACGGGCACTTGAACGCCATCGCTCAAAGTAGCCGAGTCAGCTATCTGGTACTTCACTACACCGTTGCCAACCTCGACCGGTCGTTGGAGTTGCTGACCCGCGCTCGGGTCAGTTCGCACTACCTGGTGACCGACGAAGAGCCCGCGCGCGTTATGCAATTAGTAGACGAGTCGCGCAGTGCGTGGCATGCCGGACAAAGCAGCTGGTATGCGCGTCCAAGCTTGAATGCGAGCTCAATCGGCATTGAGATCGTCAATCGAGGCGACGCACGCAGAAGCGTCATGCCGGGCATGAGCACCCACGATTTTCAAGCTTACACACCCACTCAATTGAAGCGGGTTGCCATGTTGATGGCCGATATCGTCGAACGCCATAAGCTGAATCCGGAAAACATCGTCGCGCACGGCGACATCGCACCGCAGCGCAAACACGATCCGGGCCCTCTATTTCCTTGGCGAGCCTTGGCAGCACAGGGCTTGGGCCGTTGGTTCGACGAGCCGAAAGCGGCGCACACCGCCCTGAACCTCGAACGTATCGGCCTTCCGCCTGCGGCCTGGTTTCAAGCCGAACTCGCTCGCGTAGGCTATGAGGTGCCTCGCCATGGCCGCTGGGACACGTCAACCCGCCGAGTACTGAGCGTCTTTCAGATGCGCTACCGACCCGAGCGCTACGACAGCGCACCGGATGCCGCCACAGCGGGCATACTGACGGCACTTCCCACCCGAGGAACCGCCCAAGGACAGCCGCAGTCGACTCCATCATCGTCTGCCAAAAGCATACAGGCCCTGGTCAGAGTGATGCAGCGCTTGGCGCCTCGCTACGACTTATCCAACGGCGCCCTGCGCGAACCGTGAGCGGAAACCACCTGAGCGCGACGGCTGCGCCACCACGCCACGATGCGCCATCCCAACAGCACCGCCAGCACCGAGCCGTATACGATGGGCTCGAAAAAATCGTTCTTGCCCGCTTTGTGCCACCAGAAGTGCAGAATCGCCAACAGGCCGATACCATAGACCGCGCGATGCAAAGTCTGCCAGCGCCGCCCCAAGCAACGTATCCACCCCTGGGTAGAAGTAAGCGCAAGTAAAGACAAGAGCACGAAGGCGGCAAATCCAGCCGTTACGAACGGCCGATCCCAAATATCCTGCACCATGAACGCCAGATCCAGCGCCCGATCCCACCACGCCCAGGCGAACGCATGCAGCGCGGCGTAGAAAAATGCGAATAGTCCGCACATGCGCCGCACGCGCACCAGGGCAGGCTGACCCAGCATCCGACGCACAGGCGTGACCGCCAGCGTCAGCAACAACCACACCAGTGCCCAGGTGCCTGAGGATCGGGTCAGAAATTCGACGGGATTGGCAGTCAAGCTGCCCTGTGTCCCGAGCCACACCCACCGCGCCACGGGAAACAGCCCCCATGCAAACAGCAGGGGCTTGTAGCGGGCGACCGACGATGCGGCCCAGCGCTCGGATGTCGATGGCATGAAACGCCTCAGAAATTCTTGCGCAGGTCCAGACCCTGGTAGAGCGAGGCCACCTGCTCGCCGTAGCCGTTAAACATCAGCGTCTTACGCTTGGGCGTGAAAAACCCGTCTTCGCCGATGCGCCGTTCGGTCGCCTGACTCCAGCGAGGATGCGGCACTTCTGGATTCACGTTGGCGTAAAAACCGTATTCGTGCGCGGCAGCTTTGACCCAGGATGTCGCAGGTTGCTGTTCGGTCAGCCGAATGCGAACCAGCGATTTGACCGACTTGAACCCATATTTCCAGGGCACAGCCAGACGCAGCGGCGCGCCGTTCTGCGGCGGCAGCATGCGGCCGTACACACCGAACACCAGCATCGCCAAGGGATGCATGGCTTCGTCCATGCGCAAACCGTCGGCATAGGGCCAATCCAACACCCGCGAACGCACGCCCGGCATGGTGTCGGGCTGCAAGGCCGTGATGAAGTGTACATACCGGGCATTGCCCGTGGGTTCGACCTGCTTGAGCAGGGCCGACAAGGAATAACCGATCCAGGGAATGACCATTGACCACCCCTCGACACAGCGCAGCCGGTAGACCCGCTCTTCCATGGGTGCCAGGCGTCGCAGCATGTCGATATCGAAGGTGCCGGGCCTGCCGACTTCACCTTCGACCGTCACCGTCCAGGGTTCGAGCTTCAGCGCGCTGGCATAGCGTGCCGGGTCGCCTTTATCCAAGCCGAATTCGTAGTAGTTGTTGTAGGAGGTGACGTCGTCGAACGGGGTTTTCGCCTCGGTCGTTCCAAAACGTGGATTGGGCGCAGCCGCCAACGCTTGACCTGCTGGCTCTGCGGCAGGGGCAGCGGCCAGCGCGCGACCGAGCCCCACGCCCGCCAAGCCCAGACCGGCGGCAGTACCCCCCATGCGAGCCAGCCAATGCCGACGCGCACGCCAGATGCCCTCGGGCGTTATGTCCGAAGAAACGATGTCCTGCGGCTTACGAATCAGCATCACGCACTCCTGGCGATACCACCAGAGGCGTATCGCTTAAATATGGGCGGGGGCAGCCACCCGGGGCAACAGCCAATCGCGCAGCTCGGTCACGCTATCGACGACGGCAGCCGGGGCACATTCGCGCAACTCGCCGGGCGAATGCGCGCCGTAAGTCACCGCCACGGCATCGACGCCCGCATTGGCCGCCATACGCAAATCGTGCGAGGTGTCGCCAATCATCACCACACGATCCGGTTCGACATCCAACACGTTCATCAGTTCCAGCAGCATAGCGGGATGAGGCTTGCTGAATGTCTCGTCGGCGCAACGCGTCGCATCGAATACCGGCCCTAAACCCGTCGTCGCCAATGCCCGGTTCAAACCGACCCGGCTCTTGCCTGTCGCGACAGCAAGCTTCACGCCCATGCCCGCCAAACTGGCCAAAAGCTCGCATGCGCCATCGAACAGTTTCAAATCGGGATCGCGCAACAAATAATGAATTCGATAGCGATTGAGAAACTCGGGCAACAAGGCATCGGTCAAATCGGGCACCGCATTGCGCAAGGCCGATTCGAGCGACAGACCGATCACCCAGCTGGCCGTTTCCGCTGGCGGCACCGGCAGATTCAAATCGCGGCAGGCGCCCTGAATGGCCGCCACGATGCTGTGAGTGGAATCCATCAGCGTACCGTCCCAATCGAAGACTACGAGCGAATAGGACGACATGATCAAGACTCCAAAGTAGTTAACAGATCCTGGCAAAGCTTGGGCAGCGGCGCTTCCAGCGCCAAGGGCTCGCCCGTCAGGGGATGCGCGATCGCCAACTGATGCGCATGCAGAAACATCCGACCGAATCCTTGGCGGGCGAAAGCGGCCGTCACTGCATCGTCGCCGTATTTATCGTCGCCCACGATGGGAAAGCCACTGGATGCCAAATGCACACGTATCTGATGGGTTCGGCCGGTACGCAGCTCGGCACCGACCAAACTATACCCGCCGAAACGCTTTAATCCTGTGACGATGGTATGCGCCGTCACGCCAGCGCCGTCCACACGCACTCGACGCTCGCCCGATGCCGTCGTCCATTTCAACAGCGGCGAACGGATGTGCTGGCGATCGTTCTGCCAATCGCCCTGCACCAAGGCCAGATAACGTTTACCGCCCTCGCCTGCCCGCATGGCCGCGTGCAGCGCCAGCAAGGCACTGCGCTTTTTGCCGATCATGAGCAAACCGGACGTGTCGCGGTCGAGCCGATGCGCCAGTTCGAGGAACTTGGCCTGGGGACGCGCTGCGCGCAACTGCTCGATGACACCGAACGACACCCCACTGCCGCCATGAACGGCCACGCCCGCTGGTTTATCGATGACCAACAGGGCGTCGTCTTCGAACACCACGGAAAATGCCGCGGGCGGCACCGGACGAAGGATACCGGGATCGGGCAGCCGCAGCGGCGGAATGCGAACGCTGTCGCCTGCGACGACTCGATAATCGCTGCTGGTGCGTCCCTTGTTCACACGCACCTCGCCGCCGCGAATCGCTTTATAGATGTGGCTTTTGGGTACACCTTTGCACAGACGCAGCAGGAAATTATCCAGCCGCTGACCTGCGTGCTCGGCATCGACTTCGACCCAACGAACTTGGGGTTTTGATTCGGAGGGAAGAGTTTCTTTGCGCATTGCGAAAAGCAGCAATATAATCGGGACAGCCTTAAAAAGGCCGAATAGAGAGTGGTCGCTAGAAGTACCAGCGCTGAAGTGCCAGAGTGTAGGTTGCTGAGGTCAGAATGGGCCAGCATACTACCTCATACCGATGTAACCATCGGCCCGACGTAGAGTTGCGTGAACGAAAACGCGCGTCTTCACAGACCCGTTTGTCGATCGCGTCTCCGTCTAGCGTTGGCCATCCACCGCCTGGTTCGCCCATTGTACTGCCGCCTATTCGGCCCCAGGTTTGCCCGGTTTTGAAAACGAGGGTGCAAGGACGCGAGCGTTACGCGCCAACAAGCACTGCCACGTTCGAACGCGGAGAGTTAGCGCACTACAGGTCTGTTGCGGCATTGCCGCAGCAGATTCGAATCAAGCACTTACGCAGCGTGCCCACAATAATTTAAGCGCGCTGCCTGTCGTTCACAGCATCTTTACAGACCACTAACCGTGTCCCTGAGCCTTCTGCTGAAAGAAAACCGCGCGCCTCAGCGCGGCACGACCGCCTGAAACGAGCGGTGTGCCGGGCCGAGCCCCGCGCACCGACTGCTGCATGACTTCCGCACGACCGGGTAATCCGAGGCGACGCGCCGATAACGGCGCGCCATGACAACGGAGAACCCTCTCATGAAGCGCATGCTTTTCAATGCCACGCACCAGGAAGAACTGCGCGTGGCGATCGTAGACGGTCAAAAGCTGATCGATCTCGACATCGAGACTGCCGGTCGCGAACAGCGTAAAGGCAATATCTACAAAGGCGTCATCACCCGCATCGAGCCTGGCCTCGAGGCGTGCTTCGTCAACTACGGCGAAGACCGTCACGGTTTTCTGCCGTTCAAGGAAGTGTCCCGCAGTTACTTCAAGGAAGGCGTGGACGCGCGCGGCGCGCGCATCCAGGACGCCCTGCGCGAAGGCCAGGAACTGATCGTTCAAGTCGAAAAAGAAGAGCGTGGCAACAAAGGCGCAGCCCTGACCACCTTTATTTCGCTGGCGGGCCGTTATCTGGTGCTGATGCCCAACAATCCCCGTGGCGGTGGCGTATCGCGCCGAGTCGAGGGCGAGGACCGACAGGAACTGCGCGAAACGATGGATCAGTTGCAAGTGCCCCAGGGCATGAGCATCATCGCCCGCACCGCCGGTATCGGCCGCTCGGTCGAAGAATTGCAGTGGGATCTTTCCTATCTGATGCAGCTGTGGACCGCAGTCGACGGTGCGGCCAAGGACAACGCGGCGCCCATCCTGATTTACCTCGAATCCAGCCTCGTGATTCGTGCCATCCGCGATTATTTCTCGCCGGAAATTGGCGAGATTCTGATCGACACCGATGAAATCGCCGATCAGGCCACCGCCTTCATGAGCGTAGTCATGCCGGACAACGTCCAGCGCGTGAAACGCTATCGCGACGACATTCCCCTGTTCTCGCGTTTCCAGATCGAACATCAGATCGAGACCGCCTATTCCCGCACGGTGCAATTACCCTCGGGTGGCGCGGTGGTGATCGATCACACCGAAGCCTTGGTGGCGGTGGACGTGAACTCGGCCCGCTCGACGCGCGGGGCTGACATCGAAGAAACCGCCTTGCGCACCAACCAGGAGGCCGCCGACGAAGTCGCCCGCCAGCTGCGTCTGCGCGATCTGGGCGGCCTGATCGTCATCGACTTCATCGACATGGAAGACAGCAAGAACCAGCGCGCGGTCGAACAACGCCTGCGTGATGCCTTGCACTTCGATCGCGCCCGCGTCCAGATGGGCAAGATTTCGCGTTTCGGCCTGATGGAACTGTCGCGTCAGCGCCTGCGCCCGGCCTTGAACGAAGGCTCGCACATCACTTGCCCGCGTTGCACGGGTACCGGCGTGATCCGCGATGCAGAGTCCAGCGCCTTGCACGTCCTGCGCTTGTTGCAGGAAGAGGCCATGAAGGAAAACACTGCGGCCATCCATGCTCAGGTGCCGGTCGAAGTGGCCACCTATCTGCTGAACGAGAAGCGCGGCGACATCGCCAAGATGGAAGCGCGCCTGAAAGTCAACATGGTGCTGATCCCCAACAAGCACCTTGAAACGCCACATCACCATCTCGAACGCCTGCGTCACGACGATCCCCGGCTGGAAGAAGTCAAGACCAGCTTCGAGTTGGTCGAGGCGCCTGTCACGGAAACCGTGTGGCGTGCCCGCGAGCAGGAAACGGCCACCCGTCCGGAAGCGCTGGTCAAGGGCATCACGCCCTCGGCACCCGCCCCGGTGTCGGCCCCCGCATCCGCAGCGGCCGCCCAATCCAGCACGGGCGGATCGTTGGGCGGATTGTTCAAGCGCTTGGTTGGCTGGTTAACGGGCGACAGCGCAGCCAAACCCGCTGAGTCGACTTCGACCAAAAAAACGGCTAAATCGGACCGTAAGCAAAGCCGTCAAGACGGCCAGGAGCGTCGTGGCGAGCGCCACGGCTCGGATCGCTTGCGCAATCGCCGTAACGGCGAAGCGCGGGGCGAAGCGAGCGCCGACGGTGCACGCGGTCAACGCGGCGCGCGCCGTGGCGACGGCGAGCGGGCCGAACGCAACGATCGCGGTGAACGTGCCGAGCGCGGCGAGCGTAACGAACGTAGCGAACGCAATCGTTCGGATGCGCCGCGTCAAGCGCGCATCGACGACGCAACGGTCGCCGCAGCGAACAACCGCCCGGAGCGCAACGATCGTCCCACTGGCGAAACCGGCGACGACTCTCAAGGCACGCGCGGCCGCAACCGCCGTGGACGTGGCCGCAACCGTCGCGACGAGCAAGCGGCCGAAGGCGTGAACGAGCAGGATGGCCTGACCGCCGGTCTGGCGAGCACCGTGGCACCAGCCCTGCCGGTCGGCGACGCGCAAGCCCGCCCGGCCGTGGACTTCAATGACACCGCGTCGCTCCAGTCGGTCGATGTCTCGGACGATTTGAGCGATGACGACAACCGCTTCGATGGTGACGATAGCGAGCAAGGCACCGAGCCTCGCCGTCGTCGTCGTCGTAGCCGTCGTGGTCGCCGTGGCCAGGAAGATGGCGTATCGGTCGATGCCTCGCAAGACAACGGCGAAGCCGCCGACTCGCTCGAGGCACAGGTCGCACCGCTGGTCGCCGCAGCGGTTGCCGCCGATCTGAACCCCACGGGTGCTCAGAACCGCGTCGCAAATATCGCCGACACGCAGGCTGCGCTGAGCGACGTTGCGACCCCGACCGAGCCGGTCACGGTGGCCGTTGCACAAGCCAATCAGGCGGCCGCCTCGGCACCGCTGGCCGCTACGCCCGCTCCGATCGAATCGGCACCGGCACAGACGCCTGCCGCGTTGGTCGACACCCGCGAGCCCTCAGCTACGCCTGTGGCCGTGCCGCCCGCAGCCGGCCAGGCAGTCGCTCCAGTTGCAGAGCCAGTCGCAGTCGCAGCGTCGACCGCGCCTGTGGCGCCTGCGCCTGCGAACGCCGAAGTCAAATCTGCTTTGGTCGATACGCGGGCTCTGGTAGCCGACCCCGCCGCCCAGCCGGCCGTTCAACACGCGGTATCGGTCACGCCTGCTGCTACGCCGGCGTCCGCTGCGCCTGTTGTACCCGCAGCCGTTTCACCCGCGACTTCGGCAGCTGTTGCGCCGACACCTGCTGCGCCGGCGACTTCGACACCAGCTGTTGCACCGGCGGCCAACCCGGCAGATGTAGCGGACCTGACCGTCGCACCCGCAACGCTGACCACGCCCACCGCCGCGGCTCCGCTCAAATCGGCTGCGCCGGTCGATCTCAACGCCATGCTGGCGGACAAGGGATTGCAGTGGATCGAGACCGACCCGTCGAGCCTGGTCGCTGCACGAGCCCGTTTGGCGCAAGCCGAAGCGCCGGTTCGCCTGGGCCGCGCGCGCAAGCCTGTCGAACGGATCTCTAGCAGCCCGCTGCAACAGGTCGAGACGCAGGACCGCGCCTGATCGCAAGCGCGTGCCTGAGCCATTCGGGCACAACGAAAAACGCCTCTTGGGTTCATCCCATGAGGCGTTTTTTTATATCTTGACCGATCCGCTAAGTACGACGCTGCAACCATTTATCGTCGCAACACTGTACCGATCGCTTGCCGCAACACGATCCCTACAGACTCGCCCCGAGGCTGTGACGATCCGCTGCCGCGACCTCATCGGTGAGCGTGGCAGCCGCAAGCTCCGATCAGAATCGGTACGTATAGCCCGCTTCGATCACATCCAAGCCCGGATTAGGACGTTTAATACTGGCGTTGGAGAAGTGGGCATACCGCAAGCCCAGCTGGCTGTTCTCGGTCAGCATGAAACCCACACCCACCTGATCGCCGAATTGGAACGCCGTGCTGATCGTCTCGCCCGCAAAGCGCGTCTTGTTAAACAGCGTCACGCCAATACCGCCCTCGATGAAAAAACGCTCGTTGACCCACCACCGCAAAAACGGCGTGGCATGCACTTGCCATGCGTTGCCCGGACTGCGCGATCCGTCGGCCTTCCAGTACGACACACCCCCTTCGCCCGTCAGCTCCAAACGCCCCCAGTTCCCCCCTAAGGGGTAGTCCCACAATGCTGGCGTCTCATATACCAGCGTGGTGCGCTTGTAGTCGTCGCCCACACCATATTTCAACCCCACCGCACCGGTTTCGGTGGCAAACGCGGCGGGCGCCGTGGCGATCACGACGGTGGCGGCAATCATGCCAGCGACCATTTTTCTATTTATGATGAGCTGCATGCAAAGGTGCTCCATACCTAATATTTCAACGGTTCGAAGGTAACAGAAAATTCTTTCGATTCCCTGAGAAGTGCGACATCAGCACGCCTCGTGCCAGACACGCAAAAACGCCGTCATTGTGCAGCATGGCGCGATGACGGGGTTCTGAGATCCCGATGGGATCAGGGAAAAAGTGTTGCGTCGATGCCTCATCGGCATTCACGTGTTCACAATATCAAGCGGCTGCGACCACGTCCGAGGTCTGGCGCGCCAACAACGCCAGCAGGCGAGCGATCTCTTCGCGCAGTTGACGACGATCGACCACCATATCGATGGCCCCCTTGTTCAGCAGGAACTCGGCGCGTTGGAAGCCTTCGGGCAGCTTTTCCCGCACGGTCTGCTCGATCACGCGCGGCCCGGCAAAACCGATCAAGGCTTTGGGTTCGGCGATCACGACGTCGCCCATGAATGCGAAGCTGGCCGACACGCCGCCCATGGTGGGGTCGGTCAAGACGCTGATGAATGGCAAGCCCGCAGACGACAAGCGCGTCAACATCGCGTTGGTCTTGGCCATTTGCATCAAGGACAGCAGGCTCTCTTGCATGCGCGCACCACCCGATGCCGACACGCACACGAAGGCCGTGCGGTTCTCCAATGCCGCCTGTGCGCCGCGCGCGAATTTCTCGCCCACGACCGAGCCCATCGAGCCGCCCATGAATTCGAATTCAAAACACGCGATCACCGCAGGTACGCCGCGAATGCTGCCGCTCATCACGACCATCGCATCGGCTTCGCCCGTGGATTTGGTGGCTTCCGACAAACGATCGGGATACTTGCGGGTGTCTTTGAATTTCAGCGTGTCCACCGACTTGATACCGGTGGCCAGTTCGACACGACCTTCTATGTCCAGCAGGGAATCGAGGCGCGCACGCGAGCCGATGCGCATATGGTGATCGCACTTGGGGCAGACGTGCAGATTGGCTGCCAGGTCTTCGTTGTAAAGCACGGCTTCGCATGCTGGGCACTTGACCCACAAACCTTCCGGGACGCGGCGATTGGCCGTATCGGAAGTCGGCTTGTTGATGCGGGGCGGAAGGAGTTTATCGATCCAGCTCATGGGCGTGATGTCCTGAAAAATAGAGAGGGCCGCGGCTCAGGCCGAAGGCGGATTCTTGCGGCTGTGATCCATTGCCGCGCGGATGGCCGCTAGCCATTGCCCGGCGGCAGCGACAGCCGCGTCACGTTTCTGATCGTCGGCTAAAGCGTGCACGGCATGATCGATGGTGTCGATGAGTTTGCTGCCGATGACGACGGCATCGGCCAGTTCGGCCACCTGCGCCGCGGTTTGCGGATCGCCGATGCCAAAGCCCACGCCCACCGGAATGCGGACGTGACGACGGATGTTGCTCAGTTTGCGGGCCACGTCGGCGACATCCAGATTGCCTGCGCCAGTCACACCCTTGAGCGACACGTAATACACGTAGCCTCGGGCCACCGCAGCGACCGCCTGGATGCGCGCATCGGTGGAAGTAGGTGCCAGCAGAAAGATGGGCGAGATGCCCACCCGCGCGAGATGCTGCGCGTAGTCTTCGATCTCTTCAGGCGGGTAATCGACCACCAGCACGCCATCCACGCCGGCTTGCGCGGCGCGCTCGGCAAACGCGGCCTGGCCCATGCGTTCGATCGGATTGGCGTATCCCATCAGCACGACGGCTGTCTCGGTGTCGGTGCGACGGAACTCGGCGACCATCTCCAACACGCGTGCCAGACCCACCCCCTGCGCGATGGCACGTTCGGCCGCTCGCTGGATGACCGGACCGTCGGCCATGGGGTCGGAGAACGGTACGCCAAGCTCCAGGATGTCGGCCCCTGCCGACACCAAGGCGTGCATCAAGGCAACCGTGCTGTCCGGCGTGGGATCGCCTGCGGCAATGTAGGGAATGAGTGCGCATCGATCCGTTTTAGCCAACGCAGCAAACGCCGCAGCGATTCGATTGATAGCAGGATGGCTGCCGCTTGCCGTTGCGACGGCAGAAGATGAAGGCGTCATGTCAGCGTCGCTCACAGCTCGATGCCGCCGCGCTCGGCGACGGTATGCATGTCCTTGTCGCCCCGACCGGACAGGTTGACCAGAATGATGGCGTCGCGGCCGAGCCCCGGCGCCAGCTTGACCGCATGGGCGATGGCGTGAGCCGATTCGAGCGCGGGCATGATGCCTTCGGTGCGGCAGCAGTCGTGAAACGCCTGCAAGGCTTCGTCGTCGGTGATGCCGACGTAGGAAGCTCGGCCCGAGTCGTTGAGCCAGGCGTGTTCGGGGCCGACGCCGGGATAGTCCAGACCCGCCGAGACCGAATGGGTTTCCTGCACTTGGCCGTCTTCGTTTTGCATCACGTAGGTGCGATTGCCGTGCAAGACGCCAACCTGGCCCGCTGCGATGGATGCGGCATGCCGCCCGGAAGAGACGCCCTCGCCTGCGGCCTCGACGCCCACCAGTTGCACGCCAGCGAACGGAATGTAGGGATAAAAAATGCCCATGGCGTTGGAGCCGCCGCCGACCGCGGCGATCACCACGTCGGGCTGGCGACCGGCCAGCGTCGGCATCTCGGCAATGCACTCGTTGCCGATGACGCATTGAAAATCGCGCACCATCTGCGGATATGGGTGCGGCCCCGCCACGGTGCCGATGATGTAGAAGGTGTCTTCGACGTTGGCGACCCAGTCGCGCATCGCTTCGTTCAAGGCATCTTTCAAGGTGCGCGAACCCGATTCGACCGGAACCACCTTCGCACCCAACAATTTCATGCGATAGACGTTCGATGCCTGACGGCGGATATCCTCGCTACCCATGTAGACCACGCATTCCATACCATAACGGGCCGCGACGGTGGCCGTAGCCACGCCATGTTGTCCGGCACCGGTCTCGG
>CAMDNZ010000012.1 GCA_945903445.1 Bordetella parapertussis
GTCGGGCGCTGCGTGGCAGACGCCCGACGCGCAAGCCCCTAGCGCAGGCACCCTAGCGCGCGACTCGCGTCGCCAAGTATCCAGGTAAACCGTCGATGTACCGTCAGCTCAACAGCGACTCGGCCATCAGTGCCGGTGTCGGATACGTACCCGGCAACAGAATGTCGCGATTCACCTGTTGAATATCGCGCTTGCCGCACAGCGCCATGGTCACATCCAATTCGCGCGCAACAATATTCAAGATCTGGTCTACACCCGCTTCGCCGCGCGCACCCAAACCATATAGGTAGGGCCGCCCCATCAGCACGCCGCGAGCGCCCAGCGCCACGGCGCGCAACACGTCCTGACCCGATCTCACGCCACCGTCCATCCACACCTCGATCGACTGACCTGCGGCTTCGGCCAGCGCGGGTAAGGCGTTGATCGACGAGATCGCGCCGTCCAACTGCCGTCCGCCGTGATTGCTGACCACCAGCGCATCGGCACCGCTGTCGGCAGCCAGACGGGCATCTTCAGGATCCAGCACGCCCTTGATGATCAGCTTGCCGCCCCAGCGCTTCTTGATCCATTCGACATCGTTCCAACTGAGCGCGGGATCGAATTGTTCGGCGGTCCACGACCCTAGCGACGACAGATCGGTCACGCCTTTGGCATGGCCCACGATGTTGCCGAAGCTGCGGCGAGGCGTTCGCAACATGTGGAAGCACCAGCGCGGCTTGCCCGCCAGATTGATAAGGTTGCGCAAAGTGAGCTCGGGCGGGGCCGACATGCCGTTGCGCAAGTCCTTGTGACGCTGGCCCAGAACCTGCAAATCCAGAGTCAACATCAAGGCCGAACAATTGACCGCGCGAGCGCGATCGATCAGCGCTTCGACAAACGACTTGTCGCGCATCACGTACAACTGAAACCAGAACGGTGTCGGAGAATGGCGGGCGACGTCCTCCATCGAGCAGATGCTCATGGTGGACAGCGTGAACGGCACGCCGAATCGGGCGGCCGCGCGTGCTGCCAGGATTTCGCCGTCGCCGCGCTGCATGCCCGTCAAGCCGCAGGGGGCCAGTGCCACCGGCATGGCCACGTCCTGGCCCAGCATGGTGCTGCGTATGCTGCGGCCTTCCATGTTGCGTGCCACGCGCTGGCGAAACTTGATGCGCTGAAAGTCGGTCTCGTTGGCGCGATAGGTGGACTCAGTCCACGAGCCCGAATCGGCGTAGTCGTAGAACATGCGCGGCACGCGCTGCTGCGCGATGACTCGCATGTCATCGACTGTGGCGACAAAAGGCGTATTGGCTTGGCTCATGATTCGGCTCCCCTGGTTCAGGGTTGGAATGCACCAATGAAAATTGCCGGATCGACGCGGGCATTGTTCAGGCTCATGTTCCAGTGCAGGTGCGGCCCGGTCGCCCGCCCGGTGGCGCCGACCTTGCCCAAAACGTCGCCTCGGGCGACCTGCTGGCCCACCTGAACGTCGATCGCCGACAAGTGGCAGAACATGCTGATCATGCCCTGGCCGTGATCGATGAATACGGTGCGACCATTGAAAAAGTAGTCGCCGACCAGAACCACCTTACCGCCCGCCGGTGCCTTGATAGGCGTGCCGGTGGGCGCAGCGAAGTCCAGGCCCGAATGCGGATTGCGCTCTTCGCCATTGAAAAAGCGACGCAGACCAAACGGACTGCTCAAGCGTCCCGGCACCGGTCGATCGAGCATCACGTTGCTGGGTGTGCCCGGCGTGTAGCGGGCATAGGCGGCATTTTGCTCGGCCAGCTCGCGTTCGATCCGGCGCAGATCGGCAGGATCGGGATTCACCTGACGCTTGTTTTTAAGCGTAATGTACTGGGCTTCGTAAGTCTTGGCACGAACCTCGAAACCGATCTGACGGACACCGCCCGCAGCATCGACTTGCAAAGTCTCGCGGCCAGGCTCGACCGACAGCGGGATACCCACGACAGCCAACCAACGGCCGTCGTCGGCCAACACCATGACCCGATCGCCGCGATACTGAACCCGGGGCGCTGAACCGCCCTGTCCGACCACGATGGCGGCTGTGCCGCCCGGCACGGGCTTGTCGAACATGCGGCCGATGAAACTGGCCGACGCCGTGGATTCGGCCGCTGCGGCGAGGTGCTGGACAGCCTTGCCGGCGTAGGCCGGCTGGACCGCCAGCACAAGGACTGGCGCGGCCAGCAAAGCGATCAATGTACGCATATCGAGTCCATCACAGACACATGTTGGCCGCCTGCATGTACTGCTGCGTCCGGTATTTCAACCGGGTATACATGTTGACATGCGTCTTGCCGTCATAGTGCTGGACGCGAGTGACTTCCTCGACGTTGAAGCTGCCTTCGGTATAGATATCGAAGCCGTTGCGAATTTTCTGGACCTGAACGTCGGCCCCCTCGCCCCGCCAACCTTGCGCCAAACACTCGGCGTAGGCTTGTGGGGTCTTGGCGGTCGTCGCGAAGAAGACAGGATCCTTCTTTCGCAGGTCGTCGACGTTGGCGCAACCAGCGACGGCTGCAGTCAGCAAAGCAGCCAGAATAAGGCGGGACATGGAACAGGCACTCCGAATGCGGGAACAGTTCAGACTATACCGCCTCGAGAAGCAGTGCGCGCCCGGAAGACTGCGGCTCGGCATCGAGCTTGAACTCGCGCACCAGCCCGGCCAGGTGCGCTGCTCATGGCTGGCGAGATCGATCTCACTGACGACGGCTATCGGCAAGTCCGACGCCACCGCCATCGAACGGGTGACCTTCACCAAGACGGCGAGCGGTTTTAGGACGGAATGCGGCCGTCACGGCACCGTGCGTGTCGATGTAAGGCCCACCGATCAGTTGCACGCAATAGGGTATGGCCGCGAAGATACCTGGCACTTGCAGGGTGCCATCGGCCTGACGCAAGCCTTCCAAGGTCTCGCGTATCGCTTTTGGTTGACCTGGCAGATTGACGATCAGTGCGGCATGCGTATCCAGCTCTCGCAGGACGGCCGTTTGACGGGATAAGATGGCGGTTGGCACGAACTGTAGGCTGATCTGGCGCATCTGCTCGCCAAAACCCGGCATTTCACGCATCCCCGCCGCAACCGTGGCCTCGGGCGTCACATCACGCCGGGCCGGCCCCGTCCCCCCGGTCGTCAGAATCAGATCGCACCCCACCCGATCGACCAGCGCGATCAGCGTGTCTCGAATCCTGTCGAAATCGTCCGGAATGACCTGTGTTCGCACTTGCCAGTCGCTGGCCAGCGCACTGCCCAACCAGTCGAGTAGCGCGGGGATGCCTTGGTCCTGGTAGTCGCCTCGGGATGCCCGATCGGAAATTGAAACCAGGCCTAGCAAGAGATCATCGGGATGACGTCGCTGTAAGGGATCGAATGCAGTCGGCATGGTAAGTAGAGGTGCTTGGTGGATGGAAGCGATCGGAAAGATTTGACCGGGCAATCGATTGAAGCAGCGTAAGCGTGATCGGGCGACAAGGCAACACGGCACGAAGCGTCTTATGGCACGCAATGGTAAAGCCTGTCTCAAGCCTGCATCTCCCTTTCAGTTACATCAATGACACGATTGGTGCTGTTTTCATATTGCACCGCAGCATCCAATTTGCTGTAATGGATCAATGACATACCGGAGGTGACCGTGTCTGAAACCCGTCGTCCGACTGATGCATCCACGCACGCAGCAAGCGATCCCTGGAGCCAGGCTATGGCCTATGGCCGGGATGCGTGGCAGCGCGGCGTGCTGTATTGGGATGTCATGCGACAACGCGGGAACCAGTATCTGGAGCACATGGGGCAAACTGCGCCCAACGTGCTCAGCATGCCGTACGAGACGGTCATGGACGGTCGTCAATTGCCCGATCCCGTCAACTACGGGCTATTGCGCATCATCGCCCCCGACGATGCGCCGGTCGATCCGCTCAAGCGTCCTTTCCTGGTGGTCGATCCGCGCGCCGGTCACGGGCCGGGTATCGGCGGTTTCAAGCCGGAGAGCGAGATTGGCGTGGCCGTTCGTGCCGGTCACCCCTGCTATTTTGCGAGCTTCCTGCCCGAGCCGATGCCCACTCAAACGGTCGAGGATGTCATTCGCGCCGAAACGCGATTCCTGGAAGAAATTATCGCTCGCCATCCGAAGGCCGAGGGCAAGCCCGTCGTGGTGGGCAACTGTCAGGCTGGCTGGCAAATCATGATGGCGGCGGCGATCCGCCCCGAGCTGTTCGGTCCTATCGTGATCGCCGGTGCGCCCCTGTCTTACTGGGCCGGCTGGCGCGGCATGAACCCGATGCGCTACGGCGGCGGGATGGTAGGAGGCAGTTGGCTCACCGCGCTGTGCAGCGATCTTGGCGCAGGCCGCTTCGACGGCGCCTGGTTGGTGCAGAACTTCGAGAACCTGAACCCGGCCAATACCTTGTGGGGCAAGCAGTACAACTTGTATGCCAACGTCGATACGGAAGCCGAGCGCTATCTCAGTTTCGAAAAATGGTGGGGTGGTCACGTTTTCCTGAATCGGCCCGAAATTCAATATATTGTCGACAACCTGTTCGTCGGCAATCGCCTGTCCACCGGCGGGCTGGTCACGCGCGACGGCGTACGCATCGATTTGCGCAATATCCGTTCGCCCATCATCGTGTTTTGCTCTAAGGGCGACAACATCACCCCACCCCCCCAAGCCCTGGGCTGGATTCCCGACTTGTACGAGAACGACGCGCAGCTCCGCGCGCACGGTCAGACCATCGTGTATGCCGTACACGAGAGCATCGGCCATCTGGGCATTTTCGTATCGGGTAGCGTGGCGCGCAAAGAGCATCAGGAATTCACCTCGAACATCGACATGATCGATGTATTGCCGCCTGGGCTGTATCAAGCCGAAATCGCCGACAAGACGCCCGAGACGCTAAATCCCGATCTGGCCGACGGCGACTACGTCATGTCGTTCGCCCGCCGTCACCTGGAAGACATTCGCGCCATCGTCCAGCAAAAACCCGAAGACGATTTGCGCTTCGCATCGGTCGCTCGCATCAGCGATGTCAACCTGGGCTTGTATCGCAGTTTCGTGCAGCCCTGGGTGCGTGCGGTGGTGACGCCTGAAGCCGCCAACGGGCTGCAACGCATGCATCCGCTGCGACTGCCCTACGAACTGCTGTCCGACCGCAACCCGCTGTTCGCACAGGTGGCCAAGCTTGCCGAAGACGTGCGCGCCCACCGCCAGTCGGTGACTCCGGACAATGTGTTCGCCCTGGCCGAACACGCCGTGGCGCAGTGGGTGGACAAGGCCTTGGACGGCTATCGCGTCGCGCGCGACGACGCGCAAGAGGCCGCCTTCATGCAAATCTACGGTTCGCCTCTGGTACAGGATTGGGCCGGATTGGGGGCCCGACCTGGGCCCCCGCGACCGCATCCTGGCGTGTCGCCCGAGCATCGGGCTTTCATGGCCGAACGCCGCGAGACGTTGAGCAAACTGACCGACCAGGGTGGCTTGCGCGAAGCCGCCATCCGTATGCTGCTGGCCGTCGTGGGCGCTGAAGGCGACGCCGACGAACGCAGCTTCGCAGTCATTCGCAACATGCGCGCCAAGAAGGATCACATGCTGGCCTTGCAGACGTTCAAAGACATCGTGCGCGATCAGGCGCTGATCATGATGCTGGACACGCAGGCCGCCATCGACGCCATTCCAAGCTTGCTGGACGGTGCCACCGCCGGCGACATCCGCCGCGCACTGCACGATATGGAGCAGGTGCTGGATGCCGCCGCGCCTTACTCCGAAAAAGGCGAAGCGGCATTGCAGGACATGAAACAGCTATTCGAGCAGGCTGCCGCGCGCGCGGAAACGCGCGAACGTCGCGCCGGGGCATCGACGGCGACTGCACGTCGCTCGCGCAGCCGCCAAGCCAGCGCCAGCCCGGGATCGACGCTGGTGGATACGACGCCGGGTCTGGCCGCCAAGCCGGTCGAAGCCTCGCGCCAAGCGGAACTACCTTATCCGATCGAGGCCGCCCGGGAGACCGACCAGAGCGATGCTGCAGCGCGCGCACCGGCGAAACGTGTACGACGAATGCCCGCTGCAAAGACAGCGAACCTTACAGCAGCGGCTAAAAAGCAGGCAAGGTCTGCCGCGAAAATGCCTGCGACAACCGTACCCCCTGCGTCGGCGAAAACCGCTACCCGGAGATCTGCCAAAACTGCTCCCGAAACATCTGCATTGTCATCGGGCACCGCCGCAGGCAAGACTGGCAGGACGCCTCGCCGATCGGCTCCGGCGAAAAAAAACCGGACCGCATGAAGCGATCCGGCCTGTCCTGAACGCTGCTGGGTATAAGCACTCAGCGGCTTGCACCGACAGATATAGGCCGCACGCCGGTCTGCCCGCGCCAACCGATCAGCTGTTGGCGCGCTGTTCCAAAATATCCACAGCGGGCAATACTTTGCCCTCCAGGAACTCCAGGAACGCCCCGCCCCCGGTCGAGATATAGCTCACCTGGTCGCCAATGCCGAACTTGGCGATGGCGGCCAGCGTATCGCCACCACCGGCGATCGAGAACGCGCTCGACTCGGCAATGGCACGGGCGATCGTCTCAGTACCGCCTGCAAACGCGTCGAATTCGAACACGCCTACAGGGCCGTTCCAAACAATGGTGCCTGCCGTCTTCAGGATGTCGGCCAAGACTTGCGCCGACTGCGGACCCAGATCGAGCACCATGTCGTCAGCGGCGACATCGGCCGCCGCCTTGGTCTCGGCAGGCGCATCGGCACCGAAGGTCTTGGCCGTCACCACATCGGTCGGGATCGGCACTGCCGCAGCACGCGCTTGCATTTGCGCGATCACGGCCTGCGCCTGATCGACCTGATCGGCCTCGACCAGAGACTTGCCCACAGGCTGACCCACCGCCAGCAAAAAGGTGTTGGCAATGCCACCGCCCACCACCAACTGATCGACTCGATCGGCCAAGGTATTCAGAATCGACAGCTTGGTCGATACTTTCGAGCCCCCGACAATGGCCACCAACGGACGCTTCGGCTCGTGCAGCGCACGCCCCAACGCATCCAGTTCGGCAGCCAGCAAGGGACCGGCGCAGGCGACCGGCGCGAACTTGGCGATACCGTATGTGGTAGCCTCGGCGCGGTGCGCAGTGCCGAACGCATCGTTGACGTAAACATCGCACAATGCCGCCAGCTTGCGCGACAAGGCTTCCGTGTTCTTCTTCTCGCCCACGTTACCGCGGCAGTTCTCCAGCAACACCACCTGGCCCGGTGCGACATCGACGCCATCGGTCCAGTTCTGCACCAGGGACACCGGCTGAGCCAACAAGGCCGACAAGCGCTCGGCCACCACGGCCAGGCTGTCGGCCGCGGTCAGCGCGCCTTCGGTGGGGCGGCCCAGATGGGAGGTCACCATGACCGCCGCACCCGCGTCCAATGCCAGGCGAATGCCCGGCACCGACGCGCGAATGCGCGTGTCTTCGGTGATGCGGCCTGCCTCGTCTAAGGGCACGTTCAGATCGGCGCGAATAAACACGCGCTTGGCTTGAAGCGCGCCGGCTTCGGCCAGACCGGCCAGAGTCTTCACTTGAGCCATCGCAAGGGCCTCGCTCAAGCCGACATCAGCGCGACGGTGGTGTCGAGCATGCGGTTCGAGAAGCCCCACTCGTTGTCGTACCACGACGAGACCTTGACCAGATTGCCCTGAACCTTGGTCAAGCCGGCATCGACCGTGCTGGAAGCCGGGTTATGGTTGAAGTCGACGGAAACCAGCGGCTCGGTCGTGAAGTCCAGAATGCCTTTCAGGGCGCCTTGCGAGGCTTCCTTCAGGATGCCGTTGACCTCTTCCACCGAGGTTTCGCGGCTGGCAGTGAACGTCAAATCGACGATCGACACGTTGATGGTCGGCACGCGAATAGCGTAGCCGTCCAACTTGCCGTTCAGTTCGGGCAGCACCAGGCCGACTGCAGCAGCAGCGCCGGTCTTGGTCGGAATCATGCTTTGGGTGGCCGAGCGGGCGCGACGCAGATCTTCGTGATAGACGTCGGTCAGCACTTGGTCGTTGGTGTAGGCGTGTACGGTAGTCATCAAACCGGCGACCACGCCCAGCTTGTCGTGCAGCGGCTTGACCAACGGGGCCAGGCAGTTGGTGGTGCACGATGCGTTCGAGATCACGGTGTGCTCTTTCTTCAGCACGCCGTGGTTCACGCCATAGACGACGGTCGCGTCCACATCCTTGCCGCCGGGGGCCGAGATGATGACTTTCTTGGCACCGCCTTTCAGGTGAGCGCTGGCTTTTTCCTTGGTGGTGAAAAAGCCGGTGCATTCCAGCACCACGTCGACCTTCAATTCGCCCCAGGGCAGTTCGGCCGGATTGCGATTGGCCAGCACGCGGATCTTGTCGCCATTGACCACCAGGTAGTCGCCGTCCACTTCCACTTTGCCGGGGAAGCGACCATGGGCCGTGTCGTACTGCGTGAGATGGGCGTTGGTCTTGGGATCGCCCAAGTCGTTGATGGCCACGATCTCGATGTCGTGTTTCTTGCCCGACTCGTAATGCGCGCGCAGGATGTTGCGGCCGATGCGGCCATAGCCGTTAATGGCGACTCGAATGGTCATGAGGTCTGCTCCTGGTTTTATAAGATCAAAGAACTTGTTTGACGGCCGCAGCCACACGCTCTGCGGTCAATCCGAAGAATTTGAACAGGTCGCCGGCCGGTGCCGACTCGCCATAGCGATCGATACCGACGACGGCGCCTTCGAGGCCGACGTACTTGTGCCAGAAGGCGGTGATGCCGGCCTCGACCGCCACGCGCGGCAGGTCGGCAGGCAACACCTGGCAACGCCATTTTGCATCTTGCTTGTCGAACACATCGGTGCTGGGCATGGACACCACGCGCACCGCGATGCCTTCGGCTTCGAGCGAGGCCTGGGCCTGCAATGCCAAGGCAACTTCCGAACCCGTGGCGATGATGACCGCACGTGCATCGTCGGCATCGCGCAATACGTAGCCGCCACGCGCAACGGCGGCCAAGGTCTCGGCATCGCGCTCGACGTAGGGCAGGTTTTGACGCGACAACAGCAACGCGGTCGGACCGCCATCCTGCACGGTCATGCCGATGCTGGCCGGACGGCTGACTGCCGAACCCCAGGCCACGGCCGTCTCGACCGTATCGCACGGACGCCAGACCGACAGATTGGGAATCAAACGCAGGCTGGCCGCATGCTCGATAGATTGGTGGGTGGGACCGTCTTCGCCCAGACCGATGGAGTCGTGCGTGAACACATGCACCACCCTCGCTTTCATCAGGGCCGCCATGCGGATGGCATTACGCGAGTAGTCGGAGAAAGTCAGGAACGTGCCGCCGAAAGGCAGGTAACCGCCATGCAAGGCGATACCGTTCATGATGGCGGCCATGCCGAATTCACGCACGCCGTAGTTGATGTGACGACCGAACTTCAGCGCTTGCGAGCCGATACGCACGGGCACCACGCCCTTCCAATCGGTGTAGTTCGAGCCGGTCAGGTCGGCCGAGCCGCCCAGCAGTTCGGGCAGGGCTTCGGCCAGCGCCGCGATGGCGAATTGCGATGCTTTGCGCGTCGCGACCGTCTCGGCGCGAGTCTGGGTCGCGTCCACGTAAGCCTGCAAGGCTTGCGCGAAATCAACGGGCAATTCGCCTTTCAGCCGGCGCGACAGTTCGGCGGCTTCTGCGGGGAACTCGGCCGCGTAAGCGTCGAAACGCTTTTGCCAATCGGCTTGAGCCCGAGCGCCGGTTGCGCGAGCGTCCCAGCCGTCGTACACGGCTTGGGGCAACTCGAACGGCGCGTGATCCCATTGCAGCACCTTGCGGGTGGCGGCGATTTCGTCGTTGCCCAGCGGCGCACCGTGAACCTTGTCGGTGCCTTGCATCGTGGGCGCGCCCTTGCCGATCACCGTACGGCACAGGATCAACGTGGGGCCGCTGTTGTCGGCGGTGTTGCTGCGCGCCAGCGTGATCGCGGCATCGACCGCGGCAGCATCGTGACCGTCTACGCCACGCACCACGTTCCAGCCGTAGCCTTCAAAGCGGCGGGCCGTATCGTCGCCGAACCAGTGTTCGACTTTGCCATCGATAGAAATGCCGTTGTCGTCATACAGCACGACCAGCTTGGACAACTTGAGCACGCCCGCCAGCGAGCAGACTTCATGCGAAATACCTTCCATCAGGCAGCCGTCGCCTGCGAACACGTAGGTGTGATGATCGACCACGTCGTGGCCAGGCTTATTGAATTCGGCTGCCAGCAAGGCTTCGGCCAGCGCCATACCCACGGCGTTGCCCAGACCCTGACCCAAAGGACCGGTGGTGGTTTCGACTCCGGGGGTGACGCCCACTTCGGGGTGGCCGGGCGTGCGCGAATGCAGTTGGCGGAAATTCTTGAGTTCTTCGATCGGCAGGTCGTAGCCCGTCAGGTGCAGCAAAGCGTAGATCAGCATCGAGCCGTGGCCGTTAGACAGCACGAAACGGTCGCGGTTGAACCAGGCGGGATCGGCCGGGTTGTGGCGCAGATGATTGCCCCACAGCGCCTGGGCGATCTCGGCCATGCCCATGGGTGCGCCGGGGTGACCGGAGTTGGCTTGTTGCACGGCGTCCATGGCCAAAACGCGGATGGCATTGGCGAGGTCGGCGGTCGAGGCGAAAGAAGAGCTCATTGAATACCCGGCAGTATTGAACGGGCCCCACGCGCGCAACCGGACGTCACACACGGCCGGGGCCGGCTTGGAAAGCTCAAGATTTTAGCATCCGGCGCGATAGGCTCGATTTGAGGCACACTTATGCCAAAGGCGTCGTCGGTCACCGGGCACACCGGTGCCGACCGCCTTGGCCGACCCCTTAGAACGACCGGATTTTTATGGCAGCACCGCGTTTTTATTGCCCCATCCCCCTCGCGCCCAACTGTGCGCTCGATCTGCCGGACGACTTGGCGCATTACGCCGGTCGTGTGCTGCGCCTACGCGATGGCGCCGCCGTAGTGCTGTTCGATGGCAGTGGCGGCGAATACCCCGCGCACCTTCGAATCGAATCCAAACGGGTCGCCGCGCATCTGGGCGCACACGTAGCACGCGAGGCCGAATTGGCCGGGTGCATCACGCTGGTGCAGGGGCTACCCAGCGGCGACAAAATGGATTGGGTGATCGAAAAAGCGGTCGAACTGGGCGTGCAAAAAATCGTGCCCATCGCCGCCGATCGGAGCGTCCTGCAATTACAAGGCGAGCGGCTGGCCAAGCGTATGACCCATTGGCGTCGAGTGGCGCAGTCGGCGGCAGAACAATGCGGCCGCAATCGTTTGCCAGAGATCGAAACCCTGCAAAGGCTAGACGACTGGCTGGCCCGCCCACAGGATGTCGCAACGCTGATGTGCCACCCGGACGCCACTCGAAGCTTGCGCTCGGTCTTGGCCAAACCACTGGCGTCGAAGGCCGTCACCTTGGTGGTTGGCCCCGAAGGCGGGTGGTCGTCCGCCGAGCAGGCAGCCGCGCAGCATGTGACGCTGGTGCGCTGGGGCACCCGCGTGTTGCGCAGCGAGACGGCGGGTGTCGCCTTGACGGCTGCGGTGACCCAGGCGCTGGCCTGGGAAAACGATTAGCCTTCGCCGTAAGGCGCAGCCGCTACGCCGGGTTCGGGATCGGGATGTTTGCCGGCGTGCTCGACCACGTAGGCAAAGCTTCGACTGTTCTCGCGGGCAAAGGCGACGACATCGGCGCAAATGGACGCGATCCGCTGAGCGTCCTCGGAAAGGGCAGGATCGCCGGAATGCAGCTTGAACAGCCACAACACCATGCCTTGCTTCTGATCGATGACGGCATCGCACAGGCAATCGTACAAGGCATCGAAATCATTGCCGAAGAACTCAGGCGCATCGACGGCGCGCGCAATGGCGCGCAAGACGGCCGACCGGCTACGCGCTCGATCGCAATCGGCCACGAGCAAGGGCACATTCGCCTCGGCAGCCGTATCCACGACCATCACTTTGTCCCACTCGGTGGCGTCGAGTTCGCCCCCGGTTTGCAACTGCCGGAGCAGCGTCGCCGTAGCGGTACGCGTCATACCGGTTCTCCTCAAAAACGCGGTGCCTGTTGGCACCAAATGGCCTTGGCGCAGGGACGTCACCATCAGGTGCTGCCACGGCTACGGGCATCGTATCGACAACCTATTGAACGATCAATCGGTGGGTGTGTAACCAAGCGTCGAAATGTCGCCTGCAAACAAAGTCAGACAATACGGCACTCCGTCCAAACCGTCCGCGAGATCGGGTCGAACCGATACATCTGAACGGAAAACGGGCCGAGTCCACCTGTTACGGCTGGCTCGACCCGTTGGGTCTTCAGTTCGACCTATATAGGCCGAGGCGACAGTTAACGCGTCGTGTTGGCATCCACCACGGTCAAGGCGGTCATGTTGACGATGCGTCGTACCGTCGAGCTGGCCGTCAAGATGTGAACCGGCGCGTTCACGCCCAAAAGGAACGGCCCCACTGCGACGTTGCCGCCGGCAGCCGTCTTCAGCAGGTTGTAGGCGATGTTGCCGCTATCGACGTTGGGGGTGACCAACAAATTGGCTTGTCCCTTCAGAGGCGACGAGGGCAGCAGCTTCATGCGCAAGGCTTCGTCCAGGGCGCAATCGCCATGCATTTCGCCGTCGATTTCCAAGTCGGGCGCACGCTCGCGCACCAGGCGCAGGGCCTCGCGCATCTTGGCGCCCGAAGCCGCATTGCCCGCGCCGAAATTCGAACGCGACAACAACGCGACCTTGGGGAACAGATTCATTTCGGCCATGCGTTCGGCGGCCGCCACCGTGAACTCGGCGATCTGCTCAGCCGTAGGATCGTCGGTGACGTGCGTATCGACCAGCGCCACCGTGCGCTCGTTGACCAGCAGCACGTTCATAGCTGCGTAAACCTTGGCCCCCGGACGCAAGCCGATGACCTCGTCGATGAACCGCAGGTGATCGTCATACGCCCCCACGGTGCCGCAGATCAAGCCGTCGGCATCGCCCAGGTGCACCATCATGGCACCGATGAGGGTGTTGCGACGACGCATCTCGACCCGCGCCATTTCCTTGGTGATGCCGCGCCGGGACATGACCTCCCAGTAGGTGGTCCAGTAGGTATGGAAGCGATCGTCGTATTCTGGGTTGCAGACCTGCACGTCTTCGTTGAGCTTTAAGCGCAGGCCGAATTTCTCGATACGCGCTGCCAGCACGGTCGGACGACCCACCAGAATGGGACTCGCCAGCCCTTCGTCCACGACAACTTGAACCGCACGCAGCACGCGCTCGTCTTCGCCTTCGGTGAAGACGATGCGAGTTCGCGCGCCTTCGCGCACCAGACGCTTGGCGTTGGCGAACAAGGGCTTCATGAACGCGCCCGAGTGATACACGAACTGCTGCAACTGATCGACGTAAGCGTCCAGATCGACAATGGGACGGGTGGCGACGCCATCTTCCATCGCGGCACGCGCCACAGCTGTGGCGATACGCACGATCAGACGCGGATCGAACGGTTTGGGAATCAGGTATTCGGGGCCGAACGAGATGTCGGACGTGCCGTAGGCAGCGGCGACCACTTCGTTCTGCTCTTCCTGCGCCAATGCGGCGATGGCCACGACGGCGGCCTTCTCCATGTTGCGCGTGATGGTCGTGGCCCCGACGTCCATGGCACCCCGGAAAATGTAGGGGAAACACAGGACGTTGTTGACCTGATTGGGATAGTCGGAGCGTCCGGTGGCCATAACCACATCGTCGCGCACCGAATGCGCCACCTCGGGCAGGATCTCGGGCGTAGGATTGGCCAAGGCCAGAATCAGCGGACGCGGACCCATGCGAGCGACCATTTCGGGTTTGAGCACGCCGCCCGCCGACAAGCCCAGGAACACGTCCGCATCGTCGATCACGTCGGCCAGCACACGGCTGTCGGTGGGTTGCGCGAACATGGCTTTGTCCGGATCCATCAAAGTCGTGCGACCTTCATAGACCACGCCTTCGATGTCGGTCACCCAGATATTGTGCTTGGGCAAGCCTAAGTCCACCATCAATTCGAGGCAAGCCAGCGCGGCGGCGCCAGCGCCGGATACCACGACCTTGACCTTCTCGATGTTTTTACCGACCACTTTCAGGCCGTTGATGAACGCCGCACATACCGTGATGGCGGTGCCGTGCTGATCGTCGTGGAACACCGGAATCTTCATCCGTTCGCGCAGCTTGCGCTCGACGGCGAAGCACTCGGGGGCCTTGATGTCTTCGAGGTTGATGCCGCCGAAGGTCGGTTCGAGGCCGGCGATGATGTCGACCAGCTTGTCGGGATCGGTTTCGTTGATCTCGATGTCGAACACGTCCAGGCCGGCGAACTTCTTGAACAGCACCGCCTTGCCTTCCATGACCGGCTTGGCAGCCAGCGCACCGATGTTGCCCAGCCCTAACACGGCTGTGCCATTGGTGATCACGCCGACCAGGTTGCCCCGGGCGGTATAGCGAAACGCATTGACCGGATCGGCAACGATCTCTTCGCAGGCAGCAGCGACGCCGGGCGAATATGCCAGCGCCAGATCGCGCTGGTTCGAGAGTTGTTTGGTCGGCATGATCGAGATCTTGCCGGGGCGGCCGGACTCATGATATTCGAGTGCGGCCTTGCGCAGATTGTCATCCATGGGGTCGTAGGGCGTATGAGCAAAAGCGGACATCTTACTCTTTCGAGCCGCTTGCTGTGGTGCCTGGTGGCCACAGGGCCGCGACGCCACCGAAGCGCTGAAGCGGATCGAACGCATGACGCACTGCCACATCGCAACGTAGAAAAGCGTCTCGACCTGCGGTCATAGCGTCGCTCGGGGTATTGCATGACCCACGGACGCGAGCGATCGGCAAGCCCGCCACCAACAACCATCGCAAGGGAAACGCCAGATAACCCGCATGACCGAGCATGAGGTGTGACAGGTTGATCCCACCACCCGCATCGGGTTGCAGCGCGTCGAGACGGAAGCCGTCGTATCGATCGCCTTCGCCCACCCCAGGCTGAACAGTTTTTTGGGCGAGTTCGAACAGCGCCGGAACCAGTTGTTGAACGCGCGCCGAGCGCAAGGGCCGAGTATTCGTCGAACCGAACGCCCCCAAGGTTTCTATGGTGCCATCGTCGAACAAGACATCCACCGCCCGCACACCGCTGTCGGCGCACGCGCCGGCCCGCCAGGGGGTGGCCGGTTCGGCTGCCCAACGCGCCAGAGTCCATTCAGGCGGGACAGCGTCGAATTGAGTCAGGCCCCGGCGCGCAAGATCGCCCGCCAGGCACCCCGGTTCGGCCAACCACGCGCCTGGCAGATCTGGCACGGGCACGCATGCGGTCAGTGCACCGACATCCAGCACCACGCACGCTGGCGCAGCATCGACTGCGCGATCGCCCAGTCCTGTCACCGCCAAACGCAGTGGAAACGATTGCTCGCGCGCCAACGCGCATAGTTGCGGCACCCCATCCCATGCTTGCGGCCTGACATAAACCTCGGACTGCAAACCAACACCGCGCACCCGGACGGCACCAGGAGCCACGGCCCGCAGCCGCGCCAGGCACTGCTCTAAAGCGTCGGGTGCACGTCGACCGATCAAAAAACCCCGCCGCGATACTTGCATGGTTAAAATTTCCTCTTCGACACTCTCGTTTAAAGCGAACTGCCTCATGCCCCGCCCTGCTGCACGCACACACGACTTCCGGACCTTTCAAGTGGTCGAACTGTTCAAGCAGGCACAAGCGCGGCGCGAAGCCGGGCACGATGTGATCAGCATGGGCATCGGCGAACCCGACTTCACAGCGCCTGAACCCGTGCTGGAGGCTTTGGAACGCGCCGCGCGTGGCGGACTCTCCGGCTACACCTCGCCGGCCGGCATCTGGCCGCTGCGCGAAGCCATCGCTCAATTCTATGCGAGCCACTTCAGCGCGCCGGTGGATCCGCGGCGTGTCATCGTCACCTCGGGGGCCTCGGGGGCGCTGGCGTTGGCGTGCGCTGCGCTGGTCGATCCGGGACGCGAGGTGTTAATGCCCGATCCCTCTTACCCGGCCAACTGCAATTTCGTGCTGGCCGCGGGCGGGGTGCCGCGCCTCGCCCCCACATCGGTCGCCGACCGCTATCAATTATCGGCCGCGATGGTCGAAGCGCACTGGACCGAGAAGACCGCAGGCGTGCTGATTGCGTCGCCCAGCAATCCTACGGGCACCAGCATTTCGCCCGACGCGCTAGTGGGTGTCTTGAAAGCGGTACGCACACGCGGCGGTTTCGTGATGATGGACGAAATCTACCTGGGCCTGTCGTATGACGCCAAGCCCCAGTCGGCCTTAAGCGTGGACAACGACCTGATCGTCATCAACAGCTTCTCGAAGTACTTTCACATGACGGGTTGGCGACTGGGCTGGCTGATCGTGCCCGACGACATGGCCTCGACGGTCGAGAAGATGGCAGGCAGCCTGGCGATTTGCGCACCCACCTTGTCGCAGCACGCTGCGCTCGCCTGCTTCACGCCCGAAGCCATGCAGATTTTCGAACAGCGTAAACGCGCGTTTCAAAAACGTCGCGACTACTTGCTGCCCGAGTTCGAACGCTTGGGGTTGCACGTGCCCGTGCAACCCGATGGCGCGTTCTATATCTATGCCGATGTGTCCAAGACCGGCATGGACAGCGCGAAGTTTTCGAAGTGCCTGCTCGAACAGGCCAACATCGCCGCTGTGCCGGGCCTGGATTTCGGGTTGACGCATGGCACGCAGATGGTGCGTTTTTCGTACGCCACCAGCCTCGACCGCCTGCACGAGGCGGTCGATCGTATGAGCCGGTGGCTGCGGGCGTAGGGACAAGAAAAGCAAAACGGCCAGCCCTATGCAAGGCTGGCCAGCCGATCAATCTTCGCGGGTCAAGGGGATGCCCGATGCCAGTGCCAAGCGGCGCCGCTCGGCCTGAACTTTGTTGCTGTAGCCGCCATCGCTCGGGCCTGTGGCCCCGACATAGCACGATAGGCCGCCATTGATCGAACCGCGCCGGGCGATGCAGTCGCGCAAGATGATTGAGCCGACCTTGATGTTGGCGACCGGGTCCAAGGCTGCGTTCTCGCCGAACGGCTCGAATTTTTCTTGATGGACTCGCGTCATCACCTGCATCAAGCCTTGCGCGCCCACCGGACTTTCGGCATACGGGTTGTAGCGCGACTCGATGGCCATGACGGCCAGCAACAAGAGGGGATCGATCTTGTGTGCAGCGCCCTCTTTATAGGCTGCATCCACCAGCGCACCGGTGGCGTCGTTGGCCACTTTGTATTTGCGCGCAATGTAGCTGCGCAAGGCTTCGACCTGGGCGACAGTGGCACGACCGTCGTGACTGCGTTGGGCGCCCACCTTCGGCGGCACGCGCAGCGGTTGCAAGAAGGCGGTCGCGTTCGAGGCAGGTGCTTGAGGCACGGCCAACACGACGGCATCGCTGTCGGGTTCCGTGGGCAACCCGAATACGCTATCCTGCCCGGATTGTTGGGACGGCGCGAGTGAGGCCAACAAGGCACCATGCACCTGCAATGCCTGGGTACGCAAGCCTGGCAGGGCAAAACCGATACTGACCGTCACGATGACGGCAATGCCAAGATATACCGAACACAGGCGCAGCCATTCTCCCACCACGCGGTAAGCGCGTCGGGCGATGCGGTTGACGTCGACGCCGACAGCGGACGCATAGGCCATATGGCGGATTCTCCAATTTGAAACAAGCCTGATGTTAACCGCTACTCACATAACTACTTGTAACACCATCTTCCGGGAATTGTTTTGAAATACCGCGATTTACGAGACTTCTTAGCGCAACTGGAAGCCCGAGGCGACCTCAAGCGCATCGCCGCGCCGGTGTCCACCGATCTCGAAATGACCGAGATTTCCGATCGAGTGCTGCGCGCCGGTGGTCCTGCGCTGCTGTTCGAGAACGTCCAGCACCGTGGCGCGCCGGCGCGCATGCCGGTTTTGGCCAACTTGTTCGGCACACCCGATCGGGTGGCCTGGGGCATGGGTGCACAAAACGTCGGTGCCTTACGCGACGTCGGGGAACTGCTGGCCTCGCTGCGCGAACCGGAGCCGCCCAAAGGATTCAAAGACGCGATCGCCAAAGTCGGCATGCTCAAAGCCGCGCTGTGGGACATGAGCCCGCGCACGGTCCGAAGTGCGCCGTGCCAGGAGGTGGTCATCGAAGGCGACGACGTCGATCTCGACAGCCTGCCCATTCAGCGTTGTTGGCCCGGCGATGTCGCGCCGTTGCTGACCTGGGGCCTGGTCATCACGCGGGGTCCCAACAGCCGCCGCCAGAACCTGGGCATCTATCGCCAGCAACCCATTGGCCGCAACAAGCTCATCATGCGTTGGTTGTCGCATCGCGGCGGCGCTTTGGATTTCCGCGATCACATGCTGGCCAATCCAGGCCAGCCATTCCCTGTTGCCGTGGCATTGGGAGCCGACCCTGCCACCACGCTGGGCGCGGTCACGCCAGTGCCCGACTCGCTGTCAGAATACCAATTCGCCGGTCTGTTGCGTGGCGCAAAGACCGAGGTGGTGCGTGCGTTGGGCAGCGATCTGTCGGTGCCTGCCACGGCCGAAATCATTCTCGAGGGTCATCTGCTGCCGCGCAACGACCCGCGCGCGCAAGCCCTGCACGTCCCCGAAGGTGCGCCCACCCCGCCGCCAGGCGACTATGAGGTCGCACTGGAAGGTCCCTATGGCGACCACACCGGCTATTACAACGAGCAGGACTGGTTTCCGGTGTTCACGGTAGACCGCATCACCATGCGGCGCGACCCCATCTATCACTCGACCTACACAGGCAAACCGCCAGACGAACCCGCCGTGCTGGGCGTCGCGCTGAACGAAGTGTTCGTCCCGCTACTGCGCCGGCAACTCCCGGAAATTGTCGATTTCTACTTGCCGCCGGAAGGATGCAGCTATCGGCTGGCGATCATCTCGATACGCAAGCAGTATGCGGGCCACGCGCGCCGGGTGATGTTCGGCTTGTGGAGCATCTTGCGCCAGTTCATGTATACGAAGTTCATCATCGTCGTCGATGAAGACGTGGACGTGCGCGACTGGAAGGAGGTGGTCTGGGCCATGACGACCCGCATGGATCCGGTGCGCGATGCCGTAATGGTCGAACGCACGCCGATCGACTATCTGGATTTTGCCTCGCCGGTCTCTGGTCTAGGGGGAAAGATGGGGCTGGATGCCACTAACAAATGGCCAGGCGAGACCGATCGCGAGTGGGGTACTCCCATCAAGATGGATGCCGACGTGCGCGCGCGAGTCGATGCAATGTGGGCCGATCTGGGTCTATAGCATTCAGTAGACGATCAGGCTGCGCCCCGGATGCAGGGGGTGCGGCGCGAGTACCACGTCGATGCCATAGGCCAGGGCGATATGGTCTACCGATAGCACCTGCTGGGGTAGACCATCGGCCAGCACACGCCGCTCGGCCAACAGCACGACTCGATCGCACCACGTGGCCGCCAGGTTCATGTCGTGCAGCACGGCCACCACGCCGATCCGCCCCGTTGCCGCCAGATCGCTGGCGGCTCTCAAGATATGCATCTGATGGCCCGGGTCCTGGCTAGCGGTCGGCTCGTCCAATAATAAGTAGCATCCCTGCGGTGCCGAAGCCGATGCATGCCGAACCACCTCGTTTGCTGCACGCAATGCGATCAGCACCTGAACCCACACCCGCGCCAGATGGACACGTTGCTGCTCTCCACCCGATAGACCAGGATAGGAGCGTGCGCCTAGTCCGACGATCTGCGTACGTGTCAGGGCATCGTCGATCGAAGCCTCGACCGCCGCAGGCGATGACGCGGGAAAGGGGTAGGCCCCCATCGCCACCACCTCGCGCACCGTCATGTCGAACGTCAACTCGGCGCGCTGCGGCAACACCGCACGACGCTGCGCCAGCCGTTTCAGCCCGATGTCCGACAACGGCCGGCCATCCAAGCTGACCCGCCCGGCGTCGGGCGTCAACTCGCCCGCCAAGCTTGCCAACAATGAACTCTTGCCCGCGCCGTTGGGCCCGAGCACGCCGACGAATTCACCCGGCTGCACGGCAAGCGACACCCCCGCCAGGACCTGTCGGCCTTCGCGGCTGACGACGATCGAGTCGGCGATCAAGCCGTTCACGATCGCCGTCGCAGTAATAACCACAGAAAAAAAGGCCCGCCTACGAGGCTGGTGACTAATCCGATCGGCAGTTCGGCGGGTGCGACCGCCACCCGCGCCAGCGTATCGGCGGCGGTCAATGCGACCGCGCCGCCCAGCAGGCTGGCGGGCAGCAGGCACCGGTGATCGGCCCCTAAAAGCAAGCGCATGATGTGCGGCACCACCAGTCCGACAAAGGCGATGCCGCCGGTGGCCGCGACCAAAGGGCCCACCATCAAGGCCACCGCAAAAATGGTTTGCCGACGCAGGCGCTCAACCGACCACCCCAAATGCAGCGCCTCGCGTTCGCCCAGCAACAATGCATTGAAGGTGCGCCATCGCCGGATCAACCAGACCATGCACAGCATGAGCAAGGGACCCAGCAGCGTCACCACCGACCAGCGAATATCGGCCAGACTGCCCAAGCTCCAGAACGTGAGGTCGCGCAATTGCGCATCGCTGGCCATAGTGGTCAGCACGCCGATCAGACTGGCCGCGATGGTGTTGAGCGCGACGCCCGCCAGCAGCAGACCTGCCGCACCCGGCACTCGCCGCCCCAGGGCATAGGCCAAAGCTGTGGCGGCCAGACTGCCGATGAACGCCGCAGGCGCCATCAGCCAGAAACCGCCCGCCGTGAGCACGATGGCGGACACGGCCCCCAGAGCCCCTCCTGCCGTGACGCCAATGAGACCCGGCTCGGCCAACGGGTTGCGAAACAGCGCCTGCATGACAGCACCGGCGACGGCCAGCGCCGCGCCCGCCAACGCAGCAAACAACACGCGCGGCAAGCGAATATCGAACAGAATAGTGCGGGTCAACGGATCGAGCGATGCCTCATGCCCGACGAACACGGCCCACAGGTCGGATCGGGTGAAGGGCACCGCGCCGGTGGCGACAGACGCTGCTATCGTCGCCGCCAACGCCACGGCCAGGAACGCCAGTGCCCAGACTGGGCGTGGACGAACGGACACGTCAGGGCTGCTCGTCGCGCTTGCGCGGCGCAGCGGACTGCCACAAGTCATAAAGCTTCCAGGCGACCACCCCACCGACGATCGCCTTGACGACGCGCGCCTTGCGGCTGCCGCCCAGTGCCAGGGCCGACACGGTCGAACCTATAATCGGATACTGACGCCACAATCGATACGCCTGCATCGCCAAACCGCCTGCCCGACTGCCGCCCGGCTTGCGTCCGAACACCGCACTCAGGCCGCCCAGGCCCCCTGAAGCGCCCAGGCCCGGTATGAATTCGCGCAAGGCATTGCCCGGCGATAAGCGGTGGCTCGCCTCTTCGATATCGAGCGCCAAGGCCTGACGTTCGAGCGCGGCTCGGGCGCGCAGCAACTCGATGCGGATTTCGCGGTCTACTGCCGCTGAACGTTTGGCCATCACGACTCTCCGGGGTGGGCCGTGCCGCTTGCGCGACCCCGGCGGGCACCGAGGCGAGCGCCCCGACCGGCGACCATCAGTTCGACATCCTGACCCAACTCGGCCACGGTGGCCGAGAAAGGTATCGGATCGTTCAGCAGCGTGTTTCGCACGGTCAAGAGCAACACGACGCCGATCACGCCGTACACCACGGCCAACGCCCCTAATGCCAGGTAGCGCGAATCGGTCGGCCAGAAATAGACGGCCACCAGAATCGAAAACACCAACACCGCCAACGTCAAGAACAGCAAGGCGGCAAATGCCAATCCCAGCGTGCGGACGATTCGAGCCTTCTCGCCGGCAGCTTCCACGCTGAAAAGCTCCAACCGGGTCTTGAGCAGCCCGACCGTACCGGCAGCGACCTGAGTGAGCGAGGCGCGCAGCGACATTTAACGGCGACCGATCAAAACGCCCAGCAGCAATCCGGTCATGCCGGCTACTGCAATGGCCTGCCAGGGATTGTCATGCACATAGTCGTCGGTGGCACGCACTGCGCGACGGCTCTTTTCATACACCACGTCTTGTGCATCGTGCAGCGCTTCACGAGTGCGACGGATGGACGTCGCGGCACGGTCGCGCAGCTCCGCAGCCGAGTCGCCCGTGGCGTTAGCGGCTTCGCGCAACAGCCGTTCGGCGTCGGACAAACTGGCTTTCACCGAAGCAATCACGTTGTCGGCATCGCTCTGGACTCGGGGTTCGGACATGTTCACGCTCCATGAAAATTAAAAGGGGTTCGACCGATCATACCAGTGCGAACCCCTCTTTGTAACAGGCCATGCTGTCTGATCTGCTACCGTCTGCTACCTCGGTGGCGGCAGACTTGAGCCGGACGGCTGACCGTCCGCCAACGCCTAGCGCATTTGGGTGATCTGCACAGTGGAAACCGCATTGCCTTGGGCGATGTCCTGTTTCATGACCAAACCCGATTTGGGACAATACCAATCGGTGACGCGGGTGTTCAAGGCGGGAATCGGCAAAGTGATATTGCGAAACGTCGCCATGGTCGGATCGGTATTGCGGTCGTAACTGATGGGCCAGCACGACTGTTTACCTTGCAGGGTATCGATGGGCTGCTGCGCACCCACTGTCTTGGTACCGATTCGAACCGTGGTGCCGTTACCGCCCTGAACGGGCGCATCTTTGCCCACCCGCAACTTATAGCTGGCGCCTGGAAAGGTTTGTCCTGGCTTGGAGACGCCACCGTCATAGGCGAACAGTCCCAACATGCGCAAATCGAACGGACCGTCGTCGGCCAACGATTGGCCCTTTTGGCCATAGCGCCCGAACGTGGCCTGCCCCTGCTCGACGGTCATCGAATAATCGAGCTTGGACACACTGGGCGGCAAACCCGCATAGGAAAAAGAGGCGGTACCCTGGACACGCGCCCGACAATGACCGACACCGTTGCGCGAGACTTCGGAAAAATTCAGATCGGCGCCCAATTGCAGATTACCCGCGCCTTTATATTGCACGAAGCCGCCATTATGCATGTAGGGCGCTTCGCAGACGCTCTTTGCAGACACCGCGCCCACCAGTGTCATCATGATCGTACCGGCCATCAGCGCCGTTGTCGTTCGCATGTCGGACCCTCCTCGAAGTCGAGCGGTCCGCGAAAAGTCTCAGACCGCCAGGAGATTATGCCTGATGGCCAACAGGGTCATTTCGGCTTGATTGCGCAAACCCAGTTTCTGCTTCAGGTGATAGAGATGGGTGCCCACGGTGCGCGGCGACAGGAACAGGCGTTCGGCGATGTCGTTGACCGAATCGCCGCGCGCGAGATGCAGGAAGACCTCGAACTCGCGCTCGGACAAAACCGCAAGCGGACGCTCGCCGCCCATCAACGCCTCTTGCAAGGCTAACTGCTGCGCCAGTGCGGGATCGAGAAACGGCCGGCCCGCCGCCACGGTGCGCACGGCTTCGAGCAAGCGCTCCGGTTCGCTGCGCTTGGACAGATAGCCCAGGCCGCCTGTACATAAAAAGCTGCGCACATAGCTGGGGTCTTCATGCTGACTCAGCCCCAGCAAACGCAGATTCGGCGAATATGCCTGAAGCCTGCGCGCTGTCTCCAGTCCCGTCATACCCGGCAGCGTGATGTCCAGCACCGCCACATCGATCTCGGTCTCGCGCGCTACCCTCAGCGCCTCCTCTCCGCTACCGGCCTCGGCCACCACACGCAAATCCGGCGTGCCATTCAACAGCAGTCGGAAGCCGACTCGGACGATATCGTGATCGTCCGCTAACAAGATACGGATACGACCGGTCATGCAGCAATCTCCTCGGGAACAGGCAATACAGCCTCGACGGTCAGCCCGCCAACTTCTTGGGTAGGACGGAAAGTGACTCGCCCTCCTAAACTCACCGCACGCTCTTCAATCAAATGCATACCGAAACGGCCTTTTTCCGAAGCGTCGCCGCTCAAACCCACGCCGTTATCGGCAATAGTCAACAACAGCACGCTACCTCCGCCCGCATCGTTGGCGCGAATTCCCGCCTGAACACACACGCATCGGGCTTTCGCGTGACGCAACACATTGGTCAGCGACTCCTGCACGATGCGATAGGCACCGATCTGTACTGGTTCGGGTAAGGTCGGCAGACCATCGCAATACAGCGCGATCTGCACCCCGGGAAAGCGCGGCTGCAAATCTTCGACAAGATCGGCCAGCGCATCGGCCAGTCCCAGCTTGTCGAGCGCGGGCGGGCGCAACACACGGGTCAGCCGATGTACGGTACCGTGCGTCTGCTCGGCGGTCTGCAACAGCAGACGAGCCGCTTCGCGCGCGTCATCGGGCAGGGCCGGGCCGCTTTGCGCCACAACTCGCGCCAAGGTACGGATTGCCGTCAACGATTGCCCCATGTCGTCGTGCAAGGCGCCGGCCAGTTCGCGGCGCTCGGCCTCAAATCGGCCTTGAAGGTCGTGAACGAACCGGCGCTCGGCCTCCAGGCCCGCCTGCGCTTGAGCGGCAGCGATCCGTAATGCCTCGCCCGCCTGCACGTCGTCGGCCATTCGATTGAACGCCACGGCAATGGCACGCGCTTCGCTACCCGGCAACTGCGGCAGGCGCTCGTCGGCGTGGCCCGCGCCGAAGCGTTCCAATCCGAGTCGAATACGGGTCAACGGCAACAACACGCGCCCTACGGCATACGACACCAACAAATTGGCGAGCAACACGCTCAAGGCGGACGAATACAGCAGTGTCGTGAAATCGTCCCAGCCATCCAGAATGGCACGCGAAGCGTCTGGCGTGAAGACGACCCTGCCGTTGTCCAGCTTCAGTTCGACCGCGTCGAACTTGGGCATGACCAGCTTCGAATACCACTCGGGCGCATAGCGGCCTTCCTTGTAAGGCGATGCCGGCGAGCGATGAAACAGATTGCCTTGCGGATCGTAGAAAGCGATGTCGTTGGCACGCACCCGTCCCAGAGGCGTCAAGAACGCCGCCAGCTCCTGGGCGTCACGGTCGGCGTACGTGCGGCCCACTTGGCTGACCAACTGAACCGCAATACGGTGAGATGCCTCGATCTCTTCGTAGATGGCTCGGCGAGTCGCCAGAAAATCGATCCACAGCAGGACGACAATGAAAGCCGTCATCATCGCAACGATAATGACATTGATACGAAGTCGCAAACTCATGAACGATCCTTGGTGGCGTGCAATACGGGACACGCCGGACGGTCGTCGAACACCGTCGCCAGGGCCTCGTGCCAAGCCTGCAACATGGCAGGATGGTAGGGGTCGTGCCCACCTTCGGGCACCCACTTAAGACGGCTCTGCGGCAAGGCGTCGGCCAGTCTTCGAGTGTTGTCGTTGGAGCACAGCTGATCGCTCGCGCCCTGAACGATGATCACCGGTAGTTGACTCATTGCCACGCGGGCGATCACTTCGTCCACATCCAGAAAGCAGCTGGACGCCAGATAGTGCGCCTGCACGATATAGCGCCGCAACTCCTCGGGCGCGATATCGTCGACGGTATCGACCT
The DNA here is from genome assembly GCA_945903445.1 of Bordetella parapertussis. Taxonomy (GTDB): domain Bacteria; phylum Pseudomonadota; class Gammaproteobacteria; order Burkholderiales; family Burkholderiaceae_B; genus Schauerella. The sequence continues at coordinate 25,585 of CAMDNZ010000012.1, forward strand.
CCGAGGCCAACGCGTCGCCCATCAATAATCGACCACGCTGCCATTCCCGAGTACGCCAGGCCCGCACCACCGCATGCGCGCCAGGTCCGGTCAGCGCGGTGCTTACGGCTGCCAGCCGATCGCCCAAAGGCATCTGTGCAGGCCAGTCGAAGGGCGCGGCCCAGCGGTCGAAGATGCACGCCACTTCGTGGCGGCTCACCAGAAAGGGATTACGCAAGATCAAACCGGACACTCGATCGGGATAGGCTGCGGCATACGCCAGCGCCAATGTCGCGCCCCACGATCCGCCCGCCACATGCCAGCGGTCGATGCCCAAATGGCACCGCAGCGCGTCGATGTCGGCAACCAAATGAGCGGTCGTATTGGCATGGAGGTCGTCGCTGGCGCTACTGCTGCCGCATCCGCGCTGATCGAATAAAGTAGTACGCCAGACGGCGGGGTCGAATTGACGCCGCTGATGCACGGTACACGCGCCGCCAGGTCCGCCATGAAGCGCCACGATCGGCATACCGCGCGACGAGCCATACTGTTCCCAATGGAGAACGTGCCCCTCACCTACTGGGAGTTGGCCGTGGACATCGACGAAAAAGTCTGAAAACTGAGCACTAGACATGGGTCGAAGTGTAAGCGTCTCACACACAATCGGAACTGAATGTGTCCATGACGACCAAGTGTTTCATGAATATCATGAGGCAGAAGGACAACGATCGCAACCTAGTATCCACCCTCATTTCCAGATGTCATAAGGACATAGCGACATCCCCTCTATTCAGCTCTATGGCGGCTGCCTACACTGCGTCATTGCAGCTGGACTTCGGTTTGCGGTTTTTTTCGATTTTTCAGGTCACGATGCCATGAGACTCTATCCCCTATTCGCCGATCTGCGGGGTCGCCGTGCGCTGGTCGTGGGGGCGGGCGAAGTCGGCACGCGCAAAGCCGAAGCATTGCTCGAGGCGGGCGCGACAGTCACCGTCGGCGCGCTGCAATTGGACGACAATTTGCTTCAATGGGGCGCCGAAGGTCGAATCGACATCAGGCAGGGCGAGTTCGATCCAAGCTGGCTGGACGAGGTCTGGCTGGTCGTGGCCGCAACCGATGACCGCGAGGTCAACCGCCGGGTCGCCGATTCCGCGCACGCGCGTCGCTTGTTCGCCAACGTTGTGGACGATCCCGAGCTGTCGTCCTTTCAGGTGCCGTCCATCGTCGATCGCTCGCCTCTGGTGGTGGCAATTTCATCGTCGGGCGTCGCACCCGTGCTGGCGCGGCGACTGCGCGAACGCATCGAATCGCTGTTCGACCACAGTTTGGGACCGCTGGCGGGTCTGGCACGAAGGTTTCGCCAACAGATTCGCGCCCGCCACCCGCACATGGGCAGCCGACGCGCGTTTTATGACTGGCTGCTCGATGGCCCCGTCGCCGCGGCCCTGCGCGGTGCCCGTCCCGCCGAGGCCGAAGCGGCACTGGCCGACGCACTGGCAGAACCGGTTTTGTCGCCCGAGGGCAGCGTGGTGCTGGTAGGTGCGGGCCCGGGCGACCCTGGCCTGCTGACGCTCAAAGCGCTGCGGGCCTTGAACGAAGCCGATGTGATTCTGCATGACAAACTGGTCAGCGATGCCGTCTTGTCGCTGGCGCGGCGCGACGCCGAACGCATTGCCGTGGGCAAACGCCCAGGCGAAAACCATCATCTCACACAGGCGCGCATTCACGATTCGATGGTCGCTCACGCCCGAGCCGGCCGCCGGGTGGTGCGTCTAAAAGGCGGTGATGCCTTCATTTTCGGTCGAGGCGGCGAAGAACTCGAACACCTGCGTGCTCATGGGGTGCGCTACGAAGTGGTGCCAGGCATCACGGCGGCATTGGCGTGCGCGGCCTATTCAGGCATTCCCCTCACCCATCGGCACCATGCACAGTCGGTGCAGTTCGTGACGGCGCACAGCGCGGCCGACGGCGCCGACATCGACTGGCAAGGGCTGGCGCGCAGTCATCAGACGCTAACATTCTATATGGGTGTGGGCCAATCGGGCCAAGTGGCCGAACGCTTGATGGCGCATAGTCGTCAAGGCCACACGCCAGTGGCTATCGTAGAAAACGGCAGTAGACCCGAGCAACGGGTGATCACGACCACGTTGGATCTGTTGGCCCGTACCATTGCCGAGCATCGGGTCGCCTCACCCGCCTTGCTGATCGTCGGCGAGGTGGCCGCACTGGGCAGCAGCCTGCATTGGTTCGGCGAGCTGCTGGAGGCAAACGCTTTGCAAACTCAACCCGCCGTTTTCTGCTGAGTACCGAAGATCCGATCGCCCGCGTCGCCCAAGCCGGGCATGATGTAGCCGTCTTCGTTCAACCCCCGATCGATCGAGGCGGTATAGATCTCGACCTCCGGATGGCGTGCCGCGACAGCGGCGATGCCCTCTGGCGCGGCGACCAGCACCAAGGCTTTGATTTCTCGGGCACCGGCACGTTTGAGCATGTCGATGGTTGCGACCATCGAGCCGCCCGTGGCCAGCATGGGGTCGACGATCAGCGCCAGCCGTTGATCGAGTTCGCCTACCAGGCGCTCCAGATAGGTATCGGCTTGCAGCGTCTCTTCGTTGCGAGCGATACCCACCACGCTGACCTTAGCGCCCGGCACCAGACGGAGCACGCCGTCCAACATGCCGATACCGGCACGCAAGATGGGCACCACGGTGACTTTCTTGCCTGCGATCTTCTCGACCTCGACCGAGCCGCACCAGCCTTCGATGGTGGCAGGTGCCAGCGGCATCGATTTGGTGGCCTCGTAGGTCAGCAGCGCCGCGACTTCCTGCGACAGTTCGCGAAAGCTCTTGGTGCTCAGATCGGCACGACGCATGATGCCCAGTTTGTGGCGGATCAGGGGATGCCGGATTTCATACACGGGCATGGGTTCGACTCCAATAATGCGAATAAACGAATGGATTCACTGCTCGGCCAACCAAGTGATCAAGGCGTCATTGAACGCCCGGGCGTTGGTAGCCTGATCGTGATTGACTAAACTGACGATCAGGTAGCGCCGCCCGCTGGCACCCAGCACATAACCCGACAACGCCACCACATCGCGCAAGGTACCGGTTTTCAGATGCGCCATGCCCTGGGTCGATTCATCGCGCATTCGACGGCGCAAGGTGCCGTCCACACCCGAAATGGCGAACGACGATATGTACTCGGGCATGAGCGAGGAGCGCCAGGCGGTATCCAGAATGGCCGCCATGCCGCGCGCCGATACCTGGCCGTTGCGCGACAGACCGGCGCCATTATCCAGGATCAGCTCGGGCATGTGGATACCCTGGCTGGCCAATAGCTGGGAGACCACTGCACCGCTGGATGCGACGGTAGCAGGCCGGCGGCCTCGCTCGGCGCCCAAGGTCAGCAACAGCGTGCGGGCCATGACGTTATTGCTTTGCTTGTTGATGACCCGAATGGTTTCGGACAAGGGCGGCGATTGATGGCTGGCCAAGGGCACGGCGTCGGGTGGGGTCACGCCCGCCCGCAACGACCCGCGGAAGGTGCCGCCCACCTCTTTCCACAACAAGCGGAACACCGATTCGGCTAAATCGGTTTGGGTTAGGGCCAGACGGTAGGCGCTGAATGCCCCGCAAGATCCAGCCGCCTGGCCCGATAGCCGCAGCACGACGCCTTGAGCAGTGATAACGGGTTCTATACCGACACTGGGCGAACCGGGGCAAACTTCCTCGGTCCAGGCAATCTGGCCTTCCGTACGAACGCCGGGCACTGGTGGCTCGAGGGCAGGCACCCAACGGCGTTGCGCCGCATCGGGCATAAAGGCCACCCGCATCGCCCCGTATCCCACCATCCAGGCATCCGGACTGGCGTTATACGGACGGTCGGGCATGCCGTCGAATGCGCCGGGGTCGATGGTGACGTTGCCAAACACCGAACGATCGACAATCACGTCGCCGATCTGCTTGACCCCTTGCAAACGCAGCTCGCGCAGCAGGGTCCACAGGTTTTCGAACATCAATTGAGGATCGCCGCCCGCACGCAAATACAGCGGACCCTGCAACGCACCCCGCGAGTCGATACGCGTACCCGGTTCGGTCAGAAATTCGGTGCGCCAGGTGTAGTTGGGTCCCAAGCCCGACAAGCCCGCCCAGGTCGTCACCAGTTTCATGACCGACGCCGGATTGCGTGGCACGTCGGGAGAGATCGAAAACAAAGGCGGACCGCCGTCGAGCGGCTGGACCATCAGCGACAGCGCAGCATCGGGCAATCGGCTGTTGCGCCACGCGGCGGCCAGAGGCATCGGCAAGGCCTGGGTTTGGGTGATAACCGGCGCCGGGCGCGACATCACGGGGGCGCTTTGCGTCTGGGCCATGGCCGGCACGCTGGACGCCGCCCATCCTATTGTGGCGCCAGCCATCGCCAGACCGCCCAGGCGCGTCAGCGCACCGCACATCGTTTGCCGCATGAGTCTGTCCAAAAAACGGGTGATAAGGCATTAGACCGCAAGGATACCGGAGTGCAATGGCTGGTCGGCCAACTGTTGGCTATGTGCTGCACCCGAGCCCCGGCTTCGTTAAAATGCCCGGTCATTTGTCGCTGCCACTCCGCCCATTTTGCTCACACTCGCCGATTTCGATTTCACACTGCCGCCCGAGCTAATCGCGCAAACGCCGCCTGCCACGCGCGGTGCCAGTCGCCTTTTGCATTTGGATCGGCAAGCTGACCTGCACGACCGGCAGTTTGCCGACCTGCCGACCTTGCTGCGCCCGAACGACCTGCTGGTGTTCAACGACACCCGGGTCATCAAGGCGCGCCTGACGGGTCAGAAAGCCAGCGGCGGCAAGGTCGAAGTACTGGTCGAACGCATCGTCGGGGACGATCGGGTGTGGGCGCATGTACGCGCCAGTAAATCGCCGAGGCCGGGCACCATCCTGCGGCTGGCCGGTGCGTTCGAAGTCGAGGTATTGGGCCGTCAAGGCGAATTGTTCGACTGCCGCTTTCCGAGCGAGGTCTTGCCCTTGCTCGATCGCTACGGCGCCACGCCGCTGCCGCCCTACATCACGCACCCGGCCTTGGCTATCGACGACGAGCGTTACCAAACCGTCTATGCCGACGCGCCGGGTGCGGTGGCTGCCCCAACCGCAGGATTGCATTTCGACGACGCGATGTTCGAGCGGCTGGACGCCCTGGGCGTGCAGCGCGCTTTCGTGACGCTCCATGTGGGTGCGGGCACATTTCAACCGGTACGCACGCATCATCTGCAAGACCACGTCATGCACGCCGAGCGCTACACCGTGCCGGCGACGACCCAGCATGCCGTCGCCGCCGCGCAAGCTGCAGGCGGTCGGGTCATTGCCGTGGGCACCACCAGCCTGCGAGCATTGGAATCGGCGACCCAGCCTGCCGATGCCGCAGCGCCTGCCAGCGGACCGACGCCGCCCACCACCGCAGGCCACGGCCCTCGCCGCAGCACATTCGCTCATCCGCAGGGCGACACGCGCCTGTTCATCGCGCCGGGTTACCGTTTTCTGGCAGTGGACGCCCTGCTCACCAACTTCCATTTAGCCCAATCGACGCTGCTGATGCTGGTCAGCGCGCTGGCCGGGGCCGATCCCATCCGCCGGGCCTACGCCCACGCCATCGCCCAACGCTATCGCTTCTTCAGCTACGGCGATGCCATGTTCATCGAGCCCGCTTCCCATGTCTGATACCCATACCCCACCGCCCAACGGCCTGTCGTTCGAACTGCTGGCCACCGACGGCCAGGCCCGTCGTGGACGCGTACGCCTGAACCACGGCGTGGTCGAAACGCCGATCTTCATGCCCGTGGGCACCTATGGCAGCGTCAAAGCCATGCTGCCTCACGAACTGGAAGAAATCGGCTCGCACATCGTGCTGGGCAACACGTTTCATCTGTGGCTACGCCCGGGCACCGAGGTGATGGACAAGCACGGCGGCCTGCATGGTTTCATGCAATGGTCCAAGCCCATCCTCACCGATTCGGGCGGTTTTCAGGTGTTCAGCCTGCAAGGCATGCGCAAGATCACCGAAGAAGGCGTGAAATTCGCCTCGCCCATCGATGGCTCGCGACTGTTCCTGACGCCCGAAGAATCCATGCGAATCCAGCGGTCGCTGAATTCGGACATCGCCATGGTGTTCGACGAATGCACGCCCTATATGATTGGCGACCGTCCGGCTACCGCCGACGAAGCCGCCCGATCGATGCGGATGTCGCTGCGCTGGGCACGCCGCTCGCGCGAGGCGTTTGACGGCTTGGGCAACCCCAATGCCCTGTTCGGAATCGTGCAAGGCGGCATGTTCGAGCACCTGCGCGACGAGTCGCTGGCCGGTTTGACCGACATTGGGTTTCATGGGTATGCCATCGGTGGCCTGTCGGTGGGCGAGCCCAAGGAAGACATGCTGCGCATTCTGAAGCACGTCGCCCCGCGCCTGCCCATCCGTGCGCCGCGCTATCTGATGGGCGTGGGCACGCCCGAAGATCTGGTTGATGGCGTCTCGCAGGGGATCGACATGTTCGATTGCGTCATGCCCACGCGCAATGCCCGCAACGGCTGGCTGTTCACCCGCTTCGGCGACGTGAAGATCCGCAATGCGCGCTACCGCGACGACACCCGCCCGCTTGATCCGACCTGCCGCTGCCATACCTGCGGCAAATTCTCGCGCGCCTATCTGCACCACTTGCAGCGTGCCAACGAGATCACCGGTGCTCGCCTAAACACCCTGCACAACTTGCATTTCTATCTGAACATCATGAAAGAGATGCGCGAAGCGATTGCGGCCGGCACCTTCGATGCCTGGAAAATTCAATTCAAGGCCGACCGTGCGCGTGGGATCGACTAGCTGTACGACACGCTACAATGCCCGGTTGACCCGATTAAAGTCTCGCGGGGTCATTCGACTGACATATAAATATTGACCAAGGAGTACAACCATGTTGTCCACCGATACGCTGGGCACGATCGTCGCCCAAGCCGCGCCGGCTTCCGAAGGCGGCGCGCTGATGGGCATGTTGCCCATCGTGCTGATGTTCGTCATTCTGTACTTTCTGATGATTCGTCCTCAGATGAAGCGTCAGAAAGAACATCGCAACCTGCTGTCCGCCCTCGCCAAGGGCGACGAAGTCAGCACCGCCGGTGGTCTGCTCGGCCGTGTCACCAAAGTGAGCGATGCCTACGTGACCGTCGAAATCGCCGATCTGGCCGCGCAACCCGTCGAAGTCGTCGTGCAAAAATCGGCGGTGACCACGGTCTTGCCGAAGGGAACCATCAAGGCTCTCTAAGGTCTACTCACAGCCCTGGGCTTGCCCCGGGGTTGATTTGTGTTCCGCGTTTCGCCGGGCGACCCTCCCCTGCCCTCACGTCTTGCTTTGACCTATCGGCCATGAATCGCTATCCCCTCTGGAAGTACATTACCGTCCTGGTGGCGTTCGTCATCGGCTTGCTCTATACCTTGCCCAACTTCTACGGCGAATCGCCGGCGGTGCAGGTGTCGAGCGCGATGTCCACCGTCCGTATCGAGCCTGCGATGCTCGACAACATCCGGCAAATTCTGGACGAGCACAAGATTCCCTACGAGGGCGTCTTCTTCGAGCAAAACGGTCCCACGGGTACCGTACGCGCTCGCTTTAACTCGACCGACACTCAATTGCAGGCGCGCGATCTGATCGAGCGCACCTTGAATACCGACCCGGCCGCACCGCGCTACACCGTCGCGTTGAACCTGCTGCCGGCCTCGCCCGAGTGGCTGCGCGCTCTGGGTTTTTTCGAACCCAAACCCATGTATCTGGGTCTGGATCTGCGTGGCGGCGTGCACTTTTTGCTGCAAGTCGATATGCGGGGAGCCCTGACCGGCCGCTACGACGCCTTGGCCTCCGACATGCGTCTGACCCTCAGTCAGCAGCGCATCGAAGGCTCGGTCGATCGCAACGGCAATTCGGTGGTCGGCAGCTTCGCGTCCGACGACGCCCGCGACCGCGCCTTGAGCAGTATGCGTAGCCGCCAGACCGATCTGACCTACGCCACACGCGAAGACAACGGCCGCTTCCTGTTGATCGGCACCCTGAGCGAAACCGCCGTGCAGGCCGTGCAAGAAAACGCGCTGCGTCAGAACATCAACACGCTGCACAATCGAATCAACGAACTGGGCGTAGCCGAGCCGGTCATCCAACGCCAAGGCGCCGATCGCATCGTCGTGCAATTGCCCGGCGTGCAAGACGTCGCCAAGGCGAAAGAACTATTGGGCCGTACCGCCACGCTGGAAATTCGCATGGTGGACGATTCACCCGCCGCTCAATCGGCGCTGATGTCCAATACCGTACCCTTCGGTCTGGAACGCTACGACGACCGCAGCGGCGGCCCGATTCTGGTGCGCCGCCAGGTGATTCTGACCGGTGAAAACCTGCAAGACGCTCAACCCGGCCGCGACCAGCAAACCCAGCAGCCGACCGTCAACCTGACCTTGGACAGCAAAGGCGCACGCATCTTCCGCGATGTCACGCGTGACAACGTCGGCAAGCGCATGGCTATTTTGCTATTCGAGAACGGTCGTGGCGAAGTCGTGACCGCGCCGGTCATCCGCGCCGAGATCTCGGGCGGTCAAGTGCAGATTTCCGGCAACATGAGCATCCAGGAAGCCGCCGATACGTCGCTCTTGCTGCGCGCCGGTTCGCTGGCCGCGCCCATGTCCATTATCGAGGAACGCACCATCGGCCCCAGCCTGGGTGCGGACAACATCAGCAAGGGCTTCAACTCGACGCTGTACGGGTTCCTGGCGATTGCAGTCTTCATCATCGCCTACTACCACCTGTTCGGTGTGTTCTCCACCATCGGCTTAGCGTTCAACGTCTTGTTGTTGCTGGCCCTGCTGTCGATGTTGCAAGCCACGCTGACCTTGCCAGGCATCGCCGCTATTGCGTTGACGCTGGGCATGGCGATCGACTCGAACGTGCTGATCAACGAGCGGATACGAGAAGAGCTGCGTAACGGTGCTACGCCACAACAGGCCATCCACCAGGGTTTCGACCGGGCGTGGGGCACTATTCTGGATTCGAACCTGACCACCTTGATCGTCGCATTGGCCCTGATGGCCTTCGGCACTGGTCCGGTGCGCGGCTTCGCCGTGGTTCATGCCCTGGGGATTCTGACCTCCATGTTCACCTCGGTCGTGGGCGTTCGTGCGTTGGTCAACTTCTGGTATGGCCGTCAACGCAAACTGACCAAGCTGGCGATCGGCACGGTCTGGAAACCCAAAAAAGACTAACTAGAGCGCAACCATGGAATTTTTCCGGATACATCGCACGATTCCGTTCATGCGCCACGCCGTGGTGCTGAACACCATCAGTTTGGTGACGTTCCTGCTGGCGGTTTTCTTCATCGCCACTCGCGGCTTTCATCTGTCCATCGAATTCACCGGCGGCACGCTGATGGAAGTGGCCTATACCCAAAGCGCCAAGCTGGAAGACGTTCGCAGCGAAGTCGGCAAGTTGGGTTATAGCGAGTTCCAGGTGCAGAACTTCGGCACCTCGCGCGACGTCATGATCCGCCTGCCGCTGGCCGAGGGCGAGACCTCGGCCGCACAAAGCCAGACCGTGATGGCAGCCTTGAAAGCCGCCGACCCCACGGTCGAGCTTCGCCGGGTAGAGTTCGTCGGCCCGCAGGTGGGCGAAGAACTCGTCCATAACGGGCTGATGGCCTTGCTGGCGGTGGTGATCGGCATCATGGCCTATCTCGGCATCCGCTTCGAATGGAAATTCGCAGTGGCAGGCGTGATCGCCAACTTGCACGACGTGGTGATCATTCTAGGTTTCTTCGCCTTCTTCCAATGGGAATTCTCGCTGCCGGTATTGGCGGGCATTCTGGCGGTACTGGGCTACTCGGTGAACGAGTCGGTCGTGATCATGGACCGGATTCGCGAGAACTTCCGCAAGTATCGCAAGGCGGACGTGAAAGAGGTCATCAATAGCGCCATTACACAAACCATTTCGCGCACCATCATCACCCACGGCTCGACTCAGTTGATGGTGTTGTCGATGCTGTTCTTCGGCGGACCGTCGCTGTTCTACTTCGCCCTGGCCCTGACCATCGGCATCTGGTTCGGTATCTACTCGTCGGTGTTCGTGGCAGCAGCGCTGGCCATGTGGATGGGTGTGAAGCGCGAAGACCTGATCAAGCCGGTCAAAAAAGAAGGCGCCGACGAAGTCGAAGCGCCTTAATCAGCCATCGAGGTCAAGGGGCCTGTCAGCCCCGCTCGCGACAAAGCCGCTTGGATGCATTCGTGTTCAAGCGGCTTTGTCTTGTCATCTATCGACGACGAGCGAACCAGCGCCAAGGGCTGCGCAAAGGCCACTCGCGTTTGGCATCCAAGACCCGCGGCGCCATGACCGCGGCCAACATCAGCGCAAGGGCAGCCGAGCTCACCACATCGGAAAAATAATGATCCAGGTTGATCACGCGAGCCACGGCCACGCCGATCGCGGCAATCATTAAAGGCCAACGAAGACGGGGGAACAAGATGGCAAGCGTCGCGGCGGCGCCGAAGGCCGAGAACGTATGGCTGGAAGGAAAGGAGTTGTAGTGCTCGACCCGCATGAAGGGGATGCCAAAACCGTAGATGCCGTGATCGATCAATAACTCTGGGCGGGCACGTGCCACGCCGGCTTTGAGCAGCGCGACGATTATGCCGCCTGCCGCCAGGGTGACGATAATGAACAAACCGCCTCGCGCCATGCGTTCGGCTCGCAGGCGCTTGGATGCCGGCGCTTCGCTGCCCATCGCCGACAAGCGATACACGCCATAGCTATACGCCAGCAGCGCGGGCAGCAAATAGTATTGACTCGTGCCTAACTCGTCGATGACATCGAAAATATCGTGTATCCAGGGTGTTCGTTCGGCGTTCAGCAGTTGAGTCAAGGGTAGATCGAGGTGAAAGTACGCTACTACCACGAGTAAAACCACACAGGCGCAGAACAAAGCCCAACGCTTCAGAGAAAAAGAATAGGTCTGGATAGACATGAAAGGAGGCAGTAGCTGAGACGCGCCAATCGTAACCGACCCCGGTTTCAGAAAAACGCGTCTACACGATAAAATCCTGAGTTCTCCTCATTTTTCGCCCCCGGGATATAAACCAGTCACGGCTGCCATCATGCAAGAAACCACACTAAAGCGCGCCGCTAATCGATCGGCTGCCGCCACCGCCGTCTCGCCCGATCATGTCTTGCCCGACACCGATTTGTTGGATGCATTGGCCGCCACGCCTGCTGGCGACCGGCCGGTGAAAAAACTGTTTATCCGCACCTTCGGCTGCCAGATGAACGAATACGACTCCGACAAAATGGCCGATGTGTTGCGCGAAGACCAGGGGCTGGAACTCACCCAAACGGTCGAAGAGGCCGACGTCATTCTGTTCAACACCTGTTCGGTGCGCGAAAAAGCGCAAGAGAAGGTGTTCTCCGATCTGGGCCGAGTCCAGCATCTCAAAAAGCTCAATCCCAATCTGGTGATTGGCGTAGGTGGCTGCGTGGCCAGCCAGGAAGGTCAGGCCATCGTCAAACGCGCGCCTTACGTCGATGTGGTGTTCGGCCCGCAAACGCTGCATCGACTGCCCGAACTGATCCGCCGCCGCCGCGCGGAAGGTCGCTCGCAGGTGGACATCAGCTTCCCCGAGATCGAGAAATTCGACGCGCTGCCACCGGCCCGGGTCGATGGCCCTACGGCATTCGTGTCGATCATGGAAGGCTGTAGCAAATATTGCAGCTTTTGTGTCGTGCCCTACACGCGCGGCCAGGAAGTGTCGCGTCCCTTCGAAGACGTGCTGGTCGATATCGCCGACTTGGCCGACCAAGGCGTGAAGGAAGTGACGCTGCTGGGCCAGAACGTCAACGCCTACCGAGGCGCCATCGAAGGCACCGACGAGATCGCCGACTTCGCCCAGCTGCTCGATTACGTTCACGAGATTCCCGGTATCGAACGCATCCGCTACACCACCTCGCATCCAAAGGAAATGACGCCTCGTCTGATCGAAGCGCACGGCCGCCTGCCCAAGCTGGTGCCGTTCTTGCATCTGCCAGTACAGGCCGGGAGCGATCGGGTGCTTTCGGGCATGAAGCGCGGCTATACCACGCTGGAATTCAAATCGGTGGTGCGTAAGCTGCGTGCGGCGCGTCCCGGGCTGACGTTATCGTCGGACTTCATCGTCGGATTTCCTGGCGAGACCGAAGAAGACTTCGAAAAAACCATCAAGCTGATCGAAGACGTCGGCTTCGACACCTCGTTCTCGTTCGTCTACTCGCGCCGGCCGGGCACACCGGCTGCCGATCTGCTCGACGACACCCCGCAAGAGGTCAAACTCAAGCGCTTGCAGCGCCTGCAAGCCCTGATCAACCAACAGGCCGCCGCGATCAGCACCGCCATGTTGGGTTCCGTTCAGCGGGTGCTGGTCGAGGGCCGGGCTCGCCGTGACGAGACTGAGCTGACCGGCAAGACCGAGAACAACCGCAGCGTGAACTTCGCCGGAGATGCTCGGCTGATCGGGCATATGGTGGACGTGCGCATCGTTCACGCCCACGCCAATACGCTGCGCGGCGAAGTCGTGCGTGCGGCCGAGCAAGCCTAAATGACAGATAAAGCTCCCCGCAGTCGCCGAGTCTTGCCCGAAGTCGTCACCCTCGATGGTGACAACACCCATCTGGCCAACCTGTGCGGCCCACTGGACGAAAATCTGCGCCAGTTGGCCGATGGTCTGGGCGTCACCTTGAACCGTCGAGGCGATCGAGTCACCTTGGAGGGCGAGCACGCCGAATTGGCGGCTCGCGCGTTGCGCCGATTCCATCACCAGGCGCGCCACAAACCCTTGGGCATCGACGACGTTCAACTTGGACTGGTCGAAATTCGAGCAGCCCTGCAAAGCGCACGCGACGCCCAGGCCGCCTCGGCAGCCGCCGAAGCCGCCCAGGCGCAGGCGACAGCCGAACGCAACGCGCTGCCTCCGGTCGACGACGAGTCGGACACCATCGCCTTGCGCACCCGGCGCAGCGATTTGCGCCCACGCACCCCGCGCCAGCGCGACTATCTGAACAACATTCTCAAGCACGACATCACCTTCGGCGTCGGCCCGGCCGGTACGGGCAAAACCTGGCTGGCCGTCGCGTGCGCCATCGACGCCATGGAGCGCGACAGCGTCCAGCGCATCGTGTTGACCCGCCCGGCCGTCGAGGCGGGCGAACGTCTGGGCTTTCTGCCCGGCGATCTGGCGCAAAAGGTCGACCCCTACCTGCGACCGCTGTACGACGCGCTCTATGACCTGATGGGTTTCGAGCGGGTACAGCGTCTGTTCGAGAAACAAAGCATCGAGATCGCACCACTGGCCTACATGCGCGGTCGCACGCTGAATCATGCTTTCGTCATTCTCGACGAAGCGCAGAACACCAAGCCCGAGCAAATGAAGATGTTTCTGACCCGCATCGGATTCGGCAGCAAGGCCGTCATCACCGGCGATCCCTCGCAGGTCGATTTGCAGCGCGGCCAGAAGAGCGGTTTGGCGCATGCCGTCGAGGTGCTCGCCAACATTCAGGGCATCGCGTCCACTCGCTTCACCAGCCGCGATGTGGTGCGTCACCCGCTGGTGGCCCGCATCGTCGATGCTTACGAGGCGGCTGGCGATCATCATGAGCGCTGATCTGTCGCTGGCGGTGCAATATGGCGTCGTCTGTGCCGATCTGCCCCGCTGGCGACTGCGTCGCTGGGCACAGCGCGCCGTGAACGGCGCCTTGGCCGACGGCTGCGAAGCCGCTGCGCGGGTCGGCTACAACGTTCGCTTAGTCGGCCAAGCAGAGGGACGACAGCTGAATCTGAGCTTTCGCCAGCGCGACTACGCCACCAACGTCCTCACGTTCGAGTACGGCAGCGATCCCGAAGGCCGCACATGCGGCGATATCGTGATCTGCCTGCCGGTGCTACGGCGCGAGGCACGCGAGCAAGGCAAAACCTTGCTCGACCATGCCGCTCACCTGACGATGCATGGCTGCCTGCACGCTTTGGGTTACGACCATATTCGTGCGCGCGATGCCAAACGGATGGAAGCCCTGGAAACCGCCTTATTGGCGACATTTGGCATAGCCGATCCCTATCGGGCCCAGTAGTCCCACACGCTGGCCGGCCGCATGAGTGGCCAGTGTCTCGTAGACGGCGATGGTAATCGGTTATGCTGGTGCCTCCAAAACTCGTCCGATAGGACAATGTCAGACCCCGCCCATCCCGACGCGGACGCCTCGCGTGCCGCCAGATCTCCCAGTAAATCCTTCGTGGACCGCCTGCTCGCGCGGCTGCGTCGTCCCGAACCCGAAGATCGCGACGCCATCATGGGCGTGCTCGACACTGCACACGAGCGCGACGTGCTCGATGCCGAGTCTTTTCGCATCATCAAGGGCGCACTGGCTTTTTCCGAACAAACTGTGGGCGACATCATGGTGCCGCGCTCACGTGTGGACATGCTGGACATCGCCCAGCCCCTGTCGGTCCTACTGCCGCGCATCATCGAAACCGCTCATTCGCGCTTTCCCGTTTACGAAGACGATCGCGACAACGTGGTCGGCGTCCTGCTCGCCAAGGATCTGTTGCGCTGCCTGACCGATCCGCAGACCGACTTGCGCTCGCTGGTGCGCAACGCGGTATTCATTCCAGAATCCAAACGCCTCGATGTGCTGCTGGGCGAATTTCGCAGCAGCCGCAACCATCAGGCCATCGTCATCGACGAACACGGTGGCATCTCGGGTCTGGTCACGATGGAAGACGTGCTCGAACAGATCGTCGGTGCGATCGACGACGAGTATGACGAAGACGACGAAGACGCTATCGTCACCGAAAGCGAAAACCAGTGGCGTGTGGTGGCCTCGACCGACATCGAGCGTTTTAATGAAGTCTTCGACACCCAGATTCCCGACGACGATTACGACAGTATCGGGGGCTGGTTGGGTGGCGAACTCGACCGGATCCCGCGTCGAGGCGATCACACCGTTTATGGCGATCTGCGCATCGATGTCATGCGCGCCGACGCCCGTCGCGCCCTGTGGTTACGCGTGCGCCGCCTGCCGCGTGCAGCGAGCGGGCTCGACGCCTTGGCACCATGACGGCGCGCACGGTGGGCCCGCGCACCCGTCGCCTGGGCCTGCTGGCGGTGGCTGGCGCGGCACACGCTCTATCGTTCGCGCCGGGTCCGCTGCCGGGTTGGGCGCTGCCGCTGATTCAATGCGCCGCGCTCGCTTTTCTGGTGTTCCAAACCCTACGCGCGCCGTCGGTCCGGCAGGCCGCCATCGGTGGTCTGGTATTTGGCGGACTGACTTACTTCATCGGTTTGTACTGGTTGTATGTCAGCCTGCACGTCTACGGCGGCATGGCCCTGCCGCTGGCTGTGGGCGGCGTATTGGCCCTGGCGGCGTACCTCGCGCTGTACCCCGCCATCGCTTGTGCCCTAGCGCGCCGTCTGACGCCTTGGCCTGCGGGGGTGCCCTCGCCCGCTTATTTGCTGGGCAGCGCATCGGTGTTCGGCGCAGCCTGGGCGGGCACCGAGTGGTTGCGCGGCACTTTGCTAACTGGATTTCCATGGCTGAACATCGGCTATGCCCATGTCGATAGCCCGCTGGCGGGCTGGTCCTCGGTGTTGGGCGTGTATGGCGTCGCGTTTTTCGCAGCCTGTGCAGCGGCCGCCTTGGCCTCGCTCTGGTTGCACGGCCCGTCACGTAACGCCCGTCACGGCGCCGCCCCATTGGCGGCAGTGGCCGTTGTCGCAATCGGTGCAGTACTGGCCCGAGTTGATTGGGGCGTTCCAATCGGCGCGCCATTGACGGTCGAGCTGGTGCAAGGCAATGTGCCGCAGTCGCAGAAGTTCGATCCGGCGCAGATGGAGGCAGGCATCGTCAGCCATATGCGACTGGCGCTCAACAGCGGTGCGACGCAGGCGCGGCCCGATATGGTGCTGCTGCCCGAGACGGTGCTGCCTGTTTTTCAAGATCAGCTTGCACCGAGCGTTTGGGAAACCTGGCGCGAGATCGCGGCGCGGCGCGACACCACCATCGTCATGGGCACGCCTTTGCACACCCGGCATAACGACGTATCGGGCTGGACCAATAGTGTAATCGGCATCGACGCCAAAACGCCCTTAGACGCCATTCGCAACGCCCGCACGGACATGCGCTACGACAAGCGCCAGCTGGTGCCGTTCGGCGAATTCGTCCCGACGGGATTCCGTTGGTTCGTCGACGCCATGCAGATGCCCTTGGGCGACTTCAACCGGGGCGAGGAACGTCAACGGCCCTTCCCCATCGGCGAGCAGCACGTGGCTTTCAACATTTGCTACGAAGACTTGTTCGGGGAAGATCTCTTGCCTGCGCTACATACCGGCGACGACGGCTCATTAGGTGCGACCGTCATGGCCAACGTCAGCAACCTGGGATGGTTCGGCGACACCTGGGCCTTGCGCCAACACTGGCAAATTGCCAGGCTACGCACGATCGAAACGGCTCGCCCCATGTTGGTGGCGACCAATACGGGTTTGACGGGTGCGATCGATCATCGCGGACAGGCCGTGGCTGTCCTCGCTCCGCACATTCCCGCCGTGTTGCCGGTGACGGTGCAAGGCATGGCCGGTTTGACGCCTTACGCCCGGATGGGTAATGTCGCCGTGTTGGTGCTGATTGGCCTGTGCCTGGTCGTGGCGATCGTTCTGCGACGCCGTGACGCGCAGGGCTGATACAAATATTTTAATAAATATCGCACTAGACTTGCACACATTCGATTTTTTATGCATAATCTCGTTTCTTCGCTGCTGCCACGCAAAAACGTAGCAGAAACAACGGGGGTATAGCTCAGCTGGGAGAGCGCTTGCATGGCATGCAAGAGGTCAGCGGTTCGATCCCGCTTACCTCCACAAGTTACCGCGAAGACTTGAATGAGGCACCCGCTTGCCGGATTCGAGTAGAAGTAAAATGAAGTCGTAGTACAAGCAGTATCGGTCCTGTCCCCTTCGTCTAGAGGCCTAGGACATCACCCTTTCACGGTGAGTACAGGGGTTCGAATCCCCTAGGGGACGCCAAGTTTTCTTGGTTGTGTCGTCTACGGATGATGCGCGGTTCGACAAGCGACAGTGACGCGTCGTGGTTCTTCGAGCTAGGCTTGAAACAAGTAGTACACCGCTGCGGAGCGGTAGTTCAGTTGGTTAGAATACCGGCCTGTCACGCCGGGGGTCGCGGGTTCGAGCCCCGTCCGCTCCGCCAAAGAATTTCTGCAAAGGCTTTGTCTCGCGACAAGGCCTTTTTGCTTTGGATCGCCTGTTGAGTTGTTTCGGTAAAACTCCGATCCGATCAAGAAGTCTAATTCGAGACACCCGTATCGGTGGGGCTTTGAACAGATTGACCCAAGGCCATCTGGAACGTCGAGACCGTCATCTGTTGAATACCGATGGCACTGGCCACCACGGTAAGAATGATCGTCAAAGCGGCCATCCACACTTGGTGCTTCACATTGCCCATCCTATCGACGTCAGCACCGAGCTTATCAACGTCAGCACCGAGCTTATCGACTTTGAAACTCAACCTATCGACATCGAACCGTAGGGTGGTGACTTCGGCCCCCATTTTACCGACGTCGTGGCGCACCGAGCCCAGATCGATGCCCATCTTGTCGACATCACGACGGATGCCCTGGGCCGCCGCCTCGATGCGAGCGACCCGCGCGTCGGTACGTGCTTCGATGGCGTCCAATCGAGCATCCAGTTCAGAATAGGCATGGCAATAAGACATGTTGACTTGCTCCGATGGCGCAGGCCATGCGATAAGACCCGCCGACCTATGAATGGAATACATCGATTCTACCGACGCCCCAAGCAAGGTAAATAGGATACGTCCGAGCCAGCCTCGGAACTTACCGATGCGTCATCGCCGCCTGGCCGTCACGCGGATCGCTTCGCATCGTCGAGCGGCAAGGTGATGACGAAACATGCGCCACCTCGTGCCGAACGCTCAACGGTAATGGTGCCGCCATGCGTTTTCACCAAGGTTTGCACCACGGCCAGGCC
Source organism: Bordetella parapertussis (assembly GCA_945903445.1). Taxonomy (GTDB): domain Bacteria; phylum Pseudomonadota; class Gammaproteobacteria; order Burkholderiales; family Burkholderiaceae_B; genus Schauerella. The sequence continues at coordinate 43,651 of CAMDNZ010000012.1, forward strand.
CAATCCGGTGCCTCCCTTGGCCCGGCGCCTGGCGTTCTCCTCGCGGTAGAACCGCTGAAAAATACGTGCCGCCATGGCCGGCTTGATGCCCGGCCCCGCGTCGCTGACGGTCAGAACCGCTACACGCCCTTCTTGCCGCAATGCGATGCCCAACCAGGCGCCCACCGCGGCATAGTGCAAAGCATTCTCGATCAAATTATCCAGCACCTGCCTGAGCCGATGAACGTCGCCCGATACAGTGACGGGTCGCTTGGGCAGGGTCGCCTCTATCGTCATACCGCCCGCTTGCAAACGACTGGCGCAATTGGCGACCGTCTCGCGCACCAGCGACACCAGTTCCACCGGGGCGACCTGCAAAGTCAATCGCCCCGCATCGCCCACCGACAGCGTGTGCAAATCGCCCACCAAATAACCCAAATGCTGCACCTGAGCCAACAGGCGCTTGAACTCTTCTTCACCCGCAGGAATGACACCATCGCAAATGCCATGCAATCGCGCCTGCAATACCGCCAACGGGGTACGCAACTCGTGCGAGATCGCCGCCGCCGTATACTGCCGCTCGCGCTCGAGCGCCTCCAACGAGTCCACCATGAGATTGAAATCTTTTAGCAGACTGGCCAACTCGCCTCGCTCGCGGCCCATGCCTGCGCGAACGCTGAAATCGCCCATCGCCACACGCCCCGCCGTCTCGGCAATGGCGGCAACCGGCTGAGTGACAATGCGAGAAGCCCAAAAGCCCGTGAGCAGCCCCATCGGCAGACATGTCAGCAATCCAGCAAATAGCGCGGTCAGATCGCTGCCGATGGGATCGCCGGTCGAATACAGGCTGTAGATCTCCCATACCCGTGGATCGCTGTGCCGGTCGGCATCGTCTAAGCGCAGCAAATCACTACGCGCCTGCTCGGGCAAAGAAGCCACGAAACGCTCGTGCTCGAAACGTTGATAGAGCATGATGGCAACCACCTGCACCGCCACCGTCACCACCACCGCGCAGGCAATCGCAGCGGCAAAGCGCAGCCAGATGCGGTCTATTGCTCGGGCCACAGCCTGTACCCCACGCCCCGCACGGTGTCGATCAGATCGCCGCATCCCGCGTCCTGGAGTTTGCGGCGCAACTTGCTCAGATGGGAATCGATGACCCGCTCGAATGCTTCGCTGCCGGGCAAGCAGGCTTCGACCAGTTCGAGGCGGGAAAAACAACGACGCGGTTGCGAGGCAAGATGTGCCAGCAGACGGAACTCCGTCAAAGTCAACGGCAAAGTCTGGGGTTGGCCCCCTGCGTCGTAGGCACGGGCCGAATAGGCGTCGTTGTCGACCTCCAACATACCCACGCGCAGCAGCCGGCCCGTGCTGCGAGTTCCTAACGCGTGCGTGCGACGCAACACCGCACGCACGCGTGCCACCACCTCAGCCGGGTTGTAGGGCTTGACCACGTAATCGTCAGCCCCGAGGCGCAAACTGAGCATCTTGTCGAGGTCGTCGGCCAGCGCCGTCGTCATGATGACCGGTATATCGCTGGTCTGACGAATTTCCTTTAGAACGTCGACCCCATCCTTGGCCGGAATGCCAATATCTAACAACACCATATCGGGCTGCAATTGCGCGACCTGCCGCAGGGCATCGAAACCATTGATGGCCAGGGTGACACGCATACCGTCGCGTTGAAGATAAGCCATGAGCACATCGGCCAGTTCCGCTTCGTCTTCGACCACCAAAACCAATGGGCCGAGTGCACTGTCTGGCTGATTCACCGTAAATCCCATTCTGGAAGATAAGTCACGCGCACGGCGGCGATCCCAAGGTCGTTAAGTCGTTTGAATGGTAACTGTGTAGCTTGCCATGAAACCACTGCTATCTGACGGTGATTAACACTTGGTCTGGCAATTCTCCATCGTCCCTCCACATAGCCTGCACGGCTACTCCAGCAAGCCTGCGGAGAATATCGCCATGCCGATCTTTCGTCCCTATTACTTCGCTGGCGCTATCGTGCCCGTCTTGTTGACGGGCTGCTTACACACGCCCGTTCCGCCCTTGCCCAATGCGCTGCCGGACTCGTTTGCCCAAGCCACCAGGCAGATCGGACAAGCGCCTGTGGATCTGCATGGCTGGTGGCGCCAGTTCGACGATCCGATGCTGATTCGTCTGGTCGACGCCGCACTGGCGGCCAACCCCGGCATCGATGCTGCTCGCCAACGTCTGTACGCAGCACGCATGCAGGCAGGCACGGTCGACAGTCGATACAAACCCCAAGTGAATCTGGTCGCGCGCGGCGTCGAAGAGTTGTCCACGACCGATTCATTCTATCAAGTGCGCGCCAATGGGATCTGGGACCTGGGCCTGTTCGGCGTGCGCGAAAGTGCGCAACGTCAGGCGGCGGGCGACGTTCAGTACGCAGAGGCAGAGTGGCAAGCCACTCGTGTGGCCATCGTCGCAGAGACCGTGAGGCTGTATCTAGATCTGCGCCATGCTCAACGCCATGCGGCGCTATTGGCAGAACAGGCCGCACTCGATGCGCGCCTGCTAGCCTTGACCCATGCCCGCCACGCCGCGATGCCGGATACGCCCGACCCGTATCTAAGCATACAGGTTCAACAGGCCCATACTCGAGCCGAACAGACCGAGCCCACGATGGCGGTGGCGCGAGCCGCGCACGGATTGGCGGCCTTGCTGAATCTGACCGAGCTCGCACCCGATGTGACGGCCGCCGCCGCTTGGCCCGTGTTGCGCGCCGGCTCGCTGGCCCAAGTGCCCAGCGATTTGCTGCGCAGTCGGCCCGATGTGCGCAGCGCAGAAGCGAATGTCCAGCAAGCCGTTGGCATGCTCGGCCTCGATAAGGCCGAGTTATATCCCCGCATCGCGATCGGTACGTCGTGGCTGTACTCCTACAACATCACCCGATCGCGCAATGCGTCGAGCAGCGACATCCCCATACCGACTCCGTTTCTCAGTCTGCCGATTTTCGACTGGGGCGCGCGCAAGGACGCAGTCGCTGCCCAGTCGCACCGGGTCCAAGCGGCCGTGGCAGCGTACCGGCAAGCCGTGGTCGCAGGTGTGGCCGAAGTCGAGATCGCCTTGGCGATATACGCCAACGAACGGGTTCGTGTCGACGCGCTGACGATCGCCCAGCAGGCCGCCACCGAACATACTCGCCGATTAGAGGCGAGATCCCGCGCCGGGCTGGCCAGCACATGGGATGCGTTAACGGCGCGACGCGACGCATTGCGCACCGAGCGGGCGCTGGCGACGGCGCAAGCCAACCACGCCCTGGCCTTCGCTACGCTCTACCGTGCGTTGGGCGGCGCCCCGTTGCCCGATCTCCCATCAGAGCACCCCCATACAGGAGACGGCACATGATCGGGGTCGCCTATAAAACCTTGGTGCATGACTGGCAACGTTTCGTGCCCGCCGTCATGGCCGTCGGCTTCGCTGGCGTTCTCCTGGCGGTTCAGGCCGCCCTCGTATTGGGCATTTTCGGTAGTGCGGCGGTTTACGTAAACACTTCTTCGGCCGATCTCTGGGTGGGACATCCGGGCACGCAAAGCGTGAACTTCGGCAGCGCCATCGGACCGGACGTCGCCACTCGCCTGCGGCTCGATCCGGATGTCAGGCGCGTCGAGCCCTACGTGTGGGTCGACGGCGAGTGGCGCGGTTCGACCTATGGCGGAACACTGTCGGTGTACGTCTCGGGCATCGAAACCGGATCGGACGGCCTGCTGTTCGACCGACTTCTCACTCCCGCACAACGCCGTCAGTTGGACGAACCGGGTGCGGTCATCGTCGATCATGCAGAGCTCGGACAGCTCGACGCAGGCCCCGATGGCATAGCCTCGATCAACGGCCAACGGGTACGCATCGTCGGCTCGGTGCGCGGCCTGCGCGGCCTGGGCGGCGTCAACATCATCGCTTCTCAGTACACCGCCCGCTGGCTCTCTCACGACAGCGACGAACAAGACAGCACCTATTTTCTCGTGCAGTTGCGTAAAGGGGCCGACGCTCATACCGTACGCGACAGGGTCTCGGTCGCGGGCTCTTTTGGTGCCTACACCGTGTGGACGGCCGAGGAGTTCGCCCGGACCTCGCAGCGTTACTGGCTGCTGGACACCGGTGCAGGCGTCGCGGTGATGTTTATGGCGGTCGTCGTCCTGGTCGTCGGCGCGGTCACCACCAGCCAATCGTTGATGGGCATGGTCGCTGGCTCTGCCCGCGAGTACGCCGTCTTGAACGCGCTCGGCGTCAGTCGTTTCTCCCTTGGCCGTATCGTACTGGCGCAGTCGTGTTGGGTCGGCGGGCTGGGGTTGGTCGTCGCCGCTTTGGGCAGCACCGGCTTGCTTTACTTGGCCGCCGCATACGACGTACCAGTGGCCATGACGCTATCGATGGCGTTGATGTGCATGACGCTGGTCGCCAGCGTCGCGGTGTTGTCCGGGGTGGTCGCGCTGCGCGGGTTGTTGCGCGCCGATCCTGCATTGCTGTTGAGGTAAAAAAATGGTTTCCCCCTTTCCTCGGACGATCGACGCTGCGCCCAGTCTGCGGGCCCAGTGCATCGGCAAATCCTTCGTCTCCGGTCAGATCCGGGTACGCGTGCTGAACGCGCTGCACTTGACCATCTATCCCGGCGAGTTAAGTCTGATCACCGGACCGTCGGGCTGTGGCAAGAGCACCCTGCTCTCGCTCATGAGCGGTCTGCAAATGCCCGATACCGGCGAAATCAGCGCCTTGGGCGAACCCTTGGCGTGCATGACACGCAGCCAACTAGAGCGCTTCAGACTCCAACACACCGGCTTTATCTTTCAAGGCTTCAACCTGTTCGCCGCACTGACCGCCCGCGAGCAAGTCTTGCTGCCCTTGAGCTATCTGGGTTTGTCCCGAAAGGAGGCGCACCGGCGCGCCGACGAGGCACTCGATGAGGTCGGCATGTTGCTTCGTGCCGATGCGCGACCAGCCGTGCTGTCAGGCGGCGAACGGCAACGCGTGGCGATTGCCCGCGCACTGGCCAAGCATCCCCGTCTGTTGTTCGCCGACGAACCCACCAGTGCTTTGGACGCGGCCAACGGCCAAAACATCGTCACCATCCTGCGCCGCGTCGCGCATACCCGTGGCACCACCGTGCTGTGCGTCAGCCACGACCCCCGACTGGTCAAGCGGGCCGATCGCGTGTTGGACATGGAGGATGGCGACATCCACAACGATTGGCGGCCCGCTCCCACCCGCCTCGAGGACTAAGCATGCCACTTCGTACGTCCCATTTATTGTCTCCCTTATCGCGCTCTGCCGCAGCGCTCGTGCTAGCCAGTACGGTCGTGCTCGCTGGATGCTTGGACGCACGCCCCGCTTCGGTGTCGGACGAGCGTTCCACATCCCCAGAAAAGGCCGGCGCGATCATCGCTCGAGGCAAAGTGGAGTTGCCTGGCGGGCCCCTGCCGATCAATGCGGCCGTACCTGGCCCGCTGACATCGGTAGCGGTTGGCGAGGGTGCGCAAGTAAGCGCAGGCGATGTGCTGGCCGTCGTCGACTCCACCGTGGCGACGCTGGCGTTGAAGCAGGCGGAGTGGCACGTACAGCGTTTAACCGCAGTCCACGAAGCGGCCACCCATGCTTTGGCCGAATCGCAACGCCGGGCACGACGATTCGCGCGCGCGGCCACCGAGGGTGCTGGCGACGCACAGGCTGCCGATGCTGCCCAGGCGCTGCACCGCCAACGCGAGATCGCGCAAACCATTGCTGCACGCGATCTGGATATCGCCCGCGCCGAGCGTGACATACAACGTCATCGCCTCGCCCAGCACACGCTGCGTGCGCCGCAAAGTGGGACGATCGTCCGCCTGGACGCGACAGTCGGGCGCCAGGCTGAACCGGCGGGCCGTCCGTTGATGGTGATGCTGCCCGATCTCCCCATACAAATCCGCGCCGAGGTCAACGAAAGTCTCGCCTCGCGCGTACACGCCGGCATGCGGGCCACGGTCGTGGCCGAAGGCGCACCCGCAGATACCGGCGTCGACGCCCGCGTCCAACATGTCGGCCGGATGTTCGCTGCCAGCCGTCTGGACGACGACCATCCGGTGCGACGCAACCTACGCGTCATCGAAATCCTTCTGACCCTCGACCCCAAAACCCCCCTGCGTGTCGGGCAAAACGTGAGCGTGACTTTCTATGAATGAAACGATACTGACCCGGGTGTCTCGGCCCGCTATGGCGCCCTGGCTCATCCAGTGCGATTTCGACGGCACGATCAGCCTGCCCGACGTGACCGACAGTTTGCTGAACCGCTTTGGCCTGCCTGGCTGGCAAGAAGCCGAGGCCGCCTGGATGCGTGGCGAGATCGGCTCGCGGGTGTGCATGCAGCGCCAGGTGGCCTTGCTGGATGTCGATGAGGCGACGCTGATCGATCATTTGGACACCATCGATATCGACCCGACGTTCCCGGCATTCGTGGCACGCGCCGAGGCACTCGGGCTAGCCGTTCAAGTCATCAGCGATGGCATCGATTTCGCCATTCACCGCATTCTCTGGCGTCATGGTCTGGATCGTCTGCCGGTTGCGGCGAACCGTTTGGTCTCTACCGGGCCACGCCGTTGGGCGCTGCAATCGCCTCACGCAGACTCGGCTTGCGCCCGCGATAGCGGTACGTGCAAATGTGCCAGTCTTAGTCGTCAGCATGCAGTGGGCCGGTCCGTGGCGTTCATCGGCGACAGCACCTCCGACTTCTGCGTATCGCGACACGCCGATCGAGTGTTCGCCAAGAGCCGACTGATCGAGCACTGCATCGATAACGACATTCGTCATACGGCGTTCGAACACTTTGGCCAACTGCTGGTGCATCTGGATGCGCTGGCCGCAGATCAACGGGAAGCGGCATGACGCCACCGACACTGAACACATCGAACGAGTTCTTTCTTCACGGCGGGCGCACCGGCGTCCTGCTGATTCACGGACTGACCGGTACGCCCGCCGAAATGCGGCTGCTGGCCAAAGGGCTGCATCGCGCCGGACACACGGTGTATGGCGTGCAACTGGCCGGTCACTGCGGCACCCATGAGGATTTGATCCGCACCCGCTGGCAAGATTGGTACGCCAGCGTGCGAGCGGGTGCCGATAAACTGCTCGCCCATGTCGACAGCATGTACGTCGTCGGGCTGTCGATGGGCGCGCTGCTGGCACTGAAACTGGCCGCGGATCGGCCCGAGGATGTCGCGGGCGTGGGCGCATTGTCGCCTACGTTCCACTACGACGGCTGGAGCATTCCCGTCTATACCCGTTTGGCCTTTCTATTGCCCTTGTTTCGTGCACTGGGCATAGGCCGACAACGCAGTTTTTACGAGCAACCGCCGTATGGCATCAAGGACGTGCTGATTCGCAACAAGATCTCGGCACAAATGCATGCGGGCAACAGCGCCGCAGCGGGCCTGCCGGGCAACCCATGGTATTCGGTCATCGAGCTACGAGCCCTGTCGCGTCACGTGCGCAAGCTGCTGCCGACCATCCATGCCCCGTGCCTGGTGGTACACGCCATCGACGACGATATCGCCAGTCTGAGAAACAACGCGCAGCTGATCTGCGACAAGGTCCAGGGCCACGTCGATTCGTTGTGGTTGAACAATAGCTATCATCTGATCACTATCGACCGAGAGCGCCGCAAAGTGATCGCGGCGGTCAAGGGCTTTATTCAACACGCACAAGCCCGACACCTTGTGCTGGCGCAGGCAAAGCCAACGCCAACACCTGCACCGGATAGCCTCGCACGCCACAAGACCGACGGATTGCCAACGGTGCATCGGTCGATCGACAGGGCGATGGCATGAGCGTCGCTGGAACGGGGCTGATCATCGGTTTGTGGAGCGCCAATGTCCTGGTCGACACCTTAGGACAGGTCGCGCTGAAAGCCGCGGCGACGCGCCACGGCGGACGCGCGGGCCTGCATTACTGGCGCACCATGATGCGTGGTCCCTGGCTGTGGCTGGGCCTGGGATGCTATGTAATCGAATTCGTGTTGTGGCTAGCCTTCATCTCGGTCGTTCCATTGTCCAAAGGCGTCCTGATGGGGTCGATCAATATCGTCGCCATCATGCTGGTCGGCCGCTATATGTTCAAAGAGCGCCTGACGCCCTTGCGCGTGACCGGCATGTTGCTCGTGGCACTGGGTGTGGCCATCGTGGGAGTGAACGCATGAAGCGTTTTTATATCGTGGGCTTCGTGCTGCTGGTCAGCCTGGACACCCTCGCGCAACTCAGCTTCAAACTGTCTGCGGCACAAGCGATGCCGCTATCGGGCGACGCCGCGTGGCTGGGGCGTATCTTCGGTCAGATCTGGGTGTATGTAGCGCTCGCCTGCTACGTCGGCGGCTTTTTGACCTGGATGAGTCTGCTCAAACGCGCCCCGATCGGCCCGGCCTTCGCTGCCTCCCATTTAGAAATCGTTCCGATCATGCTGATTTCGTGGCATGTGTTCGCCGAACCCATCGGCTGGTGGAAAGCCGCTGGCGCCCTGTCGGTTATCGCAGGCATCGTCTGCCTGGCACTGGCCGAGTCACGCGGCGCGCCTGCGGGGCCGCAGCGATGACGCGGCGAGCTGGCGCAACAGCGCCAGATTCAAGCGATGTTGAGCGCCCCGCCAGGCGTCCAGACGCTGGCTGGATAGCCGAGTGTCCTGACCGTCCATCGCACTGACCCATCGCTTCCATCCCGTCGCATAGGTATAGGACGACGCCTCGCCGGTAATATCGCTGGCCACGATTCGACCGGCGCAAGCCTCGATGATCGCTCGGGCTTGCGCAGGCCGCATGATGCCCTGGTCCCAATTCGTTCGCACCACATCCGGCGCGAAGACGTCCTTATCGATCGACATATACACCGGCAATTCGCACTGACGCAAATCGGCTAGTAGCTCGGTCAGTAGCGTGGGCATGTCGGCAAAGCTGCGCATGGCGCGAGCCACGCCAAACCAGCGCGCCCAACGGGTATCGACACCCACGCTCCAGTAGCGTATGCGACCGTGGCGCAAGCCTGCCAGGCGATTCTCCCAGGCATGGCGCCAACCGATATCGTCCGACGTGATGCCCACCACATCGATATGCGCCACATGGGCCAAAGTCGCGGCGTGAGTGACCCACGATCCGCAGTGGATATGGCCCAGAAAGCGCATGTTATCCGGGTGATTGTCCAAAACGATCACGCGTAACGGAAGCGTCGGCTGAACCCGTTTCACCAGAAGCGCGCTCAAATGATGGTAGTCGCCGCTACCCATCAACACCGTGTCGTACGGCGGGGTAAGCACGATGTCGAGATCGTTCGCCAAGGACTCCATGTCTTTTTTGCTGCACCCCAGCCTGAGTTGCTTTTGGCGATGCTGAAGATCGAGACGACGCTCGCCGTCTATCGATCCCACGGATCCGTCGGTGTCCAGCACCACAGGAACGAAAGCGCGTTCACCGGTCACGGCGATTCCTTTGGGCAACGGCCTGTACGGCGCTGTCGCCGTCGAACCAATGCGCGCACCACCGGCCGAGCAGCCTCAGTACAGGGTGACGAATGAAAACGGCGTGGCGTGTATAGGTAAACGAAGCGCCCAATGCCGCCTTGACCTGAGGATCGGTCCAGCCCGCCACCATCGAGTGCATGCCATGCTTCAAGGCGTACTCCAGGTTGACGAACCAACTGACGAAATACAGGTTGTGATGGCGAGCTGCCGGATAGCGCAGGCCGATGTATTTATCGATCAGCATGCCGTCACGCTCGAAACATAGGTTGAAGCCAAGCAGCTCGCCGTTTTCCCGATACTCGAAACACACGCCGCCGTTTTCCGGGTCTCGTAATATCGCCGCCAGAAAGGGGCGCGTCAGACGATCGAACTGAATTTCGCTCTGCGCGTATGTCTCGGCGTACAGCGCGTAGTACTGATCGATCAGCGCGTCGCGATCGTAGCGGGCATCGCCTGAACGCCAATGCGAGGCCTCCAACGCGTCGCGCGTTCTCAGCTTGCGACGCAGGTCCTTGCGTCGTCCGCTGGACAATCGCGCCAGATAGTCGTCGATACTCGCGAAATCTATCGGAACATACGCCAGCGACTGTCCAGCCAGAACGATGAACCCTGCATCCCGACAGGCGGCGACCAGCAGATTCGCGTCGGCATTGTCCCGCGCACCCAATAGCGGCGACGACTGAGGCAAGTCTTTCACTACACACAGCGGGAAACGCCGGCCCAGGTCGTAGCGCCAGCGGGCCGCACGCATGGCTGGCGACAGATCGGCCGAAAGCGGTGCATATTCGGTCACGGTGGTGCCGACGAAAACGGTTGGCACTCGCCAACGACTTAACCAACGCCCCAACAAGGGCACGCTCATCAATCGTCGGCGGACCTCGGGCGCAAGCGTTGTCAGGATGTCGAACGGCGCGATAAAAGCCGGTGTGCCGTCTTCGTCGGTCCGAGCCACGAAACCCTGAGGCGGATGTGTCAAGAACGCGTCGATCAAGCGCCCAGGCTCGATTTGGTAAAGAAACGCCCGTTCATCGACCGGGCATTCGTGACCTGGCATCGCTTAATCCCGTTTGGCGCGGGTGATCAACTGATCAAGCAAGTCCATGGCCTGATCGATTTCAGCACGAGTGATCATCAGCGACGGCGCGAACGTAATGACATTCTTGTAGTATCCGCCCACATCTAGCACCAGTCCGGCACGACGACCTTCGTAGGTCAGCTCACCGGACAGCCCGATGTCTACCATTTTGTCCAACAACTCACGATTGGGCGTGAAGCCATCGGCCTGGCAAATCTCGGCGCGTAACGCCAGGCCCATGCCATCGACGTCGCCGATCTCGGGATGCCGACGCTGCAAGGCTTTCAGTCCATCGAGGAAATACGCACCGCTATCGCACACTTGCTTGCCGAAGTCGACTTCCGCCGTCATCTTCAGCACTTCCAAGCCCAAAGCGGTACCCAAGGGGTTGGAGGCGAACGTCGAATGCGTCGAGCCGGGCGGGAACACATCGGGATTGATCAACTCTTCGCGTGCCCACAGTCCGGACAAGGCATTAAGCCCATTGGTCAGCGCCTTGGCGAACACCAATACATCGGGTTTGATACCGAAGTTCTCGACACTCCACAGCTTGCCGGTGCGCCAAAATCCCATCTGGATTTCGTCGACCACCAGCAGCACGCCATGCTGATCCAGCACCTTTTTCAAACCCGTGAAGAAATTCGCAGGCGGAATCACATAACCGCCGGTGCCCTGGATCGGTTCGATATAGAACGCGGCGTACTCGCACTGACCCGTCTTGGGATCCCAGACCGCGTGATATTCGTTCTCGAACTTGCGGGCGAACTCGCGCACGATGCTGTCGGCATACTCTTCCGAGGTCATGCCCTTGGGGCGGCGAAACGGATACGGAAACGGAATGAACTGCGCACGGTCGCCGAAATGACCGTAGCGGCGGCGATAGCGATAGCTGGAAGTAATCGACGACGCCCCCAGGGTACGACCGTGATAGCCGCCCTCGAACGCGAACATCAGGCTTTTTCCGCCGCTGGCATTACGCACGATCTTGAGCGAATCTTCGATGGCTTGAGCGCCGCCAACATTGAAATGCACCCGACCCTCGCGCCCCCATTTGCGTTCGGCATCCTGGGCGATCCATTTGGCCAGCTCGATCTTGGTCGGATGCAGATACTGGCTGGCCACCTGGGGCAAGGTGTCCAGTTGCTGCTTCATGACATTGGCCAGCCGCTCGTTCTTGTAGCCAAAGTTCACAGCCGAATACCACATCTGCAAATCGAGGTAGGGCGTGCCTTCGGCATCGAACATATAGCTGCCCTGGCATCCCGTGAACACTTTGGGTGGCGTGACGTAGTGGACGGTATCTCCATGAGAACAATATTTGGCTTCGTCGGCCAACAAGTCTTGATGCATCGCGAATGCTCCTGGCGTGAAATGCGTCGCCCGGGCACTGCGCCATGGCGATCTGAGCATTGCAGTCTAGGAAGCCAACCTGTGCCCTCTGTCGAGGGTTTGTGTGCAATTGATGGAGAACCCTGATTGTTACGCGTGGTTTGTAGTTTTGGGCATCAGGCCAATATGACATCCTGAAGATCACGCATCACATTTAGCTATTTTTCGATTTTTGATACGTGCATTCATAAGCCTGTCATCGTCGTTGACGACCATAGCGCCACTTTGCTCACTGACTGATAGGAATGGCGTAATGACTCACGCATGGTGGAATCTTCGACCCTCCGCCCGGGCCGGCGGCCTGCGCACCCTGACGGCAGCCTTGTTGGCCGCTGGCGTGCTGACCGCTTGCGGCGGCGACGATGACGACGACAAGGCCCCTGCCGAGCCGCCCGTCGCCGAACAGCCCGCAGCGGGCCCCGCTCAGCCGATTTCGCGTGCAATGGATCTGACCATTCTGCACATCAACGATCAGCACTCGAATCTGGATGCTAAAACCGGACGAAAACTGTCCCTGGCTGGTGCCGACGGCGTGCGCCGCGAAGTCACTGTCGATGCAGGCGGTTTCCCCCGCGTGACCGCTGCGTTCAAGGAACTGGCCGAAGGCCGCCCCAACCTGCTCAAACTGCACGCGGGCGACGCACTGACCGGCACCTTGTACTTCAACCGTGCTGGCCCCATGGGTAAGCCCGACGCAGACATGATGAACACGGTGTGCTTCGATACGTTCACGCTGGGCAACCACGAGTTCGACAAAGGCGACACCGAGCTCAAGTCGTTCATCGAACGCTTGCAAACCACCGAGTGCAAGACGCCGGCCATCAGCGCCAACGTCAAGTTCGGCGAGAATTCGGCACTGAACCCCGCCAAGTCGGATTTGGTCAAGCCTTATGTCGTGATCCAGCGTGACGAACAGCCCATCGGCATCGTAGGCCTGACCGTCGCCGAAAAGACCAAGACCGCTTCCAGCCCGGACGCCGACACGACGTTCGAATCGGAGCTGACTGCTGCCCAACGCGCCATCGACGAATTGACCGCTCAAGGCGTGAACAAAATCGTCATCGCCAGCCATATCGGCTACGGCTTGGACAAGACGCTGATCCCGCAGTTGAAGGGCGTGGATGTCGTGGTGGGTGGCGATTCGCACACGCTGCTGGGACCCGACTCGATGAACGCCGACTACAAGGTCGGCACCACCGGTGGTGCCTATGCAGAAGCGCTGAAAAATGCCGATGGCGACACCACGTGCCTGGTGCAGGCTTGGGAATACTCGCAGATCGTGGGCGAATTGAACGTCACGTTCGACGATCAAGGCCGTGTCACCGAATGCGCCGGTACGCCGCACGTGTTGATCGGTGACAACTTCAAGGTAGGCGGCGCCGATCCCTCGGCAGCCGATCTGAGGGCGTTCAAGGCCGACGTCGCCGCCAGCGGATTTCTGCGCATCACCCAACCGGACGCAGCTGCCACCGCAGTGCTCGAGCCTTTTGCCGACGAAATCGCTGAGTTCAAGGTCACGAACGTTGCCTTCGCCACGACCGAACTCTGCTCGCGTCGAGTACCTGGCGGCATCGGTTCGATCGACTACACCCGCTCGTCGGCTTCGTGCACGACCTTGGGTGAAGTAAACCGTCGCGGTGGTGACATTCAGCAATTGGTGGCGCAGGCTTATGTAGAAGTCGCCAACGCCAACTACGGCGGAGCCGACATCTCGCTGCAAAGCGGCGGTGGCGTGCGCGAACCCCTGGCTGAAGGTGAGGTGACCGCAGCGACCATCATCTCGGTACTGCCTTTCGGCAACATGCTCTATCGCCTGGATGTGACCGGTGCTGAAGCGCGTGGCATGGTCGAAGATGGCCTGGACGGCGTCTTCAAGGCCACGGCTCCGGCATCGGGCCCGTACCCCTACACTGGCGGCATGCGCTACGACGTCGATGCCAACCAAGCCAAGGGTATGCGTGCCACCAATCATCAAGTGTTCAATCGCACCACGAATGCTTGGGAAGCCTTAAACGACATTAAGACCTATCGCCTGTTCGTGTTGAGCTTCAACGCCACGGGCGGTGACGGCTACACGACGCTGGCGAACGTGCCGGCCGAGCGTCGCACCGACATCGGCATCCTGGATTCGGATGTGTTCCAAAGCTACATCGACTCGCAGACCAAGGACACCACCACCGGTTTGCCGCGGTTGAACAAGCTGCCCGACGACCTGTACAGCACGCGAACCTTCATCGACAAGCTTCGTGCCGGACAGTAATCCAACGCATTAAGCAGCTCAACCGATGCGCTCGATCGCGCATCAAAAAGCACAGGGCCGGCGAATCATCATGCCGGCCCCGTTTTTTTTCTCGTATGCTACAAACCGTCTATTCGTCACATTAGAGATTCTTCATGCGTCTGCTACTCGCCATCTTCCTGCCGTTCATGGTCTTCTTCACCATCGGCCGCCCGCTCGCCGGCATCATCTGCCTGATTCTTCAAATCACGCTGATCGGCTGGATCCCTGCGGCCATCTGGGCCGTTTATGCCTTAAGCCAATACAACACCGATAAAAAAATCGATCGCGCGCTGGGCGGCCGTTAAGCTCGCCCGCTATTGATCAAGCGTCGCGCCACCATCGACTCGCAAATCGTGCAAAGTGATGTGGCCGGCGCGGTCCGACAACAAGAACAATATCGATTCGACGATGTCTTGCGGCGTCGCGATCTTGGCCAGTGGAATACCCAGGCGATAACCGGGTAACGAACCCGCGATCACCGTTTCGGCCGACGACCCTTGACGCCACATCGCCCGCTGCATGGCGGTGTCGGTCGATCCGGGCGAGACGATGTTGCATCGGACGCCATACTCGGCCAACTCCAGCGCCAGACACCGCGTCAGTTGAGTGACCGCGGCTTTCGACGCCGCATACGCGCCCATGGCATAACGCGGCGTGGTTGCGGCGTTCGAACTAACGTTGACGATCGCCCCCGAGCGCCGTGTCATCATGCCGCGCGCCACACTGCGGCACACATTGAACACGCCGGTCGCGTTCACCTCCCAGGTGCGCGTCCACTGCACATCGGTGAGCTCGACGATTTGGCCCATTTGCAGCACCCCGGCCACGCAGGCCAGTTTGTCTATCGGCCCCAAGGCGCGCTCGCCCTCGGCGACCGCCGCCATCACTGCCGCCGAATCGGCGACATCGACCGCCTGGCACATCAGCATGTCCGACGGCATGCCCTGCGCCAGCTCGCGCAGACCTGCGACATCGGTGTCTAGCGCGATCACCCTCGCGCCCGATTGCAGCAGGGTGTGTGCGAGCGCAAACCCGATCCCGCTGGCCGCGCCGGTCACCAAGGCACACTGCCCGGAAAACTCACGCCAGGGCGTGGCGGAAGCGCTCATGCCGCCTCCTGCGCATTCAGTGCCTGGATCGTTTGCGCAGCCGTCAGACTCACCCCGCAGCGGCGGGCAACGTAATCGATCGCCATCTGATGATCGGCCTGCGAAAAATCGCCCAGTGCATCGATGATCATGAACGGTTGCACGTCCTGCATGAACGCCTCCAATGCCGTCGCCATGCAACCGATGTGTGCGTACACCCCGCAGATGATGAGTTGGTCGCGATTCCACTCACGCATGCGAGCGCGCAAGTCTGAACGCTGGAAGGCGCTATAGCGCCATTTGGTCAACACCACATCGTCGGCCTTCGGCGCCAACGCCTCGATCACGGGCTGCGCCGCATGATGCACCGGGTCGGTCAAACCCGGGCCCCAGAAATCGTTCAACAGCGCCCGGTCGCCCGCCGGCTGATCGACTGGCTGCGCGGTATACACCACGGGCACGCCCGCGGCATCGCACTGCGCGCGAAGTGCAGCAATAGTGCGAACCATGGGTGCGACGGGCGACTGCGACAGGTCGGCGAATTTCTCAAGAAAATAGCGCTGCATGTCATGAACCAGCAGCACCGCGCGGGCGGGATCCGGTCGCCAGTCGACTCGATTGGTCGCGGTCAACGAAGGTATGTCGTAGGGACTGAGCTTGGGAATCGACAAGACATGCTCCTGTAAAAATGTGGGCACCTCAGGAAGCCGCGATGGCTTGATCCACGCCCATCGCGCTCAACATCGTGCGAAATTTAGTTTGAGTCTCCAAGCGCTCGGCCTGGGGATTGGACCCGGCTACGATACCCGCCCCCGCGTACAGCGTGGCCGAGCGCGTGGCGCAGTCGGCGCAGCGCAACGCCACCGCCCACTCGCCATCGCCTGCGGCGTCCATCCAGCCGACGAAGCCGGCGAACAAAGACCGGTCGAATGGCTCCAGGCCGGCAATCGCGGCGCGAGCGACCGACAAGGGATGACCGCAAACCGCAGGCGTGGGATGAAGCGCCAGTGCCAAATCGAGACTGGTCAAGCTCGGATCGATCAACTCGCCTTCAATGAATGTCGATAAGTGCCACAATGCATCCGTGCATATCACGCTGGGCGCCTCGGGCACATGCAGGCTTTTGCACAACGGCCGCAAGACCTGCGCAATGGCGTCGATCACCACTGCATGCTCGCGTAAGTCTTTATCGGACCGCATCAATGCCTGTGCGACAGCGGCGTCCTCGATAGGATCGTGACGACGTGCTACCGACCCCGCCAGCGGGTTGAGAAAAACTCGCACTCCTTCACGACGAACCAGCAATTCCGGCGTCGCGCCCACGAACACGGATGCTTCCTGATCCTGCGCCCGAGTCACCGGCACCGCGTAGGTGTACGCCTGTGGATGCTTGCGCAGCAATGTCGCCAACAACGCGCTCACGTCCAGATCGTGATCGAACTGCAAACGGAGTGTTCGCGCCAGCACCACCTTTGACAAGGGCCCTTGCCGCAGTTGGCCCAAGGCCTGCTCGACCGAAGCTTCGAAGTCCCGGGGGGTTGGCCAGGGCGTGGTTTGAGCCCGCAACAGCGGCGCATGCGGCTTGGACACCTCAGGCAGATGGCCATGGACGGGACCGCCTTGCAGATATTCGCAGGTAACTGACAGCTGCGCCGGATGCGTCGTATCGAAAGGCACGGCGCCTATCAACAGCGGTTTTGTTTCCGCCGGCCGGGTCTGGTCGCCAGCCGTATCGGCTGCGTCGAACGCCTGGGCGATCCGTTCGCGCAAAGCTTCGGGGCCCTGCGACACCCGCCGTGCGACGCCGCGGGTCAGCAAGGTCGATCGTGGCGAGGCAAACAAAAACTGTTCGGCGCGGTAGCCGGCCACGGCCCGGCTCAACGCGTCAGCGCTGTGCCGATGAGCCGCTCCATCGTTGTGCTGCGGCATGGAGAATCCCTTCTAAAAACGACCTCCACTCTATCACAAACACGAACGACTCTCATTTAGTTCGATATGTCATCGCATTCGATGACCGCATCCGCAGCGAACGCCCCCTGCCCCTCGGGCAACACAATGACCGGATTCAGGTCGATAGCGCTCAAACGCGGCCCGGCTGCGATCGCAAAGGCGGACAGCGCGGAAAGCATCCGCGCCAGTGCGGTGATATCGGCGGGCGAACGGCCACGCGCCCCGAGCAGCAACGGTGCGCCCCGAACCGAGCGAATCATCTGCTCGGCCACATCAACGCCGAACGGACACCGCCGGAACGTCACGTCGCGCAACACCTCGACGAAGATTCCGCCCAATCCAAACATGGCGATGGGTCCGAACACGGGATCGCGATGAATCCCCAGAATGCACTCCACACCCCCATCCAATTGGCGGGCGACCAGCACGCCCTCGATGCGAGCCTGCGGAGCAGCATGACGCGCGCGCTCCATCAGCGTATCGAACGCAGCACGCGCCTGGTGCTCGGAGGCCACGCCCAATATCACGCCGCCGATTTCCGACTTATGCAAAATATCGGGCGACAGTATTTTCATGACCACCGGGAAACCCAGGGAGCGGGCAGCGGCAGCGGCGGCTTGCGCACTATTGCACGACTGCTCTGGCGTCACGGCGATCCCGGCCTGAGCCAGAAGCTGCTTGGCCTGGGCTTCGGACGGTGCTTGCGACGGCAAGGTCACCTCAGGTAGCTCGGGCGCAGGCAGTGCCGCCATAGCGGCGAAGGATCGACCGAACTGGCCCATGGCGGCAATGGCGGCTACCGCACGAGAGGGATCGGCGAACACGCTGAAACCATCGGCCTCGTACTCGCGCACCCGGTCGCGCTCGGCCAGCATCGACAGCACATACAGACGATCGGGGTGGGCATCGCGCACGGCGCGTAGTTGCTCGCGCAGCTTTGGTGCAATCGAGGCCGCGCCGCCGGTATAGGTGAAGAATCCGAGCACAGATCGATAGCCGCCCTGCGACACCAGCGTTTCGGTGAAACGCCCCGCCAGCGTCAGATCGTTCAGGAATTGCGCCGTGCAGTCCACCGGGTTGCGGGGCGCGGCGAACGGCAAAATGGCTTTGAGGGCCGCCTGCGCCGGTTCGGGCATCTCGGGCATCGGCAAGCCGTGACGTTCAGCCGCGTCGGAAATGATCACACCGGCGCCCCCGCTTACCGTTATCACGCCCAGCGAGTTATCGGCGGGAAACACGCCGCGTGTCGCCAGCGCAGCGATGTCGAGCATGTGCTCGGTGCTGCTGGCGCGCACCACGCCAAACTCTGCCAATACGGCATCGGTCACCGCGTCGTCGCCCGCGATGGATGCGGTATGGGATTGTGCCGCCACACTTCCGACGATGCTGGTGCCCACCTTCATCATCACCACGGGTTTGCGCGCTCGCCGGGCGGCCGCCAGGGCCGATACGAAAGTCGCGGCCTCACGTATGCCTTCCGCATACACCGCGATCACATCGGTTTGTGGATCGTCCACCAGCATGTGCAATACGTCGCCCAAGCCGATATCGGCCTCGTTGCCCGTCATCACGCAACTGGACAGACTGATGTCCAAAGCCTGGGCCAGCAAGGTGATATGCCCGCCGTAGGCACCGGATTGACTGGCGACGCCCACCCGCCCTTTTTGTGGAAAACCCAACTCCATGCCCGAGCAAAACGACCCATAAAAGCCGTTGTGCGGGTTCATGAGCCCGAGTGAATTGGGCCCTAGCAAACGCATACCGTGTTTGCGGGCCGAGCGCAGCATGGCGTCCTGAGCCGCCGCACCCGCAGCCCCTGCCTCGGCGAACCCCGCGCTGAACAAAATAGCGGCACCGGTGCCGCGTTCGGCCAGTGCGGCAACCACATCCACCGCTGTCGCGGCGGCCACGGCCACGATGGCGACGTCGGGCGCTTCTGGCAAGTCCGCGACGCTGGCATAAGCACGCAGCCCCTGCACAGTCTCGCGGCGAGGGTTGACCGGCAGAATGCGACCGGCGAAACCCTGACGAAGCATGTAGTCGATGGGACGACCGCCTATGCGCAAGGGATCGTCTGACGCGCCCACCACCGCCACGCTGCGCGGGTTTAGTAATCGTCGCAGATCGCCGGGTACGGTGGATTCCGGTTGGCGGACGCTAATGCTTTCAGCAGACAAGGCGATCTCTCACACATAATTACATTATTAAAATCGGGTCGTGGCACGTGACGTTGCAGCACGATGCCGTCATGCTGCCATGAACTTGACTGCATCTTCATTCAACTCTACCGAAGGGACCGTTAACGTCAGGCGAATAACGGGCATTGTGATGCCGCCACACCGCCCCTACTATTCGGCCCAGTCGCACGCGAACGGGCCGCAGGTTCTGCCCGAGCGGCGCCGCCGTCGCGTGGGCTGATCCCTGGCCAGCCCGCGCCGTTCACTATTGAGAAAACTCCACCATGAATCCCGGCCTGATTTTCCTGATCACCAGTGTGTGTTGCAGCGTCACCGTTGCGGTGCTGCTGAAGCTCGCGCGCCAGCGCGGCATCGACGTGCAGCAGGCGATCGCCATGAACTATGCGATGGCGGTCGGTCTCGTCTTGCTCATCCTTAACCCGTCAGTGGACGCCTTACGCTCGCCCACCACGCCCTGGGGTATTTTGTTGGCCCTGGGTGTGCTGCTGCCAGCGGTGTTCATCGCCATGGCCCAGGCCGTGCGCCACGCCGGTATCGTGCGCAGCGATGCCGCCCAGCGGCTGTCGCTGTTCATCCCGCTGCTGATGGCTTTCGTGCTGTTCGGCGAAACCTTCACACTACGCAAAGTCGCCGCCATCGCCTTGGGCCTGCTGGCCTTGTTCTGCCTGCTCAAGCGTCAACCCGCCTCGGATGCAGCCGAATCGACACCCGCCGGCCGGGCGCTGTGGATCTGGCCGCTGGCCGTCTGGCTGGGCTATGGCGTCATCGATGTGTTGTTCAAACAGATGGCACGCACCGGCACGGCGTTTCCGTCCGGTTTGCTGGCGGCGTTCTCGTTGGCCGGCGTCTTGATCACGCTGTATCTGATCGTTCGACGCACTCGCTGGCATGCCGCCAGCTTAGGTGCCGGCCTGATCCTGGGTGCCTTCAATTTCGCCAACATCTACACCTACATCCGGGCGCACCAAAGCCTGCCGAACGACCCGGCGCTGGTGTTCTCCGCCATGAATATCGGCGTGATCTCCCTGGGCACGCTGGTCGGCGCCTTCATGTTCAAAGAGCGCCTGAATCGCGTCAATGTGCTGGGTCTGGCTTTCGCGGTGATTGCGGTGGTGTTGATGACGCCGTGGTAGCACGCGCGGCGTCTTCGGCTGTACTGACGGAATCGCCGCCATGCGCGGCGAGATCCTCGACTCTTGCGGCAACCGCTTTCGGCAAGGGGGCATTGGGTTCGACCACCCCATCTTCCGGCACGGAAGCGGTGTCGGCGTCCTGCGGATGCACCACCCCTTCCATGCTGACGTCGATCTCCAGATCGACTCGCGGGTCGAGCGCCGCGACAGCGGGCGAGCTTTGCAGCACGTCGGGCATGGGCACGAAGCCGACGGGCGCTTCATCCACCTGATGCAAGCCCGTCACGCGCGCCGGACGCACCTGCCAGACCAGCAATGCGGCACACACCGAGATGAAGACGAAATACATACCGGGGCCGAAACCGGTCATCAACGCCCCTGCGATCAGCGGCCCCACGCACGCGCCCAGGCCATAGACGATCAACAGCACTGCGCTCAAGCCGACTCGGCGCTCGGCTTCGACGTGGTCGTTGGCGAATGCAGCACCCAGCGGATAGAGCGTGAACTGCAACACGCCCAAGATGCCCGACAACACCAGCAAGGCCCAGAAAGGTAAGTTCAACCAGCCCCACAGCAAAGCCGCGAGTATGGCCAGCAGCAAGGCATTGAACCGAATCAAACCCGCTCGATTGACCCGATCGGACAGCCAACCGATCGGCCATTGCGACATCAGCCCGGCCGTCACGCCGACAGCCACGAACCAGGCGGCCTCCGACGTACTCAGCCCAAACTTGGCGGCATAGACTGGTGCCAGCCCGTAGAACGCGCCCGACAGATTGCCAGCGATGAACAGCACGATCAGCGTGAGCGGAACACGGGAGGCGAAAAACTTGATGTCCAGCGGCGCGGGCAAGGGCGACGGCGGGTGAACCCTGCGCGTTACGGCGATAGGCACCAGGCACAAAACCGAGGAAACCCCCACCAGCACCAAGGGACGCAAGTCCAGCGCCGGAAACTGCGCCAAGGCCAGTTGACCCAAGACCACGCCCAGCCCAGAGGCCAACATATACAGCGCGAATGTCTGACCGCGTTGAGTATTGCTGGTCTGCTCGTTCAACCAGCTTTCGATCACCATGAACTGAGTGACCATGGCCAGTCCGGCAATCAGCCGGAACACCAGCCATACCGACATGTTGTCGACCAGGCTCTGCAACAGCACCATCGCCGTTACGATGGCCGCACAGGCCGTGAACGCCCGGATATGACCGACTCGGATAATGAGTTTGTGCCCGAGTCGTGCGCCCCCCACCAGGCCGGCATAGTAGGCCGCAATCAGCAGCCCGACCCAGAATTCGCTGACGGCCATCTGCGTCAGACGCAGCCCCATGTAAGTGTTGAACAGGCCGCTGCCCAACATCATCAGCAAAGTGGCCAGATAGAGCGAAGAGAACGAAGCGAGGGTGTTGATCACGGCAGCAGCGCAAAGCCATCGAAACGAAGGCGCGACAACATGTCGCGCCCGAGGGTCATGCAGAACGCAACACTCAGGCCTGAGCCAGCAAGGTCGCAGCGTCGCTGACTTCGAACTTGCCGCCGGCCTCGACGTTCAGATGCTTGACCACACCGTCTTCGACCAGCATCGAATAACGCTGCGAGCGAGTCCCCAGGCCGCGCGCGTTCAGATCCAGGGTCAGTCCCAGCGCCTCGGTCCACAGCGCCGAGCCGTCGGCCAGCATACGCACCTTGCCGTCGACCTGCTGATCGCGGCCCCAGGCACCCATCACGAAAGCGTCGTTGACGGCCACGCACCAGATTTCGTCGACGCCCTTCTCTTGAAACTTGGCGGCGCGCTCGACATAACCCGGCAGATGCTGTGCCGAGCAGGTCGGCGTAAACGCACCGGGGACGGCAAAGATGGCGATCTTCTTGCCGCGCACCAGATCGGCCACCTGGAAGGCATTGGGTCCGACGCTACATGCTTCGGTCGCCGTTTCGACGAACTCAGTCAGTTGGCCGTCGGGTAAGCGGTCGCTCACAGTAATGGTCATGAAAAGCTCCAAGCGTAAGTATTTAAAACGCCATCATAGTGCCTGGCACGACAGGCCGGTAAGGCCTTCGACGCCCGATAAGGCAACAGTCGTTAACTGTGTAGAGGCCGAGATGCAGATACCGACCGGCCAGAAGGCTAGGGCGCGACGCCGTATTGGGCCAACCACTTCTGAAGCGCCGCCCAAGCCGCCCGGGCATCCGCTTCTCGGTAGCTGGGACGGTAGTCGGCGTGAAACGCATGAGGTGCCTCTGGGTAGAGTTCGATGTGCGAGGCTTGCGCGGCAGCCGACCCCGCTTTCAACGCGGCTTGCATTGCCTGCACGTCGGCCACCGAAATGCCGGCGTCCTTGCCGCCATAATTACCCAAAACCAGCGCATTCAGCGTGTTCACCACATCGATGGGAAAGGTCGGCTTGGTAGTCGTTGTCTTGCCCCGTAACTGCCCATACCACGCCACGCCAGCCTTGACCTGCGGGTTGTGCGCGGCATACAGCCAGGTGATCCGGCCACCCCAGCAAAAGCCCGTGATGGCCAAGCGCTTGTCGTCGCCACCTTGTTTCGACGCCCAGGCGACCGTGGCATCCAGATCGCCCATCACCTGCGCATCCGGCACCCGGTCTATGATCTCGGCAATCAGCTTCGGAATCTCGGTGTACGTCGAGGCGTCGCCTTGACGGGCGAACAAATCGGGCGCGATGGCCTGATACCCCAGTTTGGCCAGGCGTCGGCATACGTCCTGAATATAAGCATGCACACCGAAAATCTCGGAGATCACCAAAATCGTGGCCAAGCCAGTCTTACCCTCGGGCTGGGCCCGATAAGCCCGTAGGGTTTCGCTACCGACGGGAATGTCCACCGGCCCAGCCAGCAAACCCGCCGCAGGCGTCGAAATGGCGGTCTGGGCAATGGCGTGACCGCTGGCGAGCGTGAAGCCCGCAGCGGCAGCCGAGGCCAAAAAACCGCGGCGGTCCAACACCAGCGGCGGCAACAAGCTATCGAATTCAGCGTCTTTGAACTGGGTCATGACTGAGCTTCCCTTGAGCGCGTAACAGGAACGTCGAGCATACCCGCATCACGCATACACTATGCGTATCCGCTTGCAAGGACATCTATGACGACGCTTTCCCATCTCGACGAATCCGGTCAGATCCGCATGGTCGATGTCGGCGACAAACCGCCGACTGTGCGCGTCGCCATCGCGCGCGTGTCGGTTCGCATGCGTGCCGAGGCGTTCGACCTGCTCACCCGACCCGGCCAAGGCAAAGGAGAAGTCTTGAACACGGCTCGCGTGGCGGGTGTGTTGGCGGCCAAGCGCACTGCCGACCTGATTCCACTGTGCCACAGCCTGCCCTTGTCGTTCGTGGGCATCGATTTTGCGATGAACGCCGGGACGCACACCATAGACATCACATCCACCTGCCGCAGCGACTACAAGACGGGCGTAGAAATGGAAGCCATGACCGCGTGCAGCGTGGCGGCGTTGACGATCTATGACATGTGCAAAGCAGCCGACAAGGGCATCGTGATCGAACAATTGCAGTTGATATACAAAGCCGGAGGAAAGAGTGGCGAGTGGCGCAACGATTGAGGTGCTGTATTTCGGGCGCATTGCCGAGCTGACGAGTCGGCACAGCGAGACATTGCCTTGGCTTGCCACCGATACTGGCAGCGACCTGCTCGATCGGCTGCGCGCGCGCCACCCGGCCCTGGCGCAATCGGCCAAGTTGAAACTGGCGATCAATCAGGCCCACGCGCCGGCGGACACGCCGATTTCTGCCGGCGACGAGGTCGCGGTGTTCGAACCGGTAACAGGTGGCTGACGCATGATCCTTGTGCAACACGCCGATTTCAACGCTCCCGCATTGACTGCCGACTTGCGCGCCCGCGCGGGAACCCAGGCCGGCGCACTGGTCAGCTTCACCGGCTACGTGCGCGATTACGCGCCAGAGATATCGACGCGCAGCCTGTTTCTCGAGCATTATCCCGGCATGTGCGAACGGGTGATCGCCGACCTGCTCGATCGAGCGCATGCGCGCTGGCGGGTGCTGGATGCCACCGTCGTCCATCGAGTGGGCGAATTGCACATCGGCGAGCAAATCGTCTTTGTCGGTGTGATCAGTGCGCACCGAAGCGATGCGTTCGACGCCTGCCACTACATCATGGACATGCTTAAGACCGAAGCGCCGCTGTGGAAGAAAGAGACGCTCGTCGACGGCCAAGCGTTCTGGGTGAGCGCACGCGAACAGGACGACATAGCGAGCCGCCGCTGGCTCGACCCTGCCCCCCGACCGACCAAGGATTCCGATTGATGCTCGAGTTCGACGAGGCCCAGCACCGCCTGGCCCACGCTGCGCTGGCCCCCACTCATACCGAAATCGTGCCCTTGCACGCTGCCCGAGGCAGGGTCCTGGCCCATGCCGTGCTGGCGACGCAAGACCTGCCGCCAGCCGATAACAGTGCCATGGACGGCTACGCGCTGCGTCTGGCCGACGTGCAAGGCGCTCAGGGCGCCACCCGTTTACCTGTTACCCAGACGATCTACGCGGGCGAGCCCGTCGCGCCACTGGCTCCGGGAAGTGCAGCACGCGTGTTCACGGGCAGCCTGATTCCGCCCGGTGCTGATGTCGTTGTGATGCAAGAACAGGCCAAGCATGACGGCGACTTCGTTGAACTGAGCGGCACCGCCACTGACGGCCAATACATTCGTCGCCGGGCATCCGACACGCAAAGCGGCGCACCGGTGCTGGCGGCAGGGCTACGCCTGCACGCTGCGCACATCGGCATGCTGGCCGCTCAAGGACTGGCCGCCGTCACCGTCCGGCCGATCGTTCGAATCGGTATCCTGACCTCCGGCGACGAGTTGATCGCGCCGGGCCAATCGCGTGCCGATCATCAAGTCTACGATGCCAACGCGCCCATGCTGGCAGCCTTGGCCGACATGCTGGGCGCGCATGTGAGCGCAGTCGTCCGCGTACCGGACGACCACAATGCCTTGACCCAGGCGTTCGAGCGGCTGGCGCATGCCTGCGATCTGATCGTCAGCGTCGGAGGGGTGTCTGTCGGCGACAAGGATCTCATCAAACCAGTGCTGCACGATTTGGGAGCCAGCCTCGATTTGTGGCGAGTGCGGATGAAGCCCGGCAAACCCGTCGCACTGGCCCATCTTGGCGACGTGCCCGTCGTCGGCTTGCCTGGCAATCCGGTATCGGCTTTCGCGGTGTTCACACTGCTGGTCACTCCGCTGATTCGGCGCATGCAAGGCCGCGGCGATGTATTCCCGCGCAGACAACGCATGCCCCTGCGTCTGGCACGGGTGCAGCATGACTCACGCGAAGAGTTCCTGCGGGTTCAAGTGCGCCCGTCGACGCATTCGGGGCTGGCGGCGGCGTCTGAGCTGGTGCCCTTCGATCGTCAGGATTCCAGTATCGTCAGCAGCCTGCCTTGGGCCCATGGCTTGGCGCGCATCGCCGCCGACACCCCCACCCACGATGGCGACTGGGTCGATTACTACGACTTGGCGCACTGGTTGGATTGATGCAAGCTAGCCCGGATGCAAATCAACCGCCAATAAAGCTCATTTCGACGCGAGACTCGCGAACGATCGGCTGACCGCTGGCGCGCTGTTCGGAATAGTTGTCGTGACGGGCGCGCCATATCCGACCAATGGAATCGGTCAAACCGGCATCGTCATGCGCGTTATGCAAAGCGGGCCGCAAATCGTGGCCTTGCGTGCCAAACAAACAGGTATAAAGCCGGCCGTCCGGCCCCAGGCGCAGGCGTGTGCATCCGCCACAGAAGGCTTCGGTCACACTGGCAATCACGCCAATCTCACCCGCGCCGTCCAGATAACGCCACCGTCGCGCCACCCGCCCCATGGCAGGCTCCTCGACCGGTTCGATGGGAAACTCGGCTTGCACCCGGGCCAACATTTCGGCGCTTGCGACCACCTCGTCGCGTCGCCAGCCATTGGTAGCCCCCACGTCCATGTATTCGATAAACCGCAGCACATGGCCGCTATGACGAAACCGCCGCGCCATGGGCACGATCTGATCTTCGTTCACGCCAGCACGCACCACCATGTTGATGCGGATCGGCCCAAGCCCGGCATCGGCGGCAGCGTCGATGCCGCGCAGTACTTGATCGGGCGTGAACGCCGTATCGGACATGCGGGCGAAAACCTCTGGCGCCAGCGCATCCATGCTCACCGTCACACGCGACAGACCGGCATCGGCCAAGCCGCGCGCCTGGCGTGCCAGCAGCACGCCATTGGTGGTCAAGGTCAAATCGAGGGCAGTCCCGTCGGGCTGACGCAGCTCGGCCAGTCGCGCGACCAACCGGTCGATATGCTTGCGCAGCAAAGGCTCGCCACCAGTCAGTCGGAGTTTTTCGACGCCTAGGGATGCGAACGCCCGCGAGATACGAACGATCTGATCGAAGGACAGACGCTCGGACGCGGGCATAAAGGGATAGTTAGCACCGAACACTTCACGCGGCATGCAATAACTGCAACGAAAATTGCAGCGGTCGATGACCGAGATGCGCAAATCGCGCAAGGGGCGGCCGCGCCGATCCAGCACGGCCGCGGCAGCTGCCTCGCGGGCCGCTGCCCGCGTCATCTACTCGTCCTTGACGCGATAGACCAATACGCCCACGGTAGCCAGCGACAACACCTTAGCCGTCACGCTTCCCAGCAGCAGACGCGACAATCCGCTGCGTCCATGGCTGCCGATGAAGATCAAATCGCACTTCTCTTCATCAGCGGCCTGCACGATGCCGTCGGCCACGTTGAAATTGGACACCGCCCGAAACTGCGCCTTGACCCCTGCGGTTTGAGCGCGATCGACGATATGACCCAGATATTTGTCGGCTTGGTCGTTGGCCGCTTTTTCGTAGTCTTCGTCGGTAATCGCATAGGCAGCCGCCATGCCGTCGAACCCAATGGTGGCGGCAAAAGGCTGGGTCACGTTTAGTGCCAGCACCTCGGCACCGATCGAACGGGCAAAGGTAATACCGGCATTGGCGGCTTGCGCCGACAAAGGCGAGCCATCGGTCGGAATCAGGATTTTCTTGAACATGACAGGCTCCTATACGTTCGAACGTGAATCGGCAGATTACATGAACTGCTGGGCGGCGGAATACAGGTTCTGGCAACGGGTGCCGCTACGACAATACGCAAGCACCGGGCCAGGCAGCGTCTTCAGCAGTTCGGCGAAGCGGATGGCGTCGCCGATGGTGAGTGCGTTGCCCTCGACGGGCTGATACTCGACCGACAGTCCGGCCGCGCGCGCCGCCTCGGCCACGGCTTCGTATGTCGGTTGATCGACACCGCCTTCGAAGTCGGGGCGATTGACGATGACGCTGCGATACCCCTCGAACGCCACCTCGGCCATGTGCTCGGGCCCCAGTTGGGGCGCGACGGCGAAGTTCTGATTGATCGGGCGGATGTAGTCGGACATGTCTGCTTCCTAAGGCTGTGATGATGCTTACAGTATAGTGGCGCGGAACCGCGCTGTATGCCCACGGTCTGACTCAGCATGCCCGAACCTCGTCTACCGATCAAACGTCTGCTGGCCTGTGCCGTGCTGGTCATCTCCAGCGTGGTGGGTTGCCACCAATTGGATACCTGGCAGCGCCAGGCGATTTTCTCTCCCGAAGCCGAGCAACAACGCTGGTGGCGCGAGCCGCCTGCCGGCACGCGCGAGTACGACCTGCGCTTGCCCGGTGGCGATACCGTACACGCGTGGTACTGGCAAAGTCCTAAACCGGATGCACCGGCTGTGTTGTATCTGCATGGCGCGCGCTGGAATCTAAATGGCAGCGCTTTTCGAATGGAGGCGTGGACCGATATGGGCTATTCGGTGCTGGCCATCGATTACCGGGGTTTCGGGAAATCGACGCCAACGCTGCCTTCTCAACGCTCGGCCAACGAAGACGCCTTAGCCGCCTTGCAAGAGCTGGCGCGCCAGCAACCTGATCCGACTCGCCGCTTCATTTACGGCCATAGCCTGGGCGGTGCCATCGCCATCGATTTGGCTTCGCGCACGGATGCGCCTCCTTTCGCCGGCATGATCGTCGAATCCAGTTTCACCAGTGTCGGTGCCATGTTGAGCACCATGAAGTACGGCTGGGTACCCGGCGTGAACTGGCTCGTGACACAGCCCTTCGATTCGCTCACCCGGCTGGCCACCTTGAAAACGCCCATTCTGTTCATTCACGGCACGGCCGATCGGGTGGTGCCGCACACCATGAGCGATCAGCTCTATGAAGGTGCACTGGCGGTGGCACCCACGCTCAAGCGACTGGTGAAGATAGAAGGGGCATCGCACTCGGGCGCCGTACGCAGCGGTGCGATTTATCGCGAGGCCGTCGCCAGTTTCATGCGCGATGCCGCATATGCCTACGCGCCCCCCGAGGTTCGATTGGGCACCTCATCGAACTGAACCCGAAAGACGCAAAACCTCAGGAGTTCGCGTGCTTGGGCTGCGGATGCCCTTTGCGACGCGCCAACAGAAGCGCACGCAGGCGGTCATAGGCCAGGTTGTAGAAAAACGTATACGGCAGATAGAACAACACCAGCCCGATATCGACCAGCACGGCGTGCCAAAGCGTCACGTCCATCCACCACGCGATGAACGGCACCGCCATGATCAGCAGCCCCAGCTCGAATAGAAACGCATGCCCGACTCGTACGGCCAGGGTTCGGTGCCATCCCGCACGAGCCTGCCATCGGTCGAACAACCAGTTAAACACCATGTTCCACAGCACGGCCATGAACGCCAACACGCCTGTCAACACGCCCATGTCCGCCATCGCCCGACCCGTCACCCAGGCCGCCAGCGGGGCCGACAAGCCGATGGCCAGAACTTCGAATAAAAACGCATGGAACAGTCGCTCGCGCCAGGAGCGGGCGTAGGTCGAAGCAGGGGAAGACATCAGGAAAGACCCAACTCAAACGCGGCGTGGGCGCCTAGTCTACCGCAGCCCGCTGATGCGCCTGAAGCAGCGGCCAGGGGTTGAATGCACCGTCGCCGCCATAGACGCCATAGTGCAGGTGAGGCGGCGTGCCCCGCGCATTGCCGGTATTGCCCACGGTGCCCAAAGGTGTGCCAACGGCGACACGCTGGCCGACAGACAAGTCGGCTTGCCGATCGAGATGCGCGTAGTAGTGCCGGTGTCCGCCAGGGCCCACCACCCACACCACCAAGCCGCCCAGCCGATTCGTACCGACACGCGTCACCACCCCCTCGGTTGTGGACAAAACCGTCGTCCCACGCGGAGCGAAGATATCGAGGCCCTCGTGACGGCGATCTTTGCCTCGCGGTGCGCCCCAGGTATCGGCCACCCGGCCCGCAGCTACACCCTGCACGGGCATCGCCAGCGAAATCGGTGGGTCCATGGTAGCCAGTCGCGCATAGTAAAACGGCGTCTTCAGCACCTGCGGTACATAGGGCCAGGCCACCAGGCCCAAGGCGATCGATCCGGCACAGATCACCAGCCGCCGCAGCCATCGCACGACGCCATCCATGAATGCTCTGCCAGGGGAACGTAAATCGGTCATTGTGATCGGACTGCCTGGCTTGCGTGGGGTTTCCAGAGAACTGCGACGAAACGCTACCGACTCGCGCTGTTTTATGATGGGGGCCAAAACGGCTTATTGGGCCAGTGCCCTGCAACCCTGTCATTCAGGAGGACGCGCGAGTGGTTTCATCTCCCCGCCATCATCATTCACCCCCCTTTTTTGCCCGACTGTGCCAGACGGTGCCGTGGCAATCCTGGCTGGCGATGCTGGTAGTGTTCGGGGCTGCGCTTGCCACATCCTTGGCGCCGTCGCCCGCATGGGGTGCCGCGGCCGAATCCGCCCCGGCGGCAGACGCCTCGGCTTCGTCCACCGCAACCGCCGCATCGGCAAAATCTGTCACATCTGCCGATTTGGTACCGACCAACGGCACTGCCGCAGGTACGCCGTCTTACGGCGCCCTGGCCGATCTGCTGGACAACGCCGCCAGCCGCGATGCGCTCATTGCGCAACTGCGCGAACTGGCCAAGTCGGCGCCCGCTGCGTCTACCGCCACAGACGCGAGCAAGCCCGCAGCGAACGCCCCCACCTCTGGTGGACTGCCTGCCGAGGCAGGTGAACAAACGTTCTCGCGACGTATCGCGAACACCACTCAAGCGTTTCTCGAAGACGTGGTGGAAGACTTCCGCGACGCCGTGGTGGCGTTTCAAACGCTGGGACGCGGCGAAGGCGTACACGGGGTGACGCTGGAAGAATGGATCGAGGCGCTGACTAGCTTGGGTATCGTCATCGCTGCGACCATGCTGGCGTATGCGCTGTTTCGTCTGCTGGCCAGCCGGATTTATGCCCGTATCGATCGCTGGGTCGCCGTGCAACTCGCCTTGAACTCGCCTTCCCGTTCGGCTGTTGCCGCCTCCACTACAGCCACAGCCGCAGAGAAAACCACGACGTCGGCCTCAGCCACCCACGTGCCGTCTGCCCCATCGCACACAGGCGATTTTGGATGGTATTTCGGCAAGCTTTATCGCTGCCTGGTGGCGATGTTCGGCGCGCTGTTGATCGATATCGGCGTCATTGTCATGGCGGGCATCGCCGGTTATGCGGTCGGCTTGTGGAGTGCGGGCACGGGTGGCCTCGCCGTACTGGACTCCATGTTCGTCAACGCCTTTCTGGCCGTCGAGATCGCCAAGGCGCTGGTTCGCGTCGTGTTTGCCACGCGCTATCAGCACCTGCGGCTGCTGACCATGGCCGACGATATCGCCATCTACTGGAACGCCTGGCTCGCGCATCTGATCAGCTGGACCGGCTACGGCATTCTGATCGCTGTGCCGCTATTGAAAGCCATGTTCTCGGCAGCCATCGGTCAGTTGATCGGTCTGCTGTTGATGGTGGGCGTCTACATCTATGCCGTGCGGGTCATCTGGCGCAATCGCAAGCTGTTGCGCGATCGGCTCGAACGCCGTGCAAATCTTGCCTCGACCGCGTTTTTCAGCACGCTGATCCGCATGCTGGCGCGCATCTGGCACCTGCTGGCCATCGGCTATTTCACGGTTTTGCTGGTGGTCAGCCAGATCGCGCCTGAATCGGCGCTGCCCTTCATGGCCCGAGCGACCGGGCAAAGCCTGATCGCCATCGCCGTTGGCCTGATTCTATCGACCTTGATGTCGATCGTGCTCGCTCAACGCATTCGTCTGTCGGACAGCCTGCGAACCCGTCTGCCCATGCTGGAAAAGCGGGTCAATGCTTACGTTCCCGCCACCATCAAAGCGCTGCGCACGCTGATTCTGGCATGCGTGGTGTTGGTGGTGCTGGACGCCTGGGGAGCCTTCAACCTGCCGCAATGGCTGGCCTCGGAATCCGGCAGCCGCAGCCTGGGCACCATTATTCACGTCGGCATTATTCTGTTGATCGCCGCGTTGATGTGGACGGTGATCGCCAGCATCATCGAGCACCGCCTGAGCACGACGGCCGGCCAAGGTGCGCCCAGCGCACGCGAGCGCACTTTGCTGGCGCTGTTTCGCAACGCCGCGCTGATCGTTATCGTGACCATGACGATCCTGATCGTGCTGTCGCAGATCGGAATCGATATCGCACCGTTGATCGCCGGTGCGGGCGTGGTCGGTCTGGCCATCGGTTTCGGCGCACAAAAGCTGGTGCAAGACATCATCACCGGCATTTTCATTCAGCTCGAAAACGGTATGAACCAGAACGACGTCGTCGAAGCCGCTGGCGTATTCGGCACTGTCGAAAAAATCACCATCCGCTCGGTCGGCATCCGGACGCTGGATGGCGGCTATCACCTCATCCCCTTCTCTTCGGTGGACACGGTAGTCAACCACATGCGTGACTTCTCGTACCACCTAGGCGAATACACCATCGCCCATCGCGAGAGCGTGGACGACGCCATTTTCCATCTGGAACGTGCCTTCGACGAACTCAAACAAGACGCTGTCCTGGCGCCCGAGATCATGGAGAACATGACTGTGGCGGGGGTCACCTCGCTCAATGAACGGGGTTTTACCATTCGGGTGTTGATTAAGACCACGCCGGGCATGCAATGGGCGATCCAACGGGCTTACAACCGGCTGGTCAAAAAACATTTCAACGCGGCCAATATCGAGCTGCCTTATCCGCATACCGTGGTGTATTTCGGCCAGGATAAAAACGGCCTGGCGGCACAGCCCGAACACTATCCGGCGGGCAATGCACCGGGGGCGGGTCAAATGCCCCATGTGCTGCCTACCGCCGACGTCCAAGACTCCAGAGAAGCGCTTGGCAACGAGCTGGACACGGTCGTCGATGACGACGGCAAGCCCAAGCCCGAGCATAGCGGCGACGACAAACCACTGCGTTGAGATCGCCAACGCAGGGTGCATCAGGGTCCTTGGGGGGGCCCTTTTTTCATCGATCGGATCGCTATGCGCTACGCGAATTGAATTATTCAAGATTCATTAGTTACTCATGCGCTACATCTTCGAGCTGATTAGCTTCAAAATGAAGTGTCTTCAGTTGGGTTGATATAAGACTGGAACGCTGGCGATACCAGGACAATAATTTGATGTAGCATCAAATTTCTTTATATTTCCCAAAAGATATATTTAGTCGTGAATATGCCAGCACTTCGCGCTGCAAAGGGGGAGGTGCTGTTTTGAACGTCGATTTACTTGATTTTTTTTCACGGGTGGCCATGGATCCCGCCTTGGTCGAACAAATCACGGCCATGCCCAGCCAAAACCGTCTGGCCGCCGCCCAAGCGCTAGCTCGTATTGCGGCCGAACAAGGAATTTCGGTGCCCACCGAGGATTTTTTCCCGCTGCTAAACGTCTCGCCCACCACTACTAGCGAAGCCGAGTGGCAGCGTCTGACCGCGCATGTCGACATGCACTCGCCGGTCGATCCGGGTGATCATCAAGCATTGATGGCACGCGTACAGGTCATAGTCGAGCGTCTGCGTATCAAGGTGTTTCAACGCCCGCACGCTAGGACAATAAGCGCCTCGTACCCATGGCGGCACCCGCCCCGTAGTTGCGTCGACTCGAAAAGATTCGTCTGGCGGCTAAAAGCATCGACCCAGGGGAAAAACGCTGCACCGGCAAAATAGGCCGTGCCCCGGACGGGGACACGGCCATTCGAGCGGCATGGTGTAGCCGCTCATTTCTTCTTTGATTTAGAACGTCGCTGTCATCGTGGCGTAGTAAGCACGACCCGGTTCGTTGTACGTGGCGGCCCCCTGTGCGGTGCCGGAATCGAGGCGGTAGAGCTTCTTGTCGAACAAGTTGTCTACACCAGCCCGCACATACAGATTCTTGTTGACCTCGTAGCCTGCGCTCAAACCATAGATAGCGTAGGAACCACGCACGCTAAGCTGTCCTAGCCACGATTTAATCTGACAGTACAACTCTATTAAGCGCCTAAAGAAGGAGACGGTGTCGGCATTGTCCGATTCAACTGTTTATCGAGAGCGAGTTGTTTTGACTCCTGGAAGGTATGCCATGGTGTTTTACCAAAGCAG
>CAMDNZ010000013.1 GCA_945903445.1 Bordetella parapertussis
GTACGGAATCGGGTGTGAGCGTTTCGGGTTTGTAAGCGCGTACGGTCATGGGCGACTCCAACGGTAATCGATGCGTGTCTTCGGACAGTCCGTCAGGCAATCGGCATGCCGCGCCCGCCCGATTCTGCCGCAGAGGCGTCAACAGCGGCTTCAAGCCGTTATGGTCGATTTCGCGCATGAGCGCCAGCAATCGTCCGATCTCACCGGGTGGAAAACCGGTTCGAGCAAACCAGTGCAAGTATTCGGGCGGCAAATCGGCGATCAGGCGGCCCTGATATTTGCCAAAGGGCATCTCGCGGGTGACAAGTTTCAACAGATCGTCGGAATTCATGCTTACTCGAAAATGACTCGCTCAGAAGGTGATTGTCCTCGCCCGGGCAGCGCTCTATGATCGGCGCACTATAACCACAAAACGTGAGGAAGACATGGCTGCGAACCCCCAGACTGCGGGCGCGACGCCCGTAGTGCGTCTGTTGATCGACGGTCGATTCATCGAGTCGGCCAGCACGCAATGGCGCGATGTCGTCAATCCGGCCACCCAGGCCGTACTAGCGCGCGTGCCTTTCGCTACCGCCGATGAGATCGAGCTCGCTGTGGCCGCCGCCCAGCGTGCATTCAAAACCTGGCGCAAGACGCCTATCGGCACCCGGGCGCGTATTTTCCTGAAGTATCAACATTTGATTCGTGCCCACATGGCCGAATTGGCAGCGCTCTTGACGGCTGAGCAGGGCAAGACATTGGCCGATGCGGAAGGTGACGTATTTCGGGGGCTGGAGGTGGTCGAGCACGCCGCAGCCATCGGCAACCTGCAACTGGGCGAGTTGGCCAACAATGTCGCCAACGGCGTGGATACCTTTACCTTGATGCAACCCCTGGGGGTATGCGCCGGCATCACGCCATTCAACTTCCCGGCCATGATCCCCTTGTGGATGTTTCCGATGGCGATCGCCACGGGCAACACCTTCATTTTGAAACCCTCCGAGCAGGATCCCATGGTGACCATGCGGCTGGCCGAGTTGGCGGTCGAAGCCGGTGTGCCGCCGGGCGTGTTGAACGTCGTGCATGGTGGCGAGACGGTCGTGAACGCCTTGTGCGATCATCCCGATATCAAGGCGATTTCCTTTGTGGGCTCCACCAAGGTGGGCACGCATGTCTATCATCGCGCGAGTCAGGCGGGCAAGCGGGTGCAATGCATGATGGGCGCGAAGAATCACGCCGTGATTCTGCCCGATGCGCACAAAGCACAAACCTTGTCCGCGTTGGTGGGGGCGGCGTTCGGCGCGGCGGGCCAACGCTGCATGGCGGTGTCGGTGGCCGTGTTGGTGGGCGAGGCCCGCGATTGGGTGCCGGACATCGTGGCCGAGTCGAGAAAACTGTTGGTGGCGCCGGGCCATCAAGCCAATACCGATATCGGCCCGTTGATTTCTCACGCGGCCAAGCAGCGTGTGACGCAACTGATCGAGCAGGGCGAGCGGGCGGGGGCGCGGCTTGAGCTGGATGGTCGCGATGTCGAGGTGGCCGGATTCGAGCAGGGTAATTTCATCGGACCGACGATTTTTTCAGCCGTGCAGCCCGGCAACCCGGTCTATGACCAGGAGGTATTCGGCCCGGTGCTGGCCATCGCGCAAGTCGCCACGCTCGACGAAGCCATTGCGCTGATCAACGCCAATCCGAATGGTAATGGCACGGCCATTTTCACCCAGTCGGGTGCGGCGGCGCGTAAATTTCAAGAAGAGATCGACGTCGGGCAGGTCGGCATCAACGTGCCCATCCCTGTGCCTGTTCCGCTGTTTTCGTTCACCGGATCGCGTGCGTCAAAGCTGGGTGAGCTCGGTCCCTACGGCAAGCAGGTGGTGTTGTTCTACACGCAAACCAAGACGGTGACGCAACGTTGGTTCGAGGACGATGTCGTCTCCGGCCGCGCGCCGACCACCATCAGCCTGGCGTGAGGACATCATGGATTTCGAACTCAATGACGATCAGCGCGCCTTTCAAGACATTGCTCGCAGGTTTGCCGCCGACGCCCTGGCCCCGCACGCAGCGCAGTGGGATCGAGACGGTCATTTCCCCCTCGACACCTTACGAGCCGCAGCCGATCTGGGCTTCATGGGGCTGTACGCGCCTGAGACTTACGGCGGCCTCGGTCTGCCGCGTCTGGATGCCAGTCTGATATTCGAGGCCATGGCCGCAGGCTGCCCCTCGACCACCGCCTACATGACCATCCACAACATGGTCGCCTGGATGATCGGCAGCTTTGCTCGTCCGGAAGTCGCCCGGCAGTGGGTGCCTGAACTGACCCGAGGCGAAAAACTGGGCTCGTACTGCCTGACCGAACCCGGTGCCGGTTCGGATGCCGGCGCCTTGAGCACGACGGCCAAGCGGTTGGGCGACACTTATGTTCTCAACGGCAGCAAAGCCTTTATCTCCGGCGCGGGAGCGACCGATGTGTTGGTCGTCATGGCGCGTACCGGCGCTGCGGGGCCGGGCGGCGTGTCGGCCTTCGTGGTGCCTGCCGACGCACCCGGCATCGCTTACGGGCGCAAGGAAGAGAAGATGGGTTGGAATAGCCAACCTACTCGGAGCATCGCGTTCGACAATGTTCATGTTCCGGCCAGTCATCTGATGCAACAAGAAGGCGATGGCTTCAAGCTGGCCATGAAGGGCTTGGATGGCGGGCGAATCAACATCGCAGCGTGTTCTTTGGGTGCGGCGCAAGCGGCCTTGGACGCGGCGCGACACCATGTGCTTGAGCGCAAGCAGTTCGGCCAAGCCCTGGCTCAATTTCAGAACGTTCAATTCAAGCTGGCGGACATGGCAACCGAGTTGATCGCGGCGCGTCAGATGGTGCGATGGGCGGCGTCCAAACTGGACTCGGGCGCGCGCGATGCCACCTCGTATTGCGCGATGGCTAAACGTTTCGCCACCGATGCGGGTTTTCAGATTTGCAACGAAGCGCTGCAACTGCACGGCGGCTATGGCTACATTCGCGAGTACCCACTGGAACGCTTGCTGCGCGATAGCCGAGTGCATCAGATTCTGGAGGGTACCAACGAGATTATGCGGGTGATCGTCGCCCGCCGTCTGTTGGCCGACGAGGGCGACGTTTTGCTGCACTAGCCGTCCGAGCCGTCATTGGGTCAAGACCCTAGCCATGAACCAAGGAGATCACTCATGAACGATCGAACGGATTCGCCCGCGCCCCCTCAAACGTCTCGCACCATCGGCTTTATCGGTTTGGGCAACATGGGCGCGCCCATGGCGCGTAACTTGCATCGTGCCGGCCACACCGTGCGGGCATTCGACCTGTCGCCCCAAGCGCTCGAACATGCCTGTGCCGAGGGCTTGCAGGTGGTGGGATCGGCGCCGCAAGCGGCGGCAGATGTCGATATCCTGATTACCATGCTGCCTGCCAGCCGTCATGTCGAATCGCTGTATTTAGGGCAGGGTGGTCAAGCCGGTCTGCTCGACGCACTGTCCCCCAGCACCCTGGTCATCGACAGCAGCACCATTGCTGCGGCCACGGCCGTCAAAGTGGCCGAGGCCGCTCGCCAGCGTGGGATTGTCATGTTGGACGCCCCGGTCTCCGGGGGGACGGGCGGTGCCGCTGCTGCAACGTTGACGTTTATGGTCGGCGGCGAGGCCGAGGCGTTCGAATGCGCCCGGCCGGTATTGCAGGCGATGGGAAAAAATCTGTTTCATGCTGGTGCAGCTGGGGCGGGGCAGGCGGCCAAACTGTGCAACAACATGCTGTTGGGCATTTTGATGATCGGCACCTGCGAGGCCCTCGAGCTGGGTCGTGCCAACGGACTCGATCCGGCGGTTCTATCCGAAATCATGCGTCGCAGTTCGGGCGGCAATTGGGCCTTGGAGGTCTACAACCCGGTGCCCGGTGTCATGCCCGACGCGCCAGCATCGCGCGAGTATCGGGGCGGTTTCGGAACCGACCTGATGCTCAAGGACCTCGGTTTGGCGGTGGAATCGGCGCAACAGACTCAAGCGGTCACGCCATTGGGTACTTTAGCGCGCAATCTATATGGCATTCATAGTCGCCAGGGTAGTGGCGCGCTCGACTTCTCAAGCATCATCCAGCTTCTAAAACGGCAGGAATAAAAGCTGCTTCAAAATGAGCTCAAGTCATAAGTGTTGTGCGCCGCAGCGGGTTTCGCGTGACGATGTCTGCGGCCATAATGCTTTTCATGAACACACGTTTAAGGAGCACCGCTTTTATGACGACCCCCGCATTCGGCATCCCGGCATTTGGTCTGGGCACTTACCGCTTGAAAGATCAGGTGCTGATCGACTCGGTCAAGGACGCGCTCGACCTCGGCTACCGTGCCATTGACACGGCTCAGATCTATGAAAACGAAGCAGCAGTAGGACGCGCGTGGTCGGAAAGCGGCGTGCCGCGCAGCGACATCACGTTGACCACCAAAATCTGGGTCGACAAACTGGCAGGCGACGCCCTCATCCCCAGTCTGGAGGAAAGCCTGCGCAAACTCGACACCGATTACGTCGATCTGACACTGATTCACTGGCCCTCGCCCGGTGGCGCGGCACCTTTGGCCGATACGCTCGAGGCATTGACCCGGGCGCGCGAGCAGGGCTTGACCCGCGCATTCGGCATCTCGAATTTCAATATCGAATTGACACGTCAAGCCATCGATCTGGTGGGCGCTGAAAACATCGCCACCAATCAGATCGAACTCCATCCTTATTTGCAGAATCGCCGCTTGGCCGATTTTCTGAATCAAACCGGTATTCCCATCACGTCTTAC
The DNA here is from genome assembly GCA_945903445.1 of Bordetella parapertussis. Classification (GTDB taxonomy): domain Bacteria; phylum Pseudomonadota; class Gammaproteobacteria; order Burkholderiales; family Burkholderiaceae_B; genus Schauerella. The sequence continues at coordinate 4,776 of CAMDNZ010000013.1, forward strand.
ATGACCTTGGCGGTGGGTAAGGTGCTGCAAGACCCGGTCATCGAAGCGGTCGCGCGACGCCATACGGCAACGCCTGCGCAGGTCGTGCTGGCCTGGGCGCTGCAATCGGGTTATGCCGTCATTCCGTCTTCGACCAAGCGTGCCAACTTGCAGAGTAACCTGCTGGCACAGCAGGTGAAGCTGGATGCAGACGATCTGGCGAAAATCGCCAGCCTCGATCGGGGCGAACGCATTGCCAATCCGCAGCAATTGGCGCCGGCCTGGGACTAAACGCCCAAACTAGTCTTCGGCTGTCGACGCGATGTGTTTGAAGCAGCCGACATCGTGGTCGTCTACGATGCCGGTAGCTTGCATCCAGGCATAGACGATCACCGGACCTACGTATTTGAAGCCCCGCTGTTTGAGTGCCTTGGATATCGCTTCCGACAAGGGGCTTTGGGTCGTGCCTCGCCCCTCCATCCGGATGGGCGAACCCCCGGCCATGGTCCATATGAACCTCGAAAAATCTTCGCCCGTCGCTTGCATCGCCAGATAGGCGCGTGCATTGCCGATGGTGCTTTCTATTTTGCTGCGCGATCTGATGATGCCGGCATCGGCCAGCAGGCGCTGCACGTCGGCTTCAGTAAACGCAGCGACGACTTGCGGATCGAATTCGGCGAATGCTTCGCGGAAAGCGTCCCGCTTGCGCAAAATGGTCAGCCAGGAAAGGCCGGCCTGAAAGCCATCCAGAATCAGTTTTTCCCACAGGTTGCGGCTGTCGTATTCGGGGACACCCCACTCGGTGTCATGATAGTCGGCCAGCAGCGTATTGCTGCCGACCCAGGCACAGCGCTCACACATCGGTATGCTCGTTTGCGATTCAAACTTCCACTATAGCCAAGTGGGTGTGCAAGCGCGCTTACTTCGGTGCTACCCGCCAGACCGCATTACCGGTGTCGTCGGCCACCAATAGGCCACCGCGGGCATCGACCGCCACGCCTACGGGGCGGCCATAGGTGTCGCCCGATTTGGCGTCGGGCATGAAGCCCGTCAGAAAGTCTTCGATCGGGCCGGCGGGTACGCCGTTTTTGAACGGTACGAATGCGACCTTGTAGCCAGAAAACGTGCTGCGATTCCACGATCCGCGCTGTCCTACGAATGCACCGCCTCGGTAACGCGCGGGGAACGCCTGCGCGGTGTAAAACGTCAAGCCCAGCGACGCGGTGTGGTTGCCCATGGCGTAATCGGGCACGATGGCGCGGGCGACGAGATCGTCGCCGCCTTCGACCCGGGGGTCGCGGTTTTTACCCCAGTAGCTGTAGGGCCAGCCGTAGAATCCGCCAGGCTGCACGCTGGTGATGTAATCGGGCACGAGGTCGTCGCCTAAATTGTCGCGCTCGTTGACGGCCGTCCACAGCTTACCGGTCTTGGGTTCGAACGCCATGCCGTTGGGGTTGCGCAGCCCGAAGCCGAAGACCTTCTCGTTCTTGCCGTCGAGATCGATCGACAGAATGTTCGCGCGGCGCGCTTCTTCCGCCATCCCATATTCGGCAGCATTCGAGGCCGAGCCCACCGATACGAGCAATTGCGTCTGGTCGGCGCTGGCAATGATGTTGCGGGTCCAGTGGTTATTGTAGCCACCGGCGGGTAGCGACATGATTTTTTCGCCCGGATCGTCGATGTCGGTTTGTCCCGCTTCGTAAGGAAAACGCATCACGCCGTCGGTGTTGGCGACATACAGATAAGGCGCGATATAAACCATACCGAAGGGCTGATTCAGCGTTTCCAACAGCACGTGGCGCTCTTCGGCTAGGCCGTCGTTATCGGTGTCGCGCAGCAGCGTAATGCGGTTGGGACTGTCGCCCGTGACGGTGCCGGATCGTTTTTGGCCATCGGCTTTTTTCTTTTCGTCGGGATCGGTCTTTTTGCCTGCAGACTTCTTGGGCAGCGTACGCGCTTGGGCGACCAGCACGTCGCCATTGTCGAGCACATAAACCCACCGGGGCGATTCCAGGTCGCGCGCGAAGGGCGTCACCACGAATCCCTCAGGCGCGGTGGGCATCTTGCCCTCGGGCCATGCTTTTTGGGTGTTGTAGCGTTGGGCCTTGTGCGAGGTGTCGGGTGTGGGCAAGACGGGTCTGGCGCCGTAGGCAGCTTGTTTTTCGGTGGCTGAGCTTTGGGCCGGCAGGGCCAGCAACGCGGCCAAGGTCAGGCCAGCCAGGGGACGAAAGGACGATGCTGGCAAGGTACAGAGGGTCGAACGCATAAACAATGGCTCCGGGTGGGACACGACGATTGCGTTTAAGCAATCGTCGCGCCTGCCTCGTACCGTCCTAATCGAACCGGTGCTTCAGCGCGTTCGCGCCAGTGCCTTAGAACCGGTGCGTCAGTCCGATCTGTGCGCCGTGCGAAGTATGGAGCTTGGCGTAGCGTCCGTAGTACGCCACACGGCCCTCGGTCGAACGACCCAAGGAGAACGCCAGACCAGCGGACGCCACCGTGGCGGACTTGGTGGGCGCATAGGTCAACTGCGAGAAGCTGCCCGACATACCCGCGACATTGGCATGAACTCGGCGTCGATTGTCGGCCCGACCGTCGTGCTCCCAGGCCACTCCCGCGAATGGCTTCAGCGTGTAGCCATTGCCTTCTATCGCAGCCGAGGCTTGCAAGCCGATGCTGGATATCAACGCATAGCGCGATTGAGCGCGGTAATACATGCTGGACGATGTCCTTGCCCCTCCGCTGCGCTCCTCGAAGCCGCTGACATGAACGCGTTGCGCGCTGACGCTGGCGGTCGGGCTCAAGGTCAGGCCGCCCAGCACAGCGTCGTAACGCAGCGCGCCGGTCAGCGCCGCCATCGTGCCCTGGGTGCTCCCACGTTGCTTGAAGCTGGCCGGACCGATATTGACGTTACGCGAAGTCCGACCGTAGTCGAGGATGCCAGCCGATCCCGTCAGCGAAGCTGCCAAGTCGCCCATACGATATTGTGTGTATGCCGACACCGTCGTCTGATTCAGGTTGAAGCTGCCCGACGCGCCACCCAGCGTGGCATCGTGGCGGGCATGATTGAGGTTGGCACCCAATAGCCATTGCCCGGTGGCCGAATAGTCGACGCCTAAGGACAGTGCGTGGATGCCGTTGCGCATGCCCGGCGCCCAGGCCGCGTTGCCGCCGCGCTGGCTGTCGTTGGCGTACTCGTATTGCGCATAGGATTTTGCCCCGCGCGCCGTGCCGCGATCAAACAAACGTTGTGCGACGGTACGCTCGACGATGCGTTGGCCCGCCAGAGGAGCCTCGGCCAGCATGCCCATTCGTCCCGGAGCCTGCAGCACCGACATGGTATAGTCGGTCAGATAGCGATGTCCGACACCTGTCGGGTGCAATTGATCGGCAAACAGATATGTGGCGTTGGCGTCCGGTTCGACCAGGGTGTCACGGGTGCACAGACCGGAATCGACGTCGCCGCCGAATAGACCCGTCGAGGTGCACGCCACATCGGTCACATTGGTCAAGCCGTAGCGAGCGGGGTCGGCGATGACCTCTCTGAACAAATCATGCACGTTTAGCATCACCAGCTCGCCCTTGTGATTGGCGAGCTGAGTGTTCAACAAAGTGTTGAACTGCGTGCTGGCACCGGACATCAACGCTCGCCCTGGGCCCGCAGCGGCGCCGGCAGGCGTGGCGCCGATATCGGGTAGGTTCATGACCATCACCGTGCCTGCACCCGCGGCGTGCAAGCGGTCGACCAAGGCGACGGTCGCGTTGGCGGCGGCCGTGGTGTCGCCCAGCACTTCTTGTATCGCACCGGCTTGCGTGGCCGGGTTGGCAAGCGTCGTCATCCGGGTCGTAATGGCGTGAATGATGTCGTTGGCACCCGCCCAGACTGGATACAGGCCGTTTTCCTTGAGTGTGGGCGTGCGCGTCAGCAACTCGTCCAACTGTTGATTGACGGTCTTGATGAACATGTTCGATGGATAGGAAGGGTAGCGCCCCTGCGTTTCTATTCGAGCCCCCGACACCGCATAGTTGCCCCCTGTTTCGCGAACGAGGCCGCCCATCTCCATGCGCCATGCGGCAGCACCGTTGCCACCGAGACGCTCGCTCAGGATTTCCGCCCAGACGGGGTCGGGATTGGTGGTGCGCGATTTCTGAAATCCGAGGAATCCATCGAAGTAGCCGCTATCGGTCAACGAGTCGCCCAGGTAGGTGGTGCTGTCGTAGGGCGATGCCGCTGCGGCCGGTGTACTGACCCCTGCGCCCAAGACGGTTAACGCGGCCATGATCGACGCATAAAGCGGGCGTCGAGCCGTAGCAGGTGTGGCGCGTGTCGAAGCTGGGGCGCGGGCCGGGGCGCGCCTATCGATTGTGGTTGTCCGACGCGGTGCTCGTACGGCAAGGTGTGTACTCATGCGACTGTCTCCTGATTATGGTGTCATGGCTTGCGTCGACTATGTTGAGCCAGGTTTCGGGCGAGAAGTCTTTGATTTCAACCGTGTAACTGTGACTAAACCGGCGCCCAACGGGACGTCCGGCCGATGTGTCTCTCATTCCCATCGCCGATAGACATACATTCCATATCTGTCTAGACGCCCAGCTCAGGTCGAGCGAGCTGCGGTATCGTGTTGTCGGCGGGTTACTCTCACGTTGGCCACCCTGCTTTTCATGTTTAACGAGTTCTCTATATGTCCGATCTTCCGTCTGTTTCGACACCCCAGCGAGTCCGCCATCCTATTCGTTACCGCTTGATCGAGGTCGTGGCGATCGAAGCCATTACGTCGCATATGCGGCGCATCGTGTTCAGTGGCGAGGCGTTGGAAGGCTTCTATAGTCCGGGCTTTGACGATCATGTGAAGCTGGTCCTGCCATTGCCCGGCGAGGCGCAACCGGTCGCACCTATCGCCGCCGACGAGGGCTTGAGCTGGGCCTCGGACGCGGTCAAGCCGCTCATGCGCGATTACACGCCCAGAGCGTTCGATCAGGCCGCGGGCCGTCTGAGCATCGATTTCGCTTTGCATGACGCCGGGCCCGCGACGCGCTGGGCGCTGAACGCTTGTGTGGGCGACAAGCTAGGCATTGCTGGTCCACGCGGCTCGCTGCTGGTTCCCGCCGATTACGACTGGCATCTATTGATGGGTGACAATACGGCTATACCGGCAATCTCTCGACGGCTGGCCGAGTTACCGGCTACGGCGCGCGCGGTGGTGGCGATCGAAGTCGATGACGCGGCTGATCGGCAGACCCTCACGCATGAATGTTCCGCAGATATTCAATGGGTGTATCGCCAGGGCGTGCCAGCGGGCGAAAGCCATGCATTGATCGACCATGTACGTGAGTTGAACGTACCGGATGGGAGGTACTACGCCTGGGTCGCCTGCGAGACGCATGTCGCGCAGGCCTTGCGTTGCATCTTGCTCGAACGCAAGGGTGCGCGCCGAGATGCGATCAAGGCCGCCGGCTATTGGCGCTTGGGCAATGCCGGGGTACACGAACCGCTGGCCGATTGATACGTGGGCTGTATCGGCAACCGAAACGCTGTCTCGGTCGAGCGGTACATCTTGCCGACGGCATGCAAGCGCTCATTCGGCCAGCGGCTTCGGCCCGGCTGAAGGCCCCATTTAATAAAGACTAGTTCCCAGCCCCCCATGTAGCCACTACCGTACATGCTCAGGAGGAGACAATGAGCATCAACGGAAAAGCTTATATCGTGGGCGCTTACGAGCATCCCACGCGCAAGGCCCCCGATAAGTCGGTGGCGCAACTGCATGCCGAATGCGCCCGAGGCGCGCTCGAAGACGCCGGACTGAGTCTGTCGGATGTCGACGGCTACTTCTGCGCCGCCGACGCGCCCGGCCTGGGCATGCTCAATATGGTGGACTACTTGGGCCTGAAGGTTCGGCACGTGGATTCCACCGACACGGGCGGGTCGGCGTACCTTGCCCATGTCTCGCACGCTGCTCAGGCGATCGCCGCAGGCAAGTGCAACGTCGCCTTGATCACCTTGGCCGGGCGCCCCCGATCGGAAGGGTCTAGCGGTACCCAGCCTCGCAACTTCGGGGCCAATTTGCCCGACGCACCGTTCGAGTCGCCGTTTCGGGCGGTGACGGTCAACCTGTATGCCATGGTGGCCATGCGCCACATGCACGAATTCGGCACCAAGCCCGAGCAACTGGCGTGGATTAAAGTGGCTGCCTCGCATCATGCCCAGCACAATCCGCATGCCATGTTGCGCGATGTCGTCACCGTCGAAGACGTGCTGGCCTCGCCGTTAATCGCCGACCCCTTGCATCGTCTGGACTGCTGTGTGGTGTCCGATGGGGGCGGCGCGCTGATCGTGGCGCGACCCGAGATCGCCGCGGCACTCAAACGTCCCAAGGTCAAGATTCTTGGGGCGGGCGAAGCGGTCAAGGGACAGCTGGGCGGCGCGGTCGATCTGACGTGGTCGGCAGCGCGTCTGTCCGGTGCGACGGCATTCGACGAGGCACGGGTGAAGCCCGCCGACATCAAATACGCCTCCATTTACGACAGCTTCACCATTACTGTGTTGATGCAGTTGGAGGATCTGGGATTTTGCAAAAAAGGCGAGGGCGGCAAGTTCGTTGCCGACGGCAACCTGATCTCGGGCGTGGGCAAGCTGCCGTTCAACACCGACGGCGGCGGGCTGTGCAATAACCATCCAGCGAATCGGGGCGGGATCACCAAGGTGATCGAAGCCGTGAGGCAACTGCGTGGCGAAGCGCATCCGAACGTCCAGGTGCCGAATTGCGATCTGGCGCTGGCGCAAGGTACCGGTGGCTACATGGGATCGCGGCACGGCAGCACCACCCTCATCCTCGAACGGGAGTAAACAGCCATGCCTACCCCATATATCGACGGCCCCTTGACGGCGCCAACGGTCAACCCGGAAAACACGGCGTTTTGGGAGGGCGCAAGCGCCCACAAGCTGATGCTGCGTTTTTGCACCAACTGCGACAAGCCTCACTGGTATCCGCGTGCCTTGTGTCCGTTTTGCATGAGTGAGACGACGTGGCGCGAGGCCAGCGGCCGTGGCCATATCTATAGTTTCAGCGTCACCCGTCGTGCCGGGCCGCAGGCATTTTGCATCGCCTACGTGAGATTGGAAGAGGGCACGACGATGATGAGCAACATCGTCGATTGCGATCTGGACGAGGTGCATATCGGACAGGCCGTTCAGGCCGTATTCAAACCGACCGAAGAAGGCGCCCCCCCCGTTCCGATGTTCAAACCGATCTGATCGGCACGAATATTGCTCTGCGCCCATATTCAAGACAAATAACAGGGGATGGGCGTGAGCGACACTCACCAGGGCACTGCGGCCCCGGTCGTACCGGCCAACACGCCAATCGAACCCGTCGCCATCGACGATGGCAGCGGTCACGTTGTCCACAAATTTCACGCTCGCAACGTCTCGCTTATCGTTGTCGCGGTGCTGGCCACCCTGTTTGCTTTGAAGTCGGCTATCGCATTCGTGGTGCCTTTGGTGCTGGCAATCATTCTGGCCTATGCACTGGATCCTATCGTTGCGTTTCTAGAGCGCCGGGGTATCCCCAGACCCTTGGCGACGCTGCTGCTGATGGCCGCCTTGTTGGCGGCCATCGCTTTCGGTGCTCTGGCTTTGCAAGCCCAAGTCGTCGCCGTTATCAATGCGCTGCCGGACATTTCCGCGAAGGTGTCGCGCTCGCTATCCGATTTTGCGACAGGCGACGGCTCGGCACTGGATAAGCTGCGTCGTGCTGCCGCCGTGTTCCAAAGCGGTGGACGCCGCGCTGCCATGCCGCCGCCCGCAGACGTACCGATAGACGAGTTGCTGCTGGCCGGGTCGATGGGGTTTGCGACCTTTCTGGCGCAAGCCACCATGGTGATATTCCTGGTGTTTTTCTTGCTGATGGCGGGCAATACCTTCAAGCGCAAGTTCGTCAAAGTGGCGGGTCGCTCGTTTAGTCAAAAGCGAATCAGTGTCCACATGCTCGACGAAATCAACCGGTCGATTCAGCGCTATCTGCTGATGATGCTGGTCACCAATGTCGCGCTCGGCGTGTTGACGTATTTAGCTTTCAAGATGCTCGGTCTGGCCAATGCCGGAACCTGGGCGGTGGTGGCCGCTGCCCTGCACATCGTGCCTTATTTCGGGCCGCTGCTGGTGGCAGTGGGCACGGGCGTGGCGGCCATCATTCAGTTCGGCAATGTCGGCACCGCGCTGTTGGTGGCCGGTGCTTCGGTCGCGGTAGCCGTCTTGATCGGTATCGTGGTGACAACTTGGATGTCGGGGCGGATCGCTCGCATGAACGCTGTGGCGGTATTCGTCGTCCTGTTGTTGTTCACTTGGCTGTGGGGGATCTGGGGTACGCTCTTGTCGATTCCGCTCGCATTCATCGCCAAGGTGATCGCCGACCATGTCGAAGGGTTGGAGGGCGTCTCGGAGTTTCTGGGTGAATAAGATCGCTGACGCTACGCAGTCGTTAGAGGCATTCGTCGATGCGTACCCTCGGCTCTTCGTGTTGACGGGTGCGGGGGTGAGTACCGACTCAGGCATTCCCGATTATCGCAATCGGGCCGGGCAGTGGAAGCGTCCGCCGCCCATGACCTATGCCTTGTTCATGGGCGATTCGGCAGCTCGGGCGCGCTATTGGGCACGTAGCATGGTTGGCTGGCGCGCATTTGGCGTGGCGGCGCCGAACGACGCGCATCGCGCGTTGGCCGCCATGGAGCGGGAAGGGCGCATCGAACTGCTGGTCACACAAAACGTTGATCGGCTTCATCAGATCGCCGGCAGCCGTGCGGTCGTCGATCTGCATGGCCGTCTCGATCAGGTGCGGTGCATGGCGTGCGAGGCGCGGCTGCATCGGCGTCATTGGCAAGACAGCCTGGAGGCTTTGAATCCTGCGTGGTCTAGCCGCGAGGCCGACATCGCGCCCGATGGCGATGCCGACCTCGATGAAACCGATTTTTCGTCGTTCGTCGTGCCGCCGTGTCCGCGCTGCGGTGGAGTCGTCAAACCCGATGTCGTGTTTTTCGGCGAGAACGTCCCGCCGGAGCGTGGCAGGCAGGCCATGGCGGCATTGACGTCGGCCGATGCCGTGCTGGTGCTGGGCTCGTCGCTGATGGTGTATTCGGGCTATCGATTCGCTCTGGCAGCGGTGCGGGAGGGCAAGCCGCTGGCAGCGGTCAATCTGGGCCATACGCGTGCCGATGGCATGTTGTCGCTGAAGCTCGACGTGCCCGTCGGTCAAGCCCTCGAACCGTGGATGTCATAAGACTGCGCGTCTATGCCAGTTGCGCCAGGGCCTGGCTCAATCGTTGCGCGTTGCGCATGCCCTGATCTTGGTAGTTGGTGTTCAATACGACGTGAGTGCGCGCGATCGCTGCCGATAAACGTTTGATGTGCGCGGCTAGATCGGCCAGCTTGTCGTCGCTGTATTCATACATGAACCGCCCGGAAGAAGCGCCGGTTCGGGCATGCCACGCCTGGGCATTACGCCCGTGTAGCCGAACGATCGCCAGATCGGGGTGCGTCGATGTCCATACAGCGGGCGCCGTGTCGTCGAATCCTTCGGGAGAATCGACCACGGTATGTACGGCGCCTATTTCTCGCTGCCATGCCAATGTCGCCGCGCGCTGTGCGCCGGTCAACCACGAGCGATGACGCCATTTGACGGAGAACGTGTGATCCGACAATTGCCGGGCAGTGCGTTCGACCAAAGCGTGACCACGTGTATCGGGTCGAACCCAATGCGGGAACTGACAATGAATGGCATCGAGTCGTCCTGCCAGACGAAGTGGTTCCAGACCTTCTAAGAATCGGCTCCACAAGACTTGCACGATGTCTGCCGGTAGCTGATTTTCGAAGACGCTGGCCTTCGCAAAACACGCTCCGAGGTCTTGTCGGATATCGATGGGGAACGCCGCCACCGGCGTCGGGTGACCGGTGAACAAGCGGAACGCCTTGGCGTGAAAGCGGAAGCGATCTGGGGTGTGTCTGGCCCACCGATCAACACGCTGCGCGTCGGGTAGTGCGTAATAACTGCCATTGATTTCGACCAGTGGAAACTGGTTGGCATAGTAGGCCAGACGCTCGGCAGGCGAACGTACGCCGGGCGGATAAAAACAACCCGACGCCAAAAGGGTCGGGTCGGTCCATGATGCGGTGCCGATGCGGATCATTGCGCCATTGTAGGCGGTCGAGATCCGCGCATTTTAATTCGAAGCGCGGTACTGGTTGCGCAGGTCGCGAATCTGATCGTGGTTGCGCAGCACGCCATCGTATTGACGTTGTACCAGCAGACGAATGTTGTCGGGCAAGGTTTCTTTCAGCGCATCGCCGTAGTCTTTTTTGGCGACGTCTTCGCCGCGCTCGCATTCTTCCAAAATGGCGGTATCGGTACGACCGGCCACGGCGGCCTTCAGGTTCAGCCAGCCACGGTGTACCGCTCCGGCCACCGTACCCGAATCTTCGGGCTTGCCGCCCAGTTGGATCACAGCGGCTTGCAGTTCGGCGGCACCGGCGCCGCAATCCGCCGCACGCTGTTGGAACAGCGATTTTAATTGAGGATTCTTGGTGTCTTCGGCGGCAGCCTGAAAGCCTTTCTCGCCATTTTTCGACGTTTCAATGAGCTCGTTCAGCAGTTTGACGGTTTTGTCGGCCATGGTGTGCCTCCTAATAAAATTAGTGAATTGACCGGACGCTTTCCGATATCCGGGTTAACGATGACTTCGCAATCCCTGTGCCTGCGCGTTGGGGGCGAGCTGTTGTTTTGTACAGTGCTATAGTGGCCCCTCATCGAGTTCCTGCTATGTTCGCCCCTACTCTTCAGACTACTTCGCCCCTCGAGTCGGGCGACACCTATCGCGCCGATCCTTTGGCAGGACTGAATCCGGCCCAGCGCGAGGCGGTGCTGCACGGCTTGCTTGCACCTGATCTGCGCGCATTGCTCGTCATTGCAGGGGCCGGGTCGGGTAAGACCAGCACGCTGGCGCACCGGGTAGGCCAATTGATCAAGCATGGGGTCGATCCGCAGCGTATCCTGCTGCTGACGTTTTCGCGTCGGGCGTCGCTTGAAATGCAGCAACGGGTAGGGGGGGTATTAGCGGCGGCGACCGGCTCGCGTGCATCCAGCGAGCTGCGACTGCCATGGGCGGGTACGTTTCATAGCATCGGTGCGCGTTTACTGCGCGATTGTGCCCATCTCATCGGTCTACCCGAGACGTTTACGGTGCACGATCGCGCCGACGCCGAAGATCTGATAGGGTGGGTGCGTCACGATCTGGGGCACTCGGCATCGAAGTCGCGCTTTCCCTTGAAGGGCACTTGCCTGTCAATTTATTCCAGGGTGGTGAACAGCCGCGAGCCCTTGGCCGATGTATTGCGCCAGCATTTTCCCTGGTGCGAAGCCTGGGCCGACGAACTCAAGAAAATGTTTGCCGCCTATGCGCGCAGCAAACACGATCAACATATTCTCGATTACGACGATCTGCTGTTGTATTGGCGTGAAGTCATGCAGGACGCTGCTTTGGCCAGCGATATCGGTGCTCGTTTCGATCATGTGCTGGTGGATGAATACCAGGACACCAATGCCCTGCAGGCCGAGATCCTGTTGGCGCTCAAGCCGACCGGCTGCGGGTTGACGGTGGTGGGTGACGACGCGCAGTCGATCTATGCCTTCAGAGCGGCAACAGTGCGCAACATTCTCGATTTTCCCTCCAAGTTCGGTCGGCCGGCGCGTATCGTCACGCTAGAGCGCAACTATCGCTCGACTCAGCCCATCCTCGATGCATCCAATGCGGTCATCGCTCAGGCCAAAGAGCGTTATGCCAAAGCCTTGTGGACCGACAAGCGTTCGTCCGACCAACCGAAGCTGGTGACGGTCAGCGACGAGGCCGGGCAGGCTCGATGGATCGCAGATCGAGTTCTAGAGGCCCGAGAGGCAGGCGTGGCGCTGACCTCGCAAGCGGCCTTGTTTCGTACCTCGCATCACGGCGCAGCGCTCGAACTCGAACTCACGCGCCGCAATATACCGTTCGTGAAGTTCGGAGGGCTCAAATTTCTGGAGGCTGCCCATGTCAAGGATCTGGTGGCGATGTTGCGTTTTGCACAGCATCCGCAAAATCGGTTGGCAGGTTTTCGAATCCTTCAGCGTGTGGCGGGTATCGGTCCGGCCAAAGCTGGACGGCTGATGGACGGTCTGGCGCAGGCAAGCGATGCGCGCACCGTGCTGCGTGACTTCAATCCCGGCGCTTCAGCGGAGCAAGACTGGGCTGCATTTCGGCAGGCGTACGAGCGTTTGCGCGAACCCGGTTTGGCGTGGCCCACCGATCTGGATATTGCTTTCGGATGGTACGGCGACCAGCTCGACCGGCTGTTCGACGATGCCCGAGTGCGGCGGGCCGATCTCGATCAGCTCTTGCGGCTTGCTCCCGGATACGCCAGCCGCGAGCATTTTCTGACCGAATTGACCTTGGATCCGCCGGATGCGACCAGCGCCGAATCGGGCGTGCCCTTGTTGGATGAGGACTACATGATTCTGTCCACCATTCACTCGGCCAAAGGACAGGAGTGGCGTTCGGTTTATGTTCTGAATGTCGTCGATGGGTGTTTGCCATCGGATATGAGTACGGGCAGCGAAGCCGACATCGAAGAAGAGCGTCGGCTGCTGTATGTGGCCATGACGCGCGCGCGCCAATCCTTGCATGTGATCGTGCCGCAACGGTTTTACGTCACGCAGCAGACTGCAATGGGCGATCGCCATGTGTACGGCACGCGGTCGCGATTCATCTATGATGCCATGCTGCCGCTGTTCGAACACCTGCCCAAACCGCCGCCGCTGGGCAGTTTGCCTGCACGCATCGAGGCCAAACCGGCGTCTTTGGATATCGCCAAGCGAATCGGCGCGATCTGGCAATGAAAAAGCCCCCGGTCGCTGGACGTGGTGTCCGGCCAAGCGGGGGCTTCGATCCTGCGTTCACATCTTAGGCGCGCTTGGCGGCCTTGCGTGCGGGGGTCTTTTTGGCGACGGCTTTACGTGCAGGTGCTTTAACCGCCGGTTGCTTGCTTGCCGTTTTACGAACGGCTGCTTTTTTTGCCGGTGTTTTCTTAGCAACTGCCGATTTCGCAGCGGCTTTGTGGGCCCCGGCTTTTTTGGCAGGTGCTCTACGAGCGACGGCTTTTTTAGCGGTCGCTTTCTTGGCGACTGCCTTCTTGACGGCGACTTTCTTAACCGGTGCTTTCTTGGCAACGGCTTTTTTAGCGACCACTTTCTTCACGGCCGTTTTTTTTGCCGGTGCTTTCTTGGCTGCCGACTTCACCGTTGCTTTTTTGGCGGGGGCTTTCTTGGCTGCCGACTTCACCGCTGCTTTTTTGGCGGGTGCTTTCTTGGCTGCCGACTTTACCGCTGCTTTCTTAGCTGGCGCCTTCTTGGCTGCCGACTTCACCGGTGCTTTTTTGGCGGGTGCTTTCTTGGCTGCCGACTTTACCGCCGCTTTCTTAGCCAGCGCTTTCTTGGCAGCCACTTTCACTGCAACGGTTTTCTTGGCCGCGACTTTTTTCGATGCGGCTTTTTTCACGGGTGCCGACTTGGCAGCGGATGTCTTGGCCGGTGCTTTTTTTGCGACGACCTTCTTGGTGGGCGATTTGGCCGCTACGGCCTTCTTCGCTACGGCCTTCTTACCCGTTGTCTTCTGGGCGGCGGCTTTTTTAGCAGGCGTTTTGGCAAGGGTCGCCTTCTTCGCGGCGGACGTCGAAGTCGTTGCACGTTGAGCGGTCGTGGCGGCTCGCCTGGTCGATGCCTTGCTTGCAGGCTTGGTTGCGGCCGCTTTCTTCGCAGCTGTTTTCACCGCAGCGGTTTTTTCGGCTGCGGGTTTAGCGGCGGCGGCCTTCTTGGGCGCGGCCTGCGCTTTCTTGACAGGACTCTTCGGTGCCGGGGGCGTGGTCGACACCGCGGCGGCGCTTACCGTACTTGCGCCGGCTGCGGTCGTCGCCGCGGGTTTACCGGCAGGCGCTTTCTTGCGCGTGGCGGGCTTACGCGCAGGTTTCGCTTTAGTAGAAGTCACTGTCCAGTCCTTATCGTCTTTGTCGGTGGAAATGGGTTGGTCCGCTTTTTCCGCCGCGCTGGGCGAGATGGGATCGCTTGCGGGGAAGGATTGATCGAGCGCTTGGTCGACCGATTGCTGATAGGTGGACACCTTGTCCTGAGCGTCAGCAGGTTTGCTGTTCGCGACTTGTTCTCTCAAATCCGGTTGGGTCGTTGCCATGTGTGATTCTCCCGCTTTCGCGATCATTCGATTCCAGCACGCACTTCAACACATCACGTGCGCAATAACCCGCTTTATAGCGCAACTGCTGTACCTATGGTGCAGAGTCGAGAGCATCTACGTAAATTTATGTTGTGCGTCGACGCCTGTGAAGGGCGATTGAGACGCTCGCGCTATGCAATGCAGCACGCGAAAAAACGACTACCAGAAATACGTCGATCGGCTGCAATGCCGCAGCACGCGGTACTATCAGCGCTTGCACGAACCTCGAAGGAGACATCATGGCGCCGAACGATTCGCATACAGACGAACCCGCGATCGATACCTTGGACGAGGGTGCGTTGACGCAACGTTATGGCGGCGAAGTGATTGCATCGGTCGCGTATCGACAAGGCCGTCACGCACGAAAAGTGCCTTTGGACGAGATTGGAAACTACGCGGGTCAATCCGAAAGCTTGCTGTGGATCGGGTTGAAATCGCCCAAACCCGAACTCATCGAACACCTGGGCGACAACTTGGCTTTGGGCGAGAAAGCCAAAGAAGAATTGATGGCGACGCATCGTCGTCCCAAGATCATCGACTTCGGCAAAGCGGTGTTGGTAGTGGCGATTACCGTAGAGATCGAAGGCCACAAAGCCGTTTTCGGCGAGACGCAGATTCTGATTGGACAAGGCTTTTTGCTGACGATCAGGCGAGGCGCTGCGGCCAGTCACAGCGTGTTGCGCCAAAGGCTGGAGGACGCGCCCCTGTTGCTCGCGCGCGGCAGCGACTTCGTTGCCGCCGAACTGCTCGATCTTTTGGTCGATCGCTATGTCGCGGCTGCGACCCAACTGGAGCATGGCGTTGAACTTGCCGAGCAGAAGCTGCTGATCCGAGGGCAAAAAGACGCGGACATTCGCAAGGTCTACAAACAGCGGCGCGATTTATTGCGTATTCATGCGGCGATATCGCCGCTTGCCGAAATCTGTCGTCGTCTGTCGCGAGTCGAGATGAGCAACGTCGATCCGGATGCCAGGCCGTACTTCGGCGAAGTGGCCGATCGCGTCCTACGCGTCGATGAACTGATCAACGGCCTGCGCGAAGCGCTGGCGTTTGCCTTCGAAGCCAGTTTGATGATCGGACAATCCGCCCAGAACGACACCACTCGAAAACTGGCTGCATGGGCCGCCATTCTGGCAGTACCGACGGCTATAGCAGGCATCTACGGCATGAATTTCGAGTTCATGCCGGAATTGAAATCGCCATGGGGTTATCCAGTGACACTGGGCATCATTGCTACCAGTTGTAGTGTGCTGTTCTGGCGCTTCCGCAAGACAGGATGGCTGTGAAACCTTTTAGTAGAGATCCCATGGCTCGCCGAGTTCGGGCCATAGCCCTCATTGTGGTACTGGTCGTGACCGGGGCTTATCTGACGCTGAACGATTCGGCCGAAGGCTCGTACGGGATGCCGGCGGAGCACGGCGATCGTCAAACTCCCGCTGCGGGACGGCCTGCCTCGGCGACGGCCGGTTCTCGAACCGAACCGACTGCCGACCGCATACGGATGGTCTACACCGGACGAGTGATCGAAGTGTCCGATGGCGACAGCGTCCGCTTTGCCACCAGTTCGGGCGTTCGTCGCATCCGCTTGGACAGCATCGATGCGCCCGAAATGTCGGGTGGGCGGGATCGACCCGGCCAGCCTCATGCCGAAGCATCCCGTCGCCATTTGGAGCAATGGCTGAAAGGTCGTCGTGTCTCGGCCCATTGCTATGCACCGGATCAGTACGGGCGCGATGTCTGTGTATTGCAAGATGACACAGGCGAATCGGCCAATCGGGCGCAAGTCGCAGGGGGATACGCGTGGGCCTACACCGCGGCAAAGGGACGTTACCTTCGGGATGTCTCTTTTCCCAAAGTGCAAAACAAGGCACGCGACGCCGGTCTTGGGCTCTGGTCCGATCCCAAACCCGTTGCGCCATGGGCCTGGCGATACGATTGTTGGCGTCAGCAACGATGCGGCAATTGATGTCGCAGCCGCCATGCAGTCAGATTGCTATGGATACCCTGATGTCGCGCCTTGATGCGTACGCTATTCTTTTGCACTAGAGCGCAATCACTACGGATCAACAATGAGAAGTTGCGGGCTTATACCGATTTTTCGATCAGCCACGATCATTCTGGCTATCAGTGCCTCCGCTACGGCGGCTGCGACCAATCCCATCAATAGCCCATATGTCGGCCGCGAAGCGAGCGAAAACGCGTTCTACTCCGCGTTCTTCGGCAGTTCGCCACGCAGTGTCGATCCCACGGTATCGTTTGCGTCTAGCGACACTCAGATCACGTACAACAGTTATGAACCGCTGTTTCGCTATCACTACCTGAAGCGGCCGTACGAACTGGAAGGATTGGCGGCCGAGGCGGTGCCCCGTCCGGCGTTCTTCGATGCGCAAGGGGCTCGTCTGCCCGATGACGTCGCCGGCGATCGGGTCGCTGAAAGCGTCTACGACATCAAGATTCGGCGCGGAATGCGTTTTGCCCCGCATCCTGCGTTTGTACTGAAGTCCGACGGCACCCAACACTACGTTCCCATCGACTTCTCGTCTCTGCCCGATGTGAAGCGGCCGCTGGATTTCCCTCAAACCGGCTCGCGCGAGGTGACTGCTCACGATTACGTCTACGGCATCAAGCGGATTGCGAGTCCGCGCGTGCCATCGCCTGCCATGGCCAGCGTCGGGCGACGCATCATCGGCATGGACGCGTTCGAAGACACCCTGCTGGCGGCCGAAAAAACGCTAAAAACGCAGGGCGCGCAAGCCGCACGGTGGCTGGATTTGCGGCAACATCGGCTGGCAGGTGTCGAGGCACTGGACGATTTCACTCTGCGGATTCGGGTCAAAGGCCGCGATCCTCAAGTGCTGTATTGGATGGCGATGGTTTTTTTCTCGCCGATTCCGTGGGAAGCAGACAATTTTTACGCGCAGCCCGGCATGGCCGAGCGCAATTTGATCTGGGGGCGGTGGCCTGTGGGTTCGGGCCCGTATATGCTGACCGACTTTTCGCTGAACCAGGGTTACACCTTGGAGCGAAATCCCAATTATTGGGGCTTTCCTTATCCGTGCGAGGGCAAGCCCGGAGACCGCGAGGCGGGCATGCTGGCCGACTGTGGCAAGCCCACGCCTTTCATCGATAAGCTGGTCTACCGCTACGAAAAAGAAAGCGTGCCCATGGAGGGCAAATTCGAGCAGGGTTATTACGACAGTCCAATGCTCGATCGCTCGGAGTACGGCCGCAACTTGAGCTTGGCCATGCAAGACTATGCCGAACGGGCGCAGTTGTTCAAAGAACGCGGATTTCAATTGCCGGAAGTCATCGAGCAGACTTCCTGGTATTTGTCATACAACTGGCTGGATCCCGTACTGGGTCAAGGCGATACGCCAGAGCAGGCTGAACGCAACCGCAAGCTGCGCCAGGCGTTGTCGATCGCTTTGGACTGGAACGAATACATCGTCATTTTCAACGGCGGTAAAGGGGTCGTGGCGCATCAGCCTATCCCGCCGGGTATTTTTGGCTATCGACCCGAGTCGGAAAGCATCAATCCGGTGCTGTTCGATGTGGTCGATGGCAAACCGAAGCAAAAATCGCTGGACGAAGCCAAGCGTCTGCTGGCCGAAGCAGGCTATCCCAATGGCCGAAACGCCAAAACCGGGGCGCCGCTGGTGATCAGCTACGACTCGATGACGGGCGGTGGCAATAGCCCGGTATACGACTGGATGCGTCGCAGTCTGGGCCGATTGGGCGTGCAGTTGGATTTACGTGCGACCGACTTCAATCGTTGGCAGCAGAAAGCCGAGACCGGTGCCATGCAGTTGTTCATGTTCGGTTGGAATGCCGACTACCCGGATGCCGAGAACTTCCTGACCCTGTTTTATGGGCCCAACGGCAAAGTGGAGCATCGGGGTGAAAACTCTTCCAACTACAGCAACCCCGAGTACGACGCGCTGTATCGCAAGATGGTTTTACTGGATGACACGCCCGAGAAACAAGCAGTCATCGATCGGATGGTCGATATCCTGAGGCGGGACACGCCAGTGATGTTCGGCTATAACCCAGCGGGTGCTGCGGCCTACCAACAGTGGGTGGGTAACGTCAGACCTGCAGTCGTGATTCGCAACACCGCCCAGTTTATGAAGCTCGATTCGGCGTTGCGGGTCGAGAAAATCGCCGAATGGAACCGGCCGATTTTCTGGCCCCTGGCCGTCATTGTGTTTTTGCTGGTTTTGGTGTTGGGCATTTCTTGGCGCACGCTGCGTCGCGCGCAGCGTCAGACCGCTTTTGGCACCCCTGCAGCTCAGGCCAAGGAGGCCAACCGATGACCGCGTACATTCTTCGCCGTATGTTGTATGGCGTGTTCATTCTGATCGGCGTGAATCTGTTTACGTTCATTCTGTTCTTTGCCGTCAATACACCCGACGACATGGCGCGTATATCCATTGGCGGACAACATGTGTCGCAAGACGCCATCGACCGTTGGAAGACGGTGCGTGGCTACGATAAACCCTTGTTCATCAATACCGAAGCGGCTGGCACGGAAAAACTGACCGATACCATTTTCTATACCCGATCGGTGCCGCTACTGACCTTGAACTTCGGCTCGGCCGATCACGGCCACGACATCAACAGCGAGATCGCTCAGCGCGTGGGCCCCAGCTTGGCACTCGCTGTCCCGGTGTTCGTGTTGAGCCTTATCGCCAGCATCGGTTTCGCTCTCGTACTGGTGTTTTTCAGAGCCACTCAGCTGGATTTCTGGGGCGTGGTGCTGTGCGTGATTCTGCTGTCGATTTCACTCCTGTTCTATATCATCGCCGGGCAGTGGCTGTTTGCGAAGGTGCTTCGTCTGGTGCCTTACTCCGGATTCTCGTGGGGCTGGGAATCGGCAAAGTTCCTGGCGCTTCCCATTTTGGTTGGTGTACTGGCTCGTCTGGGGCCGGAAGCGCGCTTTTACCGAACGCTGTTTCTGGAAGAAATCGGCAAGGACTATGTGAGAACGGCCAGAGCCAAGGGTTTGCCCGAGCGGGTGGTCTTACTTAAGCATGTGCTGCGCAACGCCATGTTGCCCATTCTGACCAGTTCGGTTGCGGTGTTGCCCTTGCTGTTTTTGGGTAGCCTGATTTCCGAGTCGTTCTTTGGCATTCCTGGGCTGGGCTCATACACCATCGACGCAATCAACCAGCAGGACTTCTCTGTGGTGCGTTCGATGGTGTTCTTGGGATCGGTGTTGTATATCGCCGGGCTGCTGCTGGCAGATATCTCTTACACCATCGCCGATCCGCGTATCCGCTTCGAGTAGACCACCATGCCCCAATTTGTCTTGCTCTGGACCGATCTCGCCCTATGGGGCCTCGTATTGGCCGCAGTCGTCTATGCCTTCATCGTTCGTCGTAGTCCTAACATGCGCGCCAATTGGCGACGCGTGCTGACAGATGCACCTGCCATGTGTTCCGCCGTGGTGTTGAGCATATTCGTCGCGATCGGCCTTCTGGACTCGATTCATTTTCGCCCGCAACTGCCCGCTGCGCCGGGCGCATCCTCGGATTCACCCCGGACATACGCGCCTATCGTGCGGTCGGCCTTGGAAGAACTGGTACGAGGGTCCTTGTTGACTCAACCCGAGCGGCGGTTCTCGGCACCGCTGGCTACTCGGACCTACTACAAGGAAAGCATGCTAACCGACAAAGGGCCGGTGCGCGATTTTCGTCGATTGGAGCATGGTGCTCGGCACCTTGCCGATCCGGATGCCCCGCGTGGCGGGGATATCGCTGCGCGCGCATCAGGCGGCGCAGCCGTGGGCCTGGCCGTGTGGGCGGCTACCGCCTTCATGGTGGTAGTTCTGCTGCGGCGGCGTCGCGACGGCTGGCGAGAGGCCGCCCGCGACCTGCGGCACAACGATACTAGCGTGCCGGTGCGCGCGATGCTGATCACGTGGCTGGTGCTGACCTTGGGTGCCGGTGCAGTCGGCGGGCTGGTGACGGGATATCACCCGTTCGGCACCGATCAGGTCGGCAACGACGTGTTGTGGCAGGCGCTGCGCAGCATCCGCACGGCGCTCGTCATCGGCAGTCTGACGACCTTGGCCATGCTGCCACCCGCACTGATTCTGGGCATTTCGGCGGGTTACTTCAAAGGTCGCGTCGACGACGTCATCCAATACGTCTACACCACATTGACCTCGATTCCCAGCGTGTTGCTGGTGGCCGCCTGCGTGCTGTTGATGCAAGCGTACATCGACACGCATCCCGAGTTGTTCCCGACCTCGGCCCAGCGTGCCGATCTGCGGCTCTTTTTGTTGTGCATGATCCTGGGATTGACCGGCTGGGCTGCGTTGTGCCGTTTGCTGCGCGCCGAGACGCTCAAGCTGCGAGAACAAGAATACATTCAGGCTGCTCGTGCGTTCGGCGTTTCGCACTTTCGCATCATGTTGCGGCACATTCTGCCTAACGTCATGCACATCGTTCTCATCACACTCGTGCTCGAATTTTCGGGGCTGGTGTTATACGAGGCGGTTCTGTCTTATCTGGGGATCGGGGTGGACCCCACCATGGCCTCGTTTGGCGCCATGATCGACTCGGCCCGTATGGATATGTCGCGTCAGCCCATGGTCTGGTGGAGCCTGGTGACGGCATTCGTGTTCATGCTGGCTCTGGTGCTATCGGCCAACCTGTTCGCCGATGCCGTCCGGGCGGCGTTCGACCCCCGCAGCCGGGCGTTTCGAGCGCAGCGCCGCCGCCCCCGTCTGATCGACGCCCGTCATGGCTCCTGAGGATCGCCGAATGAATACCACGCACACGCCCACCGACGCGCCCTTGATGCAGATCAGCGGTTTACGCATTGCGATCGAGAACGAAGATTCTCTCGTGCCGGTCGTCCGCGATCTGGCGTTGACCATCGCCCGGGGCCAGACCTTCGCTCTGGTGGGCGAATCGGGCTGCGGTAAAAGCATGACGGCTTTGGCCATGTTGCGCTTGCTACCGGATGCTGCACGAACGATCGCCGGGCAAATCCGATTGACCGATTGCGACATCACCATGCTGGCCGAGACAGACATGCAGCACGTGCGTGGCGGTCGCATCGGCATCATTTTTCAAGAACCGTCCACCAGTCTGAATCCGGTCATGCCCATAGGCGAGCAGATCGCGGAAATCATTCGAGTTCATACGCTCTTGCGCGGCAATGCCGTGCGCGCGCGGGTATTGCATTGGTTAAAGCGCGTCGGCATACCGGATGCCCAGCGGCGAATGAACGATTATCCGTTCCAGTTCTCCGGAGGCCAGAAGCAACGCATCATGATTGCGATTGCGCTGGCAGCCGAACCGAAACTGTTGATTGCCGACGAACCGACGACCGCTTTGGATGTCACTGTGCAGGCCCAGATTTTGGCTTTGCTGGCGGATATTCAACGCGAGCTGGGAATGGCGATGTTGCTGATCACGCACGATCTTGCCGTCGTGCGGCACACCGCGCATCATGTCGCGCTGATGCGAGCGGGCGAGATCGTTGAAAGTGCGCCGGCCGACGTTTTTTTCGATCGGCCTACGCATCCTTATGCCTTGTCTTTGTTCGCCGCGATTCCGACTTATGCCAAACGAGGTCGGCGATTGTCCGGCGTTCCAGCAAAAACCACCCAGGCTTTTGGGTCTGCTTCCGCTATTTTGGCACCTACTTCGGCGCCTATACCGGCAACCGCCGGTCAAGACCCTGGCGCGCCCTTGCTTTCTGTCGTCGATCTGAAGGTTCATTATCCGATTCGAGGCGGCTTGCTCAAACGGGTCAAGGGTCATGTCAAAGCCGTCGACGGCGTGAGCTTCGATTTGTATCCGCGCGAGACCTTGGTGCTATTGGGCGAGTCGGGCTGCGGCAAGACCACGACGGCAAAAGCGCTATTGCGCTTGATCGATGGCGCGCATATCTCGGGCCACGCATCGATGACGGGCACCGATTTGTTGACCGCTTCGCGCACGGCGCTGGCGGCCATGCGACGCGATATTCAGATCGTGTTTCAGGATCCCTTCGCTTCCTTGAATCCTCGCATGCGAGTGGGGGCGATTCTTCAAGAGGGCGTACGTGCTTTAGGTGCGGGCGAAAGCAAGGATAAGGGCAAGAGCAATGGCGAGGGTAAGGGCGACGATTCGACCCGCCGAATCGCCGACCTGCTCGACCGGGTCGGTTTGCCGGCCAACACCGTCGATCGCTACCCCCACGAGTTCTCGGGGGGGCAACGCCAGCGAATCGCTATTGCGCGCGCCTTGGCCGTGTCTCCCAAGATATTGATTTGCGACGAACCGACATCCGCGCTGGACGTGTCTGTTCAGGCGCAAATCCTCGATCTTCTGCGCGACTTGCAAGGCGAATTAGGAATTGCTTATCTCTTCGTCACCCACAATTTTGGGGTGGTCGAATACTTGGCCGATCGAGTGGCCGTGATGGATGGCGGCCGTATCGTGGAAATCGGCTCGGCTGAAACCGTACTGCATGAACCGAGTCACGCTAGTACGCGCCATCTGCTGGCTGCGGTGCCACGCTTGGATAGCCCAGCGTGAAATACACCGTCGTTCGGCAACACCGAAGCGAATATCCCTACCCCATATGCTTAACCCAGGGCGATGCACTGACCATTGGGGCGCGATACGACGGGCCGGAAGGCTGGAGCGAGTGGTATTTTTGCGAGGTGCCCGGGCAAGCGGGTGCTTGGGTTCCAAGACAACTCATCGAGCGCGTGTCGGGTACCTGCGGGCTAGCCAAGGAAGACTACAGCTCGCGTGAATTGGATGTCGACGTGGGCGATGTTTTGTCGGCTACTCGGCACATCGACGGCTGGGTCTGGTGTCATCGCGCATCGCCGGACGATGCGGGCTGGGTGCCCATGAGTCATCTGACGCTCGCCCCAGCACGCTGAAAAACTGGCTTCCGCGCGCGTGGCGCGTCTTTGCGTGGCGGGCACCAACCGCTCGGTCGCATCGTCGGCCCGGCGGGGTCATCCAGTTTGGGGGCGATCGCTACTGGCCACATGAATCGAGCGTCGTCGCTGTACTGCGACGATCGATCGGTGCCGAAAATAAAGCCACATGGCGCTGGTTTCGATAACCGACGAAACCCCTTTTGAATAAAACGTACTGTCGCCGGAAAATACCACCCAAACGGGTGAGATAAGCGTCGTCCATTCGAAAGATGCCCGAGGAAACGTAAGAGGCAAGTAAGTTAATCGAGCCGCCGCTGCGCTTAATTATTCTAGTTACAAGAAATCCGTCATTATCGATAGGTTTCAGGGAAAACCCTAGTTTTTGCTAATGCTTATAGCCATGAAACTCGTTTTGCACAATAGCAAAGCTTAATTCATCAACGCATATATATCGATATCGACGCATATGCGAATTCAGCAGTATCTGTTTGTTAAATGGATTTTTGACACATTTATGTGAGATTTTAATAATGGCAGCTGGCGGCAGCGTACCTCTTTTATTCGACAGCGCGCTTGTCTCGCTGTCCTACGCCATCGCTGTTCTGGGTGCGTTGGGCGTGTCGATGGCCGCGGCTCGGATTCGTAGAGTGGGCGGGGTCGGGCTGAGAACGGGATATATCGCTTTGGCCGCGTTCGCGCAGGGTGGGGTGGGAAGGGCGTCGCGTTATGGTTTGTCGCAAGTTCGACGTTTTCGACGATGCGCTGTCTGATCGGTGGCGTCATTGCCGGTGCAGGCGTTGCAGCAATGCATTACATCGGGGTTTTGGCCCTGCACATTCCCGCCGACATGACGTGGGATAAAGGTTTGCTCTTGGTAGCGGTGGCCATAGTTGCGGCTGGCACGCCTCTGTGGCTCGCGATGCGAATTCAGCTGTGGCAGACCTCTAAACAATATCGCGCCGATACCTTGGCGCTCATGGATGAACTGATACGTCGATGCTAGGACAAGCGCTGTGGTGGTCGTTGTTCATTTCGGCAGGGCTCGCTGGCGGACGGCTTACTCACGGTATCGAACCGCGACCGCAGCGCGTCGAAGGTCGTGCCCGAGGCGAGCGAATGCGATTACGCCAGCGCTATTTAACTGGATGGCGATTCGCCTACCCGGTGGGGCCGCTGGAACATCAAGATATGCCGGGATTCTCGAGGTGAACAACATGAAAGCGCATACCAGGGAATGGGTCGGACTTCAGCATGGCGATTGCTTTCTGTTCTGCTCTCAGGACAGTGCGGTGGTGGCGCGGTTAGGCTCGGCCTTGGGCGACCGAAATCTCTTGACCCAGGAAGTTCCCTCTCAGGAAAAACTGGCCCAACGCTTGACCGAAATCGGGCCGAAATTGGTCTTCCTCGATTTTACCTTGGACCCGCTGTCGCCGGGCAAGCTGCTGCAGACCAGCGACTTGGCAAAGACGCTGGACCGCATCGCCCCTGGTTTACCGCGAGTGGCGGTGGGTTCCATCGCCCAGCCGGAAAGCACGATCGCGGCATTGCGGGCTGGCGTGGCCGACTTCGTCGATCCGAATGGCGATCCACAAGAAGTACGCGATGTCGTCAATAGCGTGCTGAGTCTGTCGGATGGGCAAAATGAGGTCTCGACTGTGCCGACCATCAAGCGTAGCGTGCTGGTATTGGGTACGCGCCCCGGTGTAGGGGTCAGCACCTTGGCCGTTCATCTGGCGGGCCTGCTGCAGGATCGACTGTTCGAAACGGCCCGCTCACGGCATAGTAGTGCCGAGGCGCACGAGTTGTCCTTGGCCGAACGTGTGGCCCTGATGGACCTCGGCTTGCCGGCCGGCGATTGCCAGCTGTATATGGGTGTCGATAGCGAATTCAGTTTCGTCGATGCGGCACGCGAGTTGCACCGCGTCGATGCGAGCTCGTTGGCCTTGGCCATGGTCAGAGCCCATAATGGCGTGAGCATGTTGTCGCTGCCCAAGAATATGGCCGAAATTCGTAAGGTCTCTCAGTCCGAATCGCTGATGCTGTTCGAGCGTATTCGCGAGACTTTTGGCATGTTGATTATGGATGCGGGCGGTTTCTCGCATCCCGAATTCGTCGCCGGCTTGGCGTGTGCCGCTAATGAAACGTGGCTGGTCACCGACCAGAGCGTCGGTTCATTGGCGTCCCTGGATGCGCAGCTCAAGTCGCTCGACGCACAGCATGTCGATGCTGGCCACCTCAAACTCGTGGTGAACCGGTACGACGAGCGTTATGGCATGACGGCCATGCAGATCGCCGAGCGATTCGGTCTGCCTTTGGCCGGCACCTTGCCCGATCGCGCCTTGCCACTGATCGTATGCGGCAACCAAGGCAAGCTGCTGCATGAGATGTCGGAGCGGGATTTGTACATCCGAGCCATGACAACACTTGCAGACGCTGTCCTGACCGCACCCGTCGGGATGAATCGTGCGCGCAACGGCTGGCTGGCGGCGTGGTTGCCCAATGTGCATCGTCGCCTGGCCCCGATGTGACGCACCGATAGAAAGGGCGCAAGCATGAAAACAAGCCATTCATATAAAAAAATACCCCGGAAGCGAAAAAAAATGGCTGCGGGGTATTTTCTTGCAGGTTCTTCATAGGCGTCGGATGACGCACGCTCGAACCTAGGGAAAATCAGTTCACGCGGCTGCGATACTCGTTAGTGCGGGTATCGATTTCGATCTTGTCGCCAATCGCGCAGAACAGCGGCACGTTGATGTCGTAGCCGGTTGCCAGCTTGGCGGGCTTGAGCACCTTGCCCGACGTGTCGCCGCGGACGGCGGGCTCGGTATAGGTGATCTCGCGCACGATGGTGGTGGGCAGATCGACCGAAATGGCGCGGCCTTCGTAGAAGGTCACTTCGGCAGGCATGGCTTCTTCGAGGTAGTTGAGCGAATCGCCCATGCTGTCGGCCTCGATTTCATACTGGTTGTACTCTTCGTCCATGAACACATACATGGGATCGGCAAAGTACGAATAGGTGCAATCTTTGCGATCCAGGGTGACGACGTCGAACTTCTCGTCGGCCTTGTAGACGGACTCGCTGGCGCCTGCCGACAGCAGGTTCTTGAATTTCAGCTTCACCACAGCCGCGTTGCGGCCCGATTTGTTGTACTCGGCTTTCTGGACCACCAGCGGATTGCCATCTACCAGCACCACGTTACCGACCCGCAATTCCTGAGCGGTTTTCATTTCTTTCGCAACTCCCGGGCCAAAAGCGTTTGACCCAAATATTTAGCCACTATTTCGGCCGGTTATCACTAGCAAACCCAGAATTCTAGCGTGAATTGGCGACCAGAGCATAGTGGGCGATTAAGTTGTCGGCTAGATCGGACATTTCGCCCAAGCGCGCACTCCACTCGGTTGCCTGCGTTTGCCAAGCCTGCCAGCGGGGCGCGCGCAGTGCCGAAGTCAGGCGATTCGCCAGATCGCTGTCGCCGCTCGATGTCTCACCTGGATTAAGCAATGCCTCGTCCATAGTGAGCGATGCCGCGTATGCCCCAAGCGGTGGGCGGCCTGCATCGGTCGAGATCGGTATAAGAGGATTCATGGCCTGCATGACACGGGCAACTTCTGCCGGACAATCACAAGCGTCCAGCCAGGCGTCCAGTTTGACGCGGTGCGCCCCTTCTTCTTGCGGATAGATGTTCCACAGCATGGGACGAGCAGCCCACTGTGCGCGGACGAACGAATCTTCGCCTCGCACGACGTTCAAGTCGGCACACCACAGCAGGCGGTCGTAGTCGGGTTGAGACAGTAGGCCGAAGCGTTCGATGTGCAGAGCAGGGGGTGAGGCGTTCGGTTCGGTCAATCCTCCATTGACCTCTTCGGCCATAGCCTCGGCATGCACTGCGACGCCATGAGCAATGGCGACGATCCATGGGCCGGTTTGCGCCAGCGCCTCAAATATCGCTCGTAGATCGATGCTTGGATAACAAAACAAGCTTGCCAGACGGGGCGCTTTCGAAGCCTCGGTGTACCGACTCGCGGTCGAATCCTCGGTCGATCCATACTGGACAAAACGTTCCGCCTCGATGGCGTCGGCCACTTGCGGCAAGCCTATTGCACGCAATGTTGCCAGGCGGCTCGCAGGGCTGTGCTGCACGACATCGCGTATGGCCAATAAACCTGGCTCGCGCAGCAAGCCCCCGGTATCCGAGCCAAAACCTGGAAAAAAAAAGGTTTTGCGCAGACCATCGCTACGTAGCGACGCTTGCGCATGGAAGCTCGCGACCCATGATTCGGCCGACAGATATTCGAGATTGATCCACACCGGCGGCATCGGGCGGACTTTCATGGCGGCGACGAACGCGGCCGGAGGATCGCAGGCAAAGGCTTCGATCACCAGATCGCCGGGCTCGAAACAAGCTCGGTTCGAATCGATGAGGGTCGAGTGGTGGCTGGCTCGGTTTGAATCAATAAAAGCCGAGTGCCCGGTGTCCAACGAGATCGAGGCTAGCGTTTCCTCGTTCCAATGCACCACCTCGATCGTGCCGAGATACTGACGCGCCAAACTCGTATCCAGGGCAGGTGCCAGGCGGGCAAAGCTGTGCAGCTCGTCTACCCATAACCGCACCTGCCAGCCCAGATCGTCACCCAATCTGCGGGCCAGACGCCAGCACACGCCAATATCGCCATAGTTATCGACCACCCGGCAGAAGATGTCGACCCGCTTGCGCGAGGCCGGTGTGACGGGTGACAGATGCGCTGATTGCATCGCCGTGTTTCCCACCGCGTCGACTCGACGACCGATCAGTGAAAGTGCGCCGGGCCTTCGCTGGCGTCTTCCGGCAAGCCGGCATGCACCATTTCGCCGACCGGGTTGGGAAAGTAGGGCGTGCCGCAATCTTCGCAGAACTCCGCAGGTAGCACGCCCGGTATCTGACGAATCTCGGCGACGCCCAAGGCTTTCAGTTGCGCTGCGATCTCGTCGACGACCGTCGGGCGGTCTTCCGCATCGACAGCATCGTCTTCCCGGCCATACAAGGGCCAGACGCAGCCATAAAACACGTCCTTGCCGTCTCTTGCGGTAAAGCTGATGCGGTATTCGTCGATGCGCGTCTCGCCGCAACCGCCGATGACGGCACGCAAATCCGACGGCTCCAGGCTGACACTGGACTGCAGCCAATTGACTGCCGCCGTCAGCGATAGTGGGCGCAGGCGTCGGTCGGCTTCGCGGTTGCTCAAATAATAGGCATCGGGCAGCAAAAGCTCGAACCCGCAACCCGGCAGCAAACTCGCAAACGTCGGCTGGAGTTGCGTCGTCCAATCGGCCAGCGCCTGTTCGCGCGCCTGGACGGGATCGCCCGTCGCCGTCTGCCAACGAAATACAGGCGCACCGACCGGCGCCGACACAGCCGCCACCACATAACGCGTGTCGGCCAGCATGGGAGCCGTTTCGGTGTCGCTGTGAGGCGCCTGTGCTGTCGATCCTTGCGTCAGGCTGTGCTGGCCCAAACGACTCAACCAGGCCCAGGTTTCAGAAAACGTGCGCGGCATTTGATCGACGCTGACCAAGGCGGGGACTAAAGACAGATTCACGTTATCGGCCAGAATGTGGCCGTGCAACTGGGCGGTGAGGGTGGCTAGCACATCGGCCGACAAGGGGCCTTGCGGGATCACGTAACGGGTGAATGCGACCAGCGGAGCGACCACCAGCAAGACGTCGTGCAACTGCCCGTCGCGCTCGATCTGGGTCGATTCCGACAGCGTTTCAGCCTGTTCGATCAGGACTTCGTAGGCGCCGGTGCCGAGCTCGCTCAGATGGTCGAGGGCGGCTTCGAGCGTATCGTCTTGGCCGCTCTTCAGCAATTTGGGAATCGCCGCGCCTAGCTGATCCTCCCAAAAGCGATCTTCGACGCGGCTTCCGGAACGGTCCAGGCCGGTCGCTAGGGACACCAGCCGCTGGGCGTCACGGTTCAATTTGGAACCACTGCGGGCACGAAAACGAGCCATTGGGCACTATCCGAATTCTGTCGTAGAACCCGCTAGTTTACCGCTAGCTGCAGCTCGGACGTAAAAAGCGGTCGGGGGATGACCCGACCGCCCGTAACGCCCTGCGATCCAAGCGATCAGGCCGCCAGCAATTGACGCAGCACGAAAGGCAGAATGCCGCCGTGTTGGTAGTAATCGACCTCGATCGGCGTGTCGATACGCAGCAGCAGCTTGACTTCCTGCGCGCTGCCGTCCTCACGGTGGATGGTCAGCAGCACGTCCTGCTGCGGACGAATGCCGTTTTCCAGTCCGCTGATGTCGAAGGTCTCGCGGCCCGTGATATTTAAGGTCGTGACACTGTCGTCACCCAGGAACTGCAAGGGCAAGACACCCATGCCCACCAGGTTGTTGCGGTGGATGCGCTCGAAACTGCGGGTAATGACAGCTTTTACGCCCAGCAACTGCGTCCCCTTGGCCGCCCAGTCGCGCGACGAGCCCGTGCCGTACTCTTCGCCGCCGAACACCACCGTTGGGATACCGTCGGCGACGTATTTCATTGCGGCGTCGTAAATCGACATTTGTTCGCCCGACGACTGGTGCAGCGTTTCGCCGCCTTCGAAACGGGTGCCGTCGGCGGCTGCAGGAATCATCAGGTTCTTGATACGCACGTTGGCGAAGGTGCCGCGCATCATGATTTCGTGATTGCCGCGCCGCGAACCGTAGCTATTGAAATCGGCCTTCTGAACGCCATGCGCTTTGAGCCAGCGCCCCGCGGGCGAGGACTCTTTGATCGAACCGGCGGGCGAGATGTGATCGGTGGTGACCGAATCGCCGAAAATGCCCAGTGCGCGAGCGCCTTTGACCACCGGCATCGCACCTGGCGTCATGTCGAAATGCTCGAAGAAGGGTGGCTCGGCGATGTAGGTCGAGTCGGGCCAGTCGTAGGTATCGCCCGAGACGCCTTTAATCTTCTCCCACAGCTTGCCCGGATTACTGCGAACCTGGCCGTAATTCTCGCGGAACACCTCCGGATTCAGCGCGTACTTCATCAGCGCGTCGATTTCGTCAGCGGTCGGCCAGATATTACCCAGCCAGATGTCCTCGCCCTTGGCGTTTTGACCCACTGGCTCGGTCATTAGGTCGCGGGTCATGGTGCCGGCCAGTGCATAGGCCACCACCAGCGGTGGCGAGGCCAGGAAGTTGGCTTTGATGTTCGGGTGGATGCGTGCTTCGAAGTTTCGGTTGCCCGACAGCACCGCCGCGCAGATCAGGTCGTTATCGACGATGGCTTCGTTCAGATCGGCCGTCAGGTCGCCCGCGTTACCGATACACGTCGTGCAGCCATAGGCCGCTACGTCGAAACCCAGCTTTTCGAGATAGCCGAGCAAGCCCGTCTTGGTCAGGTATTCAGTAACCACCCGCGATCCGGGGGCCAGTGAGGTCTTGATGTGCTTGGGCACCGTCAGGCCCGCCTCGACCGCCTTCTTGGCCAATAAGCCAGCGGCCAGCAATACGCTGGGGTTGGAGGTGTTGGTACATGAGGTAATGGCGGCGATCAGGATGTCGCCATTCTTGACCTTCGTGCCGGCGCTGGTGGTATAGGTCTTGTCCAGTTTATCGGCCGCTTGGTTAAAGCCGTTCTCGCCGATGGGTTTGGAGAACAACTCGATGAAGTTGTTCTTGACGTTGCCGATCTCGATGCGGTCTTGCGGGCGCTTCGGTCCTGCCAGCGACGGCGTGACGCTGCTCAAATCGAGTTTGACCAGTTTCGAGTAATCGATGTCGCAAGCATTGGGCACGCCATACATCTTTTGGGCTTTGAAATAGGCTTGGAATGCGGCGATTTCCTCTGCGGTACGGCCCGTGCCTTCGAAGTACGAAATGGTGCGGTCGTCCACCGGAAAAAAGCCCATGGTCGCGCCGTATTCGGGTGCCATGTTGCCGATCGTAGCGCGGTCGGTGACCGACAGGCTGGCGGTGCCCGCGCCGCAGAACTCGACGAATTTGCCCACTACTTTTTCGCGGCGCAGCAATTCGGTGATAGTGAGCACCAGGTCGGTGGCGGTCACGCCTTCGCGCAATTGCCCGGTCAATTCGACGCCGATCACATCGGGCGTCAGGAAATAGACCGGCTGACCCAGCATACCGGCCTCGGCTTCGATACCGCCCACGCCCCAACCGACCACGCCGATGCCGTTGATCATGGTGGTATGGCTGTCGGTGCCGACCAGACTGTCTGGATAGTACACACCGGTGGTGGTATCGCGATGAACACCGCGCGCGAGGTATTCGAGGTTGACCTGATGGACGATGCCGAAGCCCGGTGGCACCACGCCGAAGGTATCGAACGCCTGCATGCCCCACTTCATGAACTGATAACGCTCTTTATTACGCTGAAACTCCAGTTTCATGTTCAGATCCAGCGCGTCGTGCGTGCCGAAGTAATCGATCATGACCGAGTGATCGACCACCAGATCGACCGGCACCAGTGGCTCGATGCGCTTGGGATTCTTGCCCATCTTGTCGGCAACCGAGCGCATCGCAGCGATGTCCGCCAGCAGCGGCACACCGGTGAAGTCCTGTAGCACCACGCGCGCGACCACGAACGGAATTTCGTCTTCGCGTTTGGCCGTCGGCTTCCAGTGGGCCAGTTGGCGAACGTGCGCCTCGGTCACTTTCTTGCCATCGCAATTGCGAAGCACCGATTCCAATACGATTCGTACCGACACCGGCAGCCTCGACACATCCATATCCAAGGCTTGCCCCAATGCGGGCAGCGAATAGTACTGACAGGACTGCTGGCCGATCTTGAAATTTTTCAGCGTCTTGAACGTGTTGTGCGGCATGTCTGGACTCCGTGGGTGCGTGAGGGACGGGCAGTTAACGCCTCATTTTGGAGCGTTCGGCAGAGTTTGTCATGCGTCGAGATTCCCGACATGACGGCGCCCATAACGCAACGGGGAGGCATTGCCATCTTATATCTTATATAAGACTTGGATGGGCAAGACACGTTCCGGCCCGTAAGTGCTGACTCGCTAGCAATTGGCGTGCTCAAGGGCACGCCGTTTTTGTTTCGCTCGTCATCAAGCCAACGCGGTGCATCAGCATCCGATCGGCATCGACTTGTGGATTCGCTGTGGTCAGCAATTGCTCGCCATAAAAAATCGAACTGGCACCCGCCATGAAACACAGTGCTTGTATGCCTTCCCCCATTTGTTCACGACCGGCCGATAGACGAATAGCAGCCCGGGGCATCGTAATTTTTGCTACTGCAATGGTACGTACGAATTCAAAGGGATCGATGGGGGGGGCATCGGCGAGCGGCGTGCCCTTGACGCTGACCAGGTTGTTGATGGGCACCGATTCGGGATAGGGCGAAAGATTCGATAGTTGGGTGATGAGGCCCGCTCGATCTTGGCGTGATTCGCCCAGGCCGATTATGCCGCCGCAGCAGACGTGGATCCCCGCTTTGCGCACGCGGTCCAGCGTATCCAGTCGGTCTTGGTAGGTGCGAGTCGAAATGATTTGTCCGTAGAATGCGGGCGATGTATCCAGATTGTGGTTGTAATAATCGAGCCCCGATGCTTTGAGTGCCACGGCTTGCTCGTCGTCGAGCATGCCCAATGTTGCACAAGTCTCCAGGCCGAGCGCTTTCACGCCGTCGATCATTTGCAGTACAGGGGCCAGGTGTCGTTCTTTCGGGTTGCGCCAGGCCGCGCCCATGCAGAACCGTGTTGCTCCGTTCGCTTGTGCGGCCCGCGCGGCGACGAGGACCGCTTCCAGTGACATCAGCTTGTCCGCTTCTACCCCAGTGTCGTACTGCGCGGCTTGGGGACAGTAGGCGCAATCCTCGGAACAGCCTCCCGTCTTGATCGACAGCAGTGAAGAAAGCTGTATCCGGTTGGGTTCGAAATGTTCTCGATGGGCGTTTTGGGCCCGAAGAACCAAATCGATAAGTGGCAGCTCGAACAGCGCCATGACGTCAGCAACTTTGAAAGCCATTGTTATTCCATCGCAAGCTCGACAAAACTTACCTTACTACACCGTTACGGTCTTTCTGCACAGACGACGGCTACCACGGCATCGAGTAAATCGCGCAGTGCCCGATGGCCAATCGTGAATGCAGGAGTGAGGTAGACGACGTTGCCAAAGGGGCGTATCCATATTCCGGCGTCGATGAGGCGCTGCTGCAATGCCGATCGGTTTTTAATCGCATCCAGTTCTATCACTCCAATGGCGCCCATCACGCGGACATCCTTGACCCACGGGCAGGATAGACATTGAGCGAGCGCGGACTCCATGGTTTGAGACAGCGCTGCAACGTGCTGCAGAAGAGGTTCTCGCTCGAACAGATCCAGCGACGCGTTCGCCGCGGCGCATGCCAGCGGATTGGCCATGAACGTGGGACCGTGCATCAGAGCGTGTCGCGGATCGTCCGACCAGAACGCCTCGAAAATGCGTTCGCTGGCAATCGTGGCAGCCAGAGGCAGCGTTCCACCAGTCAAGGCTTTCGACACGGTGATGATGTCCGGCTTTATGCCAGCGTGTTCGAACGCAAACATCGTTCCAGTGCGTCCGAATCCAGTGAATATCTCATCGAAAACAAGCAGTAATCCGTGACGATCTGCCAAATCTCGCAGCGTTCGTAAGACCTCCGGTGAGTGAAATCGCATGCCGCCCGCGCCTTGAACCAGAGGTTCTACCACTATCGCGGCCATGCAATGCGCGTGGTGGTCGAGAAAGCGGGTCAGCACGGCTGTCGTCTGTGCATCGCAAGGCAAGTCGGCGATCTCGTGATGCGACAGAAAACCTTGGAACCTGCCGTGCATCCCGGTTTCAGGATCGCATAAGGCCATCGTGCCAATCGTATCGCCGTGGTAGCCATGTTTGAACGCCAGGATCTTCGTGCGTCTGCGATCGCCACGGTTGATCCAGTACTGAAATGCTATTTTCATGGCGACTTCGACCGAAACCGATCCGGATTCGGTAAAGAACACGCGATCCAAGCCCGGTCCTAGCAACGCACATAGCCGACGTGCGAGTCGTAGTGCCGGTTCGTGTGTCAGGCCACCGAACATGATGTGCGGCAGCGTTTCCAACTGCTCGCGCACGCGCTGTGCAATATATGGATGGTTGTATCCGTGGCATGCTGTCCACCATGCGGCTACGCCATCTATCAGACGGCGGCCGTCTGTCAATTCGATGAAGCTGCCATCTGTCCGGGCCACCGGCAAGGGCAAAGAAACGGTCTTCATCTGTGCGTAGGGCAGCCAAATGTGTTGATGGCCGGGTTCATACCAGTCTGGTAGATCATCGAGCATGAGCAATGGCGTCCGTGCGAGTGAGTATTCGGATCAGCTTATCTCCGCTGAGGCTTCTGTTTGTTTCTCTCCCTCATTGGCCACGATGTCAAAATTCGATGCGTTGTTTCTTCGCGTGCAAGCAGCAGACGAGGCGTTACATATCAGGCGTCGGCTTCGCTGCGTAACACCAGACACACCCGGTGCGATAAAGATAAACGGCCGCACGCTGCGCAACTTTTCCAGCAACGACTACCTCGGGCTCGCGCGTCACCCGAGCCTGGTGCAACGTGCTCATGAATGGGCCGTCACCCACGGGGTGGGAGCACAATCCTCTCGGCTGGTCTGTGGTCACTTCGAGATACACGAAAAAATAGAATCGAAGATCGCTCGAGCCAAAGGAACCGAGGCGGCATTGTTGATGACGTCGGGTTGGCAAGCCAACGCCTCGGTACTGTCTGCTTTATTGAATGCCGCATCGAAAACAGGGGAGCCGCGGGTGTACGCGGACCGTCTCAATCATGCGAGTTTGCATCATGCTTGCCAAGCCGCCGGCGTTCGGCAGATTCGGTTCAAGCATAACGATCTTTCGGATCTCGAACGTCTTCTGGTGTCGCACTCGGAGCGTCCGGGCCCGTGCTTTATCGTCACCGAGAGCGTGTTCAGTATGGACGGCGACCGTGTCGATGTCGTGAGGCTCGCCGACATCGCGGCTCGGCATCGTGCATTCGTCTATCTCGACGAAGCCCATGCGACAGGCGTCATTGGCCCGCATGGCATGGGGTTGTCGGCACTCGCCAACGGCGGGGTCGATCTGGCGATGGGTACATTCAGTAAGGCACTGGGTGGATTCGGTGCCTACGTTGCCGGTTCGCGGGCAATGTGCGATTTCCTGGTGAATAAGTGTTCAGGGTTCGTGTTCAGTACATCCTTGCCGCCTGGCGTGCTCGGTGCAATAGACGCGGCGCTCGACATGACGATCGATGGGGCAGCCGCGCGCACCGGTCTGGCGAGGCAATCGAATCGGCTGCGTAGCGCCTTGAGGATGTTGGGTTTCGATGTTGGCGCATCGTCGACGCAGATCGTCCCGGTGATGGTTGGCGACGCCGCGCGCGCACTGCAATGGAGCGCGGCCTTGGAGGCCGCCGGCTTCGTGGTCGTGGCCATTCGCCCACCGACCGTGCCGGCCGGAACAAGTCGCTTGCGCATCGTTTTGAGCGCAGCGCACACCGATGAGGATGTGGACGCTTTGATGGCGGCGCTGGCCGACATCGCCAGCCGCGAAAGCGGTTGGCGCAAGGCGGAGGCAGTGCGATGAAGTCGCCGACATTGGTTTTCGTACATGGCTGGGGTATGGACGCTGCGATGTGGGACGCATTGCGTGCTGCGCTTGACGAGTGGCCGCACGTGACGATAGAAGCGGGTTATTTTGGGCAGGACGCGAAAATCGAAGCGGATGCTGGGGCGAGCTGCGATTTGCCGTCCAGGCTTGCGGCGCTCACGCGTTCTCCCTTTGTTCTCGTGGGCCATTCTTACGGTTTCATGCAGGGCTTGACGCGCTGTCTCGATATGTCCTCATGTCGGGGTCTGATCAGTATCAACGGATTTCCTCGTTTCGCCCAGGCGCACGGCTTCCCGGAGGGCATCGCGCGACTGCTTATCGATGGCATGATTTCTCGTCTGGCATCGAGGTCGAAGGGTGTCGTAGGCGAGTTTCGAAGGCGCTGTGGGCTAGGTGGTTTTTTTTCGGAACCCCATCGAGTGCCGCTTGAACGTGATCTTCGATCGATGCGTGACGGAGACGAAAGCGAGCGACTGAAAAGAAGCGGCTTGCCGCTCATGGTCTTGGCAGGAACGCGCGATCCGATCGTGTCGGCAAGCATGACGCGCGCTGCCTTCGACATGGACTCATCGACCGGTAGTAAAGCGCAGGATCTGGATCCTGCCAGGGTCGTATCGATCGAGTGGTGCAAGAGCGGAGGTCATCTTCTGCCGCTCTCGGACGCTGCATGGTGCGCGGCGCGTATTCGGTCATTTTTGAACACCTCGCAAGTGTTCCCATCGCCGAAACGTGCCGTTTTTCTCCGCCATGCTCAGATAGCCGCTCGATTCGGAAGGGCGGCAAACGACTATGATCATCACGCCGATGTTCAACGCAAAGCGGCGGCGACACTAGGCGAAATGATCGGTGCGCTCCGTTTGCCAGAGCGTCCGCGCATTTTGGAGATCGGTTGCGGGACGGGATTTCTCACTCGCGCGCTAGCGAGCCGTCTGGGCACCGCCAAGTGGACCATCACCGATATTGCAGAGCCCATGGTAAGGAAGACGCAAACGGGCGTGAGATTGCGTGGCAGTGTTCGGTTCACGACGATGAATGGCGAGTATCCGAGCCTGCCACCGGATGAGCGCTACGACCTGATCTGTTCTAGCCTGGCGGTGCAGTGGTTCGAAGATTTGGATGAGGGCTTGGCACGCCTGGCGGCCTATCTGGCGCCGGGTGGATATCTGGCCATTTCGACCTTGGCGAGCGATACGTTCGTCGAGTGGCGTCAAGCGCATGTGGCCTGCGGGCTGGAAGCGGCGACGCCGGCCTATCCGATGCCAGCGCATATCGGTGCGAACCTGCGGGTCATGCATGACACGATGCGAAGCGAGCATCTCGTGTGTCGCCACGACAATGGTCTGGGGTTCTTGCGTCGACTCAGGCGCATCGGTGCCGTTACGCCTGCTGCGGGCGGCGCAGTCACAAGTACGGCAGCATTGCGGCGCGTCCTGGCCCGCTTCGATTCGGACGGGGCCGCCATCACCTACCACCTTGCCTATGGCCTGTGGCGCAGACCGGGTGCGCCACCGCGTGGCGTTTTCGTCACCGGTACGGATACGGGCGTCGGAAAGACGCTTACGGCGGCAGTCTTGGCGCAAGCGTGGCAGGCTGACTATTGGAAGCCTTGTCAGACCGGACTCGGCATCGAGGCGGGCGATACGGAAACGGTTGCGAAACTCGCTCAGATGTCGGATAAGCGCCTGCATCGCCCCGCGTATGCCTTGCAAGCGCCGCTTTCGCCTTGGGATGCCGCCAGGCTCGAGGGCATCCAGATCGATATGGCACGCTTTACGCTGCCGCGTACCCAGGCGCCGCTGGTCGTGGAGGGCGCGGGCGGCGTGTTCGTTCCCATCACGGATACGGCAATGATGATCGACCTGATCGGCGACTTGGGCCTTGCCGTCGTATTGGTCGCACGCAGCGGACTCGGGACGATCAATCACACCTTGCTCAGCCTCGCGGCCTTGCGCAGTCGGGGCATACCTATCGTCGGCGTGGTGATGAGTGGTGTGCTTTCTGCTGGTAATCGAGATGCGATCGAGCGTTTCGGCCAGGTGAAAGTGCTGGCTGAAATCCCCGTCATTGAAAATGTCGATGCGGCTGCGATCTGTCGTTTGGTTCAGCGGATGCCACGATGGGACATCGTAGAGGCGTGGGTGCATAACAAAAAAATGCCGCTCGATTGAGCGGCATTCATGATTTGCCTGTGGAATCCAGTATTTAAATGCGCGGCCACTCGTTAAGTTCGCCGTCACTCACTGAATGCTGACTTGGGCGTCCTTGACCACCTTGGCCCAGGTCGCGCGTTCTGCCTTGATGTCCTCGCCAAATTTGCTGGCCGGAATGAAGATCAGATCGGAACCGGCGCTGGCGACTTTTTTGACCAGCTCGGGAGATGCCAGCACTTTTTTCAAGGCAGCTTCCAGCGTTTCTACGGCCTGAGCGGGTGTGCCCTTGGGCGCGACGATACCAAACAGGTTGTTGGCAGCGAAACCCGGTACACCTGCTTCCTCGGCGGTCGGCACGTCAGGCAGGCTGGCTACTCGCTGAGTCGAGCCAACAGCCAACATTTTTAGTCGCCCGGCCTGCACCAGCGGCAGCGAGCCGGTGATGCTGTCCCACATCATCGACGACGTGCCGGTGACGACCTCGGGCAGGGCCTGCGAGCTGCCTTTGTACGGAATGTGTTGCAGCTTGACGCCGGTCTTCAGTGCAAACAGTTCCGACTCCAAATGCGAGAGCGTGCCGGTTCCTTGCGATGCGAAGTTGTATTTGTCGGGCGAGGCTTTCAGGTAGGTCACCAGTT
This sequence comes from Bordetella parapertussis, assembly GCA_945903445.1. Classification (GTDB taxonomy): domain Bacteria; phylum Pseudomonadota; class Gammaproteobacteria; order Burkholderiales; family Burkholderiaceae_B; genus Schauerella. The sequence goes on from CAMDNZ010000013.1 coordinate 43,352, forward strand.
CAGCCACGTTATTGACGGGCAAATTCGCTGGGACGACCAGCGCGTGCGGGGCGTACCCCACGCCTGCGACCGGGATGAAGTCGGTGGTCAGATCGGCGGGTTTGTTGGCATACAGCGCATCGGCGATGGCTTGGTTGGTCACCGCGCTCAGGTGCAATGTATAGCCATCGGCAGGCGCCCGGGCCGCTGCGCCCAAACCGATCATTCCGCCTGCACCGGCACGGTTCTCGACCACGATCGTTTGTCCCAATTCGGTCGACAGCGCTTGACCCACTGCACGCGCCATGACGTCCGTTGCGCCCGCAGGCGGAAACGAGATGATCAGGGTGATGGTTTTCTCGGGATAAGCCGCGTGCGCCAGGGTGGAAACTGCCAGGATGCTGGCGGCGAACGCCGTGGCAATCAAACGGGGCGAGACGCTGCGGGCAAGGGTGGAGACTACGGCACGGCGAAACATCATGACGTTCCTATAACGATGGAATGATGGCGGCGCAAAGGAAGACACTATCCCAGGCTGACACGCTCGAACCGAAAACGTAAGCAATGTATGTGCCAGTTTCGAAAAATGACGGCATGACGCTGTGTAGCGGAGCAGATCGGTATTGCCACCGGGGCCGACATCGCTGACATTGGACTCATGGCGGTGCTTGCCTGCCCGTTATTGCACTTGGAGCGCACCAAAAGTGTGCATCGTTTGGCGCGGGCGCACGCAGAGGTGGTTCTTACATTTCAGGCGATTAATGAATTTAAGGATTGGTTTTTTAATTCTACAGTGTAGAATTGTTTCGGATTCAAATTCTAGACAATTCAGGTTGACGAGCAAAATCCGCCACGCACAGTACAAGTTTCGATCACGGTGCAGGTCTCAACCGACGGCGTTCCGGCGCATAACGAAGGAGTTCCAATGCATCAAACAGAATCTTTTTTCAATCTGAGCGGCGAGCGCGGCGTGCTGCGCATATCGATCGGCGTCTCGCTGCTCGCGGCGTCCATCGGCTTGATCTTCGGCCTGGCTTCGGGCTCTTTTTCGATTGTTTTCGATGGGGTTTATTCACTTATCGATGCAGGCATGAGCGTGCTGTCGCTTGTGGTGGTCCGTTTGATCGCCTCATTCGCGACATCGATGGATATTTCCCAGCGGTTGAAAGAGCGCTTTTCAATGGGTTTTTGGCATTTCGAACCGATGGTGCTGGCGCTCAACGGCATACTGCTTACCGGAGTCGCTGCCTATGCTCTGATCAATGCCGTTAGCAGCTTGCTGTCGGGTGGACGCAATCTGGATTTCGGTTGGGCTGTCGCCTATGCTGGCGTGACGGTCATGATGTGCTCGGCGATCGCTTGGGTCGAGGCTCGTGCCAATAGAAAAATCCAATCCGATTTTTTGCGTATGGATGTCAAGGGCTGGATCATGGCCGCCAGCATCACGGGCGCATTGCTGATCGCGTTTTGTATAGGTTATGCGGTTCAGGGAACCAGGCTGCAATGGATCTCGCCTTACATCGACCCTGCGGTGCTGGCGCTGGTCTGTCTGGCCATCATTCCTTTGCCCATTTCATCGGTTCGCCAAGCCTTGGGGGAGGTGTTTCTCATTACTCCGCTGAATCTAAAACGCCACGTCGATGCTGTCGTCGAAGATTTTGTCGAGCGACATGGTTTTGGCGCGTCTCGATCTTATGTGGCCAAAGTAGGGCGGTCGCGCGCCATCGAGATATACGTCATTGTGCCACCGGCGCATGGCTTGCGAGATATCTCTGAATGGGACGCTTTGCGGGACGAGATCGCCGCAGCTATTGGTAGCGCGGGGCCGGACAGATGGCTGACCGTCGTGTTTACGGCTGATGCCGAGTGGACGGGGTGAGCGCTATCTACGCACAAAAACCCATCATTAAAACGATAAACAGGAAACGATATGCCAACGACGACTACAACTATGCCCACTGAGCCCACAATCAAGCTTCGCCCTCTCGAACGCGAAGATCTTTACTTCGTTCACCAAATGGATAACAACGCCAGTGTCATGCGTTATTGGTTCGAGGAGCCCTTCGAGACCTTCGCCGAGTTATCGGCGCTATACGAAGAGCACATCCACGACCAGCGTGAGCGACGATTCGTGGTAGAGCATGCGGGCACCAAGGCCGGTCTGGTCGAATTGGTCGAAATCGATCACGTGCACCGCCGCGCCGAGTTTCAGATCATTGTCGCGCCGGATCATCAAGGCAAGGGCATCGCGTCGAAAGCGACCCGACTGGCAATGGAGTATGGCTTCTTGGTGCTCAACCTCTACAAGATCTATTTGATCGTCGATAAAGAGAACCAGAAGGCATTACACATCTACGAGAAACAAGGGTTCGAAGTAGAGGGCACGTTGCGGCACGAGTTCTTCATCCATGGGCAATATCGCGATGTCACTCGGATGTGTCTGTTTCAGCAGGATTACCTGGCCATGCATCGCCCGACCAGTCCGGCGTTGCTGCGGCCAACGGCTCAATAAAAACGCGTGCCACGACATCTGGTGACCGATAAAGCGTAACGTCGGCTGAGTGCCAAACTCGGCTAAGGGAGACGAGCGGGCAAGCGTCGTTATTTAAATCAATGACCGATAGATACTTTCAAGCGCACCACATTCCGATCAAGTGTAAAAATTTGGGCGGAAAAAATGATGAATTGCCTCTCCGATGATGTAATCGTACATGGAATTATCGTATTCAAACGTTTATCGGGGCATGAAATGAGATACCTCAGCATTACACGATTTGCCGCAGCGGCGCTGATGTTCGTTGGCATCAGTGTCGCGAATGCGGCTCAGCCATCCCCAATCGATATAAAAAATCCACTAGCTTCGCCATCCTATCCCGTCGCGCCTGCAATAGGCGTAGTCGCCGGGGTGTGGTATTGGGAAAATCAATGTTTTATAAGGGTCGATGTGAATAAAAATCAATCTGGCGCTTGGTTGCCAGCTAAAAATAACAAGCTTTGTAAAATAGCTTTTTACACTAATCTTACTGGCCAACGGGCGGGGTTGCACCGTGAGCGTACGTCGGATGGAAAGTTGCAATATGTAAGCATACAGGTTTCGGAAGACTTGTAAATCTGAATGTCATTAATCCTTGAAATTGATAATTTTGCGTTAGAAAAAACGGGGGGTGCCCTGGCTTGTTTAACAGCTGCACATCGCTCGTGCGAAACATTCTTGGACGACGAATTTGCTGAACATATTTCGGCATTAATGCGGTAGTTACAGATCTTTCGGGTGCCCAAATATTGAGGGCTGTTTGCAGTGTTTTTTCGTATTCGTGGAGCGAAATTTTTTAGCGAGATGTCATTCTGATTTTTTGATGTTTGAGATCATGAAACTTAGACAAACGGAAAGACGGCCGGAGGTTACGTGGCAATCATTGTTTTGTTTTGTGGTGATTTTACGTTTTCCTAAGGGCTAGACCCCCTCGTTTGCAAAGTGAGTAAATTTATTTCGTACTCATTTTCTCAATACTTTACATGCGGTCGTGTGGGAAATCAGAATAAATGTAAAAATAGTTTTTTCTGAAATTAAAAGAATAAATGGCTATGGCTTAATAATCGTAATTGCACTTTACCACTACTTTCATATGGGAATGACATGAAATATTTCGGAATGGCTAAAATTCTAAGTGCTGGGCTGATGCTTACATTCCTTAATGTCGCCGGCGCTAAAGAAGTCGACTTTGTCCATACGGCTGATGTCGACGGACCAATGTATAGCGCTGCAAACGATGCGAAGACCATACAGGGCATAATTTCCACAGTAGTCTTTTCGGATATTTCGGGTAATGAATGTCGGATTGCCATCATTCCGGACCAGGATCCAGACAGGATCGCGCCTGGATGGCCAAAAGCGCAGCACCGTAAACACTGCGAGATTGCTCGTGTTGCAAAAATCCTTGGTAAGAAAGTCGGTCTTAACTATAAATATTCGCCCGGTGGATGGGGCTGGTACTTCACTGGAATATGGGTCAGCGATAGTCTTAATTAGTCGATCCTGGAAAATTACTGCAGGCCATATCAATTCGGATTGAATATGTCGCAGAGTATTTGATTAAGTTTAGGAACGATTTTCCTCAAAGAAGATCGAAAAAATAGTGATGTCTATAGTTTTGCGTTTGACTTAATGGCTATCTAATTGGGCATTTATTCCATGTTCATCTCAGTGGGAGAATAATATGAAAGGTTTTATCTTCGGAAAAATTTTCGGAGCGGTCGTGATCCTGACCGGTATTGGTATCGCCAACGCAGAGCAGGTGCCTATTTCCGGTGCGATGCCGCCCACTGTGCTGCAGGGGCGGCAACCTGCCCTTCAAATCACAGGCAAGATTGGCGGCGTTTGGTATTGGGAGAATGAATGCCGAATAAGGGTCGATGCGATGGATAGTCACGGTAAACCGACATCTGCCCCACGCTCTGGAAAATGGTTTGGTGTCGAGAACAACGATTTTTGTGATATGGCATTTGTATCGCATTCCACCGGGGAAAATGTGGTGCTTTTTTATTTTCCCGATTCTCCGTATATCAGATACGATGCAAAAAATTAGAAACTTACACCACCGTTTATTTGATAAAATAGCTTCCGCCGCGAGCGACCTGATTTTTGAACGTCCATTCGTTGACGCTGAATCCCATCTAAAAAGAAAAAAACCGAAGATCGGATATCGAATCTTCGGTTTTCACAATTTTGGGCTAACCTATATCTACCGGCCGCGTTATGAACAAGGTTTTACCGCCTCACACCGAGACGGTATCTGCTACGTCTTTATAGTCGGCGATTTGATCGAAGTTCAAGTACTTGTAGATCTTGTCGCCGTTTTCATTGATGACGCCGATATCCGCCATGTATTCGCCTTTGGTCGGAATCCGGCCCAGGCGCGAACAAATGGCAGCCAGTTCGGCCGAACCCAGGTACACATTGGTGTTTTTACCCAAACGGTTCGGGAAGTTGCGAGTCGACGTGGACATCACGGTCGCACCTTCGCGTACCTGTGCCTGGTTGCCCATGCACAGTGAGCAGCCTGGCATCTCCATGCGCGCCCCGGCCACGCCCAATACACCGTAATGGCCTTCTTCGGTCAGTTGCGCCGCGTCCATTTTGGTGGGCGGTGCGACCCACAGCTTGACCGGAATATCGCGCTTGCCCTCCAGCAGCTTGGAAGCTGCACGGAAATGGCCGATATTGGTCATGCAGCTGCCAATGAACACTTCGTCGATTTTCGCGCCCGACACGTCCGACAGCGTTTTCACGTCGTCGGGGTCATTAGGGCAGGCGACGATGGGCTCGTGTACGTCGGCCAGATCGATATCGATGATGGCCGCGTATTCGGCATCCGCGTCGGGTTCGAGCAGTTTCGGATCGGCCAGCCAGGCTTCCATGGCTTTGATGCGCCGGACCAGCGAGCGCTCGTCTTCGTAGCCATTGGCAATCATCCACTTCAGCATCACGATGTTGCTGTTGATATATTCGATGATGGGCGCTTGATTCAATCGCACGGTGCACCCCGCGGCCGAGCGTTCGGCCGAGGCATCGGACAGCTCGAATGCCTGTTCGACCTTCAAGTCGGGCAGACCTTCGATTTCCAATACGCGCCCGGAGAAAATGTTCTTTTTGTTCTGCTTGTCGACTGTCAACAGCCCCTGCTTGATGGCATACAACGGAATCGCATTGACTAGGTCGCGCAGCGTGACGCCGGGTTGCAGCTTGCCTTTGAAGCGCACCAGTACCGATTCAGGCATGTCCAGGGGCATCACGCCCGTGGCTGCAGCGAACGCCACCAGGCCCGAGCCTGCCGGGAACGAGATGCCAATCGGGAAGCGGGTGTGCGAATCGCCGCCCGTGCCAACCGTGTCGGGCAGGAGCATGCGGTTTAACCACGAGTGAATGACACCGTCGCCCGGACGCAGAGAAATGCCGCCACGGGTGCTGATGAACTGCGGCAGCGTGTGGTGCGTCTTGACGTCCACAGGTTTGGGATAGGCTGCCGTGTGGCAGAACGACTGCATGACCAGATCGGCCGAGAAACCCAGGCACGCCAAATCTTTCAGTTCGTCGCGCGTCATCGGGCCGGTGGTGTCCTGGCTGCCTACCGAGGTCATGCGCGGTTCGCAGTAGGTGCCGGGGCGCACGCCTTGACCTTCCGGCAAGCCACAAGCGCGACCGACCATTTTCTGTGCCAGCGAGAACCCTCGTGGGGTGGTGGCGGGATTGCGCGGCAAACGAAACAGTTCGGACGGGGCCAGACCCAGCGCTTCGCGCGCTTTGGCGGTCAGGCCGCGGCCAATGATCAGCGGAATACGGCCGCCGGCACGCACTTCGTCGAACAGAACGTCCGATTTGACGGTGAATTCGGCGATGACTTCGCCGTTCTTCAGCGCCACACCTTCATAGGGGCGCAGTTCGACGACGTCGCCCATGTTCATTCGCGAAACATCCAACTCGATCGGCAAGGCGCCGGCATCTTCCATCGTGTTGTAGAAAATGGGGGCGATCTTGCTGCCCAGACAGACGCCGCCGAAGCGCTTGTTGGGAACGTAGGGGATGTCTTCGCCGGTGAACCACAGTACCGAATTGGTGGCCGACTTGCGTGACGAGCCGGTGCCGACCACATCGCCCACATAGGCGACCAGGTGGCCTTTGTCTTTCAAACCATTGATGAAGCCGATCGGGCCGGTCTTGCCGGGTTCTTCCGGGGTGATGCCGTCGCGCGGGTTCTTGAGCATGGCCAGGGCATGCAGCGGAATGTCGGGGCGGCTCCAGGCGTCGGGTGCGGGCGACAGATCGTCGGTGTTGGTTTCGCCGGTCACCTTGAATACGGTGATGGTCAGGCTTTCGGGCACTTCCGGACGGCTGGTGAACCACTCGGCATTGGCCCAGCTTTGCAGTACGGCGCGGGCGTTGGCGCAGCCGCCATCGGCGCGTTCCTTCACATCGTGGAATGCATCGAACATCAGCAAGGTTTTCTTCAACCCCTCCGCAGCGATGGTGCCCACTTCGGCATCGCCCAGCAATTGAACCATCGGACCAATGTTGTAGCCACCCAGCATGGTGCCCAACAGTTCGGTGGCGCGCGCACGCGACAACAGCGTGCACTTTTCGGTGCCCAGTGCGACGGCGGCCAGATAGGAGGCTTTGACCTTGGCGGCGTCGTCCACGCCAGCAGGCACGCGATGCGTGAACAGATCCAGCAGGACCGCGTCCTCGCCCGCAGGCGGCGACTTCAGCAGCTCGATGAGATCGGCGGTTTGTTGGGCCGACAGCGGCAGGGGAGGAATACCCAGCGCAGCGCGTTCGGCAACGTGTTGGCGATAAGAGGCGAGCATGTCAGATCCTGATGGCAGGTTGGAATACCCCCATTGTAAGACGGGGCATCCAGCGCATCAAGAGTCTTGTATCTTATATAAGACGTGCTGGAGCGTCACAATCATTGTGTAGCGCTGCGCTTTGATGGCAAAACCCCTGGCACGTCGATTGCTAAGTAAGGGTTTTCCATGCTTCGTGCTGTTGTGCGTAGCCACGTCAAGGAGTGTCTCATGTCGAAATTCATGTCTGCACGTACCCGAAATATCGCTTGGTCCGCCTTTGGCGCAATGGTGTTGTCCGGGTCGGTCATGGCGGCCAGTAGTGACAGCCGCGCCATCGACGAGCAGTACAAGCGCGATGTCGCGGCCTGCAACAGCGGCCAGTCCCACCAGGATAAGCGTACCTGCTTGCAAGAGGCCGGTGCAGCGCGCCAGGAGGCCCGCCGCGATCGCCTGATGCGCAGTGGTTCAGCCTATGAAACCAATGCCATTCAGCGTTGCGTCCGCCTGCCGGCCGAGAGCCGCGCGGCTTGCGAAGCGCAGATGAGTGGCCAGAACACCACCACATACGGCAGTGTCGGTGGTGGCGGCGTGATTCGAGAAACCACCATTACCGTGCCTGTCGGCACGCCGGGTTCGACCACCGGCGCGGGGGCACCAGCGACGGGTTACGCGCCGCCTCCGCCCGCAGGGGGTTACAACAATCCGGGCTACGCCCCGACGCCTGCTGCCCGCCCGTCGACCATGACGCCGCCAGCTGTGCCAGCCCGGCCGTCGCAACCCAGCTATGGCACGCAGCCAAGCTATGGTAGTCAGCCCGCTGCGCCGGGGTATACGCCGCCGCCCGCACCTGCTACGCGCTACTAAGCTGTAGCCGCGTGGTGCGTGATAAGCCCAGGCCCAGTATCAAACCGGGTCTGGGCTTTTTGACGCCCGGGGGACGTTCTTACTCTTCGTCCTCATTCCTGTGATGGACGCTTCGTTCTTGGCTTTTTAATGTCAAGCGTCGTTCTCGAGCAGATTTCGACAGGTTCGAGGGGCTCGACACCGCCTGGATCGGGTTTAGCGCGTCAGCAGCAACGAAGTCCAGACCGTCAACATGGCAAAAATGCCCAGCAGGCATCCTCCCCAAAAACCAACCACCGGCCACTTGACCGCCAGTGGCAGCTCGCGCGGATCGACGTTCTTCAGCAGCTTGTTTGCGTTACCGATCAAGGACCAGGTCGTGCGGGGAAACGAGATGCGAAAAAAATAATCCAGCGTGATGGCCGCCTGGATTGAGAACGGATACTGATGGAACGCGCGCTTTTCCAGGTAAGGATGCTGGAAGGCCGCATTAATGCGTCGGCTGCTTAGAAATAGCACGGCGCCGCTCACGCTGGCTGCGGCGAAACACGCCACCAGCAGGCTGAACGAGAAGGTGAAAACGTAGGTCAGAACAGAATTCATAGGAAAAAAGGCGTGGACGTTAGACATGGGCAGATTAGCTCGATGTGCTCAGCGGGCGCGATCGCGGACTGCATCGAAGGCCAGGAGCATAATGCATCGCGCGGGCCGGAAAGTCTTCCGAACCCGCACGAGGGTACTGTATGAGGCAATACGCCGAGTTGTCTTAGATCACGTACATATCCACGTACTCATGCACCGGCATCTTCTCCAGCGCCGCTTGATCCAGCGACACTGCCAGAATGCGCTGTTGTTGCTTGGTCGGGAAGCGCCGCGCCAGGTTGGTGCGGAACTTCGCTTCCAGCAGCGCAATGCCATCGGTGCGACGACGTTTATGTCCGATCGGGTACTCGCAGACGATTTCGTCCAGGGCGCTGCCGTCATTGAATTCGACGGTCAACGCATTGGCGATCGAGCGTTTGTCCACGTTGTGATAATCAAGGGTATAGGCCGGATCTTCGACGCACACGATCTTGTCGCGCAGGGCATCGATGGCCGGGTCGTTCGCGACGTCGTCCTCGTAGTCGGCAGCGGTCAGGCGGCCATATAGAATGGGAACGGCCACCATGTACTGCACGCAATGATCGCGGTCGGCGGGATTGTTCAGCGGACCCTTCTTGTCGATGATGCGGATGCACGCCTCGTGCGTGCGGATGGTCACCCGCTTGATGTCGTCGGCGCGTTTGCCACTGGCCTTCAAACGCTCATGAATCTCCATGGCGCATTCGACTGCGGTTTGCGAGTGAAACTCGGCCGGGTAGGAAATCTTGAATAGCACGTGCTCCATCACATAGCTGCCATACGGGCGCTGGAACTTGAAGGGCTGGCCTTTGAACAGCACGTCGTAGAAGCCCCAGGTTTTCGCAGACAACACCGACGGATAGCCCATTTCGCCCGTCTTGGCGATCAGGGCCAGACGCACCGCACGACTGGTCGCATCGCCCGCCGCCCAGCTCTTGCGGCTGCCCGTGTTGGGAGCGTGGCGATAGGTGCGCAGGCTTTGTCCATCGACCCAGGCCAGCGACACGGCATTGAGCACTTCCTCGCGGTTCAGTCCCAGCATCTGGGCGACCACTGCGGTCGAGGCCACCTTCACCAGAACCACGTGATCCAGACCCACCCGGTTGAACGAGTTCTCCAGGGCGATACACCCCTGGATTTCGTGTGCCTTGATCATGGCAGTCAGCACGTCGCGCATGGTCAAGGCAGCGCGACCGGCTGCCACGTTGTTGCGCGACAGCCAGTCGGCCGTGGCCAGGATGCCGCCCAGGTTATCCGACGGATGGCCCCATTCGGCCGCCAGCCACGTGTCGTTGAAGTCCAGCCAGCGGATCATCGTGCCGATGTTGAAAGCGGCCTGAATGGGATCGAGCTGGAACTGCGTGCCTGGCACTTTTGCACCATGCGGCACGATCGTTCCGGGCACGACAGGCCCCAGCAGTTTCGTGCAGGCTGGATACTCCAGCGCCTCCAGGCCGCAGCCCAGTGTGTCGATCAGGCAATTGCGTGCCGTTTCGTAGGCCAGCGTGCTGTCGATTCGATAGTTGAGGACGTAATCGACGATATCGACCAAAACTTGATCGGGATCGGGACGGACGTTGGAGATCGGGGCGGACATATTCTGTGCTTCCTGTTTACTTGCGTTTCTTGAGCGGGACGAAGCTCTGGTCTTCGGGGCCCACGTAGTTGGCGGTAGGGCGGATGATCTTGTTGTCTACGCGCTGCTCAAGCACGTGCGCCGCCCAACCGGCAGTGCGTGCAATGACGAATAGCGGCGTGAACATGGCGGTCGGCACGCCCATCATGTGGTAGCTGACCGCAGAGAACCAGTCGAGATTAGGGAACATCTTCTTCGCGTCCCACATGACCGCTTCCAGGCGTTCGGCGATGTCGTACATCTTGGTGCTGCCGCCCGATGCCGACAATTTGCGCGCCACCTCTTTGATGACTTTGTTGCGTGGGTCGGAGATCGTATAGACCGGATGGCCGAAGCCGATCACCACCTCTTTGGCCTCGACCCGGCGACGAATGTCGATCTCGGCCTCGTCGGGATTGGCATAGCGCTTTTGGATATCGAAGGCGACTTCGTTGGCACCGCCGTGTTTCGGTCCTCGCAAGGCCCCGATCCCGCCGGCGATGGCCGAGTACATGTCCGAACCCGTACCGGCAATCACCCGGGCGGTAAAGGTGGACGCGTTGAACTCGTGTTCGGCATACAGATTGAGCGATACGTGCATGGCGCGCACCCACTCCTGGCTCGGCGCAGCGCCATGCAGCAGGTGCAGAAAATGACCGCCGATGCTGTCGTCGTCGGTATGGACGTCGATGGCGCGGCCGTTGTGGCTGTAGTGATACCAATACAGCAGCGCCGAACTCAGGCAGGCCAGCAGTTTGTCGGCAATGTCGCGTGCGCCTGCGGCGCTGTGATCGTCGCGCTCGGGCAAGACGCAGCCCAGCACCGAGACGGCGGTGCGCAGCACATCCATGGGATGGCTGGCCGCGGGCAGGGCTTCCAGTGCGTCTTGCACGGCAGCGGGCAATCCGCGCAGACTTTTCAGCTTGGCCTTGTAGCCCCGCAATTCGCCCTCATTGGGCAACTTGCCGTGTACCAGCAGATAGGCGATTTCTTCGAATTCGGAGGTTTGTGCGATATCCAGAATGTCGTAGCCACGATAGTGCAATTCGTTGCCGTTCTTGCCGACGGTACACAGCGCGGTATTGCCTGCTACGACGCCGGACAGGGCGACGGATTTTTTAGGTTTGAATCCCGGTTTTGCGGGCTCTTCCTGAGTGGTCGGCTGTTTTTTTTCGGTGCTCGCCATCGTCTCTCTCCTTGTGGGGGGACTACTCAAAACAAATAGGCCGGGTGGCCGTCGATCAACGTCCTTGCTTCTTGGCAAACAGGGTGTCGAGCTGCGACTCGTAGGCGTGGTAGCCGATACGGTCATACAGTTCTTCGCGGGTTTGCATGGTGTCCAGCACGTTCTTCTGATGCCCATCGCGCCGAATCGCGGTATAGACGTTCTCGGCCGCTTTATTCATGGCACGAAATGCCGACAGGGGATACAACACCATGCCGACGCCGACCTCGCGCAACTCGTCTACGGAAAACAGCGGGGTCTGACCGAACTCGGTGATGTTGGCCAGAAGCGGCACGTTGACCGCATCGGCAAATTTCCGATAGGTCGGCAGGTCGTAGGCGGCTTCGGCAAATATGGCGTCGGCACCGGCCTCGACGCACGCTTGCGCGCGTTCGATGGCGGCATCCACCCCATGCGAGGCGATGGCATCGGTGCGAGCGATCAGATAGAAACTGTCGTCCGTGCGGGCGTCGGCGGCGGCTTTGACGCGATCGGCCATTTCTTCGGTCGAGACGATTTCCTTGCCTGGTCGATGGCCGCAGCGCTTGGCACCGACCTGATCTTCGATATGGCAGGCGGCCGCGCCGAACTTGATCAGGCTTTTGATGGTGCGTGCGATATTGAAAGCCGAAGCACCGAAGCCGGTGTCGATATCGACCAAGAGCGGCAGCTCGCACACGTCGGTGATGCGGCGCACGTCGGTCAGTACGTCGTCGAGCGTGTTGATGCCCAGATCGGGCAGGCCCAGCGATCCAGCGGCGACACCGCCACCAGACAGGTAGATTGCGCGGTAGCCGGCACGTTTGGCCAGCAACGCATGGTTGGCATTGATCGTGCCGACGATTTGCAGGGCTTGCTCGGCAAGCAGGGCGGCGCGAAAGCGCTCACCGGGACTAGCGAGGCGGGGCATGCGGTCTCCTTTTTATAGGCATCGGGCCCGCCTGCGCGGGCGGCGCGCAGGCACCCGCGCAGCTTGAGGCTTATTTCAGCAGGTGCTGAACGCCGTCACGCTCTTCCAACAGTTCCTTCAGGGTGAAGTCCAGGCGCTCGCGCGAGAACGCATCGATGTCCAGATCCTTGATAACGGTGTATTCGCCGTTCTGCGTGGTGACCGGCAGGCCGTAGATGATGCCTTCGGGAATGCCATAGGCGCCGTCCGAGGGCACACCCATGGTGACCCATTTACCGTTGCTGCCTAGCACCCAGTCGCGGACGTGGTCGATGGCGGCGTTGGCCGCCGATGCCGCCGACGACAGGCCGCGTGCTTCGATGATCGCAGCGCCACGCTTGCCCACCTTGGGGATGAACGTGTCACGGTTCCAGGCGTCGTCGTTGATCAACGCAGGCAGGCTTTCGCCCTTCACGGTGGCGAAACGCGTGTCCGGGTACATCGTGGGCGAGTGGTTGCCCCACACGACCAGTTTTTCGATGTCGGCCACGGGCTTGCCGGCCTTGGCCGACAGTTGCGACAGTGCGCGGTTGTGGTCCAGACGCAGCATGGCGGTGAAGTTCTTGGCTGGCAGGTCCGGTGCCGACTTCATCGCGATGTAGGCATTGGTGTTGGCGGGGTTGCCCACCACCAGCACTTTCACGTCGCGGCTGGCGACTTCGTTCAGGGCCTTGCCTTGTGCGGTGAAAATCTGAGCGTTGGCCGACAGCAGATCCTTGCGCTCCATGCCGGGGCCACGGGGGCGTGCGCCCACCAGCAAGGCGATATCGGCGTCTTTGAATGCGGTCAGCGGATCGCTGTGAGCGGTCACTTCTTGCAGCAGGGGGAATGCGCAATCGTCCAGTTCCATGATCACGCCCGACAGCGCCTTTTGCGCTTTCTCGTCGGGGATCTCCAGCAATTGCAGGATGACCGGCTGATCCTTGCCCAACATTTCACCTGATGCAATGCGGAAAAGCAGGGCGTAGCCGATCTGGCCGGCGGCGCCCGTGACGGCGACTCGCTTGGCGGGTTTGGACATGGTCGATCTCCGTAAAATTAGGGTTGTCGTGCGCAATAACGCGTGAACCAGTGTAATGCGCTTGACGGGCATCCTAGAAGGAAAAGCAGGGGTCGTCAAATGCTCTTATATCTTATATAAGACATAAGACGTTGGACATCAGCGATGGTGCTGTGCGAAAATAGTGGGATGTCTGAAGTCCGGCCCGATTCGCTCATCCGATCCGGCGCCTCGTCGAGTAAATCGGCGGGCGCGGGGGCCGCGTTTTCCCCGCTGTACCGCCAGATCAAGGCTTTGCTGGTGCAAAGCCTCGAGCAGGGCGAATGGAAGCCGGGGGAACTCATTCCCAGCGAATTCGATCTCGCCGCACGTTTTCAGGTCAGTCAGGGAACGGTGCGCAAAGCCGTGGACGAACTGGCCGCCGAACACATGTTGCAGCGCCGCCAGGGCAAGGGCACGTTCGTGTCCACCCATCATGAAGCGCGCACGCGCTTCCGCTTCCTCCGATTGGCCCCCGACGACGAAGGCGAAGCCGTTCTGGCCGAAAGCCGCGTGCTCGATTGCCGCCGCTTGCGGGCCAGCGCCGACGTCGCGCGCGCCTTGGACTTGCGCGTTGGCGAGCCGGTCGTGGCCATCCGCCGTTTGCTGTCTTTCGGTGGAGCACCTTCGGTCGTCGACGATATCTGGTTGCCGGGCGTGCCCTTCAAAGGCTTGACTGCCGAATTATTGCAACACAATCGGGCGCCGCTGTATGCGCTGTTCGAGTCGGGTTTTGGCGTCAGCATGGTACGTGCTGACGAGAAGCTACGTGCCCTGAACGCGCCTGCCGATATTGCCGCGATTTTGCGTATTACTTCCGAGCAGCCGGTGCTGCAAGCCGAGCGGGTGTCCTACACCTACGGCGACAAGCCGATGGAGCTGCGGCGGGGGTGGTATTTAACCGAGCGGTATCACTACCGTAATAGCTTGAATTGACAGGGGATTTTCCAGGTATTTGATGACCTGCCCCGTCAATGAGCGAGAATATCGTGTTTGCCTGGACGGGCATGAAATGAAATACAGCATGACAAGATTGAGACACATACCCGTTCAAGACCCGTACGTGTTCAAGGCTTACCCGTTCGAAGTATGCCGGTTCACCAGATGCCGGGTGAAAGAAGTACCGGTTCAAGAAATACCCGTTACAGCATTATCCGTTCCAGTACGTGCACGTTTTCTGCAATTCCGTCTTTAGTAACTAGTAACGACACATTGAGGCCGTCATGACCGACACCGCGCCTAAGCCGCGTCCGCAGTTTCGCAATATCAGCGTACCGCAGATCCTGAGCTATCGTCTGCCCCTGGCAGGCAAGCTGTCCATCCTGCATCGCGTCAGTGGCGCCTTGCTGTTCCTCTGTTTGCCCTTGGTCATTCTGCCCCTGTTCGCGGCCAGCGTGACCTCGCAAGCCAGTTTCGACACGGTTGCCGGTTATGTCGGCCATCCCTTGGTCAAGCTGGTGCTGTTGGTGCTCATCTGGGGCTACCTGCATCACTTCTGTGCGGGCATTCGCTACCTGATGCTGGATTTGCACATCGGTATCGATAAAGAGCAGTCCAAAACTTCGGCTGCGGTGGTGTTCGGCGCGAGCTTGACGCTCACGCTGGTGTTCGCGCTCAAATTGTTCGGGGTGTGGTAATGGCGATTTCTAAAAATTATGGCACGTCGCGCGTGGTGGTGGGCGCCGGTTATGGCGTGAAGGACTTCATCGCCCAACGTATCACCGCTGTCATCCTGGCGGTCTATACCATCGTGTTGCTGGTCGGCGTGCTGGCCATGCCTGCCTTCACCTTCGAGAACTGGCAAGCCCTGTTCACGTTCACCGTCTTCGCTTTGCCCTTGGGTCAGATCCTGGCCACCTTGGCTTTCGTTTCGCTGGCATGGCATGCCTGGATCGGCGTGCGCGACATCTGGATGGATTACGTCAAGCCGGTGGGTCTGCGCTTGACCCTCCACGTGCTCACCATCCTCTGGTTGGTCGGGTCGTTGGCGTATTTCGCTCAAATTCTCTGGAGTATCTAGTCGTGGTCGCTGTCACTCAAAATCTGCCGCGCCGCCAGTTCGATGTGGTGGTCGTGGGCGCCGGCGGTGCCGGCATGCGTTGCTCGCTGCAACTGGCTCAGGCCGGCCTGTCGGTGGCCGTGCTCTCTAAAGTGTTCCCCACCCGTTCGCATACGGTTGCCGCACAAGGCGGTATCGGTGCATCGTTGGGCAACATGAGCGAAGACAACTGGTACTGGCACATGTACGACACCGTCAAGGGGTCGGATTGGCTGGGCGACCAGGACGCCATCGAATTCATGTGCCGCGAAGCGACCAACGCCGTCTATGAACTCGAACACTTCGGTATGCCGTTCGACCGTAACGCCAACGGCACCATCTATCAGCGTCCGTTCGGCGGCCACACCGCCAACTTCGGCGAGAAACCCGTGCAGCGTGCCTGTGCGGCCGCGGACCGGACCGGCCATGCGTTGTTGCATACGCTTTATCAGCGCAACGTCGCTGCCCGTACCCAGTTTTTCGTCGAATGGATGGCCTTGGATCTGCTGCGCAACGACGACGGCGATGTGGTCGGCGTGACTGCGCTGGAAATGGAAACCGGCGAAATCTACATCCTCGAAGCCAAGACCACGGTGCTGGCCACCGGCGGCGCGGGTCGTATCTGGGCCGCGTCCACCAACGCCTTCATCAACACCGGCGACGGCTTGGGCATGGCCGCACGTGCTGGCCTGCCTTTGCAGGACATGGAGTTCTGGCAGTTTCACCCGACCGGCGTCGCTGGGGCGGGCGTGCTGATCACCGAGGGCGTGCGAGGCGAGGGCGGCATTCTTCTGAACAAGGATGGCGAACGCTTTATGGAGCGTTATGCGCCCACGCTGAAGGATTTGGCCCCACGCGATTTCGTATCGCGCTCGATGGACCAGGAAATCAAGGAAGGCCGTGGTTGTGGTCCCGACGGCAGCTACGTGGTCTTGAAGCTGGATCACCTGGGGGCCGACGTCATCAAAAAGCGTCTGCCGTCGATTCGCGAAATCGCCATGAAGTTCGGCAACGTCGACCCCATCAAGGATCCGATTCCGGTCGTGCCCACCATCCACTACCAGATGGGCGGTATTCCAGCCAATTATCATGGTCAGGTGGTTTCCACCACGGCCGGCGAAAACAAGGTCGTCAATGGCCTGTACGCCATCGGCGAATGCGCGGCCGTGTCGGTACACGGTGCCAACCGCCTGGGCACCAATTCACTGCTCGACCTGGTGGTGTTCGGCCGTGCCGCGGGCAACCACATCGTCAACTCGCACCTCGAACATCAGCGCAATCATCAGCCGGTGCCGCAGGCATCGCTGGATTTCTCGCTGTCCCGCGTCGCTGAACTCGAATCCCGCAAGGGCGGCGAAAAGACGCAGTTCGTGGGTAACGCCATTCGTGCATCGATGCAGGCGCATTGCGGCGTGTTCCGCACGCTGAAGCTTTTGAACGAAGGCGTCGATCAGATCGAGCAACTGGCTGAACAGGCCAAGCACATCTCGTTCGACGACAAGTCGAAGGTGTTCAACACCGCACGTATCGAAGCGCTGGAACTCGCCAACATGACCGAGGTGGCCCGTGCCACCATCAATTCGGCCGCCGCCCGCACCGAGAGCCGTGGCGCGCATGCGTTGGACGACCATCCCACGCGTGACGACGAAAACTGGCTGAAGCACACGTTGTTCTATTCCGAAGGCAGCCGCCTGGACTACAAACCGGTCCAGATGAAGCCCTTGACGGTCGATTCCATTCCGCCCAAGGCGCGGACTTTCTAAGCAGGATGCTGCCATGAGCACCAAACGTATCGTGAAGTTTGAGATCTACCGCTACGACCCGGACAAGGACGAGCGTCCCTACATGCAGAAGTTGGACGTCGAATTGGCGGCCACCGACAAAATGCTGCTCGATGCGCTGGTCCGCATCAAGAACGATGTGGACGACAGCCTGGCCATCCGCCGTTCGTGCCGCGAAGGCGTGTGCGGTTCGGACGCCATGAACATCAATGGCAAAAACGGCCTGGCCTGTACCACTAACTTGCGCGAACTGAAAGAACCCATCGTTCTGAAGCCGCTGCCGGGCCTGCCGGTCATCCGCGATCTGATCGTGGACATGACGCACTTCTTCAATCAGTACCATTCGATCAAGCCGTACCTCATCAACGACACGCCGCCGCCCGAGAAAGAGCGTCTGCAATCGCCCGAGGCACGTGAAGAACTCGATGGTCTGTACGAGTGCATCCTGTGCGCCTGCTGCTCGACCTCGTGCCCTTCGTTCTGGTGGAACCCCGACAAGTTCGTGGGCCCGGCAGGCTTGCTGCAAGCCTACCGGTTCATTGCCGACAGCCGTGACGAATCGACCCGGGCCCGCCTGGACGATCTCGAAGATCCTTACCGTTTGTTCCGTTGCCACACGATCATGAATTGCGTCGACGTCTGTCCGAAAGGACTGAACCCGACCAAAGCAATCGGCAAGATCAAGGAATTAATGGTCAGGCGCGCGGTCTGACGGATGCACGTATGGATAACCGGCTGACAGAACTCGAACGCGCCCGTTTACGCTGGCGCGCCCGGCGCGGATTGCTTGAAAACGACTTGATACTCACCAAGTATCTGGACGCTTACGAGACCGACCTGACGGCCGCCGACGTCACGGCATTGACCCTGCTGTTCGAAATGGGCGATAACGAGTTGATGGACGTCTTGCTCGCGCGTACCGAACTCGATGGCGTTTACGACACCCCGCAGTTGCGGGAGATAGTAGGGAAAATGCGCGCGCTCTAAACAATTGTGTGTGAGGAAGAAACGATGAAATTGTCTGATAAGAAAGCCACCCTATCGTTCTCGGATGGTAGCGAAGCGGTCGAGTTTCCGGTGTATTCCGGTACCGTAGGTCCGGATGTCATCGACATTCGCAAGCTGTATGGCCAGACCGGCATGTTCACGTTCGACCCCGGCTTCATGTCGACGGCGGCCTGCGAATCGGGCATCACGTATATCGACGGCGATAAGGGCGAGCTACTGTATCGTGGCTACCCGATCGAGCAACTGGCCGTCAATTGCGACTTCCTCGACATCTGCTATCTGATCCTGAACGGCGATTTGCCCGACGGCGAACAGAAAAAAGACTTTGATCATCAGGTCACGCACCACACCCTGGTCAACGAGCAGCTTCACCAATTCCTGCGCGGCTTTCGTCGCGACGCGCACCCGATGGCCGTGTTGACGGGTCTGGTGGGCGCGCTGTCGGCGTTCTACCACGATTCGTCGGACATCACCGATCCCAAGCAGCGCCATATTTCGGCCATTCGCCTGATCGCCAAGATGCCGACCCTGGTCGCCATGGCCTACAAGTACTCACAAGGACAGCCGTTCATCTACCCGCAGAACAATCTGTCCTACACGGGCAATTTCCTGCGCATGATGTTCGCTACGCCGTGCGAGGACTACAAGGTCAATGAAGTAGTCGAGCGCGCGCTGGATCGTATCTTCATCCTGCACGCCGATCACGAGCAAAACGCGTCGACTTCCACCGTCCGCCTGTGCGGTTCGTCGGGCACCAACCCGTTCGCGGCCATCGCCGCTGGCGTGGCGTGTTTGTGGGGCCCGGCTCACGGTGGCGCCAACGAAGCGTGCCTGCACATGCTGGAGCAGCTGCAAGCCGAAGGTGGCGTGGCCAAAGTGGGCGAGTTCATGGAAAAGGTCAAGGACAAGTCGTCGGGCGTGCGCCTGATGGGCTTTGGCCACCGCGTCTACAAGAACTACGATCCGCGTGCCAAGTTGATGCAAGAGACGTGCAAGGAAGTGCTCTTTGCGCTGGGTCTGGAGAACGATCCCTTGTTCAAGCTGGCCATGGAACTCGAACGCATCGCCTTGGAAGATCCGTATTTCGTCGAGCGCAAGCTGTACCCGAACGTCGATTTCTACTCGGGTATCGTGCAACGCGCAATCGGTATCCCGACTTCGCTGTTCACGGCCATCTTCGCACTGGCCCGTACGGTGGGTTGGATCGCTCAATGGAACGAGATGTTGTCGGATCCCGATTACAAAATCGGCCGTCCGCGTCAGTTGTTCACGGGTTCGGAAACGCGCCAAGTGCCTGCGCGCGGCAAGAAGAAGTAGAAAGGGATCGATGGCGGTTGCGCACGGCGTGCGCGGTCACTTCTACCTAAAAAGCCTGTTCGGTGTTTTTCGCCGGACAGGCTTTTTTATTATGCCTGACCCTGCGCGTTATGTAACTTGGCGCTGAGTCTGGCGATTTAGTTGGTTTTTGTAGCGTCCCTACGATGTAGCGTGTGTTTCCGTTCTTCGTTCGTTTGGAACGGGACACGTGCTTTATCAATTCTTCAGGGGATAAACATGATGAAAAAAATCATCGCCAGCGCACTTTGGGTCGCCCTTGCCTGGACCGCCACGGCTTTCGGAGTTCAACCCACCAGGGCCGATACGGTACGCACGCGCGCGTCCTCCGTGGGATTGGTGTCCTTATCGTCAGCCCATCCGTTCACGCCGATACAGTCGCTTGGGCCTGTCAGACAGGGTACGAGCGGACGGGTATTGGCGCAGGCACAACCCACACGGCAGCAGATTTGTACCGCTTTGTGCCGAAAGAACCCTGCTTTAGGCGGGAATTACTGTCGGTGCGACATGTATCCCCTTTGATCCTGGACGGGGTGCTCAGGCCCATGGCATCGGATGGCCAGGTGTGTCGCCGGGTAATTCCCGCGTCTGGGGCGGTATGGCATTTTATGCAATCCATTTGTATCTAAATGGTGGCGGTGGCGGTTTGGCCGAATTTTCGGGGCTACGGTTGAGGTGACACGCGGGCCCTTTGCTTCAAGAACGCATCAGCTGTATGCCTCGTGTCTCTTGCTTGCCTTTCTTTTGTTCGCCTTTAAATGGACTTCAGGAGATTGCTATGTCAAAACCACTTACGTTGCTAGCTATTTTTTTAGCGCTGATGACGTCTTCTGTAACGGCTGCGTCGCTCAACCCAGCTCCGCCTCAGTCTATGTTTTTTGGAGCGCTTAAACATGAGGTAGTAGCATATTCCAAGTCGGTTCATCATCCGCTCGACACGCTTTTATCCTCGGCGTATAGCGATACGCCAGAAAGCCGCCGTATTCTCACTCAGAAAGACGAAATCTGCATCTATATCTGCAACAAGGAACCCAGCGAGGGGGGCACGTACTGCGAGTGCGATGCGTATCCGCTTTAACCGATAAATTCCTATCATACGCGCCAAGTGGGCACGACCGGTGTGCGCTGCAGGTCGTGCCCCGGTCCCACGCCAGTCGGCGTGCTAGGCTATTGAAAACAATGAGATCGTCCTTATCTGCTTGGCATCCGCCGGCTGGGTCCGGCTTCCGGTATTCAGGCAATAAACATGCGATTCGACAAGCTCACTACAAAGTTTCAGCAGGCCCTGGCCGATGCACAGAGCACCGCCGCACGCGCTGATAATCCTTATATCGAACCCGTTCACGTCTTGGCTGCGCTGCTCGCCGACACCGAAAGTGGAGCGTCCAGCCTGCTGGCGCGTGCAGGTGTCGCCGTCAATACACTGCAACCCGCACTGAAGACCGCGCTCGCTGCCTTGTCTCAGGTGCAATCCGGCGATAGCAACGTTCAGATCAGTCGGGAATTGCAATCTGTGCTGACTCGCACCGACAAAGAGGCGGCTAAACGTGGCGATACGTTTATTCCGGGAGAATTGTTTCTTCTGGCCTTGTCTGATGACAAGGGCGAGGCCGGGCGCATCCTGCGCGACGCCGGTCTACAGCGCAAGGCGTTGGAAGCGGCCATAGAAGCGGTTCGTGGCGGATCGACCGTCACGGGGGCCGACGGCGAAGCCAACCGCGAGGCGCTGTCCAAGTACACCCAAGACCTGACCGCCCGTGCGCGCGAGGGTAAGCTCGATCCGGTCATCGGTCGCGACGACGAGATTCGTCGCACCATTCAGATTCTGCAGCGTCGCACTAAAAACAATCCCGTGCTGATTGGCGAACCTGGCGTGGGCAAGACCGCCATCGTCGAGGGTTTGGCGCAGCGCATCGTCAATGACGAAGTGCCTGAAACTTTACGTGGCAAGAAAGTGTTGTCCTTGGATTTGGCCGCCTTGTTGGCCGGTGCGAAGTTTCGCGGCGAATTCGAAGAACGTCTGAAGGCCGTGCTGAAGGAGTTGGCTCAGGACGACGGCACGAATATCGTGTTTATCGACGAGCTGCATACGATGGTCGGGGCGGGTAAGGCCGAAGGCGCCTTGGATGCGGGCAACATGCTCAAGCCTGCTCTGGCGCGCGGCGAACTGCATTGCATCGGTGCGACCACGCTGGACGAATATCGTAAGTACATCGAGAAAGACGCCGCCCTCGAACGTCGCTTCCAGAAGGTGCTGGTGGGCGAACCCGACGTTGAATCGACTATCGCTATTTTGCGCGGTTTGCAGGAGCGTTACGAACTTCACCATGGCGTCGAAATCACCGATCCCGCTATCGTGGCGGCTGCCGAACTGTCGAATCGCTACATCACCGACCGTTTCCTGCCGGACAAGGCTATCGACCTGATCGACGAGGCCGCGGCACGTATCCGCATGGAGATCGACTCCAAGCCGGAGGTAATGGATCGTTTGGATCGACGCATTATTCAGTTGAAGATCGAGCATGCCGCGGTCAAGCGTGAGACCGACGATGCATCCAAGCGCCGTTTGCAGGTTATCGAAGAAGAACTGCAAAAATTGCAGCGCGAATATAACGATTTCGAAGAGGTCTGGAAGGCCGAGAAGGCCGCTGTATTGGGTACACAGCAGATCAAGGAAGAGATAGATGGTCTTCGCGCCGAGATGGCCGAGTTGCAGCGTAAAGGCCAGTTCGATCGCTTGGCCGAGTTGCAATACGGCAAGTTGCCGGAACTCGAAGGTGCTCTAAAAGCCGCCGAGTCGGGTGCTCAAGCGGCCAAAGCCGGGGGTCAAACGGGTACTGCCGCCAAACCTCGTTTGCTGCGCACCGAAGTGGGCGCAGAGGAAATTGCCGAGGTGGTGTCGCGAGCGACCGGTATTCCGGTCTCGAAGATGATGCAAGGCGAACGCGACAAGCTGCTGCGGATGGAAGACGTTCTGCATCGGCGTGTCGTAGGCCAGGACGAAGCCGTCAGTTTGGTGGCCGACGCGATCCGCCGGTCTCGTTCAGGTCTGGCCGATCCCCAGCGCCCGAATGGGTCGTTCTTGTTCTTGGGCCCCACCGGTGTAGGCAAGACCGAGCTGACGCGTGCTTTGGCGGAATTTCTATTCGACTCGTCCGAGCAGATGGTGCGTATCGACATGAGCGAGTTCATGGAAAAGCACTCGGTCGCTCGCCTGATCGGTGCGCCTCCCGGCTATGTGGGTTATGAAGAGGGCGGTTATCTGACCGAGGCCGTACGTCGCAAGCCCTACAGCGTCATCTTGTTGGACGAGGTAGAAAAGGCGCATCCCGACGTATTCAACGTGTTGCTGCAAGTGTTGGACGACGGCCGATTGACCGACGGTCAAGGCCGGACAGTGGATTTTCGCAATACGGTCATCGTCATGACGTCCAACCTGGGTTCGCAGCACATTCAGGCTATGGCCGGTCAACCGTACGAGAAAATCAAGTCGGCGGTGTGGGACGAATTGAAACTGAGTTTCCGGCCCGAATTTTTGAATCGAATCGACGAGGTGGTGGTGTTCCATGCCTTGGATGCCAAGCACATCGAGTCGATTGCAGCGATTCAATTGCAGCGTTTGCGCGAGCGACTGGCCGCGCAGGACATCAGCCTGGAAGTCAGCGATGCCGCGTTGGCGGAAATCGCTCGCAGCGGTTTCGATCCGGTGTATGGAGCGCGCCCGTTAAAGCGCGCCATTCAGCAGAAAATCGAGAATCCGGTGGCGCGTCTGCTGCTGGAGGGCAAGTTCGGACCGCGCGATGTGGTTCCCGTCGATATTCGGGACGGTGAGTTCACTTTTACGCGCACTTTGCAGTAAAAGGGCGCGCTCTGCGGTTCAGTGATAACAAGTCCGAGAAAAAAACGCCCGGTTTTAGATAAGCGGGCGTTTTTTTACAGCTGTTGGACGGGTTTTCTACAGGGTCTCGTCGCTGATGATGTGTTCGCGTCCATAGAACTTCACGCCGATATGGATGCGCTCGCGACCTTGCGAACGCCGGTGGCGGTTGGTGTCGCGCAGCGAATAGACGCAGCCGCAATATTCCTGCTGATAAAAGTTTTCGCGTTTGCTGATTTCGATCATGCGCGACGAACCGCCGCCTTTGCGCCAGTTGTAGGTCCAATACACCAGATCGTCGTAACGTGCCGCCGCGCGCTCGCCGCAGCCGTTGATCTGGTTCATGTCCTTCCAACGCGAAATGCCCAGGGAACTGGTGATCGTGTCGTAGCCATGTTCGTGTGCATATAGCGCGGTGCGCTCGAAACGCATGTCGAAGCACTTGGTGCAGCGTTCACCGCGCTCCGGCGTGTTCTCGAATCCCTTGATTCGCTCGAACCAATTATCCATGTCGTAGTCGGCATCAATAAAAGGGATGTCGTGCTGCTCGGCGAAACGGATGTTTTCCTGCTTGCGGATTTCGTATTCTTTGACCGGATGGATGTTCGGGTTGTAGAAATAAATCGCGTAATCGATATCCGAAGCCGTCATGGCTTCCATGACTTCGCCCGAGCATGGCGCGCAGCACGAGTGCATGAGCACTTTGCTGCGACCGGGGGGGAGGTCGAGTTGAGGACGGACGAATTCCGACATGGCATTCACTTAAAAAAATAGACGCGATTGCCGTATTTTAACGCGTTCATCCTTTGGAGGGATCCCAGCCGGCCGAGGTCTTCAGTGCGGCAGGCGCCGGCGCGGCACCGAACACCGCAACCCATAGCTCGGTCACCCGAGCGCTTGCCTGGGCAATCAATGCAGGCTCGACCCGAGCTTTTTCCTGACCTTGCAAGCGGGCCTGGTGCTGGATGCGGCGCAAGGCACGATAGGCATCGCCGACGTCGGCGGCCAGCGTAGGATCGATCAAACCCGCTTCGGCGGCCAGGCGCAGCAAGGTGATATTGCCCAGATTATTGGCTAATGCAGGGTGAGCGTGCGAGTGCGCCAACACCAAATATTGCGTGGTGAACTCGAGATCCACCATGCCGCCCCGGTCGTGTTTGACGTCGAAGAGCTGAGTCGGATTGCGGTGGCCCGCGCTGATGCGATCCCGCATGGCATGCACGGTGTCGCACAGCACCTCGGCATCGCGTTGACGCGTGACGATATCGTGGCGCAAGGCCTCGAACGCTGCGCCGACCTCGGGGTCGCCTGCGGCTGCGCGAGCGCGCGTGAGTGCCTGGTGTTCCCACACCCAGGCCTTGTTTTCCTGATAGGTGCGTAGCGCCTCGACGGGCACGGCGATCAAGCCGGCCTCGCCATCGGGGCGCAAGCGCAGATCGATCTCGTACAACCTGCCGGACGAAGTCATCGTCGATAACCATGACGCCATGCGTCGTCCCAGCTTGCCATACACCTCGGCGGCATCTTCGCGCGCATCGTCGTAGACGAACACTAGATCGAGATCCGACGCATAGCCCAGTTCCTTGCCACCCAGCTTGCCATAGGCAATGACGGCGAAACGAGGCGCCAGGCCGGCCTGTTTGTTCACAAGCGGCCAGACTCGCAGAATGGTTTGCGAGAGCAGCATTTCGGCCAAGGCCGAGAGCTGGTCGGCGAGCTTCTCGACCGTCAGTTCGCCTTCCAGATCCTGGGCTAGCAATTGAAAGCTGATCTGGCGCTGGACATCGCGCATCAAATTCATCTGGCTTTCGATGTCGGGCTGACCGTCGGGCAACACGCAGGCGTCCAGGTCGGCGTGCAGTTGTTTGCCTGCTACCACGAAATCAACGGGTTCGAATAGCGTGCGCCAGTCGATCAGGCTGTCCAGCAGCAAAGGATGCTGAGTCAGGTATTGAGCGGCCCATGGGCTAGCGGCCATCATCCGTGCCAACCGTGCCAGCGTGTCGGGGTATTCGGCCAGCAGGGCCAAATAGGCGCTGCGTTGGGCCACGGTTTCGATCAGATCGAACAGTCGGGACGCCGCCGCAAGGGGCGCAGAGGTGGCCTGGGCGGCTCGCACGGCGGCCGGTAAAAGCGCCTCCAGGCGGCGTCGGCTCAGATCGGGCAGACTGCGCACCCGGTGTCCGCCCAGCAGCGATTCGGCCCGTGCCAAAAGCGGCGCGACGTCATCGGCGCCCAATGTGGCGTGAATCTGATCGGCCAGTGCCTGGGCCGGGTCGCTGGGCGCCTCGATGGCGGGCGCGGGCTCGACATCGTCGCCCTCCATGCCGACCAGCCGGAAAACGTTGCGAAACGTCTGCGCCACGAAGCTGCGGTGGTGGCTCAGTTCGGCTTCGAAAGCCTCGGCGGACAGGCCCAAGGCCCGGGCAAGCGCCTCGCGCGCAGCGGGATCGGTCGGCAGCAGATGCGTTTGTTCGTCTTCGCGGTATTGCAAGGCATGTTCGCAACGGCGCAGGAAGCGGTAGGCATCGTCCAATTGCCGGGCGTCGTTTATGGTCAATAGCCCCGCACGCTGTTCGGCGTGCAGGGCAGCCAACAACCCGCGCTCTTGCAAGGCAGGCGTGCGACCGCCGCGTATCAATTGAGAAAGCTGGACGACGAATTCGATTTCACGGATCCCGCCATCGCCCAATTTGATATTGTTGGTGCTGTCGATGCCGGTTCGCGCCAGAGCGCGCCGCTGCCAATCCTGGCGAATCCGTTCGCGCAGCGCACGTAATGCGGCCAATGCGTCGAAATCGAAGTACTTGCGATAGACGAACGCGCGGCGTAGGCTTTCCAAAGTGCGTAATTGCTCGGCGCAATCCGACCCCGCGAACGCCTGCACCTCGATAGGACGCGCTTTCAGCCAGGCCTAGCGTTCCCACTCGCGGCCTTGACCGATCAAGTAGTTTTCGAAGGCGTCCAGGCTCCAGGCCAGCGGTCCGGCATCGCCGTCGGGGCGCAGACGCAGATCGCAGCGAAAGACTTGCCCGTGTTCGTCCACCTCCGAGATGACAGGCATCATTCGGCGAGTCAAGCGGCCATAGAACTCATGATGGCTGAGGGGGCGAGTACCGTCGGTTTCGCCTTCTTCGCCATACAACATGACCAGATCGATGTCGGAGGACACATTCAATTCGCGTCCGCCAAGTTTCCCCATGCCAACGATCAACATCTCTTGCGGGCGTCCTGCCAGATCGCGCGGCACCCCGTGCAACGCGGCCAGTTCGGCGGCCACGCTGCGATAGGCTTGCGCCACCGTTAAGTCGGCCAGGGCCGTCATGGCCGCGACGACCTCGTCCAGATCGGCCAACCCGCCCAGGTCGCGCACGATCAAGCAACAAAATATCTTGTCGCGCAGCTTGCGTAGCGCGGCTCGGCATTGTTCGACGCTTAATGTCTGGTCTTCGGCCAATCCATGTTCGGCAGCGAACCACTGTTCGATTACCGCAGGCGTCAGGGCCTGCGGTGCTATCCGGTTCAACCAGTCGGCCCGCTCGGGAATCGCCAACAGGCGGCGGCGCAAATAGCCGGACCATGTCTGGGCATGAACGAGTATTTGCGGATTCGACATAACTAGTAAGGAGTTGGGGGTGACGACAGGCGGTCGGGTCGCCTAAGATAACAGCGATATCGTCATTCCATCCATACGCTTTAGCGTCCAGCCGCACGTGCCGTCCCCGAACTCTGTATTACGTTATATCTGCTGGACCGCGCTAGGCATGCTCTCGGCAGGTACGCTTGCGGCCGTGCTCGGTAGTATCTGGGCCATGCCTCGTATCGACCAATGGCGCGGCGAGATCACGCAGGCAGTCGGTGAGCGCTATGGGGTTCGTGTCGATATCGACCATATCGAGGCACGTTGGTCGGGCATGCGTCCGCAGCTGACCGTGCATGGTGTACATCTGTACGAGCCCGAGGTACCTAGGGGAAAACCCGTAGCGTTGGTCGAGCGACTGACCGGCGAAATTGCCTGGCGGTCGTTGCTGGCGGGACGCTTGATTTGGGCCACGCTAAGTATCGATGGGGGCGAAGTGACTGCGACCCGCGAGTCCAGACATCAGTTACGCGTGGCGGGCCAGCGTGTCGATTTGACGACCGACGACGAGCCCTGGGGGGCGACGCCCGTCGCTCAGTGGATCAAAGATCAATCCGATCTGGTGGTGCATGGCGTCACGGTGCGCTGGATCGATCAATTCACGCTGGCGCCACCGCTGGTGTTCACCAACATTGCGCTGGTTGTACAGGCCGATGCAGGCATGCATCGCGCCTATTTGCGGGCGACACCGCGTGGCGGACAAGGTGCACTGATTAGCTTGGCGGGCGAGGTGGAGGGTCGATGGTTCGATTCCGCCAAAAATAAGCGGGTAGCCGCCGATACGCAGGCCGATGCGTTGGCCGGAAGATTGCATGCCGAGTGGCACAACATCGACGTGGCTCAGTGGACGCCATGGTTGCCGATAAAGGGTCTGCATGGGCGAATGTCTGTGCGCGCCTGGGCCGATGCCATCGATGGCCGTCTGGGTCAGGCGAGGCTCGATGTTCGGGGGCACCAGATGGCGTGGCAGGATGCTGCCCGCCGTCATATCGAGACCGATGACGTCAGTGTCACGCTACGTGGCGATAGTCAAACTGTCGCGGCATGTTGGCGGGGCGACACCGGTCGTTGTGGCGCCGATGGCACCGCAGCCCTCGAACTTAAGGGCGACGCGCGTGCCGTGACCGTATCGATTCCAGATCGATTCGAAGGCCGTCCCTGGACGGCGCATTCGCTCACTGCGACTGCGGCGCTAGCCGTGGGGGCCGCTACGGTGTCCCGCGCCGACATCTCACAGGCCACGCTCTACAGCGACGACCTACAAGCCATCGTGCGGGGGCAGTGGTACGCGCGAGCCGGTGAAGCAGCGGGCGTTGCCGATTTGCACGCCGATATCGGTCGCGCATCCCTGTCCGCCGTGCATCGCTACGTGCCCACGATCGTCGCCGCCCAGGTCCGGCGTTGGTTGCGGGACGCCTTGTCGGGTGGAAGTCTGGTCGATGCGCAAATGGCCTTGCATGGCCCGCTGATGCAGTTCCCGTTCAATTTGCCGAAGGACGACGGCGCGTTCTCCTTGGCCGGGCGAGTGGTGGGCGCACGCTTGAACTATGCGCCGCATTGGCAGGAGGGCGGCGATAGCGGTGCCTGGCCGATCCTGACGCACATCAACGGTCGGCTTCAGATGGCGAACGCCAGCCTGACCGTCGAAACCGACGAAGGCGCCCAGCTTCAAGGGCAGGGCCGCGCCGTTGCGGTCAAGCATGCGTTGGCGCATACCGACGATCTGGGTGCGGATAACGCCATTCTGGCGGTCGAGGCGCAGACCGAAGGCGATGCTCAGGCGTATATCGATGTGCTGGCGGGTTCGCCCTTGGGGGCCTTGGTAGGCGGTCGATTGGCGCAGACACGGGCAAGCGGCGACATGGCCGTGCCGCTGGTGTTGAGTATTCCTTTGGATGAGACCGACGACACGGCGGTTCGCGGCGAGGCGGTCATGAAGGGCGTGAGTTTCTGGCCCGGTCAATCGGTCCCGCCGGTCACCGCGCTGGACGGCAAGCTGGTGTTCACGCGCGAGGCATTGCGCGCCGATGGCTTGAAGGGCCGCTGGCTGGGCGGCCCTGTCGCGTTTTCTGGCACGTTAAGCGAGACTGGGCAGGATCTGAACATCGACGGTCGCGTCGCCATGGATGCCGTGCGCCGTTGGCGCGGCGATGCACGACCGATATTGGCGCGCGCCAAAGGCGATCTCGTCTACAAAGCAAGCTTCGGCTATGACCACGGCGAAGTCACGCGCGCGCAGTGGGATAGCGACCTGCGCGGTCTGTCTTTGGATTTGCCATCGCCTTTTAAAAAATCTGCCGATGCGAGCCTGCCGGTCAGCGTGACGTGGCTGCCGCGAGGTGAGGCGGGTCGGGGGCCTGCGACATTGGCCGCGACCGTGGGCGATCGAACTCGAATGCGCTTCGAGCAAGCCTCGGACGTGTTATCTAAGCCGACCGATGCGAGTGCGAAGCCAGGCGTGCCGATGTTCGCACGGGGTGTTTTGAACATCGGAGAGTCGGCAGGATTGCCTGCCGAGGGCTTGGCCGTCGCGGCGCGTTTGGACGAGCTGAACCTCGTGCAATGGCGCGATTTGATCGAAGACTTGTCGGCAGCGCCCACGAACGATTCAGACACTGCGGATTCGCCGAAAGTCACCGCTGCGGACCCCAAGGAGCTCAAAGCCAAGCGTGTCGGGTTCGGACAGCAAGTCAGCACGAGCACGGTCGCGAAACGCTCGATCGGCTTGATCGAACGTGGGCTGCAATTACAGGTATCGACGCCTCGATTAGTGGCCGGTCGCTATAAATTCGATGACGCCAGCCTGAGCGCCGAGCGCAAGCCCGGGCCGCAATCCACATCCTGGCAGACGCACGTCGCTTCGCGTCAAGCCGATGGTCGGATCGACTGGCAGCGTGACACGACGGGTGCCCCAGGAACAATAGATGCCCGCATGTCGCGTTTATGGCTGGAGCCTGCCGACATCGACGACGATGAGGCTGTCGCCGCAACCGACCGCGCCGCGCAAGACCTTTCCGGATTCCCGGCGATCAGCCTGCACGTCGACGATTTTTCGGTATACGGCCGTGCCTTGGGCGAATTGAAGATGAGCGGCACCAATGTCAATCGAGGCGAGCAATGGCGGCTCGATCGCCTGACGGTCGTCAATCCAGCGGCCAGCCTGATCGTCGACGGCGTCTGGAATGCCGAAGGAGCGCGCCGCGGCTTAGACGCCACGGTGCATTTGGCGATTGCCGACGCGGGCGATCTGCTGGGTCGCGTTGGATCGCCCAATCTGGTGGCGCAGGGGGCCGGTACGATAGTGGGACGCCTGTTCTGGCAGGATTCGCCCTGGACGCACGATTTACGCAAGCTGGATGCGCGTTTCGACGTCGATCTGAAGTCGGGTCGATTCGTTCAAGTCGAATCGGCTTCGGTGAAATGGCTGTCGTTACTGTCGTTGCAATCCTTGCCCAGGCTGGCATCGATGCAAGTCGATCCCGCCAAGCTTGTGCAGGGCGGTTTCGTTTTCGACAGGATCGGTAGCGCGTTGAAAATCAACAAAGGCGTGTTGGAGGTCGAGGATTATTCGATCTCCGGGCCGGCCGCGCGTATTCGGTTGGACGGCCAGAGCGATCTGGTCGATCGTCGCTGGGACATGCGGGCGCGAGTGGTGCCCAATATCGACGCCAGCGGCGCGGCCTTGGCGACTACGCTGATCAATCCGATTTTGGGTGCGGGTGCTTTGGTGACCCAATGGGTGATACGCGCTCCCCTGGAGCAGGCACTGACTCAGCAGTTCCGGGTTCGAGGCCATTGGGAAAACCCCGAAGTCGAGATCGACATCGCTACGCCAGACCACAAAAAGGCCGTCCGAACGCCGGACGGCCCCTGATGTGCCGGGTGGGCCGATAGACCCACCGCGCCGCCTACTTCTTCATCATATCGAAGAATTCGGCGTTGTTCTTGGTGGCACGCATCTTGTCCATGATGAATTCCATCGCTTGGATTTCGTCCATGTCGTGGATGAACTTGCGCAACACCCACACCTTTTGCAGCAGATCGGGCTTGATCAGCAGCTCTTCGCGGCGAGTGCCCGACTTGTTCAAATTGATCGACGGGTACACACGCTTTTCAGCCAGACGGCGTTCGAGGTGGACTTCCGAGTTGCCCGTACCTTTGAACTCTTCGTAGATCACCTCGTCCATGCGGCTACCGGTTTCGATCAGGGCCGTGCCGATGATGGTGAGCGAACCGCCTTCTTCCAGATTGCGGGCCGCGCCGAAAAAGCGCTTCGGACGTTGCAGGGCGTTGGCGTCCACACCGCCGGTCAGCACCTTGCCGCTGGCAGGCAC
The DNA here is from genome assembly GCA_945903445.1 of Bordetella parapertussis. Taxonomy (GTDB): domain Bacteria; phylum Pseudomonadota; class Gammaproteobacteria; order Burkholderiales; family Burkholderiaceae_B; genus Schauerella. Next base: position 74,980 of record CAMDNZ010000013.1, read on the forward strand.
GACCGTGTTGTAGGCACGAGCCAGACGGGTGATCGAATCGAGCAGAATCACCACGTCCTTCTTCATTTCGACCAAGCGCTTGGCTTTTTCGATGACCATTTCGGCCACTTGGACGTGACGGGTGGCGGGTTCGTCGAAAGTCGAGGCCACCACTTCGCCGCGCACCGTGCGCTGCATTTCGGTCACTTCTTCGGGACGCTCGTCCACCAGCAGGACGATCATCACGGCGTCCGGATAGTTGGTGGTGATGGCGTGCGCGATGTGCTGCATCATCACCGTCTTGCCCGACTTGGGGCTGGCGACGATCAGGCCGCGCTGGCCCTTGCCCAAAGGGGCGAAGACGTCGAGGATCCGGCCAGTCAGGTTTTCTTCGCTCTTGATGTCGCGCTCGAGCGTGAGTGACTTGTTCGGGTGCAGCGGCGTCAGGTTCTCGAACATGATCCGATGCTTGATCTGTTCGGGCGCCACGCCGTTCACCTTGTCGACCTTCACCAACGCGAAGTAGCGCTCGCCGTCTTTCGGCACGCGCACTTCGCCTTCGATCGAATCGCCCGTGTGCAGGTTAAATCGGCGGATCTGCGACGGCGAGATATAGATGTCGTCGGTGCTGGCCAGATACGAGGTATCGGGCGAGCGCAGAAAGCCGAAGCCGTCGGGCAGCACTTCGAGCACGCCATCGCCGAAGATCTGTTCGCCTTGTTTGGCGCGCCGTTTCATGATCGCAAACATCAATTCCTGCTTGCGCAGGCGGTTTGCGTTGTCGATTTCCAGGCTGGCAGCCATTTCCAGCAGGTTGGAAACGTGCAGGGCCTTCAGTTCATTCAAGTGCATTGCGTGGGAAGGGGAGATAGGATCGTGGTTGGGAGGCGAATGGCGGGCCTCGGACGGGCCCGCGCGAACTTACAACGCTATTGTACAGGGTGAATCAGTTGCCGAGTGCGCTGTCCAAAAATGCGGTCAATTGCGTTTTCGACAGGGCGCCCACTTTGGTGGCCGCGGCTTCGCCGTTCTTGAACAGCATCAGCGTCGGAATGCCGCGAATGCCATACTTGGCCGGGATGTCCTGGTTTTCGTCGACGTTGACTTTGACGATGGTGACGCGATCACCGTAGGTTTTGGCGGCTTCGTCCAGAATCGGTGCGATCGACTTGCAGGGGCCACACCATTCGGCCCAGTAGTCCACCAGGACCGGCTTGTCGGATTTCAGGACGTCTGCGTCGAACGACGCGTCGTTTACATGCTTGATGAGATCGCTCATGGATGGGGTGCGCCGGTGGCCGGTCGCCGCTGGCCGGACTGGCCGCCGACCGTGCGCAAATAAGAGTTATCGATGCGCAAAGCATACCACCGCCCGGGCGGCCATGGGGCATGGTGGTAGCATAGGCGCCGCCTCAGTGGGTGGCGCGGCATGCCCGATCGGACGAATGCCACCGCCCAATGCCGTGCCCCGACGTCGTGCCTAGAACGGCAGGACACGCTCGGCTCAGGTGAAACGTGTGTTTTTTTCCACAGATTTTGGGGATACCTTGGCCACCACTCCGCGCTACAACGAGGCGTCGATCCGCGTACTCAAGGGACTGGAACCTGTACGCCAGCGTCCCGGCATGTACACCCGGACCGACAATCCGCTACACATCATCCAGGAAGTGATCGATAACGCTGCCGACGAGGCACTGGCCGGTCATTGTAAAAATATCCAAGTCACTCTGCTGGCCGACGGCGGCATCGCGGTCGAGGACGACGGACGCGGTATTCCCGTGGGCCTGCACCCCGACGAAGGCGCGCCGGTCGTCGAGTTGGTGTTCACCCGCTTGCACGCGGGCGGCAAGTTCGACAAGAAGGGCGGGGGAGCCTACGCATTTTCAGGCGGTCTGCACGGCGTCGGGGTGTCTGTAACCAATGCGCTGTCCACTCGGCTCGAAGTCGTGGTTTGGCGCGATGGCGGGACGCATCGTCTGGCATTTGCCGGTGGCGACGTGGTGGAGCCGCTCGCACCGTACCCGGCGGCGGGCAAGAAAAAATCCGGCACGCGCGTGCAAGTATGGCCGGATCCGAAGTATTTCGACTCGGCCGCCATTCCCGCCAACGAGCTCTACAGCCTGCTGCGCAGCAAAGCCGTGCTGCTGCCGGGCGTGAAAGTCCAGCTCAAGCACGAGAAAACCGGTGAAGTCCGCAGCTGGCATTACGCCGATGGTTTACGCGGCTATCTGGCCGAGTCGCTGGCGGGTGCCGAATTGATGATTCCCTTGTTCGAAGGG